>OZ242174.1:817500-1848999 GCA_965205685.1 Gammaproteobacteria bacterium | reverse complement strand
CACGTTCAATTCTCCGAAGGCAGAGGTTTTCGGGCCAGGAAGAAAAACATTGGTGTAAAAATTCCAGACTCACCGCCCTCGGTCAACGTATCCGCCCCGAGGTTCAGTACCGTGCTGACTGCCGTGGTACCCTCGGGTACCAGACGCAGCTTCTCGCAAACCCTTAATCCCATATTGGTCAAGGCGCGCCCGATAGGTGTGCGCGGGATACTCGAAAAGCTGAGATCTCGGCCCTGCAAGGCACGATACCAGGGCATTGTTGGATGTGATTCGGGGGCAAGATCACGGGCTTCCAGGAGCTCAAATCCGGCCATGCGAAATGCGTCACAAACTTCCGATGTGAGGGCGATGTCCGGCAGCGCATTCCCGATTTCAATACTTTTCTTGATTCGCAGGTGCTCTTGATTGTGTGCGTTGAAATCCTTGGTAAGGCACCATTCGTAGCCTGCCAGGCAAGCCCCCGGGCGAAGGACGCGGAAGATCTCCCGAAACGCCGCAGTCTTGTCCGGTGCATGAGGCATGGACTCGATGGCAATGGCGCCGTCGTAGCAGTTGTCATCTTCGGGTATCTGCATGTAGTCGCCGTGGATGAAGCGGCACAACGACTGGACATCCTGAGTGTGCACTTTCGCACGTTCTATCTGGTAAGCATTATTGTTCAGACCGACAAAGCTTGCTCCGGAATGGCGTGCCAGCGTGCCCATTGGCCCTCCTACGGTAGGACTCGAACCTACGACCAAAGGATTATGAGTCCTCTGCTCTAACCAACTGAGCTACAGGCCCCAACGGTGTGTCTCGAAAAGAATTCTATTCGATTTCGAGAAAGCTGCGTAGCTGTTCGGACCGGCTCGGATGGCGAAGCTTGCGAAGTGCCTTGGCCTCGATCTGGCGAATACGTTCCCGCGTCACATCAAACTGCTTACCCACTTCCTCCAGGGTGTGATCGGTATTCATGTCGATTCCGAAACGCATGCGCAGCACCTTGGCTTCCCGCGGGGTAAGCGAGGCCAGTATTTCACGCGTGGCTTCACCGAGACCCTCGGATGAGGCGGAATCCACCGGGGATTCAATGATGACGTCTTCGATGAAGTCCCCAAGATGCGAGTCTTCATCGTCGCCAATCGGGGTTTCCATCGAAATCGGCTCCTTGGCGATCTTCAGCACCTTGCGTACTTTCTCCTCGGGCATCTCCATGCGCTCGGCCAACTCTTCCGGGGTCGGTTCACGTCCCTTTTCCTGCAGCATCTGCCGCGATATCCGGTTCAATTTGTTGATGGTCTCAATCATGTGTACGGGGATCCGTATCGTGCGCGCCTGGTCCGCGATCGAGCGCGTGATGGCCTGGCGGATCCACCAGGTGGCATAGGTCGAAAATTTGTAACCCCTGCGGTACTCGAATTTGTCTACCGCTTTCATCAGGCCGATGTTGCCTTCCTGGATCAGGTCCAGGAACTGCAATCCGCGGTTGGTGTACTTCTTGGCGATGGAAATCACCAGGCGCAGGTTGGCTTCCACCATCTCCTTCTTGGCGCGGCTGGCCTTGGCTTCGCCGATGGACATGCGCCGATTGATGTCGCGGATCTCGCCGATGGTCAGGCCGGCTTCCTGCTCGATCAGGAACAGCTTGTCCTGCTCCTTGGCGATATCCGGTTTCAGGGCCAGCAGGCCTTTCGCATACTTGGCTCTGGACCGGTTCAGGGCGTCCAGCCAGTCGGTACAGGATTCGTTGCCAACAAAGACCTTGATAAATCGGTCCCGCGGCATCTTGGCATCCTGTATGCACAGCTGGCGGATACGTGCTTCGTGAATACGAATCCTGCCGACCATTTTTTTGAAGTCCGTGGTCAGGATTTCCACCATTTTGGGCGTGAGCTTGACCATAGTGAACTCGTTGGCGAGGTCTTCCCCAGCCTTGAGCCGTTTTTTGGTATTGCTGTTGGCGGAAAGAAACTTCTTGTACAGCCGCTGTAATTTCCTGAAATAGGCCTGGACTTCCTTGGGATCGGGACCGGTGTCCTGTTCTTTTTCATCGTCATCGTCATCCTCACTCACCCCGGCATTCTTGCTTTCCTGGGTGATTTGCGCCGCGGGCGGAGGGATGGCATCCGTGTCTTCATCGAGATCCACGAACCCGACGATCAGGTCCGTCAGGCGCAACTCCTCGGACTTGACCTTGTCATAGAACGCCAGCAGCTTCTCAATGGTGGACGGGTAATGCCCGATCGCAAACAGGACCTGGCGCAGTCCCTCTTCAATGCGCTTGGCAATCTTGATTTCTCCCTCACGGGTCAGCAGATTCACGATCCCCATCTCGCGCATGTACATGCGGACCGGGTCGGTAGTGCGGCCAAACTCGCTGTCCACGGTGGCCAGGGCGGCGGCGGCCTCCTCGACGTCATCGTCTGTGGCGGCACTGTCGGTCAGCACCAGGCTGTCGGTGTCAGGGGGCTGCTCATGGACGTTGATGCCCATGTCATTGATCATGCCAACGATGTCCTCGATCTGTTCGGGATCCACGATGCCGCTTGGCAGGTGGTCGTTGACTTCCGCATAGGTCAGGTAGCCCTGTTCCTTACCTTTTGCGATAAGTTGCTTGATGCTGCTGGATTGCTGTTGATTTTCGTCCAAATGTACACCTGCTGCCCGGACCCGGGCATTCCATGAACCAAACACCACAATATATCAGGATCTAGGTGGTATGAATAGTACCCTGATGGAAATCAAGGACTTAACTTACCAGTCAGTCCTCCTGTGGCATTCGGGAGCCTAGAATCATTTGTGTGTGCAGGCCGTTTGCGATGGTCCGGACACATATGCCTTGCAGTGACATTTGAGCACGGGATTCGCGGCAGCGGGTTGCACCAATTTCCTTAGGACACCTTGTGGTGGAGCAGGTTACGAAGCTGCTGTTTCTCCGCTGCACTCAGCCCGTCCGTTTGTTCCTTGTCGATCAGTGCCTGCACCCGGGCCTGATCGGTCTTTCGGAAGATCCATTTCATGGCATCTTCGAAGGCCTGATCCGGATTTCGCAGTTGCGGGGGTTCCCAGGTCATCAGCTTTTGCAGCTGCTGGGCCTCTTCCTGACCGCGAAAGCGCTCGATCAGGGCCGCATGGCTGAGCTCGGGTTCTTGCTGCCAGATTTGCAGGATTCTTGCAAGAAGTGCCACTCCCGGGATCGGCGATTCATGCAGGGAATCCGGGGCTGTGACCGTCTTGACCAGGTCGGGCTGGTGTAGCAGGGCAGAGATCGCAAGCCGCACCGGGGTGGCACGGGTCAGGGCATCGGCCATCTTGAATCGATGAGCACTCCCTGGTGTTGGCTTGGCGACAGCGTAATGCACCGGTGCGCCGACCCTTTTTTCCAGTTCCTCGAAAACGAGCTTCTTGAACACGCCGTCCGGAAGCTTCGACAGTAGCGGCTTTGCGCGCTGGGCAAGACGGGCCTTGCCTGCGGGAGTGCGAATGTCCGAATCGCGGCTCAGCTTGTCTAGGATAAACTCGGACAGAGGGATGCTGTCTTCCACATACTGCAGGAAAATCTCCTTGCCGCGTGTGCGAATCAGGCTGTCCGGGTCCTCCCCTTGCGGCAGGAACAGGAACTTCGCTTCCAGCCCATCTCGAAACACCGGCACGGTGTGCTCGGCGGCGCGCCAGGCCGCCTCGCGACCGGCTCGATCACCGTCAAAACAGAAGATGATTTCCTGGGTATAGCGAAACAGTTGCTGGACATGTTGTGAGGTCGTGGCCGTGCCCAGCGTGGCCACGGTATTCTCGATGCCGTGCTGTGCCAGGGCAAGTACATCCATGTAGCCTTCCACAACCAGCAGGTTGTTCGAGGCGCCTTTGGCCTTGCGCGCCTCGTACATGCCGTACAACACATCACCCTTGTGAAATACCGGGGTTTCGGGAGAGTTCATGTACTTGGGAACGGCATCGTCGAGTACCCGTCCGCCGAAGCCGATCACCCTTCCTCGCCGGTCACGGATCGCGAACATGATTCGGTTTCGAAAACAGTCGTACAGCTTGCCGTGGACGTTTTTCTTGACTAGTCCGCTGTGTAAAAGCTCCTCTTCACTGGCTTTACCCCGGAGCACATTCAGCAGGCTGTCAAAACGGTCCGGCGCGAATCCGAGTCCGAAGCGTGCCGCAACCTCGCCGCTCAGTCCACGATTTTTCAGGTACCCGGTGGCTACGGGCTCTGCACGCAGGCAGCTGCGAAAATGAGCCTGGGCCTGCTCCAGCAAGGCCAGCAGCTTGTGGTGGCTCTGCGGCGCCGGAGCACCGGCATCGCGGGGCACCTCCAGGCCGGCACGTTGCGCCAGGACCTCGACCGCTTCCAGGAATTCGAGACGTTCATAATCCATCAGGAAGCCGAGCGCGGTGCCGTGCGCACCGCAGCCGAAGCAGTGGTAGAACTGCTTCTCCGGGCTGACCGTGAACGAAGGGGTTTTCTCGTTGTGGAAGGGGCAGCAGGCCATATACTCCCGGCCCTTCTTTTTCAGGGACACGTGGCCGCTGATAAGTTCGACGATATCCGTGCGCGCGATCAGCTCATCGATGAAGGATTGCGGGATTCGGGTCGACACGGCGGATCAATGGGCACTGCGGTGCAGGGTTTGTTCTTGTTCACGCCCGAGGGCCGTGCGTGGGTGCGCGTATCTCCCGATGGCGTGTGCGTTCCATGATGCGCCTTGCGCAAGGACAGGGTCAAGCGCCGGACGGTACCAAAAGGTGCCTAGAAAATTTTCTCGTTGAAGATTCGCCAGTGCTCGGCGATCGCATAGCGGTCGGTCATGCCGGAGATATAATCGGAGATCACCCGCGCACGCCCACTGTCGCCGTCCTGGCCGGTGGCCTCACTGGCGAGCCTGTGGTACTCATCCGGCATCAGGCGGGCATCGCCAAGGAATGCGGCGTAGAGGTCCGCGACCACTTTTGCAGCCTCGCGGTTCATGCGGTGCACGCGCTCGTGACGGTACAGGTGTTCACGCAGAAAGTGCTTGAGCGCCTGGTTTTTCTGACGCATGGGACCGCTAAAGCGGATCAGGGGGCCCGGTGCCTCGCGCACCTTATCAATACTGCCTACCTCGGCATCGGCAATGGCCGCCTTGCTTGCCGAGATCAGGTTTGCCACCAGCTGGTTGCGGATCCGGCGGATGGTCTCGTAGGTTTTTCGACGCTGTCCAAGCTTCGGAAATTCACGCTCAACGGCATCGAAGTGCTGGTCAAACAGCTCGACTTCCCTGAGATGGGGTACGGTGATCAGGTTGGCGCGCAGGCCATCATCGATGTCGTGGCTGGTGTAGGCAATCTCATCGGCAATATTGGCCAGCTGGGCTTCCAGGCCCGGTTGCGTGCGCTCAAGAAAACGCTGCCCCACCGGGCCCAGCGTTCGCGCATTCTTTTTCGAGCAGTGCTTGAGGATGCCTTCGCGGGTCTCGAACGTCAGGTTCAAGCCCGGGAACTGCGGGTACTTCAGTTCCAGCAGGTCGACCACCCGCAGGGATTGCAGATTGTGCTCGAAGCCGCCATGCGCCTGCATGCAGCGGTTGAGAGCATCCTGGCCGGCGTGACCGAACGGGGTATGGCCCAGATCGTGGGCCAGTGCAATCGCCTCGCAGAGCGGCTCATTGAGTTTGAGGCGGTACGCGATGCTGCGTGCCACCTGGGCCACTTCAATGGAATGTGTCAGGCGGGTGCGGTACAGGTCTCCCTCGTGATTGACGAACAGCTGGGTCTTGTACTCCAGCCTGCGAAAGGCCGTGCTATGGATGATCCGCTCGCGATCGCGCCGGTATTCTCCGCGGTGTGAAGCCGGGGCCTCGGCATGCATTCGTCCCCGGCTGCCGGACTCGTGTGCACCATACGGAGCCGGGAGGGTGGATTGGACCTTGTGTACGGGGTCGGATGCCGGGATACCTCGCACCGTTCAGGTCCCGCAAAATTCCTGCAGCGTGTCTTTCAGGGCCGATGCCGGAAACTCGTCAGTGAGCACGGCCTCGCCAATGTCCCTGAGCAGTACCAGATGCAACTGGTCCGCACGTGCCTTCTTGTCACGTGCCATGTGTTCCAGGAAAGACTCCGCCTGCAGGGCTTCGGGCGGGGCACTGGGCAGTTGCGCGCGTGCCAGCAACGCCTGGATGCGCTCACCAGCCTCCTCGTTCAGCCAGCCCAGCCGGATCGACATCCGCGCGGCCATCAGCATGCCGCAGGCGACTGCTTCGCCATGCAGCCACTGTCCGTAGCCGAGCGCCGTTTCGATGGCATGACCGAAGGTATGCCCTAGATTCAGTAACGCGCGTGCTCCAGAGATTTCCAGCTCGTCCTCGGCCACGACCTCGGCCTTGTTCTTGCAGGAGCGGTGCACGGCATAAGTCAGTGCCTCGGTGTCACGTGCCAGCAGGTGCTCGACGTTGTCTTCCAGCCAAACGAAGAATTCGGCATCGCGGATGAGCCCGTACTTGATGATTTCGGCGATCCCCGCCCGCAATTCCCGGTCCTCGAGGGTGCGCAGACACTCCAGGTCGGCGATCACGCATTGTGGCTGGTAGAAGGCACCGATCATGTTTTTGCCCAGTGCGTGATTGACGCCGGTCTTGCCGCCTACCGAGGAATCCACCTGGGCGAGCAGCGTGGTCGGAATCTGGATGAAGTCCACACCACGCAAATAGGTGGCCGCGACAAAGCCCGTAATGTCACCGATCACCCCGCCGCCAAGGGCAACCAGCGTCGTATCACGTCCGCAACGGTTTTCCAGCAGGCAGGTGTACACCTGCTCCACGGTTTGCAGGGACTTGGTCGCCTCACCGTCCGCAAGCGCGAGGTGCAGGACGCGATTCGGTTCAAGTTGTTGGCAGACGGCTTCCAGGTACAGCGGTGCCACCCGCTCATTGCTGAGTACGAACACGCGGCTCCCGCGGATGTGCTCTTTCAGATAACGGGGTTCACCAAGAAGCCCGGCTCCGATATAGATCGGATACCCGCGCATGCCTAGCTGTACTTCAAATTGAATCATCGTCGGGGAGGGATTCAGGGCTCTGGCGTCAGGTCCAAAAGTTGTAACACCCGGTTCGCCGTCCAGCTCACGGTTCGCCGGTCCGTGTCGATGGTATGGTCCGCAGTTTGCAAATACAAGGGCTCTCTCTGGTGCAGCAGCTCGGTGATGACCTGGCGCTTGTCCGGCACATTCAGCAAGGGTCTGTGGTCGCTGTGGCGGGTTCGCTTGAGAAGCATGTCGACCGAGGCCTTCAGGTAGATGACTGTGCCACGTGTTGCAAGCAGGTTGCGGGTAGTTGCGGCGAGCACGGCACCACCCCCGGTGGCGAGCACCATTGCTTGACGGCGACACAGTTCGTCGATGGCCTTCTCCTCGCGTTTCCGAAAACCGGATTCGCCCTCGTAGTCGAAAATGGTGGCGATATCGACGCCGGTCTTCTCTTCGATGACCTGGTCACTGTCAAAAAAGGGCCGCTTAAGCTTTTTGGCGAGCTTTCGCCCGACCGACGACTTGCCGACCCCCATGGCCCCGATCAGGATGATGTGTTCCGCCGTCACAGGCCACAGGGAGGGGGTTGCATCCGGTGGCAGGAAACCGGACATTTGGCGCAGGAAGTCAAGGTAATCACAGGCGGTTCCATTATACACGAGGGGGTTTGTATACGGAGGTGCCCGGCTTGCAAGCGCCGGTCCTGCCTTTAAAGATGGCTTGGGGTTTACTATCGAGGCCAGCTCGGACTACCATAACTTTCGGCTTCTCACAATTCATAAGAACAGAGAATTCATTTCGTGAAACCGGATAACCCGCACGATGCCAAGTTATCTCCCGGCCCGGAGGGAGATGTGCGAAAACCAGAGAGCTTGACCTCTAGCCCGCCGATCGCCATCGTGGGTATGGCCTGCCGGTTCCCGGGTGCACCGGACCTTGCAGCTTTCTGGCATTTGCTGGACAGCGGAGGAAATGCCATCACGCAGGCAGAACCCGGCACTGGGGTCGATCGCGTGGATGCATTGTTCCCGGACGATGCGGTGCGCAGCCCGGCCTGCCAGTTCGGGGGATTCGTGGAAGACATCGACCGCTTCGACGCCGCGTTCTTCCGGATTTCACCCGTCGAAGCGCAGATGCTTGACCCGCAACAGCGAATGATGCTGGAGACGAGCTGGCATGCACTTGAGGATGCGGGCATCGATCCGGAGTGCCTGAAGGGCAGCCGCACAGGGGTCTATACCGGCATCAGCACAGATGAGTACCGCATGATGGTGCTGAATTCTGCAAGGCCTGAAGAGGCCGCCGGATGCCTCTATGCCCTGAGCGGTACCAACATGAACGGCGCTGCGGGGCGGGTTTCTTTCATACTGGGGTTGATGGGTCCCGCGAAAGCCGTGGACGCCGCCTGTGCTTCTTCGCTGGTTTCCGTACACGATGCAGTCGCTGATCTTCAGCAAGGCAAGGCGGACCTGGCAATTGCAGGCGGGGTGCATACCATGCTCAACGGCCGTGTATACGAATTGCGTGCGGACTCGATGATGTTGTCCCCGGACGGGCAGTGCAAGGCTTTTGATGCCTCTGCCAATGGCTACGTGCGGGGCGAAGGATGCGGTGTGGTAATCCTCAAGCGCCTGAGCGAGGCACAGGCGGACGGGGACCGAATCTGGGCGGTGATCCGGGGAGCTGCGGTCAACCATGGCGGTGCCAGTTCGGGGCTCACGGTGCCGAATACGCCGGCACTTGAGGCCGTGATCGAGGCGGCACTGTCACACGCCGGAATGTCCGCATCGATGGTGGACTACCTCGAGGCCCACGGCACTGGAACTACGGTGGGCGACCCGATCGAACTCAATGCCGCGGCGGCGGCCTACGGCCGTGGGCGCAGGGACGATCGCCCGCTCCTGGTAGGGTCGGTCAAGACCAACATCGGTCATCTGGAAGCGGCGGCTGGCGTGGCCGGGCTGATCAAGGCAGCCCTGGTGGTGCATCGTGGCATGATCCCAACGCACCTGCATTTCCATAACCCCAATCCGAGTCTTGACTGGGATCACCTGCCGCTTCGCGTGATTACAGATAATCTGTCGTGGCCGTATGCCACCGATGAGCCGCGCCGCGCCGGTGTGAACTCCTTCGGAATCTCCGGGACGAATGCCCATATCATTCTTGAGCAGCACGGCGCATCGCCCGCGGTGTCCGAGCCCGCACCACAACCCGTAGGCTTGGCCCAGGCAGTTGCCACAACCCTGCCGCAGACGGTAGCGGAGTGCCGCGACCAGGCGTTTGTGAAACGCACTTCGCGCCTGTTGCCGCTCTCGGCCAAGAGCGAGCCTGCACTGCACGCGTTGGCAGAGCGCTACCTGTCCTGGCTCGATCAACAGCAAGTGGCTCAGCCGGATCCTGCCACGGAGGATGAGCAACTGGCCAATCTTGCCTGGACGGCTTCGATCGGGCGCAGCCACTTCGATTACCGTGCAGGCCTGGCATTCACCGACGTGGCTTCCTTGCAGCAGCAGTTGAAGAAGGTGGCGAAGGCAGATGGACTGGCCCATGCACGCTCACTAAAGGTCGCATTTGCCTACACCGGGCAAGGCAGTCAGTGGCCGGGTATGGGACAAGCGCTGTATGAGCGTGAGCCAGTAGTGCGGGCTGTACTGGACCGTTGCGAGAGCGTGTTTTTCGAGCAGCGGGGCGCCTTGCTCCTGGATGTGATGTTTGATCGCCCGGGTGCTCGTGGTGCCCTGGAAGATACCGCCTGGGAGCAGCCAGCGCTGTATGCACTCGAATGTGCGTTGACTGCCCTTTGGGCAAGCCTCGGGGTTCGTCCTGCCATTGTGTTCGGACACAGTGTCGGCGAGCTTGCCGCTGCGCATGCCGCGGGCGTGTTCAGCCTTGAGGACGGAATGCGGTTTGCTGAAGCCAGGGGCCGACTGCTTTCCAAAACCGCAGAAGGTGCAATGGCCGCAGTGTTTGCGCCGGCACAGCAGGTGGCCTCGGCCGTTGCCCAGCGAAACAAGGAAACGGATGGGGACGCGCTTTGCATCTCGGGCTATAACGGCCTTCATCAGGTGGTCAGCGGCCCGGTCCCGGAAGTGCAGTGTCTGCTTGAGCGTTTCGACTCTGAAGGTATTCGCACCCGGCGATTGAACACGGCCCGGGCCTTCCACAGTGCCCTGGTGGAGCCGGTTCTCGACGATTTGGAGGCTTCCCTGGAGGGTGTGGCCTTCGAGTCGCCTTCTGTAAAGGTGATCAGCAACCTGACCGGTGCAGCTGTGGGACCCGGCGAAACTCTGGATGCGAAATACTGGAGACGTCATGCGCGCGAGGCAGTCGCCTTTGCCGAGGGAATTGACACCTTGTCCGGCCTTGACGTGGACCTGGTGGTGGAGATCGGCCCGGGCAAGATCCTGGCCCCAATGCTGGCCTCAGCCTGGCCGCAATCGGCACGGACTGCACCCCCCGGCATATCGAGTCTCCAGGCGCCTTCGGCCTCGGCACCAGAACCAAGTTCGGATGCAGGATTTCTACAGGCGGTCGCGAAGGTCTACGAGGCCGGACTGCCGATTCGCTTTGAGGGACTTTTCGCAGGCGAGTCGCGCGCCAGGATTTCATTGCCTCAATATCCGTTCCAGCGAGAACGCCACTGGATGGAAACCCCACGCAAGCACCGGCGCGAAAAGGGTCACCCGCTACTTGGAGTCCGGCACGAATCGGCCGCTGGCGGGATCACATACGAGACACAGCTGTATGCTACCGATCCGGCCTGGCTGGGGGACCACCGGGTATTCGAGCGTATTGTGGTCCCCGGTGCGGTATATGGGGCGATGGCGGCGCTGGCCTCCCTGGCCGAGGGCGCTCCACATGCCACGGTGCGGGATATGCAGCTGCACAATGCGATGATCGTACCGGAAGCGGACCCTGATGATGGCATGGAGGAACCGGGCTCGACCCTGCAGCTCATGCTGGGCGAGGAGGAAGCCGGCGCACGCTCTTTGCGTGTGTTCAGCAAGCACGATGAAGGAGACTGGATCCTGCATGCGGAAGGACGCATCGGAATGGGTGCCTCCACCCTTCAGGCGCCGGAGCGAATCGACCTTCTGGCACTGGCAGAAAACCTGCCCGTGATGGAGGTGTCGGACTATTACCGTGCCCGGGCAGAAACCGGAATTGGACTGGGTCCGTCGTTTCGAACGCTGACCAAAATTTGGGCTGCACCTGGTGAGGCCCTGGCAGAGGTGTCGGTCCCGGAAGATCTGGGGGGTGTTGGACTGGGCGTGCACCCACTGGTTCTCGACGGCTGCTTCCAGGTCGTGGGTGCGGCACGGGGCCTGGACGGGATGCAGGGCTCAACGACCTATCTGCCGTTCGGCTGGGAGCAGCTATGGCTGGCCGGTCCGCTTCCCCAGAAGGTGTTCTGCCATGTGCGCATGAATGCCGTCGCAGCGCAATCTGAGGCAGCTCTAGCCGAGGCGCCCGAGGTGCAAAGCGGTGAGGTGTACATTTACGATGCCAACGGGATGCTGATCGGTGGTTTGAGCGGCTACACCGTGAAGCGGGCTGAGCGCTCGGCGATGCTTTCAGCATTGGAAGGCACTGATGACTTGCTGTACGAGGTGGTGTGGCGTGAATGCGCTCTTGCCTCCGGGTTGAAAGCTGCGGACTTCTTCCCCGAACCTGCTTCGGTCAAGGATCGTACCCGGCTGTTCTCCGAGTACCTGAAGGATGCGGGGGTCGGTCCCGAAGACCGGGCCGCCCTGCTTTCGGAGCTCGAGCACTGGTCCTGGGCCTTTGCGCTCGCGAATCTGGACCGGTTGGGATGGCAGCGTGTTGCCGGCGAGACCGTCGACCCGGATGCATTGCGCCAGCAACTGAACGTGAGCGCAGATCACGGGCGTCTGTTTCGCCGAATGCTCGAGATGCTGACCCGGTGCGAGGTGCTGAAAGAGGTCGATGACGGCTTTCTCGTCTTGTCGGGGTCCGAGGATGCCTGGCCAAAAGGGCTAGTCGAGGACCCTGAGGCACATGCGGAAAAAATGGCCGAGCGGTTTCCTCACGGGCTGACCGAGGTTGGATTATTTCTGCGCTCCGGAAGCGCACTGGCCGATGTTCTGCGGGGACAGGCCGATCCCCTGACACTGTTGTTCAGCAGTGGCGAGCCTACCGCGGCCGACCTGTATCTTCGTGCACCGGTAGCTCAAGCGGCCAACCGAATGCTGGGAGAGGCGGTCCGTACGCTTGTCGGTGCGCTGCCTGGCGGGCGGCGTCTGCGGGTGATCGAGGTAGGCGCGGGAACGGGTTCCGCGACGGCATCCGTGTTGCCGGAACTGCCGCAGGGACAGTTCGAGTACACCTATACGGATATCTCGGCGGGCTTTTTCGCAGAAGCGGAGGCGCGCTTCGGGGACGGCGGCGGCCACATTGATTATCGCCCGCTGGACATCGAGAAAGACCCGCAGGATCAGGGCTTCGAGGTGCACGGCTATGATTTGCTGATCGCATCCAATGTACTTCATGCGACACGCCTGCTGCCGGAGACGCTGGCCCACTGCCTGAAACTCCTCGCCCCTTCCGGACAGTTGATCGCACTCGAGAACCTTCGCGGCCAGGGCTGGATGGACCTGACCTTTGGGCAACTGGATGGCTGGTGGCGCTTCGCCGATGACTACCGTCCACACCATGCGCTGGCCAACCCTGCGGTGTGGCGCCAGGCACTTGGCGATGCCGGTTTTGATGCGATTGAAATCCTGGGCGTGGACGAGTCCGAGACAGCCAAACTCCCTGATCGGGGTGTGATTGTAGCCCGCGGTCCCGCCCGGGTGCATGAAGCTCCGGGCATGTGGGTTCTGATGGCGGATGAGGGCGGGACCGCTGCACATCTAGCGCACGAGCTTGCAGACCGCAATCAGACGGTGGTGCTGGCAGGCCCCGGTTTTGACAAGGCTGCCGAATTCAAGGTGTGCGGCCCCGGCGTGCATGAGGTGTACGTGGATGCGATGATGCGCGAGTCCTGGCAGCAACTTGTGGAGCACTTGCCAGGTGATTTGCCCTTCAGCGGGGTGGTGCATTTCGCAGGACTCGACGGGCATGGCATGCAGGCGAGTACTGCGGAAATTGCAGGAGATGTCGAGCGCAACGGGGCGAGCGCGCTGGCCCTGGTGCAGGGTGTGGCCGATTCGGTCCGTGAGCCTGACAAGGGCATCTGGTTGATCACGCGGGGGGCGCAGATTCTGGAGCGAGAGCGCGGCGGGGAACTCGCCGGTGCGATCCTGTGGGGCTTCGGCAAGGCCGTGGACCGCGAGGCGGCGCACCTGCGCCCGCAGATGATCGACCTCGACCCGCAACCCGAAGCCTCATTGCCCGATCTGGCCAATGAACTGCTGTATCCCGATGCCGAAAACCACATTGCCTATCGCCTGGGTCGACGGCAGGTGGCGCGCCTGGTCCGCTTTGCGGACGGCCCAGCGCGCTTGGCACTGCCGAAGACGCCGGACTGGGTGCTGGCACCGGACCCGGGCGGCACATTCGATCGCCCCTGCGTGCAGTCCCTTGCCGCGCGCGCGCTGGAACCCAGGGAGGTGCGTGTCGAAGTCGATGCGGCAGGTCTGAACTTCTGGGATGTTTTCCGCTCCCTCGGGTTCATAGAGGAGGGACTGCTCGGCCGGGAGATGTGCGGGCGTGTCATCGAGGCCGGCTCCGAGGTGAGCAGCGCGATTGTCGGCAAGCGCGTGATAGGACTTGGTTTCGGCGCCTTCGGTCCGCAGATGGTCACGCGAGAGGAACTTGTCTCTGTTGCCCCTTCGGGGTATTCGGTCACCGAACTTGCGACGGTGCCGAGCGCGTATGTCTCCGCAGCACTCTCCTATGAACTTTCCGGACTGCAGGCCGGCGAGCGCGTATTGATTCATGCCGGTGCCGGCGGGGTTGGCCTTGCGGCCATCCAGCTTGCCCAGGCCGCAGGGGCCGAGGTGCTGGCAACGGCAAGCATGCCCAAGCAGGCGTACCTCAGATCACTGGGGGTCGTGCATCTGTTTGACAGCCGCACGACGGCCTTCGGGGAGCAGATCCTCGAAGTGACCGGCGGAGCCGGCGTGGACGTGGTGCTGAACAGCCTGACGAGCGAAGGATTTATCGATGCCAGCCTGTCCTGTTTGCGCCAGGGAGGCCGGTTCGTGGAACTGGCCCGCAGGGACATCCTGAGCCCAGAGGAGATGGCAGCGGTGCGCCCGGATGTGGGTTATGACATCCTGGAGCTCGATGTCCTGAAAAAGACGGATCCGGCATGGGTCGGGCGGGTGCTGGACGATGTTACGAGGCAGCTCGCTTCAGGCGAAATCGGGCCGATCGTGCACAGCCGGTGGCCTCTGGCTGAAGCGGGAGCTGCCCTGCGGTTCATGCGGTCTGCCCGGCATCTGGGAAAGATTGTTGTCACGGCACCGCCGCTGGCGACAGGCCGGCTGCGCCAGGACGCCACCTACCTTGTAACCGGTGGCTTGGGCGGGATCGGCATTGCCGTGGCCGACTGGCTGGTCGGGCAGGGTGCCGGGACCCTCGTGCTGAATGGGCGCCGCAGCCCGGATGCCGAGGCCGAGGCCGCGATCCGGGAGCTTCGCGAACGCGGGGCATCGATCCACGTGGAGATTGCGGACGTGACAGATGCCTCGGCGATGGACCGGATGATGTCGCACATCGACCAGGAACTGCCACCCCTGGCCGGTGTGATTCATAGCGTCGGGGTGCTGTCGGACGGGGCACTGACAAATCAGAGCTGGGAGCGATTCGAACGGGTACTGGGGCCGAAGATCCTGGGTGCCTGGCACCTGCATCGCTCGACCCTGGATCGTGACCTCGATTTTTTCATTCTTTTTTCAAGCCGCGTGGGCGTGATGGGGAATCCAGGCCAGGCGAACCACGCCGCAGCCAATGCCTTTCTGGACCAGTTGGCCGGCCATCGGCGCGCCCTGGGGCTTGCCGGACAGGCGATTGCCTGGGGCGCATGGTCCGAGATCGGCGAAGCTGCAGAACAAAAAGACCGCATCGAACGCCAGCGCTCTGCACTGGGTGGACGCTGGTTCACCCCGCAGCAAGGTCTCAAGGCCCTTGAACGGCTGGTGCGCCAGGATGTTACGACCTCCGTGGTGATGTCGATGGACTGGTCGGTGTTCGAGAAGGCCGTCAGTGCGCGACCTCCGTTTCTTGAGGAGATGCTTGTGACAGACGACGAGGCCGAAGCCGGTGCTGTGGCCTCGTCGGCCGATGTGATGGCCCGGCTGCAGCAAACCCCAGCCTCTGAACGGGGCCGCCTGCTGGAGTCGTATCTGCAGGGGGAGGTACAGGCGGTGCTGCGCCTGCCTTCGGCTCCGGAGCCCGCCGTCGGTTTTTTCGATCTCGGTATGGATTCGCTGATGGCCGTAGAACTGCGAAACCGCCTGAACCGGGCCTTCTCGGATGAGTACACTGCCTCCAACACGGTGGTGTTCGATTACCCGGACATCATCTCGCTGGCCCGCCACCTGTCCGAGGAACTGGGCGAAGTCAAAGGGACCCCCGCGCCTCAGGTCCAGCCTGCCCCGGTGTCCGTATCCGAAGATGCATCGATCGAGGGGGGCATTGCGATCATCGGCATGGCCTGCCGGTTCCCGGGTGCCCGCAATCTTGCCGAATTCTGGCAGGTGCTCGATGAGGGGCGCGAAACCGTGAGTGACGGGCGCGAGGACACCGGTTTATGGGGTGGGGTGCTGGGGGATCCTGCAATACGCGATGCTGGCTACCAGCGTGGCGGGTTCATTGAGGGTATCGATCACTTCGATGCACGCTTTTTCGGCATCCGGCCGATTGAGGCACACAGCATGGACCCACAGCAACGGATGCTGCTCGAGACGAGCTGGCAGGCACTCGAGGATGCCGGCATTGATCCTGAGCAGTTGCGGGGCAGTCCCACCGGGGTCTATGCCGGAATTGCTTCCAGCGAATACCGGGACCTGATGATGGACAGTGGTGGCCCCAGCTATCTCGGCACGGCAGGGAGCATGGCGGTCGGGCGTGTCTCGTTTTGCCTGGGCCTGGAGGGACCGGCCATGCCGGTCATGCTCAACTGCGCTTCATCTTTGGTCGCCATACATCATGCCGTAGCGAGCTTACTCCAGGGCGAGGTGGACCTGGCGCTGGCCGGCGGAGTCAACGCGATCCTTTCGAGTGGGCTGACCCGTGAACTTGCCGAACTCGGAATGCTGTCGCGTGATGGACGATGCAAGACGTTCAATGCCTCGGCGGACGGGTTTGTACGCAGTGAAGGTTGTGGAATGATCGTCCTCAAGCGTCTTGATGAGGCGCAGGCGGATTGCGATCGAATCTGGGGCGTGATCCGCGGCTCGGCCATCAACCACAGCGGGGCGAGTGCAGGGCCTACAGTGCCGACGGGTCCGACGAAGGAACGGGTCATCGAGGAGGCGCTTGCCGGAGCATGTATCTCACCGCACGAAGTGGACTATCTCGAGGCGCACGGAGGCGGTTCGGAGCTGGGTGATTCCATTGAAGTCAATGCTTCTGCGAGGGTCTACGGGCGCGAGCGGGAGGCGGACGATCCCCTGTTGATCGGTTCGGTGAAGACGAACCTCGGACATCTGGAATCCGCTGCCGGCATTGCGGCGCTCATCAAGACGGTGCTGGCAATGGATCGGCACAGGATTCCGCAACACCTGCATTTTCGTGACCCGAACCCGCACACGGACTGGGAGCAGTTGCCGGTGAAAGTGGTTTCTGAGGCCATGGACTGGCCTCGGCATGAGGGTCGACCTGCGCGTGCAGGGGTCAGCGCATTCGGAATCTCCGGAACCAATGCCCACGTGGTGGTCGAAGGGTATCAGGCGTCGGAGGATGCCTCGTACCCAGAGCATCCGCGATCTTCTCCCGCAGGAAATGCACAACTGGTGACGTTGCCCCCGTCGGATTCATCCCGGGAGACCCCCTCTGAAATACCTGCAACCGACTTGCGAAAGACCCGCCTGTTGCCGCTTTCTGGCAAGTCTGAAGGCGTTCTCAGGGAACTGGCCGAAGCGTATCTTGCCTGGCTCGATGCACACTCGAAGGAGCTTTCGGATGATGACAGTGCATCCGGCCCCCTGCTTTCGGATATGGCATGGACGGCCAGTACGGGACGCGCCCACTTCGCTCATCGGGCCGGTGTCCTGTTCAGTGACGTGGCCTCGCTCCGGGCTCAACTTCAGTCACTTGCCAGGGGCACTGGCAAAGAGGTGCCCGCAGCGGCAGCGAAGGAAAACTCCCATGATGTGCAGACGGATGAAGTGCCTTCCTTCATGCTGGAAGTTGCAGAAGCCTACGAGGCAGGGCAAGCGGTTTCGCTCGCAGGTCTTTTTGAAGGCGAGATGCGAAGGCGAATTTCTGTGCCGGACTATCCATTCGAACGGCAGAGGTTTTGGGTCAAGGCCTAACGCACTTCGCGATCACGGGTCTGTTTTGACGAGTTGTGGGTACCACAGCCGCCTTCAGGCGTCGGGCAACTGTTGCTGTTCCTGGAATTCTCGCACCGCTGATACACAGTCCACCGGCTTTTCCAGTTGAAGAAGGTGTGTGGTCTCAGGGATGAAATCATAATCGACAGTCAGGACGTCGCTGAGATCGAACGTCGGCAGATAGGCATACGGCAAGGTCGGGTCCGCGCCGATGACCTTCGTCGGACACGGGAGCGTTTCAAAATCCACCAGCGGGGAAAAGCTGCGGACGTAATCGGTGATCTGGGCTTCGTATTCGCGTGGGCAGCGCAACTCATACCCCAACCCGTCGGGAACCTCGCGAAGCGTAGTCTTGGCCATGAGCTCCCGGACCCCGGGAACCACATGGGTGAAGGTCGGGATGTAGCTCAGGAAATCAGAAAATTCTTCCTCTGTCTGGAATCGGTATCCACGTCGGCGCGTCAGCGATGCAGCGTGTTCGGCAGCCACGTCAAATTCGGTCTGGCTGGCACCAGGCTTGCATACGGGCGGGTCGAAAAGAATCTGTGCCGAGCAGCTGTTGTCCTGCGGTGCCGTCAGCAGCGAGATCAGCGCCGCGACGGAGTGTAATACCCCGATCTTGGGCTTGTTGCCATAGTGGCGGTCGATGGATTCCAGTATCAGGGCATAATCCTGTATCAGCACGGGCACGTTGTGATCGCGGCGTTCGCCCACGGAATTCCAGCCATGGTTTCTAAGGTCGTAGAGGATCAGCTCAAAGTCCTCGGCAAGCAGCGACCAGAACGGGTAGTACAGGTCAATGGCGAGACCGTTGCCATGACACAGCACGAGTCGAGGCCCGGACGGATTCCCGTGCTGTCGCAAGAGCGTGACTGTATTTTTATCCAGCCGGACTTCACACACTGAGATTGGTTCAGGAATTTCCCACATGATCCTTATGAGGCAGGTCGCATTCTCGTTTTATCAGGTTCAAAAGACCGGACCGAATCGCTTGGTTCGTTTTCCGGGGCGGCATCACACCGGGTTAAGTTCATGTGCCAGGGCTGCGGCAAAATTCGGGTCATCCAGGGATTCAAGCCACCACCGGACTTGCGGCAGCTGAGGGAAGCAGAATTCGCCTGCATTCATCTCCTGGCGCAGGGTTTTCGGAATTTCGATTCCTGACATGTCCAGCGAGAATCCCGTACCCAGTGCCTTGAGCAATGCTTCTTTCATCGTCCACAGGCGGAAAAACAAGTGGATTTTCTGCGGGCCGTGGGTCGCAGCAAGGTCCTCACGCTCGTTCGGGGTAAATACCGACTGAATATCTTCATCCAGGTTCTGTTGCATGTTCCGTTCTTCCACGTCCACTCCGACACGTCCATGCAGGGCAAGCGCTACCAGCCCGTGCTGGTGGCTGTGGCTGACGTTGAAACCGATGCCCTCTTGTTCTCCATCCACCAGGGCATGGGGTTTTCCGTATTTCGATGTCCCAAAGGCGAGTTGTTCGTTGCGGCAGTCGAGATGTTTGCAGAGAATCGCACGCAATGCTGCACGGCACAAGCTGAATTCATACCGGGCGCGGACATGGCGAAACCGGTGCCAACGTGCCTGTTCCTCGGAATCCAGCCACTCCAGCGCCTCGGCCTCACGAGTGTTGTGAGGCCGCAGGTCCACATGAAAAATTGTGGTATCCCGGGTTTTCCTGTACGGATGCCACCAGTCATTTGTTGCGGTGGCCAATTCCTTGTGCGTGCTCACCTTCAGGGGCACAGGGTCGAGTCACGTTGTACGGTGCCCCGATTGTCCATGACCATCGCAGTGTCTGCGTTTGTCCCGGCCTGGGAACTAGGGCACACGTGCACCACGATATCCGGATGCAGTTCTGCCTACATCCCTGAACCGGAAAAGGTTTACCCGGAGTTTGAATCCAGATAGGCGGCCAGTTCCCGCAGAGACTGGAACTGGGAGAAGTCTTCAGGAGGGACTGTCACTCCGAATTCCTGGCTGACCTTCTTGATGAAGGCGACGGCATCCACAGAGGACACACCAGAGTCACCAAAGCGGGTGTCCATATCCGGTTCCCTGCCAGTATCCAGATTTTCATTTGCTAGTGCCATGAGGCGGTCTTCTGTTGAGGACATGATGAGATTCTCCTGATTGTTTTAGTTGGTTTTTGGTGTAGACAGACCGGTATTTTAGGTGCAGGCACGTTTTCAGACAAGGGCAAGTGCACGTCGCCGGTGACTCTGGGCAGACATGCCACGGAATCGATTCCGGCAGTGACTATTGGCCACATACGCTTCTCGGGGCATGCTTTCGAAATTTTTGCATCTTTTTGTGCACATTTTTGAACGGATATTGCCGGTATGCGTCTATACCTATGTAGGCTGCTGTCGTTTCCCGACAACGCCTGCCCGTGTCATGACTTGTCAGGGGCTTTCACTTACAATGACAGAACAGGAAACTGCCTGGGTCGGGGAGCGCAGTCCATCTGAATTGATTCGTCAAGATTGGCGGGAGTCCGTATGTCTGTACCGGTGAATGAGGAAGGAAGCCATACGGCTTCGGCCCACCGTCTGGCCCGGGATCCTGCGTCAGGCGCAATGATGTCAGGCGGTCGCTTTCCCCTCCAGGACTCATGGCCCATCTCCTGAAGCTTTTGCGCCTTGCGCTTGGGGCTTTTCTTGCCATCATTGTGGCAGTACTCGCCACCTACATCTACCTGGCACCTTCCCTGCCTGGGGTGGCCGTGCTCAGGGACGTGGAACTGCAGGTGCCACTCAAGGTGTATAGCCGGGATGGCAAGCTGATTGCCGTGTATGGAGAACAAAGGCGTGAACCCCTGGGGGTGGATGAGATCCCGGAATTGCTGGTTCAGGCATTTCTTGCCGCCGAGGATGACCGCTTTTACGAGCACCTGGGGGTTGATTATCAGGGTCTGGCCCGTGCTGCGCTTTATGTATTGCTGACCGGAGAAAAACGACAGGGTGGCAGTACCGTCACGATGCAGTTAGCCCGGAACTTCTTTCTGGACAACGAGCGTACCTACCGACGCAAACTCAAGGAAATTTTCCTGGCCCTCAGGATCGAGCACGAGTTCAACAAAAACGAAATCCTCGAGCTGTACCTGAACAAGATCTACTTGGGGAACCGGGCCTACGGTGTGGGTGCAGCGGCCGAGGTCTATTACGGGCGCAGCGTGCATGATCTGAATCTTGCACAGATCGCCATGATTGCTGGACTGCCCAAGGCCCCTTCGAGGTTTAACCCGATCGTCAACCCCGAGCGTGCCGTCATTCGCCGCAATTATGTGCTCGGCAGAATGCACAAGCTTGAATTCATTGATGATGATGCCTATCACAAGATGCTGGATGAGCCGGTAAGCGCATCGGTCCACTACCCGAGGGTCGAGATGAATGCCCCGTACATTGGAGAGATGGCACGCGCGCAGATGTTCGGGGAATACGGGGCCGAGGCCTATACCAAGGGCTACCGCGTGTACACGACGATCAACAGCAAACTCCAGCGCCAGGCCCAGCTGGCCTTGAGAAAAGGGTTGCACGCCTATGACCGGCGTCATGGCTGGCGGGGTGCGGAGTCCCATCTGGAACTGGGGTTTACAGGCGATGACATGAACCAGATTGCGTTTGAAAAGCTGGATGAGGTGATTCTGGACATGGATCTGATTGGAGGGTTAATGCCAGCCGTGGTGACCCGGGTGGAGTCCTTGGAAATCGAGGCGTATCTGGGTGAGCAGCAGTTTGCCGTGGTTTCGATCGACCAGGCCAAGTGGGCCAGGCCCTATATCAGCGAAAATACCATGGGGGAGGTACCGGAAGACTTCACCGGAGTGCTTGCGCCGGGGGATGTGATCCGGATCGCCCGGGCAGCTACTGGCGAATGGACACTAAGCCAGATTCCCGAGGCGGCCGGGGCCTTCGTCGCGATCGACCCTCAAAACGGCAGTGTGCTGGCTCTGGTCGGCGGGTACGATTACCTGCACAGCAAATTCAATCGCGTCACCCAGGCGAAACGTCAGCCCGGCTCAAGTTTCAAGCCGTTTATCTATTCAGCCGCACTTGAGTCAGGCTTCACGCCTGCCAGTATTATCAACGATGCCCCGGTGGTGCATGATGGCAGTGGCCTCGAGAGTGCTTGGCGCCCTAAAAATTACAGCGGCAAGTTTTTCGGACCGACCCGCCTTCGCGAGGCCTTGGTGAAGTCCCGCAACATGGTTTCAATCCGTGTGCTGCGAAGCGTGGGCCACCGTTACACCGAGCAGCACATCACCAACTTTGGTTTTGGTCCGGAGCAACTGCCCCAAGGCTTGTCCCTGGCACTGGGTTCCGGTGTAGCGACGCCTATGGAGATGGCTCGAGGCTATGCTGTGTTTGCCAATGGCGGTCACTATGTCGAACCGTTCGTGATCGAAAGGATCGAAGACGTCAGGGGTGAAGTTCTGTTTCGCTCCAGTCCCCTGATGGTATGCGAGGCAGACTGTCTGGACTTGCAGCAACAGCTGTATAGCAGTGGCGAGGAAATCATCGGCGAGGATGGGGCAGCAGAGCTGGGCATGCGGGTCGCGGAGCGCGTGCTGCCCAAAGAGAACGCCTATCAGATGGTGAGCATGATGCGTGATGTCATACAGAGTGGCACAGGCAGGCGCGCGCGCCAGCTGGGTCGCAGTGATCTTGCTGGTAAAACGGGCACAACGAACGAACAGAGGGATGCGTGGTTCTGTGGTTTCAATGGTGATATTGTGGCGATTGCCTGGGTGGGGTTTGATCAGCACAAGCCGCTCGGACGCAAGGAAGTTGGGAGCGTCACGGCATTACCGATATGGATCGAATTCATGCGCGCTGCCCTTCAGGGCAAGCCGGAAAACAAACTGAAGCGACCGGAGACGATCGTCAGTGTGCGCATCGACCCTACTACTGGACAGCGGGTGGATCCGGGCAATGAGCAGGGTATCGAGGAGACCTTCCGCATGGGGTATGTTCCGGCCGAGGGTTCCGGGTCCGGCACACCGCCGACGTATCCGCGAAATGACGAGGGGATGGAAACTCCAGAACAGCTTTTTTAAAGAATTGTGGCTGTAAGAAAACAGGACCGGCTTCGGCAAAAGCTCGCCCAGGAGGCTGCCAGGATCATTGTCAGCGAAGGGGTGCACGACTACCAGAAAGCCAAGTGCAAGGCCCGCGAACGCTTGCATGCATTGCAGGGCGTGGCGTTGCCCAGCAATGTCGAGATCGAGTCTGCCATCCGTTCATTTGCACGGACTTTTTTACCGGACCATGAGGGAATTCTTCGGAGCCTGCGATGTACGGCACTGACCGTGATGAACTGGCTGACTCCGTATCACCCCTACCTGACCGGCCCCGTGCTGGAAGGCACTGCGGGTGCAGAAACACCGATCAGCCTGCATGTCTCCTGTGATTGCCCCGAAGAAGTCCTGGCAGTGCTGCAGCGACGCGGCCTGATCGTCCGGTTGGCAGACCGGCATTTCAGGCAAAACCGTCACTACACCTGCCTGCCGGTTTTGGTGTTCGCGTATCGTGAGCACGAAATCGACATCACTGTCTTTAGCTTGCGGCAGCAGCACCAGCCTCCGAAAAGCAAGACGAACCATCGCAGTGCGCAAAGGATAAACGGAAAGGCGCTCGCCAGTCTGCTCGGGCAAGCCCGCAGCTAGTGATAGGCGGGACTGAACTCCTTGACCGCATCCACCAGCACCGTGACTTTGTCCGGGTTCACAAATTGCTGTATGCCATGGCCCAGGTTGAAGACGTGGCCGCTGCCCTTGCCGTATTTTTTCAGCACGCTCTGCACTTCACGTCGAATGACCGGGTCCGGAGCATACAATACGGCCGGATCCAGGTTGCCTTGCAACGCGACTTTTGAGCCAACCTGCGCCCGGGCCTGATCCAGTTCCGTAGTCCAGTCGACCCCCACCGCATGGCATCCGCTCGACGCCAAATCTACCAATTCATGCCCGACGCCCTTGGTGAACAAAATGATCGGAACCGTGTTTGGCGTCTCGAGTCGTAACAGTTCCGAGACAATGTGCTGCATGGGTCCCAGGGAGTATTTCAGGTAGGCATCCCGCGATAGCACGCCGCCCCAGGTGTCAAAAACCATCACGGCCTGTGCCCCAGCGTGTATCTGGGCCGACAGATAGTCGGCAGTCACCTGACTCAGAATCTCGAGCAGGCGTTCAAGTATGTCCGGCTGGGTGTAGAGCAGGCTCTTGATTTTGCGGAACTCGCGGCTGGTTTCGCCCTCCACCATGTAGGTTGCAAGCGTCCACGGACTGCCGGTAAAGCCGATCAACGGAACCCGTCCGTTCAGTTCATGCCGGATCATGCGCACTGCATCGCACACGTATCCCAGGCCTTCCATGGGTCGGGTGCGGGCGATGCGCTCCACGTCTTTCATGCTTGATACGGGTCTTGAAAACCGCGGTCCCTCACCTTCACTGAAGGAAAGGCCCAGTCCCATCGCGTCCGGAATGGTCAGGATATCCGAAAACAGGATTGCCGCATCGAGATCGAAGCGTTCCACCGGCTGCAGCGTGACCTCACACGCCAGTTCCGGAGTTTTGCAAAGGGTCAGGAATCCGCCGGCTCGCTTGCGTGTGGCCCGGTATTCTGGCAGATAGCGGCCCGCTTGGCGCATGATCCACAGGGGTGTACGCGGGACCGGTTCTTTGAGCAGTGCCCGGATCAGGACATCGTTTTGTAGGGGCGGCATGGCGCTTTGAGTATAGCGGCAAACAGGGATTTAGAACCAGAGCGAAGCCGTTCGCTGTCCATCGCACACCCGCAGTGCGGGCATATCATCCGGGTTACGGCTCTGAAGGGATTCAGTAAAGTCGCCGTCGCCGCAGGCTGGTTCGTGCTACGCGCTTCAGGTTGCGCTTGACCGCAGCTGCCGCTTTGCGTTTGCGGACCTCGGTAGGCTTTTCATAGTATTCGCGTCGGCGTACTTCAGTAATGATTCCCGCTTTTTCGCAGGAGCGTCGAAATCGCCGCAAGGCAAAGTCGAACGGTTCATTTTCTTTTACACGTACACCGGGCATTCAATACTGTCCTGATCCTGAGATGCTCAAACCAAAAAGAACCGCGATTATACCGGCAGGTTCCTATATTTCAAATATATTTTGAGCAAAAACAATCTATTCGGTTCTCTCAAGGATTTAGTAGATTTTCCATGAGTATGACCATGCCAAGGAGGAAAACAGTCCACGTGAACCATTTGACGATTGTTTCAAAAGCAAGTGAAAGCGGTTTCTTCATGAAAGGTATTATTTGCATGGCAAAAGGAGACTAATGATGAGCGATTTGGACTGCAAACCAGACCAGGGAAAGTGAAATCCATTCTTTCGTGCCTTGCTACAGGTTCTGTGAACAGCCGACAAAATACATGCTATGTTTGCCGAAACGAATCACACCAAGCTGTCTGCATGCGAGTACTGGGTATTGAAACCTCTTGCGACGAAACCGCCGTTGCCGTGATCTGTGAACGCCAGGGACTGCTGGCCCACCGTCTGTATTCGCAGTCTGCCTTGCACAGCGAATACGGGGGCGTAGTTCCGGAACTGGCCTCACGCGATCATATCCGAAAGCTCGGACCCCTGATTCAGACTGCAATGCACACGGCGCGACTGTCTCTGAAAGAGGATATCGATGCCGTGGCCTATACCTCGGGGCCGGGATTGATGGGAGCCCTGATGGTAGGTGCTGGACTGGGCCGCAGTCTGGCCTTCGCACTAGACAAGCCTGCCGTGGCGGTTCATCACATGGAGGCCCATCTGCTGGCACCCCTGCTTGAGGACGTTGCCCCCGCCTGCCCGTACGTGGCATTGCTGGTCTCGGGAGGACACACCCTGCTGGTCGAGGTCCGCTCGGTTGCGCACTATGCCGTGCTGGGAGAGAGCATTGATGATGCCGTCGGTGAGGCCTTCGACAAAGTGGCGTTGATGCTGGGTCTCGGCTACCCGGGTGGGCCGCAGATCCAGAAGCTGGCCAAGCAGGGCGACCCGGAGCGTTTCGTATTTCCCCGCCCGATGGTAAACCGTGCAGGGCTTGATTTCAGTTTCAGCGGGCTGAAGACCCATGTACTGAACACCCTGAAAGGACTTGGAAAGCCGGATCACCAGG
The DNA here is from genome assembly GCA_965205685.1 of Gammaproteobacteria bacterium. Classification (GTDB taxonomy): domain Bacteria; phylum Pseudomonadota; class Gammaproteobacteria; order UBA4575; family UBA4575; genus WTFY01. Next base: position 1,823,407 of record OZ242174.1, on the reverse strand, counting down.
CCCGTGCCGATGTGGCGCGAGCCTTCGAGGACGCAGTTGTAGACACCCTGAGAATCAAGTCCACGCGTGCAATCGAGCACACGGGTGCGAAGACGCTGGTCGTGGCCGGGGGCGTCGGTGCGAACCAGAAGCTGCGCCAGCAGCTGATGCAGCGACTTGGCGAGCAAGACGTAACGGTGATCTTTCCGGCACTCGAATTCTGCACGGACAATGCTGCCATGGTTGCGCAGTTGGGCCTGTTGAGGTTGCAAAGCGGAAGCCAGGAGCCGCTGCGTATCCGGGTTCAGCCTCGCTGGGCTCTCGAGGAGGTCTGACTAATCCTCGCCCAGCCGGACCTCCTTTCCTGCAAGCAGGTCACGGATGTTGCTGACATGCCGCCAGAAGATCAGGGCGGTGATGACCGCAAGGACACCGGCAGTCCACATCTGTTCGGAAGGGGTGACAAGCACGAGACCCAGGGTGACCGACATGGCGGTCATGGCAGCCACGGATGAATACCGGAACACCAAGGCGGTGGCCAGCCAGACCAGGGCCCACAGCACGCCGAGCAGCCAGTCCATGGCCAGCAGGACACCCAGTGTGGTCGCTACCCCTTTGCCGCCCTGAAAGCGATAATAGACTGGGTAGATATGGCCCAGCAGTGCTGCCAGGCCCACTGCCGCAACCAGCCGTGGGTCGTCCGTGAGCATGGTGGTCAGCAGGACCGGCAGATAGCCTTTCAGGAGATCGCCCAGCAGCGTGATCGCTGCGGCCGATTTGCTGCCTACGCGCAATACATTGGTGGCGCCGGGATTGCCGGATCCGGCGGTCCTCGGGTCAGGCAGGTGCAGGGCCTTGCTGGACAGCACTGCACTGTTGATTGAGCCCAGTAGATATGCCGCAATGACCACTGCGATCTGGAGAAGAATTACACCCATCTGAGGTACTGTGTCGAAACTGTATTTTTCAAAATCTGGCCAAGGTCCGAATCTTGTATTGTTGCATGGATGGGGGTCGAGTTCGAAAATCTGGCAAGAGGTGACTCGTGAACTGGGCTTGCAGCATCAGGTCTGGTGCGTCGATCTTCCGGGACACGGACACAGTCACGCCGTGCACTGGGATTATAGTCCCGGACAGGGGATACAGCTGCTGTCCGATGTGCTGCCACCGGTGGCCACCCTGTTGGGCTGGTCCCTGGGAGGGCTGTGGGCCTTGCTGTATGCCAAACAGTATCCTGATCGCGTCGCCCATGTGATGCTCGTATCTAGCGCTCCAAGATTCACCGCGACACCGGACTGGTCGCATGGCATGGCACATACGGAACTGCTGGATTTTTCGAGACAGTTCACGCAGGCTCCCCAGCGGACCCTGCAAAAATTCTGTTCGCTGCAGACCATCAACAGTGAACGCGCAAAACCGACGCTTGTTGCATTACGCAACGCCCTTTCCAGTTCGCCCAATCATGTCGGGAATATCGCCTGGGGTTTGAAATGGCTGGAGCAGGTCGATCTGCGCACAAACGGCAGGTTCTCGCACCTGCCTCTGGACTTGCTGCATGGCGAGGAGGACCAGGTTTTGCCAGTAGGCACCGCTGAGGATACGAGTCGCATTTGGCGGCATGCCCGGGTCGAGCGCATTGCCCGGGCCGGGCATGCCCCGTTTGTTTCACACCCCGAACAGTTTTTGCGATGGGTGAGCCAAAGGAAAATCCATGAGTGAGCATACGGACATAAAAAAGCAGCGTGTACGCGATGATTTCTCGAACGCTGCCGCCAGTTATGATACTGCGGCAGTGCTGCAACGCGAAGTGTGTGAGCGTACCCTTGAACGCGTGGACATGCTCAAGCTGCAACCTCGGCGTGTGCTCGATGTCGGAACCGCAACCGGCCGCAGCCTGAAGGGCCTTGCCTCGCGTTTTCCAAACAGTTCGATGGTCGCTTGTGACCTTGCCTTGCCCATGCTGTTGTGGTGTCGCCAACATCACGATGCTCGGTACACGGGCGCACTGGTATGCAATGATGCCGAACAGTTGCCTTTTGCGAACGGGTCGGTCGACCTGATTTTCTCTTCTTCAACGTTTCAGTGGTGTGTGAACCTGCCGCAGGTATTTTCCGAATGCATACGAGTGCTGCGCATCGAAGGTGTGCTGATATTTTCCACATTCGGGCCGGATACCCTGCACCAGTTGCGTGATAGTTTTGCAAGACTGGACGATTACCGGCATGTGCACGAGTTTTTCGACATGCACCATATCGGAGACATGCTGCTAGCAGAACATTTCGCGGACCCGGTCGTTGACATGGAGATGATCGATATTCAATATCAATCCCTGCCGCAGTTGCTGCAGGATCTGAAAAACACCGGCAGCCGTGGGAAATTTGGCTCCATGCATGCCACGGCTCCAGGACTGATGGGCAGACAGAAATACCGCACGCTCGTGCAGGCATACGAAGAGTATCGTCTGGACAACGGTATGCTTCCGGCAAGCTACGAAGTGATTTACGGGTATGCCCGCAAGTCGGCGGACCCTGTTCCGGGAACAGCAGACGGCAACGAGGTCAGGATACCGGTCGACCAGCTGCAAGGCAGGAACCGGTAGGCGGCTTGCGAGCGGTGCCGAAATGACAGGGCTTCATCTGCAGAGGCAGGTGGGGTAGCTGCAGCAAGAAAAACTCAGGACCGAAGATATGCATGAGTGTTACAGGTCAGATGGACAATAAGCGCAGAAACCGGTTCCGGACCCTGGCTCTGGTCAGCTGTACACTGGCTTTGGTGGTGGTGGTGCTGGGTGCCTATGTACGTCTTTCCGATGCAGGACTGGGTTGCCCGGACTGGCCGGGATGTTACGGCCATCTGCTCGGTGTTCCGGAATCGGAGCAGGAAATCTTGCAGGCCAACCGTGCCTTCCCGCAGCGTGCAGTGGAAGCGGACAAGGCCTGGAAAGAGATGGCTCACCGCTATTTCGCGGGTGTGCTCGGCATTCTGATCGTGGTTCTCGCCGTAATTGGTCTGCGTAACCGCAAGGATGCGGGGCAGCCGGTAGGCCTGCCGGTATTTCTGGTGGGCCTGGTAATTTTTCAATCCCTGCTCGGGATGTGGACGGTGACCCTGTTGCTCAAACCGGTGATCGTCATGCTGCATCTGATTGGCGGTTTTGCCGTGCTGTCATTACTGTGGTGGACGTACCTGGATACAGGTACCGAGCGGCTGATTTACCGGCAGCGCCTCAGTCATGCAATACTGCCGATGCTGGTGGTTGGCTTGTTGTTGTTGATCGGACAGATCATCCTGGGCGGCTGGACCAGTGCAAATTACGCAGCGCTCGCCTGTATTGATTTTCCGACCTGCCAAGGACAGTGGTGGCCGCCCATGGACTTCAAGGAAGGTTTCGTGTTCTGGCGTGGCCTCGGCACCAACTATGAGTTCGGGGTGCTGGATAACCCGGCGCGTACGGCCATTCACCTGAGTCATCGGTACATGGCAGTCGTGGTGGCTGCCTACTGGCTAGTATTGTTGATCTACCTGTTGACCACGAGCAATGCCACCGCGTCGCTGCGCATCGCCAGTGTCGTGACCTTGCTGTTGCTGTTGGGTCAGTTGACGCTGGGGGTATCGAATATCGTGCTGCACCTGCCGATCGCGGTGGCCGTCATGCACAACGGTGGCGCGGCACTGCTGCTGCTCAGCGTGGTGACCCTGCTGTATCTTGCCCACAGCGAAGCGGGCCGCTGACGAAGAGAATCAGCTAGTGACCGCAGCCCTGAGCGCCTGGATGGCGTTGCTCTCCAGCTGACGTATGCGCTCTGCCGAGACCTTGTACTTGGCAGCCAGATCCTGCAGGGTGGAGCGCTTCTCACTTAACCAGCGCTGCGTGATGATGTCCCTGCTACGTTCATCCAGCACGGTCAGTGCGGCTTGCAGTTGCCGTGCCTGATGGGACTCCCAGTCCTCGTGTTCGACCTGCAGTTCAGGGTTGTCTTCTTCATGGCTCAGGTAGGCCGCCGGTGCAAAGTGACCGGGCTCATCCTTGTGCTCATCATGATCCTGGTCAAAACCGAGGTCGTGATTGCTGAGCCGCTTTTCCATCTCCACCACTTCACTTCGCTTGACGCCCAGTTCCTTGGCTACCGTGTCCACCTCATCCTGATTCAGCCAGGCCAGGCGTTTCTTGGAGTTGCGCAAGTTGAAGAACAGCTTGCGCTGGGCCTTGGTGGTTGCAACTTTGACAATGCGCCAGTTTCGCAGTACGAACTCATGGATCTCGGCACGAATCCAGTGCACCGCAAACGAGACCAGGCGCACACCCTTGTGCGGGTTGAAGCGGTTGACGGCTTTCATCAGCCCGACATTGCCCTCCTGAACCAGATCAGCAAGCGGCAGACCATATCCCAGGTACCCGCGCGCCACATGAATCACGAACCGCAGGTTGTGAATGATCAGAGTGCGTGCTGCATCCAGATCGTTATCTTCATACAGGCGCAGCGCCAGGGCATGTTCCTCTTCCATGCTCAGCACCGGGATCTGCAGCGTCGAGGCAATGTAGCCGTCCAGGTTGGCGGTGGATATCGCTGTTGAAGCTTGCAAGGGTTGTATAGAGGTCGTCACAGTTCTCTGGTTCTCCCCAGTTGGGCGTTTGTTCAATCTTCTTCAGGGCTATATTAGCACTCTTTTATATAGAGTGCTAATATTTTTAGTTGTTCAAATTCAGTGGTTTATGTTGCATATGCCGTGCATTTACCGGTGGTGTGCAGGAGATTGATGAGGATCGGCCGCAGCCGGATTCGGTGGGTCGAATACCGGGGTACTGGCCATTGCCTCCGAGCGGGTCCGAAGCTCAGCTGGGTTCAATCCGCACGATATGACGTCCGACGGCCAGCCATGAACCCAGCAGTCCCAGCACGATGCTGGTCGCGATCAGGGCCAGGCCCTGCCTGAGATCCGGAAAAATCAGCTCGAAATTGCTGTTGTACAGTCCAATCAGATGCTGTGCGGGCGCTTCGATGACGTACAGCACCAGCAGCACCAGCAACAGTGCCAGGCTCCCCCCCAGCAGGCCATACCACATACCGCCGTACAGGAAAGGCCTTCGCACGAAGCGGTTGGTCGCGCCGATCAGCTTGGCGACCTCGATTTCCTCGCGTCGATTCTCGATGTCCAGGCGGATGCTGTTGCCCACCACCAGCAGCACGGAAATGGCCAGCGTGATGCCCAGTATCGTGATCGCACGGCGCACCACCCCGGTGATGGCCTGCAGCCGCTGCAGCCATTGCAGGTCGAGCTGCACATGCTCGACCTGCGGGTAGGTGTCGAGATCCTGCACCAGCCGGTCCAGTTGACCGGCCTGCTTGGCTTGCTCAAACGGGATCAGGGTCAGGGTGGGCGGCAGTGGATTTTCCTCCAGCCCTTCGATCAGGTATTCGAGCCTGCTGAGTTTTCGAAACTCCGTCAGGGCCTGTTGGGCAGATACGTACCTGATGCTTTCGATCTCCTTGAGTTCAACCAGGCGGGTGCGAAGTGCCTCGATCTCGGCTTCGCTGCTGTCCACGTTCAAGAACAGCGTGATTTGTCCGGAGTCGTCCCATTTCTCGGTAACCGCCTGCAGGTTGTCCAGCAACAGGTACATGCAGGCTGGCAGCGCCAGGGCCACGGCGATCATTAGGATGGTCAGCGTCGATGCGAACGGGTGGCGGTACAGCTTGCCAAGGCTGAACACCAGGCTGCGCAGATGCTCACGCACCAGAGCGCGAAAGCGCGTCAGGGAGTTGGGTCGGTTCGGGATTGGTCTGCGTGTGGATGCCTGCATGTTCTTGTCAAGGTCTGTACTGTCGTGTCACCTGCCATCAGGCCAGCTGTGCCTGTCCGTTGATACATTGTCCACCTTGCAGGCGGATGATTCGTTTGCCCAGGCGGGAAATCAGGTCCAGGTCATGACTGGCCACCAGCACCGTGACGCCGACCTGGTTGAACTCGGAAAAGAGTTGCATGATCTCGGCCGATAATCCCGGGTCCAGGTTGCCGGTCGGTTCATCGGCCAGCAAAATCGCCGGTTTGTGGACTACTGCACGTGCAATCCCGACACGCTGCTGTTCTCCTCCAGACAATGTGATGGGCATGGCCTTTTCCTTGTTCAGCAATGCCACCTTGTCCAGGGCAGCGCGCACCCGGCGGCTGATCTCGGCCCGTGCATAACCTGCGATCTGCAGCGGCAGCGACACGTTGTCGAAGACGCTGCGGTCATACAGCAAATGATGATCCTGGAACACGATCCCCATGAATCTTCGCAAGTTGGGAATCTTGCGCTTGGGGATGTGCGTGATATTTTTCTGGTTGATCAAGATCCGGCCCCGGGTCGGGCGCTCGATGGCTGCAACCAGCTTCAGCAGAGTGCTTTTGCCTGCGCCCGATGGCCCGGTGAGAAATGCCATTTCACCACGTTCCAACACTAGGTCCAGTTGCGTCAGGGCTTCACGGTTTCCCGGGTATCGTTTGGTTACGTTCTGCAGCTCAATCATCGATCCGTGCCTGACTCCAGTTCCGGCCTAGGCATGCAACAGGGCCTCGGCATACCGGTAGGCATCAAATACGCGCAAGTCCTCGATGCCCTCACCCACACCAATATAGCGGATCGGAATCTCCAGCCTGTCTGCGATGGCAATGACGGTGCCGCCCTTGGCCGTACCATCCAGCTTGGTCACGCACAGGCCGGTAAGGTTCAGTGCCTCGTGAAAGCCGAGCGCCTGCTTCAGGGCATTTTGTCCGGTGCCGGCTTCCAGCACCAGCAGGATCTCATGCGGTGCCTCGGGGTCGATTTTTTGCATAGCCCGCTTGATCTTGAGCAGTTCATCCATCAGGTTCTGCTGGGTATGCAGCCGCCCGGCAGTATCAGCGATCAACACGTCGATGCCGCGTGCCTTCGCAGACTGATATGCATCGAATACGACAGCAGCACTGTCGGCGCCACTTTTTTGCGCTACCACGGGCACCTCGATTTTTTTACCCCAGGATTGCAACTGTTCGACCGCCGCCGCCCTGAAGGTATCCCCGGCGGCCAGCAACACGGTCTGATCCTGTCCGACCAGGCGGTGGGCGATCTTGCCGATGGTGGTAGTCTTGCCGGCACCGTTGATACCGACTACCAGAATGGTGAAGGGCTTGCTGCCACGGGTCAGCAGGGGTTTGTTGCAGGCTGACATGATCTCCGCGAGGCTTTCCTGCAGCAGTGCATCCGCCCCCTGGGCTTTTCCACTGTGCTTGCGACGCAGGCGTGATTTCAGGTCGTCGATGATCCGGGTAGTCGTATCGATGCCTACATCGGCGAGCAGCAAACGGTCTTCCAGTTCAGCGAGCAGGGTCTCACTGTCGTCCCGCCACGCAGCCGCAGGGATGCCAGCGGTCAGCGCATTCCTGGTCTTTTGCAGGCCCTGGCGCAGTCGCGAAAAAACTCCGGTTTCAGGCATGGATTTCGGGCAAACAGTTATAGTAAGGTTCGCTGATCATACATCAATGCATCCAGTGCGGTGCTTATCCTAACACCCCTATACTCGTCATTTATGAATGTAATCAAAATTGCCGGATTGTGGCTGGCTGCGGCGCTCATTTGCCATGCACAGGCAGGTGCCAGCGATACCCACGAGATGGTGCTGGACAATGGACTGAAAGTCATTGTCAAGGAAGACCATCGTGCACCAGTGGTGGTCTCCCAAATCTGGTACCGCGTGGGATCTGCCCAGGAACATAATGGCATCACCGGAATTTCGCACATGCTCGAACACATGATGTTCAAGGGCACGGAAAAATATTCTGCCGAGAAATTTACATCGACATTGGCGGAAATCGGCGCACGTGACAATGCATTCACCGGGCGTGACTACACCGCCTATTTTCAAGTAATGGGTCGCGATCACCTGGAGGTAAGTTTCGACATCGAGTCGGACCGCATGGTCAACCTGATTCTCACGCAGGATGATTTCATCAGCGAGCGCGAGGTCGTCAAGGAGGAGCGGCGTTTGCGCACCGACGATGATCCGAATGCACTCGTCTACGAGCAACTGAGTGCAGCCGCTTTCACCAGCAGTCCGTATCACCATCCTGTAATCGGATGGATGAACGATCTGGAGCATCTCGAGCTCGAGGACTTGAGCCGTTGGTATCAGCGCTGGTATGCGCCCAACAATGCCACACTGGTAGTGGTGGGGGACGTCGAGCCCGAGACCGTGTTTGCTTTAGCCCGCACGTACTTTGGCACCATTGAGCGCCGGCATATCCGCGACAGCAAGCCGCGGGTCGAGCCCGTCCAGAGCGGGCTGCGCCGCATCAAGGTGAAAGCCGTCGCCAAGCTGCCGTACATTCTGTTGGGATACAAGACGCCGAGCCTGACCACGGCCGAACAGGACTGGGAACCATACGCCCTGTCGGTACTGTCTGGTGTGCTCGACGGAGGCCGCAGCGCGCGGCTCAGCAAGCACCTGGTACGGGAAATGGAACTGGCCGCCAGTGCAGGTGCCGGATACAGCCTGTATGCCCGCTATCCCACCCTGTTCCTGCTGGAGGCCACGCCTGCGCCACAGCACAGCCTGAAGGATGTCGAGCAGGCCCTCTATGCCGAGATTCAGGCACTGCAGGAAGACCTGGTCAGTGAACGGGAACTCGCCCGTGTCAAGGCACAGGTCATCGCCAGCGAAGTGTATGCTCAGGACTCCATCCGCGCACAGGCCGGTGTAATTGGCCGGCTGGAATCGGCGGGACTGGGCTGGCGTGTGATGGACGAATACAGCCAGCGCATCAATGCGATCAGTGCCGAACAGGTGCGCCAGATGGCCCGCACCTACCTGACCGAGGATCGCCTCACCGTGTCCGTACTGGAGCCGCTGCAAGCCGACGGGAACACCGGTGCGGCTGTGGTATCCGATGCTGCACACTAGTACATCATTGAGAGCTGCCTGCTGCACCCTATGGCTTTGTGCGGCGCTGCTCGGAAAGGCCCTGGCTGCACCTTCGATCGAGCAGTGGACCAGTGGCGACACCGTTCGCACCCTGTTTGTGGCGGCCCCGGAGTTGCCGATGCTGGACATCGCCGTGACCTTTGGTGCAGGCAGCGACCGGGACGCTGAACTTGCCGGCCTCTCGCAGATCACACATGCTCTCCTGAGTGCCGGTACCGATGCCATGGATGCCGATGCGGTGGCCGAGAGATTCGAAGAAGTCGGCGCCCGCTACGGGTACGACGTCAATCGGGACCATTCCAGAGTCAGCTTGCGCAGTCTGACCGAGGAGAAACTGCTTGAGCAGGCGTTGTCTACCTTCGTCGAGGTCCTGACCCGCCCCGACTTTCCGCAAAAGGACTTCCTGCGTTTGAAGAACCAGGCGCTCACAGCAATTCGCGATGAGCAGCAACGTCCGGGCAGGATCGCCGGCAAGGCGTTCTACCAGGCTGTATACGGCACTCATCCCTACGCTCAGCCCGTCTCGGGAAGTGAGAGCAGCATGCAGGCTATTGCACTGGCGGATGTCGAGGCATTCCAGCGGCAATATCTGGTTGCGGAAAATGCCACAATTGCCATCGTTGGAGACTTGGATACGGATCAGGCCCGCCGAATTTCCGAGTACATTGCATCCCATCTTCCCAGGGGCGCACGGCCAGTGCTTGCGCCACCCCCGCAACCTGCAACAGAGGACCAGTACAGGTTTATTCCCTATCCGTCCCTGCAGTCGCATGTCTACCTGGGGCAGTTGGGCATTGCCCGGGGAGATCCGGATTATTTCGCCCTGTATACCGGCAATTATGTCCTGGGCGGAGGCGGTTTCAGCTCGCGTTTGATGAAAAGGATTCGCAAGCAACTGGGGCTATCCTACAGCGTGTACAGTTACTTTTTTCCCTTGCAGCAACCGGGGCCTTTCATATTGGGTTTGCAGACACGCGCCGATCAGGCCCAGATGGCACTCGATCAGGCCGGGCAACTGGTTCAGGGTTATGTAGACCAGGGCCCAAGCGACGAAGAACTGGAACTCGCCAAGAAAAGTATCATCGGCGGTTTTCCGTTACGGATAGACCAGAACAGCGATATCCTTGCGTATTTGTCGTTGATCGGGTACTACGACTTGCCTCTGGACTACCTCGAGACCTTCACCACCCACATTGCCGAGGTCACACGGGAGGATGTTCGGGCAGCGTTCAGCCGACATTTGCACACTGACCGCATGGTCAAGATTGTCGTTGGTGGTCCCGAAGAGGAATAGTCTGCGCATCGTCGGCGGCGTTTGGCGCAGCCGTCGCATCCAGTTTGCAGACAACCCGGATATCCGGCCCACTCCAGACCGGGTGCGCGAGACCCTGTTCAACTGGCTGGCAGACAAAATTGAGGGTGCACGCTGTCTGGACCTGTTTGCCGGCAGTGGTGCGCTGGGGTTTGAGGCGGCCTCCCGGGGGGCTTCGCATGTCACCCAGGTGGATCGCAATGCTTCGGTGGTGGCAATGCTGGAGTTGCAGAAACAAGCCCTACAGGCCCAGCAGGTGGATATCGTATGCCAAGATGCTCTGGACTATGTGCGGCAGGCAAGAGAGCCGTTTGATATCGTGTTCCTCGATCCTCCTTTTGCAACAGGTCTGGACCGGCAGGTATTGCCGGTGCTGGTCACTCGCCGGCTGGTGCGCCCGCACGCCCGGGTCTATGTGGAGTCCCCGGCCGATCGGAACCTGGACTTCCCAGGCTCCCTGTCCTGCATCCGCGAGAAAACGGCAGGACAGGTGCGTTACCAGCTGTATACGCTGGAAGATGAAATCGTGTGACAGAGCCCCCGGGAGCGCCGGAATCGCTTCATGCTAGAATCCGCGCATGGCACTCGTGGCAGTCTATCCGGGCACCTTTGACCCGATTACCAACGGTCATACCGACCTGGTGCGCCGGGCCTGTGTCCTGTTTGACAGCGTGGTCGTGGGAGTTGCGGTCCGTGGCGGCGGCAAACGGCCGTTTTTCGATCTGGCCGAACGGGTCGAGCTTGCCCAGCAGTCACTGGCGCGGATCCCCAATGCGAAGGTGCACGGCTTTGATGGCCTGCTGGTGGATTTTGCACGCCAGCAAGGAGCCAAGGCCATCTTGCGGGGGTTGCGTGCGGTTTCGGACTTCGAATTTGAATTCCAGTTGGCCAGCATGAACCGCAGGCTGGACGATCAGTTTGAGACCATTTTCATGACACCCTCGGAAGAACATACCTTCATCTCCTCGAGCCTGGTGCGCGAGATTGCAAGTCTCGGCGGTGACGTGTCCCGGTTTGTTTCCCCTCCGGTGGTCAAGGCCTTGCAAACTAAGCTGGCCGGCTGAAACCCTTTTGTTTGAAGTGCGGATTCTGGTCTTCGTGTGCCTGGCATGGGGAGCGATCTCCTGCGGCACGTCCCCGACTGACAAACCCGCCCCGTCAAGCACGCTATCCCAGCCCACCCTCACGGATTATGCCGTGGCCAGTGCCCATCCACTGGCCACCCAGGCAGGCATCGATATCCTGCGTCAGGGCGGCAACGCCTTCGATGCGGCCGTAGCGGTAACCGCATGCCTGGCTGTAGTGGAGCCCTACGCCTCAGGTCTGGGCGGCGGCGGCTTCTGGCTGTTGCACACGGCATCGGATGGACGCGATGTCATGCTGGATGGAAGGGAGGTGGCACCGCTTGCAGCGACCCAGGACATGTATCTGGATGATGCTGGCAGGCCCACCCGAGAGTCCGTAGTAGGTCCCCTGGCTGCTGGCATCCCAGGCCTCCCTGCAGCCCTCGTTCACCTGTCGGACAGGTATGGGCGACTTCCCCTTGATCTCACCTTGCACGCGGCCATCCGACATGCCCATGAGGGTTTTGAGGTGAGCGCACGCTATCAAAGGCTGGCCACAGCCGTGCTCGACCACTTGCACGAGACCGCTGGGGGAACTTCGGTTTTCCTGGAACAGGGCAGCGTACCCGAACCCGGCTATGTGCTCCGGCAACCGCAATTGGCCCGCGTGCTGGAACGCATCCGCGATGAGGGCGCCGACGGATTCTATCGGGGAGAAGTGGCGGCATTGCTGGTCCAGGGCGTGCAGCAGGCCGGAGGAATGTGGCAGATGCAGGATCTGGAGCAATACCGGGTCCGGGAACGAAAGCCGGTTTCCGGCACCTATGCCAACATGAGGGTCACCAGCGCTGCGCTGCCTTCATCGGGAGGCATCGTATTGATGCAGATGCTCAACATGTTGTCGTTGCTGGACCTATCACAGATGGAAGTCACACAGCGCACTCATGCACTGGTCGAGGTGATGCGCCGGGCATATGTCGACCGTGCCCGGTATCTCGGGGATACGGACCATGTCGAGGTGCCCGTCAAGCGTCTTCTGTCGACACAGCATGCAACCCGCATACTGGCGGATTTCAACCCAAAGCAGGCTTCCCCGAGCAGCACGTATCTCAAGGAACCGGCTGGCCAGCAGGGTGGTGAACCTGCAGAGGGTCGCAACACCACGCATTTTTCTGTCATCGACCGGGAGGGCAACTACGTCGCCGCCACGCTCTCCATCAACTATCCATTTGGCTCGGGATTTGTGCCGCCCGGCACGGGCATCCTGCTGAACAACGAAATGGACGATTTTTCGATCAAGCCCGGACACTCCAACCTGTATGGCCTGACCGGCAACCGTGCGAATGCCATCGAGGCTGGCAAACGCATGCTCTCAAGCATGTCGCCTACGTTCCTGGATGACGGTGAGCGAGTTGCGATCTTGGGGACCCCGGGTGGCAGCCGGATCATCACCATGGTGTTGCTGGCCGCGCTGGAATTTGCCCGCGGCGGGGATGCGAGCACCATGGTCTCGCGGCCACGCTTTCATCACCAGTTCGTCCCGGACCACATCGAGTTTGAAGACGGGGCCTTTGATGCAGCGACCCTGGCTGCACTCGCCGAGCTGGGCCACAAGCTGCAGTCTACCTCTCGCAGTTACGGGGACATGCATGCTGTCATCTGGAATCGAAAGACCGGGCACGTGACCGCAGCCAGCGATCCTCGGGGCCTTGGTCTTGCACAGGTCGGCGAATAACGGCCTGCATCAATGCTGGCACTGGCTGCAATAAAAACTGCTGCGCTGGCCGAGTGTCCGGATCCGGATGGGGTGACCGCAAACAGGGCAGGGTTCCCCATCCCGGTTGTAGACATTGAGTTCTTGCGCGAAATAGCCGGGGCGGCCGTTTTCACGGGCGAAATCGCGCAAGGTGGTACCCCCCGCATCAATGGCGGTGCTCAGTATATGCTTGATGTTCGCGACCAGTTTTTCATAGCGGGACAGCGAGATGCGGCCTGCAGCTCGCTGCGGGTGTATGCCGCTTAGAAAAAGCGCTTCACTGGCATAGATGTTGCCTACACCGGCGACTACGCTGCTGTTCATGATGAAATTCTTGACGCTGACCCTCCTGGAGGCAGCACGGTCGTGGAGGTAACGGCCGCTGAATGCATCGCTGAACGGTTCCGGCCCGAGGTTTCGCAGCAGCTTGTGCTGCAGGGGGTCTTGGCGGGTCCAGTGTATGCTTCCAAAACGGCGTGGATCATGAAATCGCAAAATTTTGTTGCCGAACACGAAATCCACCTGGTCATGCTTTTGTGCCGGCACACCGTTTGCAACGATGCGCAAACTGCCGGACATTCCGAGATGCACAATGAGGCAGCCATTGCCGGTTTCAAGCAGCAGGTACTTGGCGCGTCGACCGACTGATTCCACCTTCTGGTTCTTCAGTGATCTCTTCAACTGGCCGGGCACTGGCCAGCGAAGCTGCCGCTGATGCACGAGTAGGTCAGTGATTCTTCTGCCGGCAACGTGCGGGCGGATGCCGCGACACGTCGTTTCCACTTCCGGGAGTTCAGGCATTCTGGTCGTGGTTCAGGACTGGTAGAGTGCCTCGATCTCCACCAGCAGATCGGTCCGGCACATGTCTCCCAGCAGCAATATCCGTGGCGTCGTGCTGGGCAAGCGTGCAGCCAACACTCTTTGGATGTGAGGCACATCGCGGCGGTGGCGCACGTACACTTTCATGCACAGCAGATCGTCCTGTGCGTTCAGTTGCGTTCGATGCCTGTGATTGGCGTGGACGACCAAAGTTTCTACGTTGTTCAGGGATTCGTTGAGTTGCGCGCCAACGTCGTCCACGTGTCGAGTTTCATGTCCGACGATGCTGGCTGTGCCCGAGACATAAAAGTGAGTACAGTTGCTCCAGTGCTTGAGCACTCCCCGTGAAAACAGGGGCGGTGCCTGCACATTGGCAATCGGGTAGTCATAGGCGCTCGTCTGTCGCGGGTTCTCGACAGCAATCCCCGGAACATCTCCCGCCAGAAAATAAATTTGCAGGTAGGGGTTCTGGTTGCCGATCACGGTGGCCGCAGGATAGATGCTGCTCCCGGCTTTGCAGGCCTGCATGGCCTGCAGGCGGCCGCTGCAAAACAGGTCGTAGCGACTCGACTGGTTTACAGCCGGATCGGTAATGCCGGGAAAGTAGTTCCAGGTACGCAACAGATGATTGCAGGCGGTGCTTTGCAGGCAGTCGTAGATTTCCTGATAGGCCTGCATGGCCAGTGCCTGGAAATCGCCCGAATCCGGACAGGCCAGCTGGAGATGTCCAAACAGTACCTGGGGGTGACACGCATACTGGATGTTTGCGTGCTTTCCATGCGTGACCTGGCCACGCGTATACCAGTTCTGAAAATGGAAATCAGACCCTTGCAGAACCTCCAAGCGGCTGTTGACTGACCACCCCTTTGCCGGGCGTTGTCCGGGATTCCCGAAATGCACGTGTGTCAGCAGGGCGGAGTCATCCAGGGACGGGTCCGCGCTTTCGTGGACTGCAACTTCCAGGCTGGGCACTGTGCCGAAGTGGCCGGGTTTGGGATTACCTGCTGTCATGGGAACACTGTAACCTGCAAATGGCGGCCTTGTGAACCAAAGACACGAAGCGGATCCAGGGCGGCTTTAAATTCCCTGTAATGATGTTTAAAGTGTTGTCCGACCGGTAGCGCTTGTACCGGGTAATACCACGGCATCACCACTACAGAATCCGAAACTGACATGCTACGGCCTCTTGCTGCACCCGGTTGCTTGTCCTTGTAAAGACATGGCCCGATTGACTGAACCGGAATGAATTCATGCGCTTGCTAGGTGTCGATACGGGTGGAACCTTTACGGACCTGGTCTATTTTAATGGACAATCCGTGCAGACACACAAGGAACTGTCCACGCCGCAGGCACCCGAGCGTGCCATCATGCAGGGCATTGCCTCGCTGGGGATTGATACCCGCGGGCTGCACATCGTGCATGGTACCACGGTGGCTACCAACGCACTGCTTGAGGGCAAGGGTGCACGAACGGTATTTGTCACCAACCATGGCTTCAAGGACTTGCTGTTGATTGGCCGCCAGACACGTGAGGAACTCTACAACCTCACACCCCGCGAAAAGCCCACGTTGTTTGAACCCCGGTTGTGCCTGGAATCCGGCGGCCGCATAGACCCTCGGGGGGACACGGTCTCGTCGTTGCCCGCTGCAGAAATGGATGCACTTGCCGACTCAATCGATCAGCTTGATGTCGAGGCGGTCGCAGTTTGCCTGCTGTTTTCATTCGTCGACAACCGGTTTGAGAGGATGCTCAAGGCACGGCTGGGTGAGGGCTATTTCGTTTCGATTTCATCCGAGGTGCTTGCAGAATACCGAGAATACGAGCGTGGTCTGGCTACCTGGATCAACAGCTACTTGGGTCCGGTCATGCAGGGTTACCTGTCTCGCCTTGGCGAGGCACTGCCGGACTCCCGGCTCGCCGTCATGCAGAGTGACGGCCTGACTCTGAGCACGGCGGCTGCAGAACGTAATGCCGTACGCCTGTTGTTGTCAGGTCCCGCGGGCGGGCTCTGGGGAAGCCTTCACACGGGGGCGAGTGTTGGGTGTACGCGGTTGCTGACCTTTGACATGGGGGGGACCTCTACGGATGTTTCCATCATTGACGGGGAATTCGAGTTGACCCGTCGCGGCAACATCGCGGGACTTCCGGTCGCCGTGCCCATGCTCGACATTCACACTATCGGTGCCGGCGGCGGCTCGATTGCCTGGGTGGATGAAGGCGGACTGCTGCAGGTGGGTCCGGATTCTGCAGGCGCCTCACCCGGTCCGGCATGCTATGGACAGGGTGGAGGCCAGCCCACCGTGACCGATGCCCACGTAGTACTGGGGCGCTTGCCCTCAAACTGCAAGCTCGCCGGGAACTTGGACCTGGACCCTGCTGCCTCCCAAAGCGTCATCGCTCGCCTTGCCCAGCGTGTGAGTCTGGACCCCCAAACCTGTGCCCAGGGGATCGTACGGATTGCCAACGAACAGATGACACAAGCCCTGCGTGTGATGTCAGTGTACCGGGGCCATGACCCGAAAGACTTTACACTGGTCAGTTTCGGGGGTGCGGGTGGCCTTCACGTGTGCGATCTCGCCGAGAGTTTGCGCATTCACCAGGCGCTGGTTCCCGCCCATACCGGTGTGTTATCGGCGTTTGGCCTGTTGGCAGCGCCTTCCGGCAAGGAGGTGTCTCAAAGCTGCATCCAGTTGCTGGATGAGTGCGATAGCGAGGAGTTGGAGGAGGTGTTTACCCGGCTTGAGCACAGAATTGCCTCCGACTTGAAGATGGAGTCTGCCTCGCCGTATGCGCTGAAACGGGAACTCGATCTGCGTTATCAGGGCCAGTCAGCCACGTTGAGGCTGCCCTGGCAGGATCCGTCATCGGCTGGACAGGCATTTCACGGGCGCCACCGCGAGCGTTATGGTTATGCACTGGATATGCCGGTCGAGTTGGTCAATCTGCGGCTTACTGCAGCCAATACGGATACGCCCGAGTTGCCCATGCCTCGCGTTGACCGCACCCACCCGGGCTCGGCGATCGGAAAGACCCGCCTCCATGAGTTCGCGAAGGAAGTCCCGGTATTCAGGCGCTCCGACGTTGCCCTGGGTCAAACGCTGAGCGGTCCAGTTGTCGTGATAGAGCCCCAGGCTACCCAGTACATTGCCCCAAGGTGGACCGCGCTACAGCAGGAATCGGGCAGTCTTTTGCTGGAATACACGGGATAGCGTGAACCATGTGCTCAGCCGGCACGTTCCGTGCGAGCTTGTGCAGTTCCCTTGTCAACACGTATGATGCACGGACCGAAAAGCGGGTTTCTTCAAGAAAAATAACAAATGCCCGTACTAGGATCCGCCTATGCTTGATGGATTGATAGCTTTGCCCTGGTGGGGATATGTCGTCCTTACACTCGCTCTCACACATCTCACCATCGTGTCAGTCACCGTATATCTGCATCGGTGCCAGGCACACTGTGCCCTGGACCTGCATCCACTGTCGGCGCATCTGTTCCGTTTCTGGCTCTGGCTGACTACCGGTATGGTGACCAAGGAGTGGGTCGCAATTCACAGGAAGCACCATGCCAAGACCGAGACAGCGGAAGACCCGCACAGCCCGCACGTGGTGGGTATTGGCACGGTGTTCTGGCAGGGTTCGGAGCTGTACCGGGAAGAAGCTGGAAATGCGGACACCCTGGAGCACTATGGTCACGGCACGCCCGATGACTGGATCGAGCGCAACCTGTACACGCGCCTTTCCTCCATGGGAGTGGTACTGATGCTGGCCTTGAACCTGCTGTTGTTTGGTCTTCTCGGGGTCGTGATCTGGGCGGTACAGATGATCTGGATACCAGTCACCGCGGCAGGCGTTGTCAATGGCTTTGGCCATTACTGGGGATACCGCAACTTCGAAACCCCCGACGGCTCGACCAATATCATGAATCTCGGCATCCTGATCGGCGGTGAGGAGTTGCACAACAACCATCATGCCTACCCGGGTTCGGCGAAGTTTTCCAGCAAGCGCTGGGAACTTGACACGGGCTGGCTATACATTCGGATGCTGTCCTTTCTGAACCTGGCCAAGGTTCGCAGGCGTGCTCCGCAACCCGTGCGTGTAGCCATCAAGGAAAAAATTGACCTCGAAACGGCCAAGGCCATCATTTCCAGCAAGCTGCATGTCATGGCTGACTATGCTCAGCACGTGACGCTGCCGACATTTCGCAGTGAATTGTCCGGCAACAAAATGCGTGGGAAAAAACTGATGCGCCAGATGCGAACCGCGCTGATCCGTGAAAAATCCCGGCTGAAACCGTTGCATCAAAAGCACCTGCAGGTGCTTTTGCAAGACAGCGAAGCCTTGCATACGGTGTATGAATTCCAGGGGCGTTTGCAGCAATTGTGGAACGAGACCTATGCCAGTCACGAGCGCCTGATCCAGGCTATCACCCTGTGGTGCAAGGAAGCGGAGGCGACCGGGATTCGTGTCCTGCAGACCTTTGCGCAAGGCCTGAGAGGCTATGCATTGCAGCCCACTCCCGTGGGCTAGGCGAAACAGTCACTGGATGCATCTGGCCCAAGGGGAGTTGGGCAGGGTGCGGGGTTACTTGATCTTGGCTTCCTTGTAAGGAACGTGCTTGCGTACGACCGGGTCGTACTTCTTCAATTCCAGCTTTTCCGACATGGTGCGTTTATTCTTGCTGGTCGTGTAGTAGTGGCCCGTACC
The DNA here is from genome assembly GCA_965205685.1 of Gammaproteobacteria bacterium. Lineage (GTDB taxonomy): Bacteria > Pseudomonadota > Gammaproteobacteria > UBA4575 > UBA4575 > WTFY01. The sequence continues at coordinate 1,804,834 of OZ242174.1, read as the reverse complement.
TGCACTGGAGACCAGCTTGATTTTTTCACGTACTGATTTTGCCATCCTGATTCCCGGGTCCGTCTTGCGAGGTTAGACCTTGACCCCCTGTTTTCGAATATCTGCAAGCACTGCCTCGATGCCTTTCTTGTCAATAATGCGCACGCCCTGCGAGGATACGCGCAGCTTGACCCAGCGGTTCTCGCTCTTCACCCAAAAGCGGTGAGTATGTATATTAGGCATGTAACGACGCCGTGTTTTATTATGTGCATGGGAGACGTGGTTACCGGACATCGGCCGTTTTCCCGTTACTTGGCATACGCGTGACATGGCTGTGGTTTCTGTACTGGATGCAGTCAATCTGTAGGGCGCGCAAGATACCAGAATCGTTATACGGGTACAAGCTGAGCGGCTTTTGCCCGGGACGGACGATTCTCTCGATGACACAACTGAACATGGCGAAGGACACGATATTTTTGCGCGACCTGGAAATCGATGCGACCATCGGCGTCTATGAGTGGGAGAAGCGTATCCGGCAGAAGGTATGCATCAACCTTGAGATGGCCGCAGACATCACGCAGGCTGCCGCTTCACATTCCATAGACGACACCCTGGACTACAAGGCCGTTGCCAAGCGCATCGTGCAGTTCGTGGAAGCCAGCCACTACGAACTGATCGAGAGCCTGATCGAAAAAGTGGCTGCCATGCTGATCCAGGAGTTCAACATCCCTTGGCTGCGCATCACGATCAGCAAGCCCCGGGCCGTGCGTGGGGCGCGCGACGTCGGAATCACCATTGAGCGTGGCAAGCGCAACTCTTGATGGCACGCGTCTTCATCGGTATCGGTAGCAATATCGATAAGGAAAAAAACATTGTCTCCTCCGTGGCCACACTGCGCGCCCATTTCGGCCCCCTGGATATTTCCAATGTCTACGAGACCCCGGCCTTCGGTTTTGAAGGGGACGATTTTCACAATCTGGTCGTCGGATTCCACACCGATCAGTCCCCCCAGGAAATCAGTCAGACACTGAAACGGATCGAGTCAGAACATCATCGTACTCACGGCAAGGAATCGTTCGTTTCACGCACGCTGGACCTGGACCAGTTGCTATACGATGACCTGGTCCTGCAGGTGGATGGCGTGAGCCTGCCGCATCCCGATGTGCTTCGCTACAACTTCATGCTGAGGCCATTGGCCGAGCTCGCGGGTGATGTACAGCATCCGCAGGAAAAATGCACGATTGCAGAGCTGTGGGAGGCGCATCCCTCGGATCAGGAGATGAGAAAGGTTGAATATGAATTTTGACCGCCTGATCCCGGGGTTCAGCGGATTCTGATTCCCGGCACACCAAGGTGTGTACCTTGGGTACAGCTATCTTTTCTTGGGATAATCGAACTCGACCAGGTGGCCTTTTTTGGGGAGAACGTCCTCCCAGCTGCGTGCATCGAATTCCATCCGGGCAATGCCACAAGTGGGCAAACTATCGATCCGGGAGTCGCCAAGAAAATTACACAGTTGCGTGATCCCCGGATTATGCCCCACCAGCACGGCATGCCGAAAACGGTTGCTGATTTCCCTGACCACTTCCGTGAGTGCTCCCAGGCTGGCGCCGTACACGAGCGGGTTTTGTATGATGTTGTCCGAATCGAAGCCGATTTCCGCTGCAATGCTTTCAGCAGTCATGATGGCGCGCCTCGCCGGGCTGGAAATGATGGTGTCTGCACGGTAGCTCAAGGCAGCCAGTCGCTGGCCCATCATCGGCGCATTCTGAAGTCCGCGTCGGTTCAGGGGGCGGTCAAAATCCTGTAGCTCGGGATGGTCCCAGCTCGATTTCGCATGGCGTATGAGGGTGAGGCTTCGTAATCGGTTCGAGGTCATTGCCGTCATCGGCTTGTCAGCCTGTGCGACGAGCTTTTTTCCCCAGATACCCGCCGTGGTGGCGCATCCCGTAGTCTTCGCGGGTAAAATCCTTCTGCTCCATCAGCAACAAGGCCAGGGCATCACTGATAGCCAGCATGACCGCCATGCTGCAGGTCGGGGTCAGGTCGAGTCGGCACGCCTCCCGGATCGTGCCCATGTCCAGGATGACATCGCTCAGATCGCGCAACTTCGAGTCCGGGTGTGAAGTGATTCCAATAACCGTGTGCAGGCCCAGTTCGCGTCCTGCCACCAGCACTTCCAAGACCTCGCGCGTTTTGCCACTGGTTGAGAAAGCGACCATGGCATCGTTTTCCTCGATCAGCCCCAAATCGCCATGGGCGGCTTCGCCCGGATGCAGAAAAGAGGCTGGCGTCCCGGTCGACGACAGGGTGGCTGAAAACTTGTTCGCGATGTGGCCCGCCTTGCCCATGCCGGTCGTCAGCACCTTGCCATGGCAGTTCCTGAGCAAAGACACCGCTTTTTCGAAGTTGTCCGTGACCGGGATGGAGGCGATTGCCCCGGCTTCTTGCTCAAAAATTTCCCGTACGCGCTTTTTGACATCCATCTACCTATCTCCAGGGACTCAATGCGTGCTCACCGGTGGCACAGTGATTTTATAAACATTTGGATACCGTGGGCAGGAGGCGCGAGATTGCTCCAATGACTCACGCTGCAGTGACCGTATTGCGTATCGTGCCAATTGACTCGATCTCGCATTCTACTACATCCCCCGGAAACAGGTATTCGGGCGGATTGCGCACATAGCCGACACCGCTCGGGGTGCCGGTTGCAATGATATCCCCGGGTTCAAGCGACATGCTCCGGGACAATGTCTCGATCACGGTTGCAATGTCAAAGATCTGGTACTTCGTATTCGAGTCCTGCTTGACTACACCGTTAACGCGGCACGTCAGGTTCAGCGTCTGCGGGTCCGGGATATCGTCCGCGGTGACGATCCAGGGACCCATGGGACAGGCTCCTGTCAGACTCTTGCCAATGAAGAACTGCTTGTGGCGTTTTTGCAGGTCACGCGCAGAGACATCATTGATCACCGTGTACCCGAACACATGCTGCAGGGCCTGCTCACGGCGGATACCGCGACCACCTTTACCGATAATGACACCCAGCTCCACTTCCCAGTCCATCTTGTCGGAAACTTCTGCATCCACCGGAATGTCAGAATAGGGACCGTTCATACTGGAGACTGACTTGGTGAAGACGATGGGGTATTTCGGCAATTTCGGCGCTTCGACAATTTTGCGCGTGGTTTCCTCCACATGGTCCATGTAGTTCCAGCCAAGGCACATCATGTTCTGACGCGGTCTGGGGATGGGCGATACCAGTTCGACCGAATCCAGTGCCATCCACTGTTCTCGAGGAGACTGTCGTACCAGCTCGCACAACTGCGGCAGCAGCCGGTCACTTTGATCGATGACCTGAAGCAGGCTGTCTATTTCCGGCGACCAGCCGGGACAGGTTGCCGGTAACAGGATAGAATCACCTTGCACCACGGCAAGATGCGCTTCACTGTCGTGGTTGCAGGTTGCAAGCTTCATTACGGAGTGTCACGGGTTTTGTGGGATGGGTATTGTAATCCCAGCCGGATGCCCGAAGCCAGAATGCGCAGTGTGGCGCAAGGCACCATGGGGTAATTGCCATGAAGAAAATAGCGGTCCTTTTTATTGTCATCGCCCTGATCGCAGTCTTTTTCATTCTTGATCTGCACTACTACCTCGATTTCTCATATATCAAATCCAAGCAACTCCAGTTTACCGACTACTTCCACGCCTATCCTGTCAAGACGGCACTGATCTATTTCCTGATCTACCTGGTCGTAACCGGACTGTCCCTGCCGGGTGCGGCCGTACTCTCCCTGCTTGCCGGTGCGATCTTCGGGTTGCCCGTGGGCGCAGCGGTCGTGCTGCTCGCAGCCACTTGCGGGGCCACCATCGCATTCTGGCTGTCGCGCTACATTTTTCGTGATTTCGTGCAGAACCGTTTTGGGGACAAGCTGGCGGCCGTGAATCGTGGCATTGAGAAGGATGGGGCGTTTTATCTGTTCACACTGCGACTGATCCCGATATTCCCGTTTTTCGTCATCAACCTCGTCATGGGTCTCACCCCCATGCGAACCTCCGTCTTTTTTATCACCAGCCTGCTCGGCATGGTGGCCGGATGTATCATTTACGTGAACGTCGGCACCCAGTTGGCCAGCCTGGAATCCCTCGGCGGGATCCTGACGCCGGGTTTGCTGTTCGCGCTGCTGCTGCTGGCGATCTTCCCGTGGATCGCGAGGAGAGCCGTTGGGCTTCTTCGTGCCCGGCGGGTCTATGCCGGTTTCAGCCGGCCGAAAAAGTTTGACCGCAACCTGATCGTCATCGGGGCGGGCTCGGGAGGGCTGGTCGCCGCGCTCATTGCCGCGACCGTCAAGGCCAGGGTCACGCTGGTCGAGAAAAACAAAATGGGGGGTGACTGCCTGAACACCGGTTGTGTACCTTCCAAGGCGCTCATACGTTCGGCAAAATTTATCGCCCAGGCAAAACGGGCGCAGCAGTACGGCTGTGAGCCGGTACAGGTGGAATTCGATTTCAAGAAGATCATGCAGCGCGTACGGCGCGTCATCCAGACGGTAGAGCCTCATGATTCCGTGGAGCGCTATACGAAGCTGGGAGTCGAGTGCATACAGGGTGAGGCGGAACTGAAGGACCCGTGGACGGTTGCCGTGAACGGAACGACGCTGACGAGCAAGAGTATCGTCCTGGCGACCGGGGCCAGTCCCCTGGTTCCGGACCTGCCGGGCTTGGTGGAGGCGGGCTATCATACCTCGGACACCATCTGGGACATCGATGTCCTTCCTGAGCGCATGGTCATCCTGGGAGGCGGTCCGATCGGCTGTGAGTTGGCGCAGTGCTTTGCGCGGCTGGGCTCCAAAGTGACCCAGGTGCAGCGCAGGTCCAGGATCCTGCCGCGTGAAGACCCGGAAATTGCCGCCATGGTCACGGAAAGTTTCCGGCGCGACGGCGTGCAGATACTGACCGAGCACGCCGCACAGGAGGTTGCGCAGGAACCGGACTCCAAGGTACTGATTTGCAGCCACGGGGGCGAGGAGGTCCGTATTCCGTTTGATACCATTCTGGTTGCAGTGGGGCGCAAGGTGACCTCCCACCATACCTGGGACAAGCACCTGCAGATCGAGGTGCAGAAGAACGGGCAGCCTGAACTGAATGAATTTCTGCAAACCAGCTACCCGAACATCTATGCCTGTGGCGATCTCGCGGGCCCTTATCAATTCACGCACACGGCTTCCCACCAGGCCTGGTATGCCAGTGTCAATGCGCTGTTCGGGCGCTTCAGGAAATTCCGCGTGGACTACTCGGTCATCCCCTGGTGCACGTTCACAGAACCCGAGGTGGCAAGGGTCGGTCTGAATGAACAGGAGGCACAGCGCCGGGGGGTCGAACACGAGGTGGCATGCTACGATATCTCCGATCTGGATCGCGCCATAGCCGATGAAGAGGCGCACGGGGTGGTCAAGGTGCTGACGGTTCCGGGCAAGGACCGGATACTGGGCGTCACCATCGTTGGAGAGCATGCCGGTGACCTGATCTCAGAGTACGTCTCGGCCATGAAGCACAAGCTGGGCCTGAACAAGATTCTTGGCACGATCCATATCTACCCGACGCTGGCCGAGGCAAACAAGTATGCTGCCGGTGCCTGGAAGAAGGCTCATGCCCCCGAGAAAGTGCTGAGTTGGGTAAAGAGGTATCATGCCTTTGAGCGCGGCTGATGCCGCCCTGATTTGGGAGCACCCTGGATATGCATGAAACCCTGCATTTGCTGAAACAGTCCGACTTCCCCGAGATTCATCGGGTCCGGCTTGAGACCCTGCAGATCAACCTGGGCTACCGCTGCAACCAGACCTGTGTGCATTGCCATGTCAATGCGGGTCCGAACCGCAAGGAGATGATGTCTCCGGATACGATCGACACCGTGCTGGGCTATCTGCAGGCACGTGATGTCCAGGTGCTGGATATCACCGGCGGGGCTCCGGAACTGCACCCGCAGTTCAGAAGCCTGGTCGAACGGGCCCGCGGGCAAGTCGAGCGTGTGATCGATCGCTGCAACCTGACGATACTTGAGGAACCCGGGCAGGAATCACTTGCACAATTCCTGGCAGAGCAGCACGTTGAGATCGTGGCATCCCTGCCATGCTATCTTGAAGAAAATGTCGACCGCCAGCGCGGCAAGGGAGTGTTTCAGAAGAGCATACGGGCATTGCTACGGTTGAATGCGCTCGGCTATGGAACCGGTGATGCCCGCCTGAATCTTACGCTGGTCTACAATCCGCAGGGACCGGATTTGCCACCGTCGCAGGAAGGCCTGGAAAGAGACTATCATGAATTCCTGCTCAAGTACGGGGTCAGGTTCGATCACCTGTTCACCATCACCAACATGCCGATCAAGCGGTTTGGCAGCATGCTGGTGAGCCAGGGAAAATTTGACGAATACATGCAGTTGCTGAGGGATTCCTATTGTGAAAAAAACCTGCAGGCGGTGATGTGCCGTTCCCTGATCAGCGTGGACTGGCGTGGCTACGTGTATGACTGTGACTTCAACCAGATGCTCGGCTTGCCGCTGCCGTATCGCAACAAGGTGCGCACGCATTTGTCCGAGCTGATGAGTGTCGATCTGGAGGGCAGCGAGATTGCCGTGGCGGATCACTGCTATGGCTGTACTGCTGGACAGGGGAGCAGTTGTGGCGGTTCGCTGAGCTAGCGACCGTAATGTACCTGCTGTAACCTGCCTCACATACGGATATGAGAATATTGCTTGTACACATTGCCTTGGCCCTCTATGCGGTGACGGGTCATGCACAGGAGATGATGGAACGGCCTCCTGTGTTTGTTGTCACTGAGCCGGCAGTGAAAAAAAGTGTCTCGCCCACCGTCCTGTACAGCGGCACACTCATCAGTCGGGATGATGCCTATCTGGCGGGCGAGGTCCCCGGGCACCTGACGTGGGTTGCCGATGTCGGCAGCCGCTTTCAAAAGGGTGAAACGGTGGCAAAACTGGATGACGTCTTCATCAGCCAGCAACTGATCGAAGAGCAATCCATCATCCAGAGCGAAAAGGCCAAGTACGAGTACCACACTCGCCAGGTGGAACGGTTCAGCAAACTCCTGGCGGACAACAACATTGCAATGAGCCAGGTGGATGCCGCCCGCAGGGATCAATCGGTAGCGCGCAGCAACATCCTCTCCGCTGAAGCCCGCCTTGTCCAGGCCGAAGAGCATTTGCGGCGCACGCGAATCATCGCTCCGTTTGGCGGCATCGTATCCGAGCGACGCCTGCAGGCCGGTGAGTGGGCTGACAAGGGGGAGGCCATCGTGCGGCTGGTCAGCAGCGAGAACCTTGAGATTCAAACGCACATCCCATCCAGCGCACTGCCCTTTGTGACAGTCGGCACGCCTTTGACCTACCACCATGGAAAACTCAATGGCACGGGCCGGGTGCGCACCCTGGTGCCGATCGGTGGTGACCTGTCCCGGCTGTATGAGTTGCGTGTTTCCATCTCGGATGCATCCCTGAGTGCGGGCACCCTGCTGCGCGTCGCAATCCCGACTGCACACCCCAGGGAAGTGGTGCTGGTGTCGCGCGATGCACTGGTGCTGCGCAGGGAGGGGGTGTATGTGTTTCGCGTGAATGATCAATCGGTAGCGGAGAGGGTCGCTGTGCAAACCGGGATTGCCGAGTCGGACAGCATCGAAGTGATTGGCGGAATCCGGGAAAGTGACCGGGTCATCACACGCGGTGGTGAGAACCTCCAGCCCGGGATGGTAGTCAAGGTGCGACCGCTATTGGCGGATCCATGAACCCAATCAAACTTGCACTGGGCAATCCCACTGCAACCTTGGTCGGCTGCCTGTTGGTTATCTTGTTTGGGTCGGTGACCCTGACCCAACTTCCCATCCAGCTGACTCCGGCTGTGGAGCAGCCCGAGATCGTGATCTCGACCGCCTGGCGGGCGGCAGCCCCAGAAGAGGTCGAGTCCGAGATCATCGAGCCACAGGAAAAGCAGCTGCGCGGCCTTACGGGCATGACGGAACTGCTTTCAGAAGCAAGCACCGGCAGAGGCAAGATCACGCTTTCCTTTGAGGTGGAACATGACTTGAACCGGGCACTGATCGATGTGATCAACCGGCTGAACCGTGTTCCAAGCTATCCCGAAGATGCAGATGAACCCGTGCTCAGCACGGCCGGTGGCCGGGGGCGACCGATTGCCTGGTTCATCATCCGGACTGACGAAGGCAATCCCCGGCCCATAGAAACCTACCGGGATTTTGTCGAGGACGTCGTACAGACACGCCTTGAGCGCATCACCGGAGTCGCGCTATCCGAGGTTCGTGGCGGGAATGAGCATGAAGTCAGGATTACCGTCGATCCCTACAAGGCAGCAGGACTGGGTATCGACCTGACCAAAGCTGCCGCCCTGGTCAACGGCAATGAGGACATCTCCGGTGGCACCGCAAGCGTCGGCAAGCGGCGCTACACATTGCGTTATGCAGGTTCGCTGGACGTACAGCAACTCAATGAACTGATTCTGGAGTGGAGAGATGGCAGGGCCATCGTATTGCGGGATATCGCCCGGGTTGAACTGGCCACCGTCGACCGCAACAACTTCGTGATTACCAAGGGCGGACAGTCGATCGCGGTCAATGCCTACCGGGAGTCCGGTGTCAACGTGTTGCAGACCATGAACCGGATCCGGGAAGTGGTCCTGGAGATCGAGCAGGGGCCTCTTAAACGGGCAGGCCTGAACATAGAACAGGTCTACGACGAGACTCAATATATCAACAGCGCGATCGAGTTGTTGCGCAACAGCCTGAGCCTGGGAGTGTTGTTGGCAATAGCCATTTTATGGTGGTTTCTGAGAAGGCTGCGGCCAACGCTGGTGGTCACTTTAGCGATACCCCTGTGTCTGTTTATGGCCTTGGTGATGATGAACATGACAGGCCGCACCATCAACGTCGTTTCCCTGGCGGGGATGGCATTTGCGGTCGGCATGGTGATGGATGCTGCGATCATCGTACTGGAGAATATTGTACGCATGCGCGAGCAAGGCATGCCCTCAAAAGAAGCCGCGATTACAGGTACCTGGCAGGTGTGGCCGGCCTTGTTTGCCTCTGCAGTGACAACGGTCGCCATTTTTCTGCCGATCATTTTTCTGAAGGATCAAAGTGGCCAGCTGTTCTCAGATCTTGCCATCGTGATTTCAGTGGCTACCGTGACATCATTGCTCGTGGCCAGCCTTGTCATTCCCGTGGCTGCCCATGAGTTCACGTCGCGATTGCAGCTTGCTGACAGACCGGAATCTTGGCTGGATCGGTCCACTTCGATGATCATGAGCCTCACCAGCACGCCGAAGATGCGCTGGATATGGATCCTCGGCCTGATCGGGACAGCGGTCACGGTTACCTACCTGGCTTTCCCCAAGCTGAACTATTTGCCGGAAGGAAATCGAAACCTGGTGTTTGGCATCGTGATCCCTCCTCCGGGAGTCAACATCGATCACGTTGAGAAGGAAATGGGGGAAGTAATCGCCCAGCGCCTGCAGCCGTATATCGACGGCACAAGGTCACCGCAAATCAAACACTACTTCTTTGTCGCCAGGCCCGGTGCAATGTTCCTCGGTGCGCGGGCACAAAATCCGCACAAGGATGAAATTGACAAGGTCATGAAGGTCGTGCAAGGCACGATCAGCGGTTTTCCCGACACCTTTGCCATTGTGCAGAAAGCGTCCTTGTTCAGTGGTGTTGGCGGAAGAACCGCTGTTGATATCAATATCCAGGGAAATGACATTGAAAGCCTGCTGCATGCCGCCCGGATGGGCTTTTTCAAAATCCCCACGGTGTTTCCCGGAATACGGGCCAACCCGAAGCCCGGGCTGCAGCTGGCAGAGCCCGAGCTGCAGATGGCGCCCAGGGAGAGCCGCTTGGTCGAGGTCGGTTGGGGACGCGGGACCATGGCCTTGCTGACGCGCTTTTTGGGCCAGGGTCTGTTTGTCGGCGAATATTTCGACGGCGATGAAAAACTGGATGTGGTTGCCAGAGTCCAGCCATGGGATACGCCGGAAGAACTGGCCGCCATCCCGTTGTATACGCCCGAGGGCGGTGTTCTGCCAGTCAGTGAGCTGGTCGAGATCACGCGCACCGCGGGCCCGGACCTCATTCGCCGTCTCGACCGACGACGTACCGTGACCCTGGAATTGCGCCCGCCACCCGGGGTTCCCCTCGAAGTGGTGCTCGAAAAGATCCACCAGGAAATCATACCGGTCATAGAACGGGAACTGCCCGAGGGTGGAGCGATTCGCCTGAGCGGGTCCGCCGACAATCTGAAAAAGGCAATTCAGGGCTTTTCAAGCAGCTTCGTGCTGGCCGTGATCATCCTTTACTTGCTGATCAGCGCGCTGTTTCGATCTTTCGTCGACGGGATCCTGGTTATTCTGGTCCTGCCGCTTGCCACCGTGGGCGGGGTCCTCATGTTGCGGCTGCTGAATCTTCCCGCAGACCTGCTGACCATGCTTGGCTTCATCGTCCTGCTGGGCCTGGTCGTTAACAACGCGATCCTGTTGGTCCACCAGGCCCGTGCCGCAGAGCGTCGGGGCCTGCCGCGCCCTGACGCGGTGCGTGAATCCGTACGAGTGCGCCTGCGACCCATCTTCATGAGCACGCTGACCAGCATTTTCGGGATGCTGCCCCTGCTGGTCATCCCGGGTTCGGGCTCTGAGCTCTACAAGGGATTCGCCGGGGTCATCGTCGGCGGGATGGCGGTCAGCACCGTGTTCACGCTGATCCTGCTGCCCAGCATCCTGCAGCTTGGCAGGGCCGCATCTCCTGCCGGGCGTGATGCTGAAATCACGCCGGTCTGAGGGCATTCCTGCACTTTTTCAGCCGCTGCTATCTGGCGGTCAGTTTGATTTCTATCCTTCTGTTTCTGGCATAGGCCTGTGGACTTGAAGCCGGGTCCAGTGGATGGAACTCTCCAAAACCGGTTGCCGCAAGACGTTCCGGTGCGACCCCCTGCGCGATCATGAACTGCACAATAGCCAATGCCCTGGCTGTAGAAAGCTCCCAGTTGGAAGGGAATTCCGGGGTGTTGATTTGTCTTCGGTCGGTGTGGCCGTCGATGCGGATCACCCAATCGATATCCTCGGGTATTTCCGTGCTCATGGCGTTGATGATCCGGGCCAGCACTTCCACCTGTCGCTGGCCCCGTGCACCCAGGGTGGCCGAAGCGGTGTCGAACAAAAGCTCGGACTGCAGGATGAAGCGGTCCCCGACAACCTGGATATTCGGATGACCTCCCAGTACTTCCCTCAGGCGGCCAAAAAAGTCGGAACGGTAGTGTGCCAGCGTCTGGACCATCTGCAGCAGGGACTGGTTGATATTGCGGGTAAACGCCTCCAGGTCTTCATCACCGGCTGCCATTTCAACGCCCAGGGTCTGGCCTATCGCTCCCAGCTGGTCACGCAACCTCTTGATCTGACGGTTGATCAATTCGATCTGCGCCAGGGAGCGTGAGGAGAGCTGCTTCTCTGTTTTCAGGCTTTCCCGGCTGGCCTGGAGTTCGCCGGAAAGCGCGGCAATCTCCTGTTCAAGTTGCCGGCGTAAATCCATCAATAGTTCTGCATCCGCCTGCAGGGTTGCAAGCTTATCGGACTGGTCCGATAACTGTGCGGCGGCAGTGTCCAGTTGCCGTCTCAGATCAGCAGTGTTCGATTTTTCCGTGGCCAGTAGCTCAGCCAGTTGTGCGGTGACCTGGTCCAGCTCGGTAATGGTCCGTTCCTTGCTCGTCAGTGCCGTACTCAGGAAGAACTGGCCAATCATGAAGATCAGCAACAGGAATACGATCACAATCAGCAAGGCAGACAGCGCGTCTACAAAGCCAGGCCAGATATTGATACTGCGACGGTGTGTGTGGGAGAACTGCACGTGGTCTGGGTTATTTTCGCTGTTCCAGTGAGGTCGCGATGGTCCGGGTCAGTATCCGAAGTTCATTGCGCAGGTCATCCGACAGCGGCTGCTGGTTGCGTTTCAGGTATTCACTTAATTCCGCCAGTTGCCGTGTGAGTTCAAGCAGGTTGTCATCGAGCCGGGAGCGTTCATCCGCCTGGCCACTCAAGGCCCGCTCCAGATTCTCGATGCCATCTGCAGTTTTTTCTAGCAGGGCCTGCACGTAGGCCGGAACGCTTGAATCATCGACCAGTGTACCGGTTGACAGCCGCGTGACCCCGGAGAGCCATTCCTCCAGTTCATTGAAAAACCGCCTTTGTGCATGGCTGGTTTGCAGGTCCGTGAAGCCCAGCACCAGCGAGCCGGCCAGCCCGAAAAAAGACGAACTGAAGGCGATGCCCATTCCGGACAGGGGTTGCTGCAAACCGAGCTTCAGGTTATCGAATAACAGCAAGCTGTTCTCCCCGTCCGCGGACATGTTCTTGATGACATCGCCTGCCGAGCTGACGGTGGTCAACAATCCCCAGAATGTACCGAGCAGGCCTAAAAAAATCAGCAGACCGATCAGGTAGCGTGATATATCCCGGGATTCCTCAAGACGGCTGGTAATGCTGTCCAGCAGGGAACGCATAGATAGGGTGGACAAGGCCAGGCGATCACTGGTCTTCTGGGCCAGCATGTGTGCCATGGGCACCAGCAAGGGGGTCACCCTGCCGGACAGGTCGACCTTTTTGGCACTGCGGAAACGTTCAATCCATTCAATTTCCTTGATCAGGCTGGCTACCTGCAAAAAGTTGTAGCCCAGGCCGATCAGCAGGACGAGAACGATCAGGGAGTTGAACCATGGATTGGTCTTGAATGCAAAGATTATCGGGTCGTTGGCTGCCAAAACGGCGAGGCCCGCCCCCAGCACAAAAACCACCATCCATGCCAGGACGGGATAAGGTTTTGTCATGATTTGTATCGGGTATGATTGGCTTGTAGGGCGGCCATGTTAGCACGCAAAGGCGGGTGTGCTGCAATTGGCCCCGGAGCTGGGGTCAGTGCAGTTTCTTGCGTTGCTCCTTGATCATGTCGTAGGCCTTGCGAATCTCTTGGGTTTTCTCTGTAGCGATATCGATCATCTCTTCGGGCAGGCCCTTAGAAATCAGCTTGTCGGGATGATGCTGGCTCATCAGCCTGCGGTAGGCTCTCTTGACGTCGGCCTCGGAGGACTGCGGGTCAACGCCGAGAACCCTGTAGGCATTTTCGATCTCCTCAGCCGATACGAAGGCGGAGCGGTTGCCGTGCCGATCGCTGTGCTGCTGGCCAAAGGTGATCGATTCCAGTTGCTCGAGCCACGCATGTGGATAGCCCAGCACGCTGCATATGTGGCGCAGCACCTGCTCCTCGGCCGGGTCCTTGATGCCGTCCGCATAAGCGGCTTGCAGCTGAATCTCGATGAACATCTGGATCAGCGTGGTTTTGCGATGGCACTCCCTTCGGAACTGCTCGAGGACCTCGTCGAGCATGAATTCGTCCTCCTTGCCCTGATTGAACAGGGCTACGGCGATCTTGCGCTGCGATTTGTTCAACCGCATCTGAGAGATCACCTGTTCCGCCAGCTGGATTTCCTGCGGGGAAACCTGTCCATCCGCTTTGGCAATGTGGCCCATGACAGAAAAGGTTGCGGTAAAGAAGGCGGCCTGGGTCCGTTCCTGGGAACCTTGGTCGAAGCTGAACCCCTCCTGCCTGTTGTCAGAGGATTTGTCCAACTGATGGCCGAGCATGGCACCGATCATTGCACCAAGCGGCCCGCCTAATGCAAATCCCAGTCCACCGCCAGCCAGCTTTCCCCACCAACTCATGGGCGTGTCTGCCGCCTGTAATGCATCACCGTGCCGTGTGCTCGCCTGCGGTCCTGCAAGCCGTTCTTATTTTGAACAGGTTCTGAATCCTGCAAACACATCATTGCGGTCGGGACCATAGTAGTTGCGCCATATGTTGTGGATCATGCGACTGCGGGTTGCCCAAGCGCCACCCCGCAGCACTTTGGTCTGGCCGAACAACGGTCGGGAATATTCCGTGTAGCAGTCCGGCGAGAAGCCCGGATAGGGCTGGAAAGTCGAATCCGTCCACTCCCACACATTGCCGAGCATCTGACGGCAGCCCAGTGCGCTGTCACCCTCGGGGTGCGCGTGGACGCCAGCAGGGCCGGAATCCCTAGCGTCCAGATTGGCACAGTCTGCACAGGCCTCGTCCCCCCAGGGAAATTTCTTCTTGCGGGGCATGCCGGCGGTCACATCCACTGGGTTGCAAGCAGCTGCGAATTCCCATTCCGCCTCGGTCGGCAAGCGCCGGTTAGCCCACCTGCAGAACGCTTGGGCTTCATACCAGCTGACATGGACCACGGGATGGGCCAACTCCAGCGCATGCCACTGGTCAAACCGGCGGGTGTACCAGGTGTGATCGGAATCCTTTCGCCAGTACACCGGGCATTCAAGACCCCGTTCCTTGCGCCATTGCCAACCCGCATCGCACCAGTATTCCCGTGTTGTATAGCCACCGGCCTCCACAAACTCGGCATAGTCCTGGTTGCTTACTGCGTAGCGGGCAATGCGAAAAGGGGCCAGCGTGATCCTGTGTGCCCATTTCTCATTGTCAAACGTGAACTCGCCGTTTCTTTCCGCACCCAGAAGGAACGGTCCGCCTGCAACTTCGATATCTTCATTTTCAGGAACACTGCCGCAGTCAGCAGATGCTTGATGGCGCATGTAGGCCGGCGCGGGGTAGGCGAGAGTCTGTCGTGTGTAGGTCAGTGCCTCGCCATGCATGTCTTCATGGAACAGGGCCAGCAGATAGAAGTATTTTGCAAAATCTTCCAGCTTGATTTCGTCCAGTTGGGAAACCTCTGCCGACAGTACCTCATCCATGTACTGGAGTGTGTCTTCCATACTGGGTAGCGGCAGATCCCACCGCGTTTCGTGCGGGATGGAGATGGAGTCAAACAGCCTGTCTGAATCCGGAAGAATTTCCGGTCGTTGACCCAGGTGGCGCAGCACCCAGAGTTCGTGGAAATACGCGGTGTGGGCAATTTCCCAGCACAAGGGGTTGGTGGTGGAAAGCCTGGGTCCGAGGAGTTGCTGTGAGTCCAGCCCCTCGATCAGGGCCAGGGTCCTGGAGCGCGTATCCCGCAAGGCGGTTTCCAGGTTTTCTGCGGTAGCGTCTCTGTAGTGCATCAGCTTTTCGTAGGCATCCAGTTTGGATCACGAAATATACCCTGTTATCGATACAATAACGTAATACCATTCACTTTTATTATGAAAATTGTCCTGATCACCCCGGCACTGCCCTGTTCCCGTTCCGGAAACCGCGCCACGGCTACCCGCTGGAAAAACATCCTGATGGAACTGGGTCACAGGGTGGATGTGAAAGTTGATTTTGCAGGAGGCAGGTATGATGCCATGGTGGCCTTGCATGCATGGCGCAGTGCAGCCTCCATACGTCGCTTCCATACGCAATGCCCCGACCGACCGCTGATCGTGGCGTTGACCGGCACCGACATCTATAAATTTATCCGGTCTTCACCGCAGTCCACCCTGTACTCGATCCGTGCGGCAGACCGGCTGGTCACCCTGCACGAGCTTGCGGGTTTGGCAATCCCCGCAGAGTACAGGGATAAGGTTTCAGTCATTCACCAGTCCGCCAAACCAGTGATGCGCAAACCGGCAAGGCGGAAAAACAATTTCAATGTCTGTGTGATCGGTCATTTGCGGGAGGAAAAGGATCCGCTGCGTGCCGCCTACGCGGTTCGCAGGCTGCCAGCGGAATCCCGCATCCGCATCCGCCAGTACGGCAAGGCTCATACCCCGGTGTGGGCAGAACGAGCCGAAAAAGAGATGCGGGGGAACACCCGGTATCGCTGGTTCGGCGAAGTCCCGCACTGGCAGGTGCGCAGGGTGTACGCGAGCGCCGATGTGATGGTGCTCAGTTCCCGGATGGAAGGCGGGGCCAATGTGATTTCAGAGGCCTGTGTTGCGGGTCTTCCAGTGATTGCCTCAGATATCGCCGGCTCGGTCGGATTACTGGGAGAAGAGTACCCCGGCTATTATGCGACCGGCGATACACGGGCGCTGCGCGAACTGCTGCTTCGGGCCGAGGCGGACCACGCCTGGTTGAGGGAACTGCAAGCGGCCTGCCAGGGGAAAGCCGGGCTGTTTTCCTATGCGCGGGAGAAGAGCCGCTGGAGGACATTGATGAACCGTGTTGCCTGAGACCGGCACGGCATACCTGATTTTTCGGGTGCCAGTCGGTGAAGACAAAAAAGCCTGTCGGTTCAGTCACTTGTACACTTATCAAAGTATTTGATTTTTCCCATAATGAGGTTTTAGTTGTACCTTGGGAAAGCTCCACGTAGCCTAGGCACTGTGGATGTTTTATTGTTGTTTTGTTGGCAGACCTGATAAGCAACAGTTCGCAGATCGACTTGGCGTAACTTCACAATCATGTCCCGGTCGCAGGCAACTGCGGAGGTGGGACAACCTGAACGTCACAATGTACGAATCGGTGCGATAAAACATCACCAGTAAACTGGTCTGCCGGAAAAGCCCGCTTCTTGTGGGCTTTTCTTTTGGGTGTCGTCAAGCCGCCTTTCAGCGGGGCTGGTCAAGGTTGATATGCACGGATTCCAGCATGTCGCTTTGGGGCTGTACCTGTCCCACGATACAGGCATGCCGGTAGCCCAGGTCATGCAATTCCGCGATGCAGGCATCGGCATGCCTGCCAGGCAGGGTGGCGAGCAAGCCCCCTGAAGTCTGCGGGTCAAACAGCAACGGGTAGTGCGGGTGCTGAGTAGCGGCTTGGGGGTTTTTGACTGCGCGGCGCAGGCGTACATTGGAAGGCTGCAGGGAACTGAATATTCCCATCTCGATAGTTTCGGCAGCGCCGTCAAGAACCGGCAGCACGTTCAAGTCAATCGTGATGTCTAGCTGGGCCGCACGTACCATCTCCAGCAAGTGGCCCAGCACGCCAAAGCCCGTGATGTCGGTGCACGCATGCACGTCATACTTGTACAGGCATTGCGCGGCCATGTGATTTGAAACAAGCATGCAATCTATGGCATCCACGATCCAGCGTCCCTTGGCCTTGCCCCGCATCTCTGCCGCAAACAAGGTGCCCGTGCCAACCGGTTTGGTAACGATGATGACATCGTCAACCTGCATTCCCCCTTTGGCAAGCAGTCGTTCTTTTTCGATCAGCCCGGTAACACTGAGCCCAAAAGCAAGTTCGGCTCCCTCGCTGGAGTGCCCACCGACCAGCGCCGCCTTGTGCTGATCCAGAACCCGCACCGCACCATCCATGATTTGCAGAAGCTGCTGTTCAACCACGTTCTCTTTTCCGTACGGAATGGTCGCAATGGCCATGGCTGCCTGTGCCTCAGCACCCATCGCAAACACATCGCTCAGGCTGTGGTTAGCGGTGACCTGTCCAAATACAAACGGATCATCGATAAATGCCCGGAAATAATCGACGGACTGAACCTGTACCTTGCCGGGGGGTACGGTCACCGCCGCGGCATCGTCCGGTGCATCCAGTCCGAGCAGAACATCTTCGCGAAGGTGGGGAGACAGCTGGTTGATGACGCGGCTTAGGACATTGCTGCCAATTTTCGCACCGCATCCGCCACAACGCATAGCAATGGCAGAGATTTCCTCGAGTGTATCGCGGCTTGCCAGCCTGCTGTCCACGAGGTCGTCATGCTTTTCTTGCATTTCAGGGAGCCGGTTGTACTTGTGCATGAACCTCCGGTCGATCAGATCCTTGAGCTTCCAGACCCAGGCACCTTCAGTGGCAAGCGCTCCACGGGAGGCGACTGCATACTTGTTGCCGGTGCTGACCAGACTCAGGAAGCTGATTTGTGGCACATGTTCCTTCAGGCGTCTGTTTTCCAGTGCACGCCTCAGATTCCTGTACAGTGGCTTCCCCTGCCGAACCGCAAACACACCGGACTTGGGCCGCGGATAATCGGTTACCGCAGCGATGTCACCCGCTGCAAAAACGTCAACGTGGGACACTGACTGCAGGGAACTGTTTACCTGGATGAACCCCCGCTCATCTACGGCAAGTCCGGATTCCCTGTACCAGGTTGGTGCGGATGCATGGGTTGCCCAAATTGTCGCGTCCGCGTGCAAGGAATTACCTGAATCCAGTTGCAGTGTATGGGCATCAGCTTCCATGACCATGCATGCCTTGTGTATCGTAATCTGACGCTCTGTCAGAATGCGCATAAAGCGGTGCTGTACGGAGGGGTTATGTGTAGGCAATACGGTGCCGTTGCTGCAGATGATGTGAAAACGGAGCTTGTCCACAGGCAGGCCTTGCCGGCGCAGTAACTTGTGCAGGTGAAACTGCGTGGACAGGGCGACCTCGACACCGCCTGCACCTGCGCCCACCACGGCGATCTGGTAATCGCCCTTGCGTGTGAGCACCTCATCCATGATGGCGTCCCAGCCCCGTAGAAACTGGTGGATGGGCTTGACTCCAAGTGTGTGTTCTCTTGAGCCTGGAACCTCTGTGAAGGAAGGTGTTGATCCCGTGTTTATGGACAGTACATCGTAATGTACGGGCGGGCGGTCGCCACACAGAACATACTTGTTTTCCAGGTCCAGAGCGCTGGCATGCACATGGAACAGGCGTGCACCGGCAAACCGGGCCAAGGGCTGCAAATCGATATGGCTTTCGTCAAAACTGTAATGACCCGCGATGTAGCCCGGCAACATCCCGGAATAAGGGGTGTGTACGTCGCGGCTGATCAGGGTGATCTGTAGGCCCGCAATGGGCTTCATACCGAATCGTTTGAGCACGGCCACGTGGCTGTGGCCTCCCCCGATCAAGACCAGGTCCTTGATTACCGTGCTGTTTTTCGGCTTCTGCAAAGCTTATCCTGCCTGGATCAACTCAGATGGGCCCGAAAGCCCGGCGGCCGATCCGGTTCATACCGCTACAGCCTTTTCGGGGAGTGTCTCCTGGAAGTAGTTCTCCAGAAATTCATCAAAAGACACCGTGTCGGAAGCCTCGATCTCAAGCTGTTTCTTCACGGACTGCTGTACAGCATCGGTAAAAAACTCCGCATCTTGCGGACTCAAGGCATGCTTGCATACATAGGCTTGATGTATTTTGGAATGACGGCTCGCCATTTCGAAGAATCCCTCCTCGGTGGTGCGCATCTCATGCAGGATTCTTGCAGAAGGTGTCAATGCAGCCTCTTTCATGGCTGCAGCTTGCTGTCGTAATGCTGCACTGTAGTTACCACAGGAGTTTGCCTCATCCAGTATTTCACAGATGGCTTGCATTTCATGCAGGATTTCCTGTCCCCACTCCTGCAGTGAAACCTGCTTTTGGCCTTGCGTTAACTTGAGTACCGGGTCACGTCCATAGTGCGCTGTGTTGATTTCATTGCTGTCAATTGCCTGCCGTTCCGCTGCATCGATGCGCGGACTCTCCTGCAATAGGCAAAAAATCATAAAGGCTTCCAGAAAATGAAGCTGATCACAATTGATACCCAGCGGTTCGAAGATGTCCAGGTCCAAGGAGCGTAACTCGACGTACTGGACACCACGCTGGCGAAGGGCATGGACCGGCTTTTCATTGTTCAAAGAGGGCTGCTTCGGTCGCACAGTACTGTAGTACTCATTTTCAATTTGCAAAAAATTGGTGTTGAGCTGCCGGTATTCGCCTGCCGTCTTGACACCAATCCTTTCATATTTTGGACATGATGTTTCAATCGCATGGGTCAGGCACTGGATATACGAATCCAGACTGTCGTAGCAGGCCTTGATTCCAATCTCACTCTCCAGTTTGTTGTTATACCCGATATCTCCCATGCGCAATGATGTCGCGTGAGGGAGATAGTATGTTGTGGCGTCAAACTGCTGCAGTGCACCGGGTTGTCCCTCTACAAAAGACTTGCAGATTGCGGGTGATGCGCCAAACAGGTAGTAGATCAACCAGCCGTAACGCTGCAGATTCCGGGTCAAGGCAAAATACCTGTCGTCAATGAAATCCCGCTGCGAAGCATTGCAAGGGAAAAGGTCGCTGTAATACGACCAGAATGGGTCTGGCAGCGAATAATTGAAATGGATGCCTGCAATTACCTGCATCATCTTGCCATAACGATGGCCAAGACCACGGCGATACACGGTCTTCATCATGCCCAGGTTTGACGGGCCGTAATTTGCAATCGGAATGCTCGCCTCGCCGTCGATTACGCACGGCATGCTTGCACCCCACAAAGACTCGTGCCCGAGCTGGCCATAGACAAACTGATGAATTTTTTCCAAAAACCCCAGGGTCGTGGCAATTCCCTGTAGGGGTGGAGTGATCAGTTCCAGCAGGGCTTCCGAGTAGTCGGTCGTGATATAGGGGTTGGTGAGCGCGGAGCCCAGCGAAGACGGATGTGGTTGTTGGGAAATTTTCCCTTCACTGTCCACGCGTAACGATTCCTTTTCCAGGCCGATTTTGCCACCAGACAATAAGTGTTGTTGCCTGTCCTGAGTGATCCTGCTGAGGTGGCTGTGTAGCTGGTCGTACATTGATGCGGGGAGGCTGATGATTTTCTGTTGGCCTGCGCAGTATCAATCCAGCCTTCGGATTTATCTGTTGACGGGCATTTTACACGCTTTATTTTCAAATGCTTCTTCGACGAAATTGCGTTCATACCAATTTTGAGAGACTGCTTGCAGGGAAGGAAATCCCCATGACCATGATGCAGGCTGTATCCCTTGGTCTGGCCTGTGGATGGCCCTGAATTAATGCCGCTGGTTCAGGCTAGTTCCTGATGCAGGCGGTCCCAGTCGAATGCCTGACCCGGGTCGGTTTTCCGGTCCGGTGCGATCTCGGAATGACCCACAATTCTTTGTCTGCTCAATGACGGGTAGGCAATTCTCAGCGCATCGATCAGTGTGGCAAGAACCTGGTACTGGGCGTTTTCATAGGGCAGGGTATCGGTGCCCTCCAGTTCGATGCCGATGCTGAAATCGTTGCAATTCTCCCGTCCTTGGTAGCTCGAGATGCCTGCATGCCAGGCACGGCGGTGAAAGGGTACAAACTGCACAATGCTCCCGTCGCGTCGTACCAGTACATGCGCGGATACCCTGTGTTCGGCAATTGAGGCGAAATCGGGGTGTGCGTCCGGATCGAGCTGGTTGGTGAAAAGCTGCTCAATGCCAGGTCCTCCGAACTCACCGGAAGGCAGGCTGATGTTATGGAGAACGATCACGGAAGGTTGGCAGCCCCCCGGGCGTTCATCGGTATTCGGCGAAGGGACATAATGCACGCCGGTAATCAGGTGGCTGGCCGGGTCAACTCGCATGAGTCGCAGTATGCGGGATACGTGCCCCACAAAAAAGGCCCCGCGGTGCGGGGCCTTTGAAGCAAGGAAAAGCTGTGTGGTTGATTTACATCATGCCACCCATGCCACCCATGCCAGCCATATCCGTGGCGCCCGGGTGGTCATGCGCTTCTTCACTCGGTTTTTCAGCTACCATGGCCTGTGTCGTGATCATCAGACCAGCAATGGAAGCCGCATTTTGCAGTGCAGTACGTGCCACCTTGGTGGGGTCCAGTATGCCCATCTTGATCATGTCACCGAACTCACCGGTCGCGGCGTTGTAACCGAAGTTGCCCTCTCCCTCATCAACCTTGGCAAGGATGACGGAGGCTTCTTCTCCGGAGTTGGTGACGATCTGGCGCAAGGGCTCTTCCATCGCCCGGCGGGCAATTGCAATGCCCATGTCCTGGTCGTGGTTGTCGCCTTTCAGGTTATCCAGGACCTTGTATGCGCGCAGCAATGCCACACCGCCACCCGGGACGACACCTTCTTCAACCGCGGCACGCGTTGCATGCAGGGCGTCTTCCACACGGGCTTTCTTTTCTTTCATCTCCACTTCGGTTG
Source organism: Gammaproteobacteria bacterium (assembly GCA_965205685.1). Taxonomy (GTDB): domain Bacteria; phylum Pseudomonadota; class Gammaproteobacteria; order UBA4575; family UBA4575; genus WTFY01. The sequence continues at coordinate 1,782,990 of OZ242174.1, read as the reverse complement.
CGGCACCGACCTTGATCACTGCAACACCACCTGCAAGCTTTGCCATGCGCTCCTGCAGTTTTTCCTTGTCATAGTCGGAAGTCGCCTCCTCGATCTGGGCCTTGATCTGGTCAATGCGCGCCTTGATGTCGTTCGCCTGTCCCGCACCGTCCACGATGGTGGTGTTTTCTTTCGAAACCATGATGCGCTTGGCGTTGCCGAGATCGTCCAGACTGGTTTTTTCCAGCGAGAGTCCAACCTCCTCGGAGATCACTGTACCGCCGGTCAGCACGGCGATGTCCTGTAGCATGGCCTTGCGCCGGTCACCGAAGCCGGGTGCCTTGGCTGCACAGACTTTCACGATGCCGCGAATGGTGTTGACAACCAGAGTCGCCAGGGCTTCGCCCTCCACGTCTTCTGCAATGATCATCAGAGGTTTGCCCGCTTTGGCCACCCCTTCAAGCAAGGGGAGCAAGTCACGGATGTTGGATACTTTCTTGTCATGCAACAACACGTAGGCGTCTTCCAGGTCTGCACTCATGCTGTCCTGGTTGTTGACAAAGTAGGGTGACAGATAACCGCGGTCAAACTGCATGCCTTCAACCACTTCCAGTTCATTTTCCAGGGCATTACCTTCCTCGACCGTGATGACGCCCTCTTTTCCGACCTTGTCCATGGAATCGGCAATGATATCGCCAATAGAGGAGTCTGCATTGGCAGAGATGCTGCCCACCTGGGCTATGGCCTTGGAATCTTCACAGGGCTTGGAAAGATCCTGCAGGCTTGAAACTGCAGCACTTACCGCCTTGTCCAGACCCCGCTTGAGATCCATCGGGTTCATGCCTGCCGCGACCGCCTTCATGCCTTCACGTACGATGGCCTGGGCCAGCAGTGTAGCAGTGGTCGTGCCGTCACCGGCTACGTCGGAAGTTTGCGAGGCAACCTCTTTTACCATTTGTGCGCCCATGTTCTCGAACTTGTCTTCCAGTTCAATTTCCTTGGCAACGGAGACCCCGTCTTTGGTCACCGTGGGAGCACCAAAAGATTTGTCCAAAACGACATTGCGTCCTTTGGGACCCAGCGTTGCCTTTACGGCATTGGCCAAGACATTGACGCCTTGCGCCATGCGTTGTCTGGCATCTTCGTCAAAACGTACTTCTTTCGAACTCATGATTATTCCTTCCTAAATGCGTTAAAACTTCTTGATTGAGAGAAACTAGCCTTCGATTACTGCCATGACATCGTCTTCGCGCATCACGAGCAATTCTTCTCCTTCGACCTTCACTTCGGTACCGGAATATTTCCCGAACAGGATTTTGTCACCCGCTTTCAGGTCCAGCGGACGAACTTCTCCGCTTTCCGTAATCTTGCCATTCCCCACGGCAACCACTTCGCCCTTGATCGGTTTTTCTGTAGCTGAATCCGGGATCACGATCCCTCCGGGGCTCGTACGCTCTTCTTCCATACGCTTGACGACCACGCGGTCATGCAACGGACGTAACTTCATCAGGATTGCCTCCTTAAAAATATCGACTGAATTGGATGTTGATAACGTGTTTTGCTTTATCTAGGGAGGCCGCAAGTATTAGCACTCCCCACAAAAGAGTGCTAATAATACGCACGAAACAAGTCAAGTCAAGCGGTTTTTCAGCTGTAAATGATCTCGGGAATCAGTCGTCCCGATGGGTGGCTTCCCCTTCATAGACGCTTCCGGGACCGCTGTGTACGGTGTTCGGATAGATTTGGACATAACGGGCCATGGACCACGAAATCAAGGCCTGGCGGCTCAGGGGCACCAGGCAGACAAAGCCGACAAAGTCGGTAAAAAAACCCGGGGTGAGCAGCAGGGCCCCGCCTACGAGCAATGCCACGCCCTCAAGGATCTCGGTGGCAGGATAACGGCCCTCGGACAGGGATCGTTGGAGCCTGAGATACGTCTGCAGCCCCTGGGCACGCAACAGGGCCACGCCCAGTACGGCCGTCAGCACCACCAGCCCGATGGTTGGCAGTGCACCAATCAGGCTGCCGACCTGGATGAGCAGATAGATCTCGATGATCGGTATAGCCACAAATGCTGCAAACAGGATCGGAAAAGGCCGCACATGGGTTCGTGGCATTTTGATATCAGGTCCCCCGCCTTCTCTCGGGACCTTCCGGCAAAACCCTGTTCTGTGTGTGGTCCGTCTGATCAGGCATCAGTGATTTGCTGCAAGAGCCTGTTGGCCTCGCTTACTTGTTTCACGAGGGTACTGGCCACATCCTTGACTTTCATTTCCTGCTTGCGCGAATAGCGGCGGAGCTTTTCAAATGCCTCGTCTTTATTTCCAGCATGTCCTCGACCGACAAGGATACCGATTGCTTCGCTGATTTCCCGGTTGGCATTCAGGGCGATGTTCAAATGTACCTGTGACTGCTTGAGTTTTTTCAGATCGCGGGCTCTTTCCAGACATGTTTTGATGATCGGGATCAACTGATCGGTCTCTATAGGCTTGACGATATATCCCAAGGCACCATCCCGGGTGGCTTTTTGTACCAGTGCCTCCTCGGAATAAGCGGTTAGGAAGATAAAAGGGATCTGCTTTTCCGCAAACAACCGGTTCGCCAGTTCCAGGCCGTCCAGGCCCGGCATTTTCATGTCAAGTACTGCTATGTCAGGACAACACTCAAGCCCCAGGGACAGGGCATCGGTTCCATTTTCAGCCGTGTATACCTCAAAGCCGGCATCCTGCAAACCGTTGCGATGTGTGACCAACCCCAGGCGGTCATCATCAGCAAGCAAAACGGAGATCCGGTCCTGCATGGGTCAGGTCGCAAATTTGCGTAGTTGATCCTGTGCGAAGGTGATGACCTGAGGCGAAAAAAGTTTCAGGACCACGTGCATTCGGAAGTTCTTTTCGGTGTGGGTCAGCGTGGCGCCTTGGGGCGGGAGAAGAGACCGGATGAGCGAGAGTCCCTGTCCGGATGTCAGGTTGCTCGGTGTGCGCGAATCCAGCGCATCCTTGCGGATGCCATTGATGATCTCGATGCGAACGGATTCGGCTTCCTTGGTCAAATTTACATGCACGACGCGTGCCCCAAGTGATTTCTCACCATGCTTAATTGCATTTGTGACGAGCTCAGACAATATGACTGCGACTGGTGTAATTTCACGCTCCGCGACCTTTCCGTTTTCTCTAAGCTCATCGGAAATGCTCAGGTTAAGTTGTGACAAAAACAGTTTTCTTTCATTTTCGATAATTGCCGTTACAAGGTCGCCGATATAAACGATACTCTTGGTGGAGCGGCTTTGCAGGCCATAGGCTTCGGCAATGGAACTAATCTTAGCAGATGCATCATGAATGATGGGCTGCAGGTCCGGAGTTTTCCTTGAGTAGGTCGTAAGCAGGGAAACTACATTTTGCAGATTGTTCTTGATCCGATGATGCACTTCCCGGACTAAAGAATCCCTTTGTGCCTGGGCAAACATGAGCTTGCGCTGAGATTCGTTCTTTTGTGTGGTCACGTCGCGACAAACAATGAGCAGGTTTCTGGCTTCATCTTGTACGGCTGAAGTCAATCGCAATCTTGCATGCAGTATGGACTTGGGCCCGAATTTTTCATTCCGCACCAACTCGATCTGGGACGCCTGAAGATCGGTCCTGTACATTTCTTCACTGAGCTTTCGAAGCGCCTGTGCGCTTCCTGGATCCAGCAGGTCTGAGATGTTTTCACTCTCAAGGTCACCCTCATCCTGGGTAAAAAACTCTCTCGCATGCCCATTGGCCAGCACTATCCTTCCCTGTTCTGTGATCGTCATGTACATGTCCGGCGCATATTCATACAAGTCGAAATACCGGTTTTCGCTCTCTTTCAGGGCCAGCAGTGCAGACTGCTTCTTCCGGAATTGCTTGACGATGATCACGAACATCGGAGTGCAGGTCAGGATAAACAAGCCAAACAGGATCGCGGCATCTGCAATGATGCTTTTGATATAGCTGGAGTACAGGCCCGATTTGGGAACGACGGATGATTCCCAGGCGGTTCCTTTGATCGGTATGCTCGAGCCAATGACTTGGTTGGTTAAGTAAAACGGTTCACTGATCATGTCTCTGGATCCGTGTTCCGTAATCTCGATCAGGCCCTGATGCATGGTGCTGGAGACTATCACCTCGTAATTCGGGTTGGTGTAGCTCTCCAAGATCCTGCTGATTTCCCGGGGTATGAAGCTGACGAAAAATACCAACACCTCATTATTGAACCCGACGAAAGGAACCATGACATCAAAATGGTAGCCTCCGGGAAGCGGGTGAATGCGGATTTCCGGCCGATACGTGTTCAAAACAAAATTTTGTATGTCAATCTTGCAAATATCGCCGACGTCGAAATTGAACTCATCCAAAATTTCGGAACCATCCTCGTTAGCAATGGTAAATGTGAACATGTCGGGCACACGTCTCTCCAGGGTGTTTTTCAAGTTGATGAACTCCCGTGATTCGTAATCCTTGTCCCTGTAGATTCTGGAAAGCAACTCAGAGTGTTCGGCAGCAAATATGGCGACATCCCGACGCAGGTCTTCCAGCGTGGCTTCAATTTCCCTGGATACGGAAACAGCTGAGATGTGCATCAGGTTGTTCACATCCTCCTTGAATGTGTAAAACCGCGCTACGGACATGATAAGCAGAATCAATGCAACAGCGATCAAGACCACTGCAGCGAATCCCCACATGCTTTTGGGGAACGGTTTCTTCAGGTCCAACTGGCTGGTTCCGTTTTCTTCGGACATATGCGATCAACCGTGCCTGTGGTTTGTGCAAACATGCAGATGGCTCGGGGGAAGCCCGGATTCAATGCCTGAAATGCAGAAAAAGTTGTAACGAATTTTCATATGTACTAAGATTTACTTGCTTGGGACTGGCCCCCTCCCGGACTGGACCAGGCAGGTGCTAAGGAAACCAAATCCATGTTTCCTGGGCAAAGGCACTGCACAAACCCTACCGGTGTCAGAAATTCTAGGCCTAAACCCCGTCTCTAGTATATATTTTATGCAGCTGGCCGGTGCACAGCATGATGGTTGGAGCACGGTGCGGGCTGCAAATTGCCTTGCATGAGGCTCAGGTAGCCGCTATCTTGCCAGTATACGGCCCTGGGCCGGAAGGCCACGGGAGCAGGACGCGACGAACGGGCTGGCAAGGGCTTGCACACGGACTTTTGACTAGAAATAGAAGCGGAGGAGCAGATGAGGACACGATTCAGTCAGTCAATCTATGTGGTTTTAGCCGCCTTGTTTGCGGCAAGTGTGCTCATCGTGCAGCCAGTCGCAGCGGCAGAGCCAAGTGCTGCGGAACTGGGCAAGAAGGTGGCATTTGATCGCAGGGCGGGGAACTGCCTGTCCTGTCACTTGATGGGAGACGGTGAGGCCCCCGGAAACCTGGGTCCTCCGCTGGTCGCGATGAAAGCCCGTTTCCCGGACCGGGAGAAACTCAGGGAAATGATCTGGGACATCACCATATCCCGTCCGGAGGCCATGATGCCCCCGTTTGGCAGGCATCATGTTATCAGCGAACAAGACATCGATAACATCGTCGAGTATCTGTACACACTGTAGGACCCCTAACACCATATTTTGAGACATTGTGAGGTCGGAACTATGAACATATCACGAAGAGCAGTAATCAAGAATGCGGCTATTGCTGGTTTGGTGACCATGACTGGCTTACCTAAGCTTTTGCTGGCCGCTTGGCCGGAAAATGCCTTCAAGGCAAAATCCATGGAGGATGCGATGAAAGCCCTGATGGGCACTACCGAGTCGGCGGCCGGGGACATCGTTATCAAGGCACCTGAGATTGCAGAAAACGGGGCCGTCGTGCCGATCTCGGTCACCAGCAAGATCGCGAACACGGAATCCATTACCGTTATCGTACCGAACAACCCCTCGCCACTGGTCGCAAAGTTTGATCTCACGGATAGCGAGCCGTTTGTGTCCGTGCGCATCAAGATGGCCAAGACATCCGATGTCGTCGCCTTGGTGGAATCGGGCGGCCAGCTGTACAAGGGCACGAAGGAAGTCAAGGTCACTATCGGTGGATGTGGCGGTTAACACATAGACAAAAGGTAAATTGATATGGCAGAGACAATCAAAATTCGCGCCAAGAGCACTGACGGCACGGTCACGGTGAAGGTGCTCGTCACGCACCCTATGGAAACCGGGACACGCAAGGACAGCAAGACGAAAAAACTTGTCCCGGCCCACTTCATACAGGAGGTCAAGGCCGAGGCTCACGGTAAAGTGGTCTTCCAGGCCAATACGGGAGCCGGCGTGGCAAAGAACCCGTACTTCTCATTCAAATTCAAAGGTGCAACCCCGGGAGACACGATCAAGGTCAGCTGGGTCGATAATCAGGGGAATGCGGATGCGAGAGAAGCCGTAATCAAATGATGGGCACATCCTACGGTCATTGGGGAGGAATTATGAAACATGCACTGATTGCAACTGTTTTGGTATTGGCAGGTTCGTTTTTCGTACAGACGCTGTCTGCAAGCCCTGAAAACGATGTCAAGTTATACCAGGACTACTTCCAGAAACGCTTTCCAAATATCGATTACCAGGAATTCGCGAATGGCGTATATGCCGTCAATGCCCAGTTGCGCGAAAACTGGGAAGCGATCGAGGAGTTCCCACCGTATGAGCCATTTATCGAACGTGGCGAAGCCATGTGGAACACTGCGTTTTCGAACGGAAAATCCTATGCGGACTGCTTCCCGAACGGGCCGGGTTCCAAGCACCTGTACCCGCTATGGAGCAAGGAGCAGGGCCAGGTGGTGACACTCGCGCTTGCGATCAACCAGTGTAGGGAAGCCAACGGCGAGAAGCCCCTGAAGTACAAGAAGGGGCCGATCAATGACATCTTGGCATACATGGCCTATGAGAGCCGCGGACAGGTGACCAACGTAGTGATCCCTGCCGATGACCCGCGTGCGCTGGAAGCCTACAAGCAGGGCAAGGAGTTCTACTTCACGCGCAGGGGACAATTGAATTTTTCCTGCAACCACTGCCACTTCAGCAGTGCGGGCATGAACCTGCGCTCGGATGTCCTGAGCCCGGCCGTGGGGCAAACTACGGGCTGGCCGGTATACCGTTCAAAGTGGGGAAGTGTCGGAACCCTGCACCGCCGTTATACAGGCTGTAACAAGCAGGTTCGTGCCAAGCCCTTCGCCGCACAAGGTGAGGAATATCGCAACCTGGAATACTTTCACACGCATATGAGTAACGGGATTGTATTGAATGGTCCTTCTTCACGGAAATGATGAATTCGTGAAACTTATATCCATCCAGTAGATCTACTCAGGAGTACCAGACAATGGGAGTATTGCTCAAATATATTTTGATTTCGATGGTCGCTGCGAGCCTGCTGTTGTCCACCGGCTTGTTTGCAGGTGTGTCCGCAGCGGAAGATGCTGAATTTGCAGCCTTGCTTGATGCTGCCAAGGCAGCACGCAAAAAGGCAAACTCGGTCGGCGGCGAATGGCGCGATGTCGGGAAGTTTCTGAAACAAGCAGAGCAGGCTGCGGCCGATGGCGATCTTGAGAAAGCGAAAAAGCTTGCGCACAAGATCAAGACGCAGTGCGAACTTGGCTATGAGCAGGCCGTTGCGCAAAAAGGAAAAGCGGGCCACCCATCGTACCTGCAATAGGCGGGTTCAGGCTCACTTGCCAACCAGGCCATGTACCTGACACGCCGTGAATTCCTGTCCGTACTGAACGCGGCCGCAGCAGCTGGGCTGTTGCCGGTGTCCCGGGGTCTCAATGCTAGCCAGCACGCCGGGCTGTACGAGGTCCCGAAAAAGGGCAACGTGCGGCTGCTTCATATCACGGACTGTCATGCCCAGCTCCTTCCCGTTTACTTTCGCGAACCGAACGTCAATATAGGTGTAGGTGGAGCCTACGGCAAGGCGCCGCACCTGGTGGGCAGGCACCTGCTGGAGCGGTTCGGCATGGATACGGGCAACAGCAAGGCTGTGCATGCTTTCACCTATCTTGATTTTATCGATGCGGCTAGGAAGTACGGCAAGGTGGGTGGCTTTGCACACCTGTCCACGCTGGTCAAAAAGCTCCGGCATGAATTCGGCAAAGAGCACACCCTGCTGCTGGATGGGGGCGACACGTGGCAGGGTTCAGGCACGGCCTACTGGACCCGCGGCAGGGACATGGTCGATGCCTGCAATCTTCTCGGCGTCGATGTGATGACGGGCCACTGGGAGTTTACCTATCACGACACGGAGGTGATGGATAACATCCGGGCATTCAACGGCGAGTTCGTGGCGCAGAACGTCAAGCTGACAGAAGATGGTTTTTTCGAGGACCAGCCCGCCTACGATGAAAATACCGGGCACATCTTTAAGCCCTATACGATCAAGGAACTGGGCGGGGTGCGCATCGCCGTCATCGGGCAGGCCTTCCCCTATACGCCCATTGCCAACCCGCAACGGTTTATTCCCTACTGGTCCTTCGGCATCCGCGATGACGAGATGCAGCAGGTGATTGACACCGTGCACGAGAAGGAAAAACCGGCGGCCGTCGTACTCATCTCCCACAATGGCATGGATGTGGATCTGAAAATGGCCAGTCGCGTCACCGGCCTGACCGCGATCTTTGGCGGCCACACGCATGACGGCGTGCCACAGGCGATCGAGGTGAAGAATGCAGGCGGTGTGACGCTGGTGACCAACGCGGGCTCGAACGCCAAGTTTCTCGGGGTCATGGACCTCGATATCAAGAACAACAGGGTGGCCGGGTACAACTACCACCTGTTGCCTGTATTTTCCAACCTGCTGGATGCCGACCCCGAGATGCTTGCCTACATTGACAAGGTCCGACAGCCCTATCTCGGCCAACTGCAGGAAAAGCTCGGCGTGGCGGATTCGCTGCTGTATCGGCGGGGGAATTTCAACGGTTCGTTCGACCAAGTGATTTGCGATGCCTTGACCGAACAACTGGATACACAGATCTCACTGTCGCCTGGCTTTCGGTGGGGCGTGTCCGTGCTGCCAGGCGATGACATCACGATGGAGCATGTGCTGACGCAAACCTGCATGACCTACCCCGAAACCTACGCCACCGACATGAGCGGTGAAATGCTCAAGCTCATCCTTGAGGACGTGTGCGATAACCTGTTCAATCCGGACCCCTACTACCAGCAGGGGGGCGACATGGTGCGCCTCGGCGGCATGAACTACGTGTGTGACCTGACCGCCTCGACCAACAACAGGATTTCGGAGATGACCCTGGACAGCGGGGAAAAAATTGAAGCGAACAAAACCTATCGGGTGGCTGGCTGGGCGACGGTAGGGTCAAAATCTCCCGGGCCTCCGGTGTGGGATGTTGTCGCCCAGCATATACGCGAACACAAAAACATCCGAGTGGACAAGTTGAACACGCCGAAACTGAAAAACCTGGGAGATAACCCGGGCGTCAGTGATTATCTGGCCTAGGACTGTAACCAATGGTAAACACAGGATGAATGCACGACTGGTATCTTTTTTGACATGTTGCCTTGCACTTCTGCCGGTGGCGGGTCTGCAGGCAGATGAGGCGCAGGTCCTTGAAACCAAGGTCTTGAGTCTGGGCATGGCACAACGGGTTGCAGCGGCGGCACTGCATGCCTGTGACGAGATGGGATACCAGGTCGGGGTGGCCGTGGTGGGCCGAAATGGCAATCTCGTGGCGCTTTTGCGTGATCCGCTGTCGGGACCCCATACCATCGATATCAGCCAGAAAAAAGCCTTTACAGCAGCCAGCACCCGGGTGCCTACCGCGCAACTCGCGGATATGCGAACCCTGAACTTCTCGAAACGGCTGATCACTCTCCAAGGCGGGCTACCCATCAACATCGGAGGCCACCTGTATGGAGGCGTGGGTGTTTCGGGGGCCACTTCAGAGGACGATGAAGTGTGTGCCCAGGTCGGGATCGACGCGATCAAGGAAGACATCGAGTTCGGTGAATAGCGTCCCGTCCGTACCTCACACGGGCTGGCTTACGGAAGATCACCTGTTTCCCTGAACCGAAATGAGTGCAGTCGGGAACTCAGTCCAGGCCAGTCGGTATAAAATTCCTTTTTATTTCGCCACGACGTTTCTTGCCTCGGGCGCACTGCTTGTCCTCGAACTTGTTGCTGCAAGATTGATCGCACCGTATGTGGGTGTGTCCCTGTACACATGGACCACAATCATCGGGGTGATTCTGGCTGGTCTGTCGATTGGCAACTGGCTCGGCGGCTACTGGGCGGATCGAGGGCACGGCGATGAGCGCGTGGGCTGGGTACTTCTTGTCAGTGGTGTGTTTTCTTTTCTCAGCCTGTATCTGATCCAGCCGGTCGCGTCCCTGGTACAGCCGAATTCGGTCGGCATCTTGGCATCGACATTCCTGTATGTCTCCAGCATGTTCCTGGTGCCTTCCATTGCCCTTGGCGTAGTGACGCCGCTTTTGACGACCATCGCCGCGAGGGAGCGCCCGGATGTCGGCAGAATCATCGGCGGCATGCATGCGCTTGCCGCGCTGGGCAGTATCACGGGCGTGTTTTTGACCGGCTACCTGCTGGTTCAGTATTTCGGCACGCGCCAGGTCGTGTTTGGCGTGTCGATTTTGCTGTTGCTGTTGTGTATCCCGTATTTTTTCAGAAACACCCTCCATGCCAGTCTGGCGGGGCTGGTGGTTTTGTTTACTGCCGCCATGCTGACTGCGCTTACGCATCAGACCATGTTCGCCAAGGTATGCAAGGAAGAGTCTGCCTATTACTGCATCAATGTCGTGGACCGCTCACAGGATGTTTCATTTGGTGTCGCCCAGGGCCTGGTACTGGATCATTTGCTGCACGGGATCAATCACAAGTCGGAACCCGGGTATCTTGTGGCTGCGTTCGCCCAGGCTATCGATGAAATCGTCTTCGCTCAGTTCCAGCAGGACTATCACAATGACCTGAGATATTTTTTCGCCGGGGGCGGATCGTACACTTTGCCGCGAGCCATCAAGTCGACCGACCATACCTCGAAAATCACCGTTGCCGAAATTGATGAGAGGGTGACTGCGGTCAGTTCGGAGCAGTTGTTCGTGGACATGGATGATTTCAGGGTGATCCACCAGGATGCGCGAGTCGCGCTTTCGAACGAAGAAGGGGAATTCGATGTTGTGGTCACGGACGTGTTTCACGATATCTCGATCCCGTATCATATGGTTACGAAGGAGTTCTCTCAGCAGGTCAAGGGGAAGTTATCGAGCAGAGGGATCTACCTGATGAACGTGGTTGACCAGTTCCCGGATCCGAAACTGGTCAAGAGCATACTGAAGACTCTTCGGGAAGTATTTTTGCACGTGGGTGTGTGGATGGATCATGTACCGAATGAGAGCACCCGGTTCACATACGTCATTTCAGCAAATGACGACCAGCCTTTCCCCAATCAGATAATTGCACGAAGAGGGCTGGAAAGAAGCTGGCTAAACGTCAGTGCTGTAATTGAAGAGATCGGCACCCCTATGGGCAATCTGCCTGTGCTGACAGACAGTTATAGCCCAGTGGAAAGACTGATGTCCGGCCTCCTGACCGGGACGAGCCACTGATGCGTACAATGGACTTTTGACACCATGCTGAATACGGACCGATTGACCTGTTTCATCCTGTTCGTGCTGGCGGCCGCTGGCTCAGTGCATGCGCAAGAGCCCATGCAGCCCGAGGTCAATCCGGGTGCGGAGCAGGTGGCATTTCCTGCACCCACCTTTCATCCTGACTGGTTCAAGCATTCGTTTCTTGACCTGTCCGAGGATGTTCAGGAGGCGCAGGCGCAAGGCAAGCGACTGATCATTTATTTCTACCAGGCCGGGTGCCCCTATTGCAAAAAGCTCATCGAACAAAACTTGGGCCAAGCAGAAGTATCCGCGTACGCCCAGAAAAACTTCGAGGTCGTTGCCATCAACATCTTTGGCTCGGTCGAGGTAACCGATACGGACGGAGAGGTCCTGAGAGAGAAGGAGTTTGCAACTAAACAAAGAGTAAACTTTACTCCCACCATGCTCGTCTACAATGAAGACAGCAGGAAAATTTTCCGGATGAATGGCTATTACAATCCGGACAAGTTCTCAGCCATGCTCAGTTACCTGGCGGACAAGATGGAAACCCGGATAAAGTTTCTGGACTACCTTGCGGATTACCGCAGCAACAACACCCATGATCCACTTGAAAAGGATTTGTATGCCGGCCAATTCAAACTTGCACCGTTTAATCTGCAGGAAACCATCAAGTCAGAAGAGAAGCCTGTGGCGGTTTTTTTTGAGGAAGCAGACTGTTCATCATGCGATGAGTTGCACGCAGACATTTTACAAAGGGACAAGACAAAGGAATACCTGGAAAAATTTTCTTTAGCTGTAGTTGATATTCACAGTGAAGAAAATATGGTTTCCCCGACCGGAGAAACCTACGAATCCAGGGATTGGGTTAAGGAAAGAAGAGTACAGTTCATCCCTACAATCCTGTTCTTTGACAAAAGCGGCAATGAAGTATTCCGTGTGGATGGTTATGTAAAAGCTTTTCATCTTCAGTCGGCTTTTGATTACGTGCTGACTGAAAGTTATAAAAGATATACGGGATTTCAGCCTTTTCTTCATGACAGGGCAGACAAACTGGAGTCTGAAGGAGTTGTCATAAAACTCATGGAATAGCGGTTTGAGAGTTGCTGTCGATCAGAGTCCTGGGGGTGATGCTGGCCCAGGATACAATTTCTAAAATCTTCTTAGCTTAACATCCACCCGGGCAGTAGAAGTTGCCTTGAAACGCTTTCCTGAATGTTCGCCAGCTATCGACTGAATGCGCGTTATGCGTTCTGATGTGCACGAGAAGACGGGGCATGCATGTAGACAAATATGTTGCAGACGTATTGCATATATACTAAGATTCAGTGACAGTTGTGTATTCTTAATTTATGCGATTGGAGCGCGATGCTCGGGATGCCCAAACTCTGTTTCCCAAGCAAATGTATCGCAAAAATCTCTCGGTACTTGCAGTCTTTGAGACCGGAACCCCGTCTTAGTAATCGCTGCGTACAGTCATTAACTGTCGCTTTGTATATAGCATGAGGGCAAAACGAGGGTGATAAGTGAAACCTGGCCCACTTATCAGACAAATAGCCTAAATACTTTATGAGAATCGATGGAGGAACCTTCCCAGTGAATTTAGGGCATCGCAGTAACCGGATAGCGAGTTCTGTTACCCTTGGAAGGGCACCTTCATTTTCTACTTACAACAGAATTTTTATGTTTACTCGTGTGCCGAGCCTGACATTCGCCAAAGGGATGTTACTTGGCATTCGGTCATCTTGTTTGGAACGAAGCATCTTTTTGGTGCATGGGAGGTCGTGATGTTTAAAAATGCTGCACTGTTTTTTATCAGTAGCTGCCTGTTCCTTTTGATGAGTACATCAGCACAGGCCGTAAAGTTTGAATTTGAAGACAAGGGCGGCTTGTCGGTAGATTTTTGGGGTTTCTCTCAGTTGACCGTCGAGCAATTTGACCGAGATTCTGATCGAGACGGCGTTGAGTTTGATGCAGACCGTGTCCGGTTCGGAGCCAAGATGAAGTGGGGGAAATGGTTCGGTAATCTGCATTTTGACGCAAACGATACAAGGAGAGATGAAAAGCGAGTCGGGGGTCTTGACACATTCATCCGCGATGCCAACGCAGGCTACAAGTTCAGCAATGCGGCCAAAATAAAGGTCGGCCAGTTCAAAACTCCACTGGGCATGGCGTTCAATTCGTCGGGGAAAAAACTACCGCTTCCCAAGCGAACCTTTACGGATCGCCTCGCATTCGATCGTACACTGGGGGTCATGTTGAGCGGCCGAAAGATGGGCGGAGCCAAGGACAGCGGGCTCGGCTACGATCTTTTCTTCGGTAATCCGGTAGGTCGTGCAGGGACTGCCAGTCAGACCAAAGATCAGGTCGGTGATGAGCACACGTGGGTAGCCAGAGCCATGTACGACATGGGCAAGAATTTCCATATTGAAACATCGTATGGAGAAGTGGGCGAAGCAGGCGGTCCGGGTACAGAAGACCTGGAAACTTTTGACGTCGGCATTTCCGGCAAGCTTTCACCCAATCTTGCTTACCGTACTGAATTTATCCAGGCCGACAATGTGCGGGGTAGGGATGGTGATGAAGAGGAAGCATGGTTTGCAGAACTCTCCTACGCATTCAATAAAATGCTTCAGGGTGTCATCCGGTATGAAGGAGCTGATTTCGAACCCGACGCTGGCGATGATTCCGATATCAGGGCGTTGGAAGTAGGGGTCAACATGTACATGGGTCAGAACAAGACCAATAACCGCGTGCAAATTTCCTACCGATCTGTCAGCGGCGATGAGGAAGATTACGGTGGCCGTGCGGCAACGGGAGGATTCGCAGACCATAAATGGGATGCAGTCCTAGCGCAGGTGCAGTTCTCATACTAGTCCGGTGAGGTCCGCGAGCCTGCACTCATGCAGGCTCGCCCGGCCAGTTTCCTTATACGTGCACTGAAGCCCTTCACGACTCAGGGCTGTAGAGGGACAGCGGGTATCCCTTCATCCCATAGTTCCTGCTACGGACGCAGGGCTTCATCCGGTCGCGTCCATTCATCTTTCAGAAGAGAGGAGCCAGCAAGGAAGTCTTCCAATATGCTAGCGGCTACTCAAACAAAACCAGCCCAGACCAAAACACATTGATGGGTTTTACCCACACCTTTGTTTTACAAAGTCCTTCACGTCTAAAATAGTGATGAGATTCCTATGAAAAGAAATGCATGGAGTATGAAGATACTGTCTTGTGTGAGGATACTGTGTTCAATGCTCGCGCTTTGCATGCTGCTGTCAGGTTGTGCAAAGCCAGCTGCATTGAAGCAATTGTTAGCTGGGCAGGATGAGCGTGGAGAAACCATCCAGAGTAGGGAAATCAGCAATATAGAAATCGTATCCATCCTTCCTGACTCATTTCATTCGATTTATCTGGGAGTCACCCGGTTTACCAACACGTATCATCGATCGGATACAGGCGACTGGGCAATCAATGACTTTATAACCGGTTTGATCAGGGAAGCTATCTTGCAAGACCAGCGATTCAATTATGTAGATTCCGGAATCAACAGGGAGGAGTTGCGCGGAATCTATTCCCGGAAGAAATTCGGCGACCGGCATTTCAATATACGTCACATCGATTCACAGCTGGAAGATCTTTACCGGCTTCATGGCGTGGATACGCTGGTGCTGGTCATTGAAGATCAAATCGAGGATCCTATTCAGGATACGATCCAGGAATTCGTGGGCTACGGTCTCTATCGAAATGCATTGTCGTTCAAGTCCGTCTACCTGTATTCCTATCTCAGGGTGCTTGTGATTGACACCCAGTCCAAGAAAATCAGAAAAGATATTGTTACCACCGATTACCTGAAGCTGCCCAAGGAGTTTTGGGCAGAACAGCTTGGCTCCCTGGCTTCAAAGAAAAAACGCCATCTCAGAAATGAATCACTGCGAATTGCGGGCAACAACGTACTGGGTGCCCTGGTTGAGTCCGGGTTGGTTGACCAGGAGGTCGCGCGCATGACCGAAAGTGGTGCTGTGCGACGGGCGGACAGGCTGCAAGGGGCCGGCAATTACGGGCAGCTTTATGAAAATGCGGTTGACAGGGTGTACGCTGCACTGGACATTGAAAAGCACTTTGAACGATACGCATTGCTGATGCAGGGAAGGCACGAGGATGTCATTGAAAACATGAGCCCGTACCGGGATATCTACCTGCACTGGATGCGAAAGCACGTGAGCTGGGAGCTTCTCAAACCAAAAATAATGGATGAATACCGAAAGATGTTTACCGCGGATGAGCTGCATGAAATCGCGGATTTTGCGGAATCCGAAGTAGGCGCAAAGATGCTCAAGCAAATCCCCATGATTCTCAAGGAGCAGGAAAATATCTGGCTGAAGGAAGCAAAAGGCAAGGTTGACCTTCTGGACGATGCCGTCATGAACAGACGGGAGGTAATACACCAATAGTGCAGCCCTAATCGAACTCCATACTTCGAAAAATTTGCCCGGCATTGGAGCGAGACAGCTCAAAGAATGTATCGAGATGAGCGTAGGCTGATTGATCGATCTGGTAGGCATCCTCAAGGCTGCTGTCAGCATCCAACAGCTGTTCAACCTGCTGTCGCATGTAAACTAGGTAATCCCTTGTGTACGTGGTCACAGGTTCCATCGTTGTCGGGGAACCGTGTCCAGGAACCACGTATTCGGCTCCAAGAGCCGCGAACTTGTCCCAGGACTTGATCCACTCACTCGTGTCGGTGTCCTCAAAGACCGGCAGCAGCCTTTCGTGAAAGGCCATGTCACCTGATATGACGAGCTTTCTTTGCGGTAGCCAGACGACGATATCTCCGGGACTGTGTGCTTGCCCCAGGTACAAAATCTCGATGAGTTCCGATCCGAGCTCAAGTGTCAACTTCTGACTGAAGGTCTTGTCTGGGAGAACGACTTCCGTATTGAAGCTTTTGTCACGATTTCGGCGCTGCATGCGATTCAGGATCGTATCCCCGTGCTCCGCGATAACTCGCGATGCGTCTTCGTGGGCAATGATGGTCGCACCTTGCTGCTTCCAGTAATTGCTGCCGAGCATCGCGTGGCCTTGTGCATTTTCAAGTACCACATACTTGACAGGTTGCGATGTGATTTTTTTGATTTCCTGATGCAGTGAAGCAGCTAGCAAATAGTTGTCTCCGGCATTGACGACCAAAACACCATCATCCGAGATTACAAAAGACAGGTTATTGTTGTGCCCGGAGTTCGCGTAGGTAGGAGGTGCGGTCGCGCCGATGGCAGACCAGACCACCCCTGGTATCACTTCTTGGGGTTTTGAGTACAAAAAGGTGCCAAGTGCCTGATCCGGGGCATCAACCGGGAGGCCCCGTTGCTTCCAGGCAAAAAATCCGTCGGCATAGTTCTTCACTTGTGTATACCCCAAGCCCATGAGTGTTTCAGCAGCCAGTGGGCTGCGTCGATTCACGCCACAGTAAACAACGATTGGAGTATTTTTGCCTATAACGTATTGATCGATTTGGAATTCCAGCCAGCCACGAGGTATGTTGAAGTGATTTGCTGAATCGATGCTTCCACCCAGCAACGTGATCTCTTGGGGCAAGCGTACATCGATTAGAACCGTCTCAGGCCGATGACGAAGTATTTCTTGCAATTCGCGTGTGTCGACGTTGTCAATTCGGCTTTTCGTCGTCGTCAGTAGTTCTCGTGATTGTCTGGAAATCGGATGAGGTTCCGGAAAGGAAACTGTATTTTCAACTATATTATTTTCCTGATTTGCATGAACCGGTGAAAGCACCAAACAAAATGAAACGATCAGTTGCAGGACAAATAATATGCGACAGCATATTAAAGAATCATGTGGCAGCCGTGTTTTGGTCAATTGCATCGATAATCTTTACGATCTGATCATCCTTGAGCGAATAATAGGTTCGATTCTTATTCCTGCGACGGCGTAATAGCTTCAGGTCGTAGAGTTTTGCAAGTTGCTGGGAAATATTGCTAGGGCTTGATCCCACAAACTTGGCGATACCAGTTACTGTTTGCTCTTGTTGATGAATTGCACATATTATTTTTAAGCGTGTGGGGTGAGCCAGTGCATGAAGCCCCCGATAGATCCGGTTGATATCTTGTTCAAGTTCAAGTTTCTTGCACGATTCCATGATCACATCCTTGTTTATTGTTACGGGTCTAGCTCCAAAGCTTTGGAGTCATTGAACAGGCAATTTTCCGGCACTACCTACACAACTAGCCAAACGGACTTCGGGGCTTTGAATAAGTCGGAAACAGGGATTGGGTCTCCGACCAGGCGCTTGAGCATTGTAAATTATTCTTGGTGAATTACAACGTCAGCAGCTTTGGTCCGGGCATCGTTGCCTGATTCAGGCAGTCGCCGAAAAGGGCTGCTGGCCGGTTGTCATCCACCAAATACAGAATGCCTTCAGAATCCGGGCCTTCTGGCCTGGAAACTCGTATAATTATAACGTGTGTAATTTGCAGGCCATAGCCCCAAATCACCCAGAACACAGGCAACTGGCTGAAGGCCATCAACCCCTTCCGGTTTGCCACGAAACTCAGCTTTTACAAGGGTCGCGTACATGAGTCCACATGTTTTGGTACTGACGACTTTCCCAGATCCTGATATTGCGATACGTCTGGCGAAAGAGATAGTCCAGACCCAGTTGGCAGCCTGCGTAAATATCGTGCCCCAGGCGCAGTCTGTGTACATGTGGCAAGGTGAGCAGTGTGTGGAGACGGAGTGCATAGCCCTTATGAAAACTACTGAAAGCGGATATCAGAAGTTGCAGTCCTACATACAAAGCCATCATCCTTATGAACTTCCAGAGATTATTGCGACTCCTATTACTAAGGGTCTGGATAGCTATCTGGGCTGGGTAACCAAGAGTGTGAGCTTATGAAGGGTCTCAGCATTATTTTTTGGATGCTGCTCGTATTCGGACATTCTGCAATCCATGCAGAGTCGGTAACCGGCGTACTCGAACCGTTCGTTACGGGAATGGACGAGGATGAATTCCTCCATCCCGACGAGGCTTTTCAGGTTACAGCGCGCAAAGGGGATGCCTACACCATCCTGACGGACTGGAAAGTCGTCAAAGGTCACTACCTCTACAAGGACAAAATTGCAGTTCAACCCATGGACGGGGTTGAGGTTGTTCTTGGGGTTGTGCAATTACCAGCCGGGAAAGAAGAGTATGACGAGTTCTTCGGCAACGTGGTCACCATCGATCATGATTTCGAGGCGGCCGTCCCGATTCAACAGATTGCCGGTACTATCAGAACACTTGATCTTGAGGTCACTTATCAGGGGTGTGCAAAAGCCGGTCTTTGCTATCCGCCTATTACCAAGATCCTCCATGTCTCGCTGGACACACCTGGCAGCCAGTCTGGCGCTGCAGCCACCTCTGCAGGATCAGGTTCGGGGAGTCCCCCGGGGGGTTCTGGTTTCCAGTCTGAACAGGACCGCTTTGCAGCCATGCTTGCCTCAGGAAAACTTTGGTGGATCATGGCCAGCTTCCTGGGCCTGGGTTTGTTGCTGGCCTTCACACCCTGCGTGTTCCCAATGATCCCGATTTTGTCCAGCATCATCGTGGGTCAGGGGGAAAATGTATCGACAAGCCGGGCCTTCGGTCTGTCTCTGGCCTATGTGCTGGCCATGGCGATTACCTATACCGCAGCCGGGGTGGTGGTCGGTCTTTCAGGAGAAAATGTGCAAGTCTGGTTTCAGAATCCATGGGTGATCAGCACGTTTGTGGGGATTTTGGTGTTGCTATCCCTGTCCATGTTTGGGCTGTATGAGTTACAAATTCCGCATGCAATTCAGTCGAGACTGAGTGCCTACAGTTCCTCCCAGCGTCAGGGTTCGTATACCGGTGCCGGAGTGATGGGCTTTCTGTCTGCACTGATCGTCGGGCCCTGTGTGAATGCTCCCCTGATCGGTGCGCTGATCTACATTGCCGATGTTGGAGATGCCACCATCGGTGGTCTCGCCCTCTTTGCCCTGAGCATGGGGATGGGAATTCCCTTACTGGTGGTGGGCACGTCCGCAGGCAAGATATTGCCGAAGGCTGGGGCCTGGATGGTCGCGATCAAGTCTGTGACGGGTGTATTTCTTCTTGCCTTGGCGATCTGGATGTTGCAGCGCATCATTCCTGGACCCATAGTGCTGCTGCTTTCGGGTACCCTGCTCATCGCCTGTTCGGTATACATGGGTGCACTGGAGTCCGTCCGGGAGGGGGCTTCTGGATGGCTCAGATTGTGGAAGGGCTTTGGGCTCATCGCTTTGGTATACGGAGGTATTCTGGTCATTGGTGCCGCGGGCGGCAGCCACAGCCTGCTGCATCCCCTGCAGGGAATGTTCGCCCAGAACGCAATCACAGACAGCTCGAACACTAGCGGGAAGTCGGCACATAGCCTGGCCTTCCGGCAGATCAAGGGGATCGAAGGGCTGGATATGGCCGTGCAACTTGCCGCAGCACAGGGTCGGCCCGTGATGCTGGACTTTTATGCAGACTGGTGCATTTCCTGCAAGGAGATGGAGGCCTTCACTTTCAGCAATTCAGGTGTGCAGGCCGCACTGCGCGACTTTGTATTGTTGCAGGCCGATGTAACCGATAATGATGAACAGGATCGGGCACTGTTGCAGCATTTGGGTCTGTTTGGCCCACCTGCTATTTTGTTTTATGACCACATTGGCCAGGAGATGAGGGACTATCGTATCGTAGGGTTCATGGGGGCCTCTCGGTTCACCTCGCATATCGACCGCTTCAAAAATGCAGGAACACTGGCACTTTACATGGGGAATTAATACCAGGCCCAGCCACAATACCGCGTCCCTGACCAACCACAGCACACACACTCAGACTTCACCTCCATCCCTGTTCATGTGCATAGATGTCATTGTTCAAGGAATGCCCGGATGAGCGCCTGCGATATAGCAGCAATGAATGGGTAAGTTTCTGATCGTTCACTGCTTCAGACGATAGCCGGTTTTGAAAATCCACCAGATGATTGCCAGACAGATGGCTGTGAACAGCAGTACCATCAGCAAGCTGATTCCGACACCGACATCGGCTACCTCATAAAAACTCCAGCGAAAACCACTGACCAAGTAGACCACCGGATTGAACAGGCTAACTGTCTGCCAAGCAGGGGGCAGCATGTCAATGGTATAAAAGCTTCCTCCAAGGAATACCAAGGGTGTAATCACCAGCATCGGGATCAGCTGTAGTTTTTCGAAGTTGTCGGCCCAGAGTCCGATAATGAATCCGAGCAGGCTGAAAGAAATGCAAGTCAGGACCAGGAAGCCGAGCATCCAGAAAGGATGTGTGATGTTCAGTTCGACGAAAAAACCGGAGGTTGCAAGAATGATCATGCCGATAATGAAGGATTTGGTTGCAGCTGCCCCGACATAGCCCAGCAGGATCTCCACAAAGGATATGGGAGCCGAGAGCACCTCATAGATCGTTCCGGTGAATCTCGGGAAATAGATGCCGAACGAGGCATTCGCGACACTTTGTGTAAGCAGGGCAAGCATCACCAAGCCCGGTACAATAAATGCCCCATAGGAAACGCCCTCGACAGTCTCAATACGGCTTCCGATTGCGGAACCGAAAACGACGAAATACAGCACTGTGGAGATAATCGGCGAGACAAAGCTTTGCATGATCGTGTTCCATGCACGCAGCATCTCGTACTTGTAGATGGTCTTGGCGGCCTGTGTGTTGATCATTCCGTACCCACCAGGCTGATGAAAATGTCTTCCAGTGAGCTTTGCGATGTACTCACGTCCTTGAGCAGCAACCCTGTACTGTTTACCGCATCCAGCAATCCGGAAATCCCGGTATGTTCACTGTGGCTGTCGTAAGTGTAAACGAGTTGCCGGCCTTCGCCGGAAAGCTCCAGCGACCACCCGGACAGGGAGTGTGGCACCGATGCAATCGGCTGCTCCAGTTCTATGGTCATCTGGCGTTTGCCGAGCTTGTGCTTCAGTGCCTGTTTGTCATCGATGACCAGTAATTCACTTTTGTGAATAACACCCACCCGGTCTGCAATTGCTTCGGCCTCTTCGATGTAATGCGTGGTCAGGATGATAGTGACTCCCAATTTCTTGAGCCCTGTAACGAGGTTCCACATGCCCTTGCGCAACTCCACGTCGACACCGGCAGTCGGTTCATCCAAAAATAAGACCAAAGGTTGGTGGGACAGCGCTTTGGCGATCAGCACACGTCGCTTCATGCCTCCAGACAAGGTGCGGATTGCACTGTCCTTCTTATCCCATAAGGACAAGTCCCGCAAAAGCTGTTCCAGATAGGCGGGATCAGGCTCCTTGCCAAACAACCCCCGGCTGAAACATACGGTATGCCATACCGTATCGAACGAGGGCAGCGTCAGTTCCTGGGGGACCAGCCCGATCATGGCGCGCGTGATTCGGTAATCCTGCTCGATGTCGTAGCCGCTGACTGTGACGGAACCTTCGCTCGGATTTACGATTCCGCAGATGGTGGAAATCAGGGTGGTCTTTCCTGCACCGTTGGGTCCTAGCAGTGCGAGGACCTCGCCTGAATGGATGTTCAGGGTGATGTCGTGAAGGGCGCGGTGTCCATTGCCATAGACCTTGGACAGACCAGCAACCGAAATGATGGGATTCATGTCCATGTTTGGGAGGGCCAACAGCGAGGCACGCCATGCAGACTAAAAGATATCATCAAATCCCTTGCAGCTGTTTTGCCCACATGTTTTCTGGGCGCTTACAGGCAAAAATTTTATTAATTTTCGTGATCTTGCCCCTATCATGCAAGTAAAATTCTTTAAATTCATGGAAATATATAATTTTGGATAAAGTACAGAAATCTGGGTATAGTGTATGTTAACTGAATGTGTTCGAGGCGTACTGCCTGCACTTTCCACGCATTTCGAAACAGGATACATCCATGGCTAAGATTTTGCTTCTGAACGGTCCCAACCTCAATCTGCTCGGCCAGCGGGAACCCGAAGTGTATGGGCATGAGACCCTCGCAGAAGTTGTTCGTTGTGCACTTGATACCGCAACGCAACTGGGCCATCAACTGGATGACTTCCAAAGCAATGCAGAGCATGAGCTTGTGGACCGGATTCACCGGGCTAGTCAGGAGGGTGTCGCCATGATCATATTCAACCCGGGCGCTTTCACCCATACCAGTGTTGCTCTGCGCGATGCTCTGCTGGGAGTGGCCATCCCCTTTATCGAAGTGCACTTGTCCAACGTATTTGCGCGGGAAGACTTCAGGCAGCGTTCTTTCCTGACTGATGTTGCAGTCGGCGTGATTTCAGGGCTGGGCATCAAAGGCTATATCCTTGCAGTTGAAGCTGCACATCACAAATTGTCTGCGAGCTAGGTATGGACATACGCAAAGTAAAGAAACTTGTCGAGTTGCTGGAAGAATCTGGGATTGCAGAAATTGAAATCCACGAGGGTGAGGAGTCCGTTCGCATCAGTCGCGGTGTACCCATGGCCACAGCCGGCCAGGTCGCCACACCCCAGGTATCTGTGGTAGCTGCCCCAGAGACACCTGCCCCTCCCAGCGACGCATCTGAGCAAGAACCCGAGTTGCCCAGCGGTCATGCGGTCAACTCGCCCATGGTAGGTACATTTTACGAAGCATCTGCACCGGGGCAAAAGCCGTTTGTCGAGGTGGGGGATTCCGTGCAGGCAGGTGATACCCTGTGCATCATTGAAGCCATGAAGATGTTAAACCAGATCGAGGCGGACAAGGCTGGGACGATCAAGGCCATACTGGTCGAAAATGCACAACCGGTCGAGTATGGACAGGCCTTGTTCATCATCGACTGATTTCCTGCTCAGGCAGTTTTCCCATGCTTGAAAAAGTTGTTATTGCCAACCGTGGTGAAATTGCATTACGCATACTGCGCGCATGCCGTGACATGGGCATCAAGACAGTCGCCATCCATTCCGAAGCCGACCGGGACCTGATGCATGTGGGCATGGCCGATGAATCGGTTTGCGTAGGTCCTGCACCCTCGGCCGAGAGCTACCTGGACATTCCTGCAATTATCAGTGCAGCAGAAGTGACCAACGCCACGGCCATACATCCCGGCTACGGATTCTTGTCAGAAAATGCCGAGTTTGCCGAAATCGTCGAGTCCAGCGGGTTCATTTTCATAGGGCCCAATGCAGAAACCATCCGCAAAATGGGTGACAAAATCACTGCCAAAAAGGCCATGCAAGCGGCCGGAGTCCCCTGTGTGCCAGGAGGCACGGAGCCCATCGGCGAAGATCATGAAGAAAATACGCGAATGGCCAGGGAAATTGGCTATCCGGTCATCGTAAAGGCCGCGGGCGGCGGCGGCGGCCGTGGCATGCGCGTAGTGGAGAAAGAAGACAAACTGGCCGAGTCGATTTCACTGACCCGAACAGAGGCCAAGGCGGCGTTCAATGATGATCGCTTGTACATGGAGAAATTTTTGCAAGCTCCCAGGCATGTTGAATTTCAGGTGCTGGCAGACACGCTGGGTAACGTGATCCATCTGTGTGAGCGTGATTGCTCCATGCAGCGCCGTAACCAGAAAGTCGTGGAAGAGGCGCCTGCATTCGGTATCAGTGAAGAGCAGCGCTATAGCATCGGCGAGCGCGTGAAGCAGGCCTGTCGCGAAATCGGCTACCGGGGTGCAGGCACCTTCGAATTTTTATACGAAAACGGCGAATTCTATTTCATTGAGATCAATACACGTGTCCAGGTCGAGCACCCAGTGACAGAAATGATCACTGGCATCGACATCGTGAAGCAGCAGCTGTTGGTGGCCTCCGGAGAGCCACTGTCCTTTGTTCAGGATGATGTCAAGGTCAGCGGGCACGCCATTGAATGCCGGATCAATGCAGAAGATCCCTACTCGTTTATCCCGTGTCCAGGCACCGTAACCCATTTCCACTGCCCTGGTGGACCGGGCATACGGGTTGATACACACCTCTACAACGGCTATACCGTACCACCGTATTACGACTCGATGATTGGCAAGCTACTGGCTCTGGGGCACAGTCGCTCAGGCGCCCTGACCCGAATGAAAGGCGCCCTGCACGAAATCGTCATTGATGGAATCAGCACCAATGTTCCATTGCTGCTGGAACTGATGCAGGACCCTGTGTATATGAATGCCGAGCATAATATCCACTACCTCGAGAACAAGCTCAAGGGGTGAGTTCGCGTGGCGCCTGGGCCCTGGGGTGTAGCCGCGGCGTCTTGGGTTGAAAGGTTCCTGTTCCTGCATGTTTGGCCACTGGCTCGCCTAGGCGGGAACATGTGTCTGCGGCAAACCGGATTGTGCGATCATTCTCCAATCTGGAATGTGCCCGTCAGCTACTCGGGACGTAAAAAAGTCTTGGCATTTGCAAGGCCAAATGAGATCATAACAAGTCAAGCAGCGCGGGGAATTTCCAGGACTGAATCTGGCAAATTGCCTCTAAAATAACAAGACGTTGCCCACGCACTCTTGAAAAAATCAGAAGCGTTGAAACACGCGTCGATGGCATTATTGCATGACGGGTGCAAGTGGGTATTTGCACTGCCTGACACATGCCGCTTGGCGCCTGAAATTGCATATCGTGACATTAAAAATATCTTGATGCAGACGGATCATGTCCCGCACAACGAACACTATTAACAAGACTTTTTGGTACCTGCCAGCCTAAAACATGGAGTTAACTGCATGAGCGCATCGCCTTCTACCGCTGAGGTGACAGACCTGCGCCGTGAACGCAGCAAGCATTCTCTGCGTGAAACGGTGACCAGTTCCCTGCATCTTTATTTAAACCAGATGAGTGATCACGAACCTGAGGGCCTCTATAAACTGTTCATCGAGGAAGTCGAGCGCCCGCTTCTCGAACTGGTTATGCAATATTGCAAGGGCAACCAGACAAAAGCGGCCAAATACCTGGGCATCAATCGCGGCACACTCAGGAAAAAGCTCAAAATGTACGGGCTCAACTAGCCACCATAGCCCCTTGGATCATCCCCTTGGCTAGTCCCAAACGGCAATCTGTTTGCCGTGCGCTGATCAGCGTTTTCGACAAATCGGGCGTGATAGAACTGGCGCGCGAACTGCATGATTTGGGCATCGAAATCCTGTCCACCGGGAATACAGCAAAACTCCTCGGCGAGCATGGACTTGATGTTACAGAAGTTTCCAGCTACACGGATTTTCCGGAAATCATGGACGGCCGTGTCAAGACATTGCATCCTAGGATCCACGGTGGAATTCTTGCCCGCCGTGGCCAAGACGAGTCGGTCATGCGTGAGCATGATATCTCTCCAATTGACCTGGTGATTATCAATCTTTACCCCTTTGCTGAAGTCACTGCCCGGCCCGGCTGCCTGTTGAAGGAGGCCATGGAGAACATCGATGTAGGAGGGCCTGCTATGATTCGCGGGGCAGCAAAAAACCATGAGCACGTAGCGGTGGTTGTCGATCCTGATGATTACTCGACAATTGTTGCCCGTTTGAGGGAAACGCAGGGTGTACTGGATGCTGCTCTGAGATTTGATCTTGCGGTGAAGGCTTTTGAGTACACTGCCCGTTATGACGGCATGATTGCCAACTATCTGGGGAAGCATCTCCCCGACGGGAGCTCTGTGTTCCCGCGCACACTCAATTTGCAGTTTCAACAACAGCAGGTCTTGCGCTATGGAGAAAATCCGCATCAACAAGGAGCTTTCTATACGGAAACGAATTTTTCTGAAGCCTGCATTGCGGGCGCTGTAGTCATTCAAGGCAAGAAGCTGTCGTACAACAATATTGCGGATAGCAATGCCGCACTGGAATGTGTGAAACAATTTGAGACCCCGGCATGTGTGATTGTCAAGCATGCTAATCCCTGCGGGGTGGCAACAGGCCCGGACATCCTGCAGGCGTATGCACGCGCTTTTCAGACCGATCCGACTTCCGCATTCGGTGGCGTGATTGCCTTCAATCGTGAGCTTGATGGCAAGACTGCGAGCCAGGTCATTGAAAAACAGTTTGTTGAAGTGCTGATCGCGCCTGTGTTCTCCAAAGCAGCGCGCGAGGTGCTTGCAGATAAAAAGAATATCCGTGTTCTCGAATGTGGGAACTGGGAGCCGGCAGTCGCGGCATTTGATTTCAGGCGAGTGGTTGGTGGCCTGCTGATCCAGGATCGTGATCTTGGCGTTATGACTGAGGGTGAACTGGATATTGTCTCCAAGCGCTCCCCCACAACGCGTGAGATGGAAGACTTGTTGTTTGCCTGGAAGGTGGTCAAATTTGTGAAGTCCAACGCGATCGTGTATGCGCGTGACCAGCGCACGATTGGGGTCGGTGCAGGACAGATGAGCCGGGTATACTCAGCAAGGATTGCTGCGATCAAGGCGCATGACGAGGGCATGGACATTACCGGCTCGGTGATGGCATCCGATGCATTTTTCCCGTTTCGCGATGCCATTGAGGCGGCGCATGAGCATGGAATTACTGCGATCATCCAGCCTGGCGGCTCCGTCAATGACGAGGAAGTGATTGCAGCAGCCGACGAGTACGAAATTGCAATGGCGTGTACGGGGATGCGTCATTTCTGCCACTAGGATTGCATGGGGGCTAATACGCGCCCTCAGGCATCAATTGGTTTTTTGATCAAAGTCTAGGTGTCACAATGAAAGTTCTGGTTGTAGGTGGAGGCGGGCGCGAACATGCGCTGGCATGGAAATTGTGCCAATCGGCTCACGTCTCAGAGGTATTTGTGGCCCCCGGAAATGCGGGGACAGCGGATGAACCAAAGACAAAGAATGTCGAGATCAGTGCCGAAGACATCCCGGCGTTGCTCGATTTTGCAAAGCGGCAAAATGTTGATCTTACCCTAGTAGGGCCGGAGGGCCCACTGGTGGGGGGGATTGTCGACCAGTTCAAAGATGAGCATCTGCCGATATTTGGCCCGGTCGCTGCGACAGCCCGACTTGAAGGATCCAAGTCCTTTGCCAAACAGTTCATGCAAAAACACAGTATCCCGACGGCTGACTATGCGGTGTTTTCGGATTTTGCAGAGGCGCATGACTATATCGTGTCCAGGCCTGTACCCATGGTGGTCAAGGCGGACGGACTGGCTGCAGGCAAAGGCGTCATCATTGCACAGGACCACGCACATGCGCTGGACAGTGCCCGGCAAATGCTAAGCGGAGAGCGTTTTGGAGACGCGGGGAAAAGCATTGTTGTGGAAGAATTTATCCAGGGTGAGGAAGCCAGTTTCATCTGTATGGCGGATGGCGAGCATGTATTGTCGATGGCTACCTCCCAAGATCACAAAAAGCGCGACGTAGGTGATGTAGGGCCCAATACTGGCGGTATGGGTGCATACTCGCCTGCTCCGATCGTGAGTGAAACACTGCATCAGCGCATATTGGAAAAAATTATCTACCCCACAGTCCGCGGGTTTGCCGAACAAGGGACCCCCTATCTCGGGTTTCTCTACGCTGGCTTAATGGTTGACGCTCAAGAAAATCCGCATGTACTTGAATTCAACTGCCGTTTCGGTGATCCGGAGGCACAGCCGATCCTGATGCGCATGCAGTCGGACCTTGCAGAGCTTTGTCTTGCAGCATTAGCCAGCCAGCTGGATCAACACGTCATCCAATGGGATGCACGAACAGCGCTGGGGGTGGTATTGGCTGCCGGCGGATATCCGCTTGACACCTACGAAAAAGGAGCTGTGATTCAAGGCCTATCTCAGTCTCAGGAGACGCCTGCGCAAAAAATTTTCCATGCCGGGACCTGTAAACGTGATGGAAGGGTATTGACCAGTGGCGGGCGTGTTTTATGTGCCACGGCACTGGGCGACACGGTACTGCAGGCCCAGCAACGTGCCTACAGTCTTGTACAGCAGATTTCATGGCCGCAAATGTTCTACCGCACGGACATCGGCCACCGAGCTGTCGATGACAACCGGTAGCGGCCGGTACGGTGCTCCGCGTTATTATCGGTTCGGGATTTTTGCTCCGGGTAACCCTCAGCCCTATTTCATTGCCTGTGACAAGGAGCCAGCAGCAGCATGTAAAATAGTGTCATGGGGATTCAATCCCCATGAACAAGCGATGTGACAAACACTGGCAGGTCACTGTATGAGCGCCTCAGCTATTTGTGTTCTTGGTGGAAGCGGCTTCGTGGGCCACCGGCTATGTGCGGAACTGGTGAAACGCGGCCATCGAATCAGGGTTCTGTCCCGTCACAGGGAGCGGTGTCGGGATTTACTGGTATTGCCAGGCACCCAGATTGTCGAATGTGATGTTCACGATACGCCCCAGTTGGGTGACTGTGTTCGCGGTTGCAAGGCAGTGATCAATCTAGTCGGCATTCTTAACGAGAACGGCCACAAGGGCGAAGGGTTCCGCAGGGCCCATGTAGAGTTGACACACAAAGTCATCGAAACATGTTGTAGCCATAAAGTTCCAAGACTTCTTCACATGAGCGCCCTCAATGCAAGCCTTGAAGGGAAGAGCTTTTATTTGCGTACCAAGGGCGAAGCCGAAAATTATGCGCATGCTGCCGGGAACCAGATTGCAGTCACCAGTTTCAGGCCGTCCGTAATATTTGGCCCGTATGACAATTTCCTGAACCGTTTTGCAGCCCTTCTAAAACTGGCTCCCGGGATTTTCCCTCTCGCATGTGCAAATGCAATGATGGCTCCCGTTTATGTGGGCGATGTTGCAACGGTCATGGCGGATACACTTGAAGATCCGGAGACCTATGGAGCTAGAATCGATCTGTGTGGCCCTAAAAAATATACTCTAAAGCAACTTGTGGGCTACACAGCAGAACTGTGCGGTTCCAAAACAAAAGTGCTGGGCTTACCAAAAGGTTTGTCGAAATTGCAAGCCTACTTTTTCGAGTTTGTCCCTGGAAAACCGTTCTCCGTAGACAATTATCATTCCTTGCAGACCCACAGTACTTGTCCTGGAGAGGAGCATTGTCCGACGCCGTTGGAAGCAGTTGCCCCAAGCTACCTGTCGGACAAGTCAAGACATGTGCATTATGACCGGTTTCGCAGCAAGCGCTGATCAGCACTGCCGCGGCACCTCAAGTACCGATTTCCGTTCTTTTGCGGTCAGCTTTGAAATTTCTTCTGCACGAAGGTAAAACTTCTCGAAATCACTGCCGCATGCCAGAAATAGCTGTTTGAAAACAGGGACCTGGTCCCGATACACAGCGATGACTCCCAGTTGCGCATTGTTCAATGGGCCCGACATCCATTTTTCGTAGCGTTGTAACAGATTGTTTGACTGTTTCAGGTTTTTGAAACGCTGTTGGAGAATACTGATCAGTTTTTGCTTTTCCCTGCGCATCATCTCAACGGGAAGGCCGCTTTCATAAAGTTCATGGAATTCCTGTCTCGCATCAAGAATCAAGTTTGCGAAGGCCGTTTTCTGAGTCAACCAGTTTTCATACCTTAGCAGTTCATTTTGTCTTCCCTGTTGTTGTAGCCATTGACGTATACCCAGTTCCTCTACCGCAGTAGCAAAGGATTCGTTGAAGGTAGAGTTGCTGTGCACATACAATTGCTGGTGTGCCAGTTCATGAAAGATGTAGGATGCTGTCGCGATTTCACCTTTGTTGAGCATGCTGCTGACCAGCGGGGCCAGAGTGGAGTAGGCCGGCACACCGGCTACGTATACGTCCTGCCCTGCAGCCGCGAGCTTTGCGGCATAGGCCTTGGCTTTGTGCTCGTCAAAGTACCTGCGATACTGCATGCAGTCGACTGCCAGAAAGCACCATTTCTGCAGCGTGACCGAAAACTCGGGCGCGGCGAAAACATGCCATGCGACATAGCGTCTCTCCAGCTCGATATAACTGCGGTAACTCTGGTTCTCTGGAAGCTTGAGATCGGTGCTCGCAAAGGTGCGCAGTTCCTGTGCCAGCACTAATTGTTCGATTAGTTTTTTGTCGCGTGTAGAATCATTTACGATATCGGCAATAGGCTCTTGTTTGGACAGCAGGGCCAAATGGCCAGCAGTAGACTGGTAATAGAAGCCGATCGTGCTGCAGCCTGTGCAAAAATTGACCAGTAAAACCAGAGTGAGCAACCAGCTGGAATTTGTCATCATGCATTCACGTTATCACAAACAACGGATGTGATTATGGAGGTTTATCTAGTGGGCGGCGCTGTTCGCGATGAACTGTTGGGGTTGCCTGTCAAGGAACGGGACTGGGTGGTCGTCGGCTCCAATGCCGAGGAAATGCTGAGTTTGGGATATCGCCAAGTCGGAAAGGATTTTCCGGTGTTCCTGCATCCTGAAACTGGTGAGGAATATGCCCTGGCCCGTACTGAACGGAAAAAAGGCCGCGGGTATTATGGATTTGAGGTGCATGCATCACCAGACGTCAGCCTGCAGGACGATTTGCTCCGCCGCGACCTGACGATCAACGCCATGGCAAAAAGCCAGTCAGGAGACATCATCGACCCCCATGGGGGACAGCTGGATTTGAGAGCCCGGAGTCTTCGCCACGTTTCTCCTGCGTTTGTCGAGGATCCACTTCGAATCCTGCGGGTTGCCCGTTTCGCAGCCAGGTTTGCAAGGCAGGGATTTGACATCGCGGATGAAACCATGCAGTTGATGCACAGCATGGTCGGGACGGGTGAGTTGCGGGAGATTTCTGCGGAGCGTATCTGGGACGAAACGCTGGGGGCACTTGCCACAGACTCGCCTGGGATATTTTTTGTCACCTTGCACCGCCTGCAGGCGCTGGAGCAAATTTTTGGGGAGGTCGGGCGTGCATTTTCCGTCGAGTCCGCATGCAACTCGGCATTGTTGGTGCTGGAACGGATTTCCTCATTGACGGACAAGCCGTGCGTACGACTTTCGTCACTGGTTGGAGGCCTCTATTTCCATCGACCTGACGAGGACACGCAAGGGGTTTCGCATCTGGCCAGACAGCCTGGATTACCGAGTGCGTGCAGGGAACTGCTTGAGATCACCGTCGAACTGCAGCATGCATGTCACGATGTATTTGAACTGGATGCAGAGGCTTTGCTGGTCCTGTTGTGCAGGCTTGATGAGAGAAGAAGACCGGAGCGATTTGTTGACCTGCTGCAGATATTTTCTGTGATTTTCAGGGGTCTGGAGAAGGAAAACCAGTACCCTCAGGCAGACTGGCTGCAGCTCGCATCAAAGCGAATCGAAGAGATCGATGTGCGCCAGTGGATCAGCGATGGAGTCAGGAAAGGAGAGGTCGCGGACAGGCTGGAACATGCCCGGCTGCAACTGTTACAGGAAATGATTGATGCAAGGGCTTTGTCCTGATTCGGTTTGTTCTCACCAGTAAGCGTACAGCAGCACCACACCCAGCAACACCCTGTATAGCACGAACGGTAGCATGCCGATCTGGGCGATAAACTTTATAAACCAGTGTATGCAGAAAAAAGTCACTATGGCCGAGCATGCCAGAACGCCAAAACCAAAACTCCACCGGACGCTCGCTGCCTCCAGCACAGCTTGGTAAATGCCAAATGCAGAGGCTGCAAAAATAGTCGGAATGGCCAGCAAGAAAGAAAATCGTGCCGCTTCTACCCGTGTCAGGCCAAGCCACATGGCTGCGGTTATGGTCACGCCTGATCGGGAAGCTCCCGGAATGAGTGCAAAAGCCTGTGCAAAGCCTATCAGCAGGGCATCTGTCTTAGTCAATTGTCTCGTCATGCGCGTTTGGCTGCCGCGCCAATCGGCCAGCCATAGTAGCAGGCCGAAAAATATGGAGGTCACGGCAATGACAATTGCATCACGGCTGTACTGGATCACGTAGGCATGGAAAAAAAGTGCCAGCACCAGGATGGGGAGTGTAGCCCACAGCAACAGCCAGGCGAGGTCTCTCGCCTCGCCACTTTCACCAGGCGTACTGGCGGGTACGAATGCTTGCCCAAGTAGCTTGCCTAGGTCGTCGCGAAAATAGAATAGTACTGCCAGCAGACTGCCCAGGTGCGCTGCGACGTCGATCACAAGGCCTTGGTCCCGCCAATCCATGAGGATGGGCAACAAGACCAGGTGAGCGGAACTGGATATCGGCAGGAATTCGGTGAGGCCCTGTACTACGGCAAGTAAAAATGCATGCAGGATTTCCATGACCCTCTGCCTGCTTAAAGCCGTGTGCGCATGTCGCGCAGGGTAAATCGGTCTGGCCCGTACTCTATGCCCTTGCCCAGAACCATGACCTGAAAACGTTCGCCCACTGCCGAGCCTAAAGTGAGCTGCTTCAGTTGTGCTATTTGTGCGACCTGCTCGGCTTGTGTTTCTCCAACTGGTCTCCAGTCAAGCAGGTGGTTGGCCAGCATGAAATTTCGCTGTGAGCTGAAGGAAAGGACTCCCATCTGCAGGCGCCCCGCTGCTTGGGCTAATGCAGAGAAATCTACATCGGCTGTGATGTCTTGGAGCCCCGGGCAGGCAAACAGGTTCTCTACAACCCGATGCCGGAAATAGCTGCGCAACGTTCCCATGTTGCGTTGCGGATGATAGTACTCACTTTGCGGGTAGCCGTAATCAATCAAAAACATGATGCATTGCTCGCAGCAGTCTGACCAGGCTGCCAGTGTTTCACCCAACTGGAGGCAGATTTCACTGCAATAGAGTTCATCGGATGGCGGACTGTCCAGCATGACCGTGAGATAGTCCAGTGCCACATCCAGCTCATAGGAGGGCTTTTGCACATGCCAGTCCAGCTCTCCTTGGTCCGTCAAGGTTACGCATCGTTCGTTGATTTGTCGTGAATCGGCCACAAAACATTTGACCGGCAGTGCATCCAGTACTTCGTTTGCGATGACAATGGCACTGCCGAGCTCCGCGTGCAAATCAGGCAGCCACTCCACTACGGACATGCTCTCGGGCATATGCTCTTCTAGCAGGTCTCGCTGGGCATTCCTCAGCGTCTCACTGGGTTCGAAAATATAGTACTTGTGGGGAGGAGTTCCCCACGCATGCAAATAGCGGAGCATATCCAGTGCGAGCTGTCCGCGTCCCGCTCCTATCTCCAGAATGTTGCGTTGTGCATCATCCTGGATCAGCCCTGCACAGGCATGTGCAATGCAATATGCAAGATGGACCGATGAATCGGGTGCTGTGACGAAGTCCCCATGCTTGCCGAAAATATGCTGCTGGGTGTGGTAGTAACCCACGGCAGGATCGTGCAGTACCAGTTGCATGTACCGGTCAAAACCTATGCTTCCTCCCTGTGTCTCGATTTCCTGTCCGAGGCGCTCCATACAGTTTGCAGTATGTTGCCGTTGTTCGGTGGTGAGTTCAGAAAAGGTTGGACGAGGCATTCTGTCTGTCCCGGTCAGGTATGCTAGAGTTCGTCGATTGAACGGGTGTGAAGGATTGTGGTGGAAAATTCCAGGGTGGTCATGATTACAGGGGGTGCACGACGCATCGGTGCGGAACTTGTAAAGCACCTACACCGCTCCGGCATGCGCATCATTCTACATTATTGCAATTCAGAAAGTGATGCCCAGCTGCTGGCCCAAGAACTCAATGCGGCGCGTGCCGAGTCTGTACAAACGCTGCAAGGCGACTTGACGGAATACTCAACCATACCGGGCCTGATTGCCCAAGCCAGGGCATGCTTTAATCGCCTGGATGTTCTGATCAACAATGCCTCTCTTTTTTGTCCGACAAGGGTCGATGAAATCGACGAAGACATCTGGGAAAAACTGGTTGGAATCAATCTCAAGGCGCCTTTGTATCTGACCCAAGCCATTGCCCCCCACCTGAAAGCCGTACGGGGCTGCATCATCAACATCGTCGACATTCATTCGGAGCGGCCTCTCAAGGGACATCCTGTATATTCAATCTCCAAAGCCGGACTGGCAATGCTTACAAGGTCCATGGCACGCGAACTGGCGCCGGAGATACGTGTCAACGGTATCGCACCGGGTGCAATCTTGTGGCCGGAAGCCGAGCATGATGTATCGATGCGTCAGGAAATCATCTCGCGTACTGCACTGAAGCATGAGGGTAAGCCCGGGGATATTGCAGATGCCGCGTTGTTCCTGATCAAGCATGCGGACTACATCACCGGGCAAATCATCCCGGTAGATGGCGGGCGCACATTGAGTAACTAGAACTCCAGAGAAATCACGCAGGCTACCAGTAACTTTCTGTTGTGATATGCCCAGGACTGCGACGTAGATTTTTCTCGAGTCCTTTCTCTTTTAATGCGTTGCGCGTATCCACGAGCATGTCCGGGTTTCCGCAAAGCATCGTCTGTGAATAGGCCGGGTCAAGCTCAAAACCCACCTTCTCTTCCAGCATGCAGTTCTCGATTGCTGCAGGGATGCGTCCTGACAGGGCAAAATCTGTATCCTCCCGGCTAACGAACGGAACCATCTGAAAACGGCCATCATATCTTTCACTGAACTTTTGTATGGTCTCCTGGTAGGTCAATTCCTTGGCAAAGCGAACCGCATGTACAAGTACGACCCGCTCGAACCGCTGCCAGACTTCATCGGATTTCAATATGGACAGAAAGGGGCCAAGCCCGGTACCTGTTGCAAACATCCAGATATCCCTGCCGTCGGGTACTTCATTCAGGGTGAAGAAGCCGTTTGCACGTTTATCGATCCAGACAGAATCGGATTCCTGCAAGGAGAACAGCCTGGTTGACAGGGGGCCATGGCGGACTGTAATCGAGTAAAACTCATGGGTGTTTTCATGAGGGGCATTTACAAAGGAGTAGGGGCGCCCAACGATCTGCTTATCGATTTCCAGGCCAAGGCGGCCATACTGGCCTGCAATAAAGGGGTCAATATCCGCTTCGACATGAAGCGAATAAAGTACATCCGTCCAGCGCTTGTTTCTGACAACTTTGCCTTCGACCCAGTTGCTCATGTGATCCGGTGGTCAGGTTGATTTGTGGACGTAACATAGGGACTTGATACGGAAAAATCAACTTATGAATCCTTGATGCTGTCCAGGCAGATTTCGATGCGGTCTTGGTTTATACGGACGGGGTATCTGCGCAGCGCTTCTGTGGCAGGTTCTTCCATCGGTTGCCCGCTACGGACGTTAAAACGGCTTCCGTGCAGGGTGCAACTGACCAACTCGCCTTTCAGGCAACCGAGGGAAAGTGAAGAGTCTTCGTGCGTGCACATATCATCAACGGCATATATTTTGCCTTCGACATTGGCAAGTAGAATGTCACCACGGTCAGTCATCACCTTTAAGGTATGTCCGGGCGACACCTGGGCAAGTGATGCAACATCAACATACTTGGCTTGCGAATCCATGGAATTCAGGATCTGGAACGAACTGCTACACTGTGGAAAGACTAATCATGCCGTACTTTGTTTATAAAATCACATCCGGGTCTGCCGGTGGGATCAAGGATCTTGAACTCATCGACAGCTTCGACGAGTTCAAGCCGGCAAAGAAATTTGCACGGGAACAAAGAACCGTCGTCGGTCAGGACAGCAGGACCGCAATCAAGATGATTTTCGCCAAGGATGAACTTGAGGCGGAACAGAGACTGCGTGAACCACGCCACGCCCCCATATTGAGGGAATGGGAGAAGTAGCCAGTCCGTAGCCCGCTTTTTCTGTAGCTGGGACCCGTCAGCAGCAGGGGAATTTGCTCAATGGATGAATACCAGTACAGAACCACGTACGAATCCATCAATCCCCACCGTTGCGTGTTCGAGAAGGCAATCAACTCACGTGTTTGCAGTTGCAGCAGGTCACATCGTTTCAACCTCGCGGACCGTGAGGGAGTAGCCTGCAATTCCTTGCCTCGAATGGAGCGCTGTAACCACTTGCTGATCGAATTGCGTAAAAAGGCAAGATTTGCATTGCGTCGCCGCGAAGTGAGCCAGACACTGGCGCATGCAGATGAGATTAAGATACAAAATGGGGGCATGCTGGGACTGCAGTTGCAGGTTGACCAAAGTCATGCACAGACCGTGAAGGACATTGACTCGTTGATCCACCGGGCGGAAAGTCAGTTTGATGGCATCAATGGTTTCCCGTACTCGCAACTCATGCAGGAAATCATCGCATACCGCGCTCGCTCGCATCGCCATCGTTCCCGGACACGGGAAAAAAGCAAGGATCCTGTGGACTGATGGCAAGGGCCACGAGACTGGACAGGTTGCTGGCAGAAGTCAGGGCCTGCCGTGTCTGTGAGCCTGAGTTGCCATTGGGTCCGAAGCCTGTCTTGCGGGCCAAGCGCAGTGCACGGATACTGGTGATAGGCCAGGCGCCCGGCATCAGGGTGCATAAGACTGGCATACCCTGGAATGATGCAAGTGGCAAGCGCTTGCGTCAGTGGATGAATCTCGACGAGAGTGTGTTCTACGATACACAGAGGATTGCCATTATCCCGATGGGTTTTTGTTATCCTGGCACCGGTCGGTCAGGCGATTTGCCGCCGCGCAAGGAATGTGCGGAATTATGGCATCAGCGGCTGTTGTCCCTGTTGCCGAAAATCCAGCTAGCGCTGCTGGTCGGGCGGTATGCGCAAAAACACTACCTGACGGATCTTTGCCCCACGCTTGCTGAAACCGTTCGGCAAAGGGAAAGATACGGTCCCCTGTATTTTCCACTTCCGCATCCATCTCCGCGAAACATCGGGTGGTTGAAGAAAAACCGCTGGTTCGAGGCCGAGGCGGTTCCACAATTACGTAAGAAAATCCAGGCGGCCTTGCGCAGCTAGAATATGGCCAACCGGACGGGAGACCGGACTGTCAGTTATTGATGGATTGATGACGCACCGGAAAGTCCGGTGGCGCTGGATGTTTCAAAATACAGAAGAACTCAATTCGTTTACTGCGATCAGCATTTCTGTGTCATCCGTAAGGGCCTGTGATATGGAGCTTGCACAGGCAGTGACCGGCGCTACCCCTTGCACCATGAGCTTTGCGGCATGGACGAGCAGGCGTGTACTGGCCCCTTCATCCAAGCCTCCGCCCTTGAGATTGCGGGTCATCTGGGCAAATTTAACGAGCTGTTTGGCAGTCTCGCTGTCCACACCGGTTTCCTTCTCGACAATTTTCTGTTCGACGGCGGCATCCGGGTAGTCAAATTCAAGTGCGACAAACCGTTGGCGTGTGCTCTGCTTCAAATCTTTCAGAACGCTCTGATAGCCTGGATTGTATGAAATGGCCATGCAGAACTCGGGGGGTGCTTCGAGCAGTTCTCCCAGTTTTTCCATCGGCAACACACGGCGGTCATCACATAAGGGATGAATGACCACGGTCGTGTCCTTTCGTGCTTCAACAATCTCGTCGAGGTAACAGATACTGCCCGCGCGAACAGCACGCGCAAGCGGCCCGTCCACCCACACCGTCTCGCCTCCGGTGACGAGGTAGCGGCCCACCAGGTCAGATGCCGTCAGATCGTCATGGCATGACACGGTTATCAGCGGGCATTTGATTCGCCAGCTCATGTACTCCATGAAGCGGGTTTTCCCACAGCCTGTGGGGCCCTTGAGCAGGACGGGAAGCTGGTTGTTGTAAGCCGCCTCGAATACCTCAATCTCTTTGCCGATGGGCTCGTAATAGGGTTCTTTCTCGACGAAATATTCTTCTGGCTTGAAGGACTTTGCTTTCATTGGGATAGAAGGACCTGATCCTGCGGCAGGGACTGACCCTACCGGTTCTCGGATCAGTTCGCAAGCATCTAAATTCCGTCGGCACACACAAGTCGCAGGCACGACCTGTGTGTCCAGGAGGAAACGATTCTGACGGACTTGGCTGGTTGCCTAGTCGATTATGTGGTGAACGGGTGCTTTCTCCATGTCCCAGCTGTCAGATTCCTTGTCATAGCGGGACAAGGTGAGGCAGTGCCAGTTCTCGTCGTCGAGTTTCGGATGATCACCACGGTAATAATATCCCGGCCAGCGTGTCTCCTTGCGGAACAGCGTATGGTGAGCCACAGACTGTGAAGCTATAAACCGGTGCTGGAGTTCCCACGCCCTTTGCAGTTGATGAAGGTCTTCGGCCCCGATGTGATTAAGGTCTTCCTTCAGCATATCCAGCAACTCCAGACCACGAGTGAGCAAGGGCTCATTGGTCATGTAGTTGGTACTGATTCCACCGACATACTCGTCCATGATCTTTTCAAGGCGCTGGAGACCATGGATCGGGAGAATATAGCTTGGCGAGACGGTCCCCGCCACGATCTCGTTACGGCCAACCTCGTAATTTTCCAGAGGCTGGTAGATTTCTTTTTTCAGATCTTCGTACTGTTTCTCGCTGACCCGAAGTTTCTCACTGTTCATGTCATTTACGTACTTCACCGCAGCCTTGGCCGCAATTCGACCTTCGGTATAGGATCCTGACGAGAACTTGTGCGCACTGCCGCCGATTGTGTCACCTGCACCAAACAAGCCCTCAACGGTCATCATTCGGTTGTAGCCCCACTGATAGTCAGAAGGTGCAACGTCCTCGGGGCCACTGGCCCAGGCACCCGAGCAGGTCGCATGAGAGCCCATGACATAGGGTTCGGATGTTGTCAGCTCCGGGTTGATGTGCTTGGGGTCAATGTTTTGCGACGCCCAAACCACGGCTTGCCCGATAGTCATGCCGAGAAAATTCTCCCAGCCGACAGTTTCTTTATGCGGATCCTGGAAGGCCTCCTTGGTCACCATGCGGATAGGACCTCTGCCTGCTTTCAGCTCTTCAAGAAAAGCATGGTTACGTAGGCAGGTTGGGGTCGGGTGATGATCAATGTAGTCTCCTACAAGCTCCTTCGTGTGCTCATACCACTTGGACTCGTATTCCTCGCCATACGCATTCTCTGTGTACGTCTTGAGGTGCAAGAAGTAGGCTCCGACAGGACCATAGCCGTCCTTGAACCGGGCAAGAACGATCCGATTCTCCATCTGTGTCATCTTGGCACCGACAAGTATGGGTAGTGCGTAGGCCGAGGCACTGCTCCAGGGAGCATACCAAGTGCGCCCCATGCCTTCTCCCACAGAACGTGGCTTGTAGATATGCGATGCACCACCGGCACAAACGATCACTGCCTTGGCACGAAATACATGAAAATCCCCGGTACGGACATTGAAGCCGACAGCACCCGCTACCCGGTTTGATTTCGCCTCGTCCATCAGCAGGTGGGTCACCATGATCCGGTTATAGACTTCATCCGCCGCCTTGCGTGCAGCCTCGGCGACAATCGGCTTGTAGCTTTCGCCGTGAATCATGATTTGCCATTTGCCCTCACGCTGATAGCGGCCCGTTTCCGGGTCCCGCATCATGGGAAG
Organism: Gammaproteobacteria bacterium; assembly: GCA_965205685.1. Lineage (GTDB taxonomy): Bacteria > Pseudomonadota > Gammaproteobacteria > UBA4575 > UBA4575 > WTFY01. The sequence continues at coordinate 1,743,184 of OZ242174.1, read as the reverse complement.
ACCCCATTCTTCAAACTTGTGCACTGCAGAATCAACATGCCGGGCGATGTCGTAGCCCAGATCCTCCCGGACAAGCCCCATGAGGTCATTGCGCGCATAGCGCACATGATCCTCCGGTTGATTTTCGTTCCACTGCATGCCCATGTAGCAGTTGATTGCATACAGGCCCTGTGCCACCGCACCACTGCGCTCAATATTGGCTTTTTCGACACAGACCACCTTGAGGTCACGCCCCCAGTATTTGGATTCGTATGTGGCACCACAGCCGGCCATGCCACCACCTACAACGAGCACGTCGCAATCTTCAAAAACCGTTTTTCTTCGATTAAACCACCCCACTAGACTGCTCCTTTCCACGTAGGTAGCCCGCCGTCGATGTTGAGGGCATCCGGTTCGTGAGCGAGTTCCTGTGATTGCATCGCTTCTGCACTGGGCGTCTCCAGGTCTGCCGGCGACGGAATAGTCCCCCACTTGGTCGTCCGTATCGGCGAGACAAAATTCTTTTCGCGTCCGTCACGGAACAGGATCTTCCAGGAGATCGTGCCTTTTTCTTCCTCACGAAGCGCTCTCACGCTGTGACCGAGAGGTGCGAAGTCAGCGTATCCACGTGCATCAATCGCGTTTTGCGGGCAAGCCTTTACACAGGAGTAACACTCCCAGCACATGTTGGGCTCGATATTGTAGGCACGACGATAGGTCTTATCGATGTGCATGATGTCCGAAGGACAGACATCCACGCAGTGACCACAACCATCGCAGCGAGTCATATAAACGAAAGTGGGCATGCTATTCTGTCATCTCCTGTTGTTGGGTAATGATTATTTTCTAGAGGATCAAATGATGGCCTGACCAGGGATTGACCAGGTTGATTTAATAATTCGTTGGCAGTCCGCGCGCCGAACCAAATGTCTCAGGCTTGTCCGCCGGTGCCGGTAAATTGCTTCTTGAGCCAGCAGCCTCTGCAACCCTTTTCTGCAAGGCAGCTGAGGGTTTGAAGAACATGTGCGCGAACTTGGACCAGGGAATGGAACCAAAGAGTATCGTGGTCGCGAGCACATATAACCCGAAAAACAACCACCCGATGATCGACGTCGGCAGCCATGACCACAGCAAGGCCAGTGTTGTACTTGCCACCAGTGAGAGTATGAACAGGTCAGCCTGCACAACGCGAAACGGCGAATAACCCTCGGCCGTGACATCGACCCGAATGAAGAACCAGAACCAGTAGCCGCCGATACAAACCATCAGCGCCCCGAGGTTCCACAGCAACGGCCACAGTACCGGTGTCGGACTGGCCGGGGTGGGGTACCCGAATACCATGATAGTGGTGGCAACGAGATAAATGACGAAGCCGTACATCGTCAGCAGATGGGCGATCCTGCGCCGGGTGGAACAAAATTCCGATGACGTCAGTACTTCACTTGCCATGGTTTGAACCGCCATGGCCATGATTTCTCCACTGCCAACCTGCCTTGTCCCCTTGCTTTTAGACTTTTCCCAGTCTTCAAAAAAGTACTTGGCACTTTTCTTGTGTATGACATCGATCAGTGTGCCTGCCACGACCAGGATAAACATGACTACGACGTAGACCTGTGCCACGGCGCTGGGGATGTGGGTCGAAAGCTCAGCAAAGGGATTGCCGGTGAACATATTCTAGGGTCCAGGCTGTTTTTGTAACGCTCTAGTGTGATAGCGATACAGTGATGATTCAACCAAAATATAGTTATGGTAGTTTAAAGCGACCTTATACCATTTCGGAAGTTTTGCGGGTGCGAAGAAAGCATGATCTTGAGCAAAGTCAGCGGTCTGGCTTATCTGTTCGATAACTGCATTTATCGGCTCTTGGCGCAACTGCTTCTCAATCACACTCAAGGATCCGTCCTTGCTGCATCGCTCGTTATGATCAATGCCCGAACGTGCTTGAAATCGCCACGCAGCCCGCACCGGTATGCATCTCGCCCAAACATGCCCCGGCGCATCCACTTTCAGGGCTTGGTAGCATACAGGGGCCTGCCTCCAGTTGGCAGCCTAATTGGTTTAACGATATAGTCATCGGTTTAATGACTTCCATCTTTGACTCCTAAAGTATCATGCAACCTGCTTGGCTAATCGAGGAGGATGCTGCGCCTCATCCTTTGGCTGGGACCACCATGCTGGGGTCGGAGATCATCATGCATGTACTTGCCCAGGAAGGTACCGAGGTCATATTCGGTTACAGCGGCGGCGCTATCCTCCCGACTTATGACGCGGTGTTCCGCTTCAATGCGGAAACCAATGAATCCATGCCGCTGATTGTTCCTGCCAATGAACAGGGTGCCGGTTTCATGGCATCAGGGTACGCGCGTGCCAGTGGCAAGGTGGGCGTTGTGATGGTGACCTCGGGCCCCGGGGCTACCAATACGGTCACTCCGGTACGCGACTGCATGGCGGACTCCGTTCCCATCGTGGTGATCAGCGGTCAGGTGCCGACGCCAGCGATTGGCAGTGATGGCTTTCAGGAGGCCCCCGTAGCCAACATCATGGGTGCGGTGGCAAAGCACATTTTTCTGGTCACCAATCCCGAGAAGCTTGAAGCGACAGTTCGCACGGCATTTGAGATTGCGCGCACCGGGCGCCCGGGGCCCGTTGTGATCGATATTCCCAAGGATGTACAAAACTGGGAGGGTGTATTTCGTGGCAAGGGGAAATTGCTGATCCGGGGCTACCGCGAGCGCATCGCCGAAGTGGCCGAAAATTTGTTGTCGGACGAGAAATGCGGTCTTTTGTTTGATGCCCTTGAGAAATCAGAACGGCCGCTGCTCTATGCCGGTGGGGGTGTGATCAACGGGAATGCAGTCAATGAGGTTCGAGCATTTGCGGATCAATTCAAGATCCCGGTGGTGACAACGCTGATGGGGATCGGCACCTACGACACGACGCGAGAGCGGTCCCTGCACATGCTCGGCATGCATGGCACTGCGTTTGCGAACTACGCTGTCGAAGACTGTGATTTGCTGATTGCCATCGGTGCGCGTTTTGATGACCGTGTGGCCGCCGTGCCGGACAAGTTTGCCCCTCAGGCAAGGTTTATCGCCCATCTCGATGTCGATCCTTCCGAGATACACAAGGTAAAAGCAGTGGATTGGTACCATGTTGGTCTGTTGCCGCAGGCGACGAAAAAACTGCTGGATTACGGGACCCAGACCCGCAAATTCACCAAGGACTACACGGCCTGGGATACACACATCGCGGAGCTGAAAAGCACGTACGCCATGAACTATGACAGGCAAAGTACGCTGATCCAGCCCTATGCCGTGATCGAGGAAATCAACCGCTACACGGAAGGCAGGGCGATCATCAGTACGGGCGTCGGGCAGCACCAGATGTGGGCCGCGCAGTATTTTGATTTCAGGTCCCCGCGCCTGTGGTTGACCTCGGGCAGCATGGGCACGATGGGTTTTGGCCTGCCGGCAGCGATCGGTGCCCAGTTTGCGCAGCCGGACCGTGTGGTGATTGACATCGATGGAGATGCCAGCATCCGCATGAACCTGGGTGAGCTTGAGACGGTAACGACCTACGAGCTGCCGATCAAGATCGTGGTGCTGAATAACCTGGGTGACGGCATGGTGAAACAGTGGCAGAAACTGTTCTTCAAGGGCAGATTGTCTGCCAGCGACAAGTCTTTGCACAAAAAGGATTTCATCAGGGCAGCACGGGCGGATGGCTATGAGTATGCGGTGCGGTTGGAAAGAAATGCAGATCTCCAGCCAGTCATCAAGGAATTTATGGAATTCAAAGGCCCCGCCTTCCTGGAAGTCATGATCGACCCCGATGCCGGGGTTTACCCCATGGTCGGACCAGGAATGAGTTACGATCAGATGATCACGGGTGACTACATTCCCTCGCGGGACCAGGCAGAGGATGACTCGAAAACGGATGTCGATGCATCGGAGATGTTCTAGGCTGGCCTGCCAGGTCAGGGCACTACAACCCAGCCCCCAGATTCATTACTGGTGTCGTCCCCCAGGCAGGCCCACCCTGTACGTACCGCTGTCATGAACCGGTTTGCCTTACCGGCCCGCAGCCTGCTTGCCTTGGGTTGTATCGTTTTAATTTCTTCTTGTGCAGCGTTCTTGCTGAACGGGCATCTGAGTCACGGCTACTATATTTCCCCTGACAAGACGTTCAGATGCAAGTTGCCGGGGGGTGCATTGAGCAGGCAACTTCACATCTGGGATCAAAGAAGTGCATCGGGAGCGACGGTCACGTTCATGCTTGGCTCCCGCCTGCTATGGCGCGTGGATCATCTGCATCTCAGCCGGCTCAAGCTGAAAGACCTGGACAAGGATAAGGAGAGAAGGGCACAGCTTGAGAGAGGCAAAGAGCACTACTTCAGGTACTATCTGCTGCCCAATTTGGGTCCTGCAGAAATCAAGTGGGAACGCTATGAGCGTGCAGGTGAAACAGAAGTGCTGATTGCACACACATACCTGAAATCGGACGGCATGGAAGGTATTCGCGAACTGCTGTTTTCAGTGGATGGCGATTACCTGAACGTGCTACACCATGCCCAGGGCATTTCCGAAAATCTGGAAAACATTATCCCTGGATCCCTTGCCCTGTATAAAGGCTGTGAATTTGAATAGCAGTTGCCGGCCCTGAATCATGGATCCGGAAATCAGACCGGCAGATTTGCTCAGATCTGAAATTCGGTATCCAATCTTTTTGGTACTGGGACATTCCTGAGCCGAACGTAGTCGGGCAGGCCATTTTTGTAAGGCGGGTAGGCTTCGCCCCGGATCAAGGGAGCAAGATAAGTGCGACACCGCTGGGTGATACCAAAGCCATCCTTGGTGATGTAGTACCGCGGCATCATCTTTTCACGGTTGGCCACCCTCGCCAATGTCGTGCTGCCGATTTTCCACCTGTACGGCTTGTTTGAGGTTCGCACGATAACGGGCAGAATCGCGGTTTTACCCTGTAATGCAAATTGCACGGCAGCCTTGCCCATGGCATAGGCCTGCTCGACATCCGTCTTGGAGGCAATGTGCCGGGCTGCCCGCTGTAAATAGTCTGCCACGGCCCAGTGATACTTGTAGCCATGCGCCTGCTTGATCATGTCTGCAACGACTGGTGCCACTCCTCCCAGCTGCTTGTGGCCGAACGCGTCCGTACTGCCCGCATCCGCCAAGAATTTGCCGCTTTTAAACCGTGCGCCCTCGGAAACGCAGACCACACAGTAACCGTGCCGATCCACGCATTTTTTGACCCGACTCAGGAACCGTTTCCGTTCAAAGGCAATCTCAGGGAACAGTATTATGTGGGGCGCATCCCCTTCATTCTCCCTTGCAAGCCCGCTTGCCGCTGCAATCCACCCGGCATGGCGTCCCATGACCTCCATGACAAACACTTTGGTCGAGGTTTCAGCCATGGATTTCACATCGAAGGCCGCTTCCCTGATCGAGACGGCCACGTATTTCGCCACCGACCCGAATCCGGGACAGTTGTCGGTTACGGGCAGGTCATTGTCGACGGTCTTGGGGATGCCGATGCACTGGATCGGGTAGCCCATTTTCCGGCTGAGTTGCGAGACCTTTTGCGAGGTATCCTGCGAGTCTCCGCCACCGTTGTAAAAGAAATAGCCGATGTCGTGAGCCCTGAAAACCTCCATCAGGCGCTCGTACTGGGCACGGTTTTCCTCGATGCTTTTCAGCTTGTACCGGCAGGAGCCGAAGGCCCCGGAAGGAGTGTGTCTCAGTGCGGCAATCGCACGCGCGGACTCCCTGGAGGTGTCGATCAAGTCTTCCGTTAACGCCCCGAGGATTCCGTTGCGACCGGCATACACCTTGCCGATCCTGCCCTTGTGCTTGCGTGCGGTCTCGATCACTCCGCATGCAGTAGCATTGATTACCGCGGTCACGCCGCCTGATTGCGCGTAAAATGCATTGCGTTTTTCCATACCATCCTCTGTTTCAATCGTTCAGGTGTTGGGACCGGAATTTCCCGGGCAGGCGCCGTAGCGCATGCTGTCGTGGCCAGTCCGCTAGGTTTCTTCCGGGCCCATTCTCTATCGGCTATCCATTTTTTCAAAGAAGCCGCGTTCATCCTCTGTATAATCCGGGCCGGAGTTCATGGCTTGTCTGGGGGTGTCGCTCGGTTTTGTGCCAAGTGTATCGAAATCTGCAGGCAGGTGTGGCGCCGGTTCTGATTGTACGACCCCGGATCAAAGGAGAAAACAATGCGCATCATCTTATTGGGTGGCCCGGGTGCGGGCAAAGGTACCCAGGCGAACTACATTGCAGAAAAATACGGGATTCCGCAAATATCCACAGGGGACATGCTGCGGGCGGCAGTGAAAGCAGGTACGCCCCTGGGTCTCGAAGCTCGCAAGATCATGGAGGCAGGCGGCCTGGTCTCCGATGAAACCATCCTTGCGTTGATCAGGGACAGGATTGCACAAGAGGATTGCGCGAATGGATTTCTGTTTGACGGCTTTCCCCGAACAATTGTCCAGGCGGAAAGCCTGAGAGAGCAAGGTGTCGGGATTGACTGCGTGGTCGAGATTAATGTCAGCGATGAAGAAATTGTCCGGCGCATGAGCGGGCGGCGCGTGCACCCGGCGTCAGGGCGTACCTATCACGTGCTATTCAACCCGCCCCGTGTCGAAGGCAGAGATGATGTCACAGGCGAGGAACTGGTGCAGCGCAAGGACGATGAGGAACAGACCGTGCGCGAGCGCCTGAAGGTATACCATCAGCAAACCAAGCCGCTGATTGGCTACTACTCCGGCTGGACTGAACAAAAGGGCACAGATGCACCAGCCTACCTCCGGATTGAGGGCGTAGGGTCAGTAGAGGAAATCCGAGACCGGATATTTGCCGCCCTGGCGTCGTGAAGGCTCTGCACCCTGGAACGTTTTGCAGGCCGCACGAGGTGTTGCCAGCCGTTTTACCGGTTGTCCTTGAGAGGTTTCAGGAGGCCTGTGCAGCAGGGCGGTCGGCTTTTTGCTGTGGGGCACGGTGCTCGGAGACCTCCCACTGCCCGGCGCTGACTGACATGTGCAAGCAGGATGCACCACCCCGGGTGCGGGATTTTCCAGCAGCCCCCGGGTTCAGCACCCAGGGCCTTGCCTCCTGGTCGCAAACCAGCATGTGGCTGTGTCCGTAAACAATGGCAGTGGAATCAGCGAAGTGTTGCCGCATTTCTGCATGTCGCCGACCAGGCATGCCGTATGCATCTCCGTGCATCAGCACGATGCTGCCACCTGGTAGCTTGATTTCGGCAAGCTTGCCGATACTCATGAGTTCCTGGTGCTCCTGTGCAGGCCATTTCTCGGTACAGTCGTTGTTGCCCTGCACGGCAATGACGTTTTCACAGATTTCCCTCAGCTGGTGCAGTACACGACTGGAGCCAATGTCCCCGGCATGCAGGATCAGGTCGCAGCCCCCGAGCTGGTTGCATATGTCCGGGTCAATGTACCCGTGGGTGTCTGAAACGACACCGACCTGCAGGCGCTTGCAGTGGGTAAAGTCATGATGGGTGTCCGGGGCTACAGGCTGGGTCACGGTGGCAGTTGCTGGCATGGGGGCGTCTGGGAAGTGTTGCATGGTTTACGGGCCGACAAAATACTGGAACCTGGTCTGCGGTGCAAGCCGGTGTTCCCGATGACCTATTGTCTGCCAAAGCCTTTTGGGTTATGTATCTTCACCATGAGCGAAGTACGGATGCATTCACGGCATGTCATTTGAAGTTCGGCTGGCAACTTCCGGGAAACGCTTTCATGCAGAAGCGCATGAATCGATCCTTGATGCAGCCATCCGTGCAGGAATCCCTCTCAACTACGGCTGCAGCAACGGCAATTGCGGCCTGTGCAAGGCGAAAATCGTGAGTGGCGACACCAGGCTGTTGCGCGCCCATGACTTTGTGATCCGGCAAGCCGAGAAAATCCAGGGTCATGCCCTGATGTGTTCGAATGCCTGCCAGAGTGACGTGGTGATTGACGCAGATATTGCAGAGGTTCCTGACGATATCCCGGTGCAGGAGCTGCGTGTCAAGGTGCGAAAAATCGACCGTATCAGCGATGATCTTGTGATCATTACTGCCCAGGTTCCACGCAGCATCCGCCTGCGATTTCTGGCAGGCCAGTACATGCAGGTGACGGACGCCCAACAGGAGTCACATCACTATGCCATCGCCAGTTGTCCGTGCGATGCGAAAAGACTCGAATTTCATGTGCGCAAACAGGATGGCGATCCGTTTTCCGATACGGTTTTCAACCGCCTGAGCGTAGGGGCATGGCTGGACATACACGGGCCCTACGGGGACTTCATAATCGATGAGTCCAAAGACAATCCGCTGGTGATGATCGCCTTCGACACCGGTTTTGCGGCAGTCAAGAGTCTGATGGAACACGTTACGGATCAGGACAGCGAGCGCCCAATCTACCTGTACTGGCTGGGGTGCGGGGCAGAAGGGCTGTACATGCATAATCTTTGCCGCTCATGGGCTGATGCCCTGGACCAGTTGACGTATGTTCCCATTCATCTGCAGGAGGATATTGCCGATGACCGGTACGAAGGGCTGCTGGGCATAGAGGAGAAACTGTCTTTGGCCCTGCAGCAGATCGAACATCTCGAGGATGCGGATGTGTTCACGGCTTTGCCCGATCTGATCACCAAGCTTGTCCGTCAGCTGCTCATGCAAAAGGGGTTCCAGTCCCGCCAGCTTCATCATGAGCCGATTCGAGGGAATCCCGATCTGAAATGCATACATCCCGAGGCTGGAGCATGACGGACTGCAAATGCAGCTTTGCAGCGACCATGATCCGGGAAGACTATGCCTGCGAGAAGGCGCGCATGGTAACCCGGCGGTCGGGTCCGGACATTGCCTGTAGTTCCGAGGATGCGAGTCGCTTGTGCAGGGATGTGCTGGAAAGGTTCAAGCAAGTGGGCTTGCCCGCATTCGATGCCGAAGATGACCTGCTGAAAACACCGCACAGCGTGTATGTCAAAATCCAGTACGGAGGGCTGCTGGGGCTGACCCGTGATGTGATGCATGCGCCTGCAGAACATGTTGAAAACATTTTTCAGTCGGTCAGTCAGGCCGTGAAACACTACCACTCTCTTGAGGAGATCCCCTGTCAAAACTATGTGCAGAGCATGAAGAAATTTAAAGTCGGGCGTAAAAGAAGATAAACTAAACACCCGAACTGGCGGAGGGACCCCTGATGGGCTACCACACAATAATTTCAACGGAAGATCTGTCTCGAAACCTGGATCAGGAAAACTGGTTTATCTTTGATTGCAGGTACCTCCTCAAGGAACCTGAAGGCGGTCTGAACAAGTTCAGAAAGGGTCATATCCCCGGCGCACAGTATGCAGACATGGATCGGGACCTGTCTTCCCCAATGTCACAGACATCGGGGCGTCACCCGTTGCCGGGTGCAGACAGTTTCGTGGAGAAGCTGTGTGCGTGGGGTGTGCAGAATGACTCCCAGGTAGTCTGTTACGATGATCTCTCAGGTGCCTTTGCAGCGCGCATGTGGTGGTTGCTCAACTGGGTAGGCCATAAAGACGTCGCAGTGCTGGACGGTGGAATCAAGAAGTGGACGGCTGAGGGGCGAGCGCTTGAGACGGTGACCCGGGACAGACCGCGCAGCTCATTTGCCGGCCAGGCCGATGCGGCGATGTGTGTGGATATAGAATTTGTACAGCAACAGCTTGAACAGGAGAAAATCCGCCTGCTGGATGCCCGGTCTGCCGAAAGATTCACCGGCAAGGACCTGAAAACCGACCCCGTGCCCGGGCATGTGCCCGGGGCCACCAGCTGCCCCTTTGCAGGCAATCTCGACCAGGAAAAGGTATTTCTGACTGCCGCTGAATTGATGCGCCGCTATGAGCCCTGGTTCTCTGAACGTCAGCCGGAGCAGATTATCAACATGTGTGGTTCGGGCGTTACGGCCTGCCACAACATCCTTGCAACGAGGATTGCAGGTCTTCCCTGGACACGACTGTATGTCGGCTCATGGAGCGAGTGGATAAAAGACCCCGCACGACCTGTCGCGACTGGAGACTAGAGGCTTCTCTGGGTGAGGTGATCGTTTGAAATTTTGTAGCAGTTGTGGTTCTGCAGATATTTCGTTAACCGTACCCGAGGGCGACAACAGGCCGCGTTTCGTGTGCACGGCCTGTCAGGAAATTTTTTATCACAACCCGAAAATTGTTGCCGGGTGTATCGCAGAGTGGCAGGGCCGCATCCTGATGTGCAAACGTGCCATCGAACCACGCTATGGGAAGTGGACATTGCCGGCGGGGTTCATGGAGAATCAGGAAACCACTCTCGAGGCAGCTGCACGTGAAACGCATGAAGAGGCCAAGGCAGAAGTGGTAAATCTGAGCCTCTACAGCCTCTACAACCTTCCCCATATCAACCAGGTGTATCTGATATTCCGCGGTGTCCTGGTAGAGGGGCGCGCAAGCCCGGGTGCGGAGAGCCTGGAAGTCGCATTGATGGACGAGTCAGACGTTCCATGGCAGGACATTGCCTTTCCGGTGATCCGGGAAAGTCTGGAGCTGTATTTCGATGACAAGCAGAATAACAGCTTCCCGCTGCACTATGGCGATATGCGCAGGCTTGGCCACAATTATGAAATCACCCGTTATTGACAGCACCGGCCACGCCATAGACTAAGGCGCATGGGTACTGAAAAATCGCTGCTCTCGATCGTCGAGCTGGGCGGGTATCCTGATTTTGTTCCGCTTTACAAGCGTTACGGCTACACAACCCGTGTGGTATTCAGCATGCGCAAGGCACTGGTGGCGCTGAAAAAACTCAAGCCGCATGTGGTGGTTGCGGAGTTTAACTACCAGTCCGATTTCAGGGACCGCACCAGCAGTCTGGAATCACTGATTGCGGTAGCCCAACAAAACCCGCAGATGCACCTGATCGTGTTCTATGAACACGAATACGCTCACCAGCTGGACAAGCTGTGCGAACGGTACCGGTTTTTTGCAACATTCCAGTACCCCATCGAGGAGGCGCATATCCAATCCGCGTTGGACCGCCTGGGGTGAGGATATCCGGGGTGTCAGCCGGCTTTTGACCCGCCCATGCACGGCGGGGATTTCCTGATTTCGCCGTTCTTGGCCTGCCATTCTTCGGGGGTGTATGTGTGCAGTGACAAGGCGTGCACGGCACCTGCCAGCTCTTCTGCAAGCAGCCGGTTCAAAATGCGGTGCCTGGCCACCGGCAGCTTGCCGTCAAACTCGCGACTGACTATGGTCACCTTGAAATGTGATTCTGATCCAGGCGCCACGTTGTGCATGTGGCTTTCGTTAGCCACCTCGAGGAAAACAGGCTGCAGCGCACCCTTGATCTTGTGTTCGATGCTCGTCTGTATGACCATTTCGTACCTATAGCAGTCGCAGGGTACTCAGGCCATATCCAGTTTGAGAGAACCTATCTGATCGAAAAGAAATCCTTGGCCGTTCGGGTCGTTTCCATTGCGGCCTGCGCTTCAGAGATTCCCCGGCAGTCTGCCACCGTACGCAAGATATGCGGTAGGTATGCCGGCTCGTTGCGCCTGCCCCTGGGCTTTGGAAAGGTGGCATCGGCGGGCAGATTCCTGGGCAAAAGATAGGGCGCATCGGTTTCGATCATCAGACGGTTGGCGGGAATACGCGGTATGATTTCGTGCAGATGCTGACCCCGTCGTTCATCACAGACCCAGCCGGTAATGCCTATATGGCAGTCCAGGTCGATATAGCAGTCAAGTTCGCTGGTGGTGCCGGTGAAGCAGTGTGTTACCACACGTGTGAGTCGATCGCGGATTCGGCTTAGTATTTTGGCAAAGTCTGCATGCGCGTCCCGCTGGTGCAAAAACCCGGGCAGTGCAAGTTCACCAGCCAGTTCGAGCTGGGCCTGAAACGCTGCTTTTTGCTGGGCCGGGCTCGAGTAGTTGCGGTTATAGTCCAGTCCTGTCTCGCCGATGGCTGAAACCTTCTCATGGGCTGCAATTTGCTGCAGCTGGTGGAGGGATTCATCCGAAAATTCTCTTGCCAGATGAGGGTGGATACCTGCTGTGGCCCAGGCCTCCTCGTACTGCGTGCAAAGCCGTACCGCATGCTCGCTGTCCGCCACGCTCGATCCTGTGATGACAAAATGCCGAACGCCTGCCTGCCGTGCACGTTCGACCACCTGCGCTTCATCGTTTCGGAAGGTGTCGCTGGTGAGGTTGAAACAGATGTCGACGAGTTCCATGCTACGTCTGGCCTGCTGTTTCAGGCTGGCTGCAGGAGGCGCACAGTTGCGTCTCATCAACTTGCAAAACGGTCTGGCAGATGCGGCAAAGCCTGGTGAATGTAGGCCTGAGCATACAGTCAAGACTGACACGCTCGTCGAACACAAAACAGTCTCCGTGCCAGTGCTCGCCCTTGAATTTTTTCAGATAGTCCAGCGCACCCCCCTTGAGCTGGTAAACCTCCCTGAAGCCTAGGCTGGCAATGTAGGGGGCACCCTTTTCGCAACGAATTCCCCCTGTACAGAACGTGACTACAGGTTTTTCTTTCGCCAGCCTTGCAAGCCCGCGAGTGGCACTTTTCAATTCCCTGAAATGCCGTAATCCGAGATGTGTCGCATGGTCAAAGGTCCCGAGTTCATATTCAAAGCTGTTGCGCAAGTCCAGCAAAGTGATTTCACGCCCGGCACTGAGCCACCTTCTGAGTTCGTCACTGGTAATGTAGGAAGAATGTACGGAACCTTGGTCGCGTGCAGGTCCAGCTGGCTCAGGGTCCGGCACCAGCTGCCTGCGGGTTTTTACCAGCAGGCGCTTGAATGGGATCGTGTCTGAATGGGAGGCACTTAGTAGCAGGCGGTCAAAACCACAAACCGTGCCCAGCTGGTCCAGGGCATAGTCAACATCGGTTGCAGATCCTGCCAGACTCAGGTTGATTCCTTCCGGGCTGACAAACACGGTTCCCTTCAGATGGGTTTGTGCACACAAAGCCTGCACTTGCATGTGCACTGTGCTGACATTCGCCACGGCTTTGAACTGGTAGCCTGCGATATTGGTGATCGAATTTGTCATGTGCAGTGGGGGCGATGAAATTCATCCGGGTTTTGCTTATGCTGTGCGCTTCACCAGGACTCCCGCAGGCATTATGAAAGAAGGTCATCCTCAGCCGATATACCTGAAGGATTATACACCCCCGCCTTATCTGATTACGCATGTTCACCTGGCGTTTCAGTTCAGTGAGGAGTCCACGGTAGTCACTTCCAAACTTCAGGTGGTTCGCAATCCTGACATGACAGGCTCGGATACAGCGCTGGTGCTGGATGGTGAAAACCTGGAGCTGAACCATGTTGAACTTGACGGACAACGCCTGTCTGCCGGACAGTTCACACAGACAGGTGAGACCCTGCTGATCCCTGAGGTGCCGGCAAAGTTCGAACTGGGCATTCAAACGACGATCACCCCGCAAACCAATACTTCCCTGGAGGGCTTGTACAAATCCAGCGGGAATTTCTGTACCCAGTGTGAAGCCCAGGGGTTTCGAAAGATCACCTATTTCCTGGACCGTCCCGACGTGATGTCGGTTTACACCGTGCGCCTGCAGGCGGACAAGGCCCGCTACCCGGTTTTGCTGGCCAACGGCAACCCGGTGGAGCAGGGCGATTGCGGTGATGGCCAGCATTTCGCCGTGTGGGAGGATCCTTTCCCCAAACCCTGTTATCTGTTTGCCCTGGTCGCTGCAGACTTGGTGTATTTGCAGGGCAGCCACCGCACCGCATCGGGCAAGGACATCGTCTTGCGCATCTACACGGAAAAACATAATGCCGATAAATGTGCACATGCGCTTCGCTCCTTGCAAAAAGCGATGCATTGGGATGAACAGCGTTTCGGGCTTGAATGCGACCTGGATATCTACATGATCGTGGCAGTGGACGATTTCAACATGGGGGCCATGGAGAACAAGGGGCTTAACATTTTTAATTCGAGCTGTGTTCTGGCCCGTCCTGATACCGCAACCGATATGGACTACATGACGATTGAGGCCGTGGTGGCGCACGAGTACTTCCACAACTGGACCGGGAATCGCGTGACTTGCCGGGACTGGTTCCAGTTAAGTCTCAAGGAAGGGCTAACCGTATTCAGGGACCAGGAGTTCACCGCGGATGTAACTTCGCGGGCGGTGAAACGTATCCACGACGTGCGTTATTTGCGCACTTACCAGTTCGCAGAGGATGCTAGCCCCATGGCACACCCGGTGCGGCCGGCTTCCTACCTGGAAATCAATAACTTCTACACGCTTACCGTGTATGAGAAAGGTGCCGAGATTGTACGCATGTACCAGAGCATGTTTGGCGCGGACGGGTTCCGCAAGGGAATGGACCTGTACTTCCAGCGCCACGACGGCCAAGCGGTGACCACGGATGATTTCGCAGAAGCGATGGCCGATGCCAACGATGCAGACCTGACACAGTTCAAGCGCTGGTATGGGCAGGCAGGCACACCGGTCCTGGAAGTGGATGATCTGTGGGATGGCACGTCCAACACATACAGGCTCATTTTCAGGCAGTCCTGTCCGCCTACCCCGGAAAGCGAGTCGAAACAGCCCTTTGTGATCCCCGTCAAGATATCCTTGCTGGACTCTTCGAGTGGTGATGTTCTTTCACTGGAACCTGGTGTGCATGGCCTTGGCGATGGCCCAAGCACGGTATTGCTTGTCGATGACTTGCAGCAGACCTTTGAATTCAGAAATATAAAAAAGAAGCCAGTACCCGACCTGTTGCAGGATTTTTCCGCACCGGTGCGTGTGCGCTTTGATTACGGCAACGCGCAGCTCGCTTGGCTTCTGAAGCACTCGCCGGATGCCTTCAACCGCTGGAATGCGGGTAACCGGCTGGCATTGAACGTGTTGCTGGAGTGGGTCATGCGTTCACAAAGTCCCGAAGCTTCGGATTCCATTTCTGCATTGAATCAGGCGCTGGAGCACACGATACGGACAGAAACTGCAGACCGGAGTTTTCTGGCCGAGTTGCTCATTTTGCCAACTGAGAGAGATGTGGAAGAACATCTGGACGAGGTCGACATGCAAAAAGTTGTAGCGGCATGTGATCAGTTGCCGCAATCTGTGGCACGGTATCTGGAACAGGATCTGCTCAGGATTTACCAAGCTTGCTACAGGGAGGATGAATACCGTTACAGTACGGAGGAGATGGCACGCAGACGGTTGCAGAATGTCTGCCTGCAATTGCTGACCGCCCTGGACGAGGACGAATACAGAAGACTGGCACTAAAGCAGTTTGTCAGGGCGAGTAACATGACCGAGCAGGCGGGCGCCATCAGGGCCTTGCTGCATCGGGAATGCGATGAGCGCGAGCAGGTGCTTTCGTCATTTGAGCAGCAATGGACACACGATCCGCTGGTTATGGAAAAATGGTTTGCATTCCAGGCGCTTTCGAGAGTCCCGGGTGTGCTGGAGAACGTAAGAAGCCTGATGGGGCACCCCATGTTCAGCTTGCAAAATCCCAACAAGGTGCGTGCACTGATCGGTGTGTTTTCAGGAAATCCCTGTGCATTTCATCAACCCGATGGCAGCGGGTATGAGTTTGTTGCAGAACAGGTGCTGGCTTTGGACAAGCTCAATCCCCAAGTTGCCTCACGCCTGGCCCGCTCATTGATGCGCTGGCGAAAGTACTCCACTCCCTGCAGGCACAAGATGCATGAACAACTCGAGCGTATCGCAGCACACCGAGGCCTCTCGGGAGATGTGTATGAGATCGTTTCAAAGAGCCTGGAGTCAGTGCAATGAGATGTTGGAATGGATCAATCCCGAGGATTCGCCTGCCTGGGGCCCGATCATGAATCGGGGAAACAGGATTACTTCAATTGTAGACGGCCCTTTGCACATTACGGGTCAGCTTGAGTTGTTTGACAGCGATGGTGAACTGCTGGAGAAGAGCGAAGAGCTGTTCCTGTGCCGTTGCGGGAATTCCAAGAACAAACCCTATTGTGACGGGCAGCACAAAGCCACCGGTTTCCAGGATGATGGCAAGTTCGTGACTCCACCCGTCTCGCAGGACGACCTAGCCAGCAACGGGGTTCTGGAAATCAAGGTGCAGGCCAATGGCCCGCTGATCTTCCGGGGTCTGGCCTGTATCCAGGATACGCAACAGAAAGAGATCATGCGCAAGGTGGGGGGGTTATGCCGGTGTCAGCACAGCAATAACCGTCCGTTTTGCGACGGTACGCATACGAAAATCGGCTTTAAAGGTTAAGTAATTCAGTGTACGGGCTCTTACAAAGGCCCGTACGGAAGCAAGGAGGCAGTCAATGGGTGCCCTAACCCGATCGCTTTATGCCGGACTGCCTCGTAACGTGTCAGAAATACATGCGTGCAGTCACACCAAAGGTGCGGGGCTGGCCCACCCGATACCCGAGCCGGGCTCTGCCTCCTCTCTCGCGGTCAAAGGACAGCTTCGGGTTTTCATCCGTGATGTTCTTTGCAAAAACTGTCAGCTCCAGCACTTCATACACAAGGCCTGCAGACAGATTGAACAAATGGTATGAATCGAGAGTTAGGTCAACTTCCGTAGTCTGGTCGGCAGGGGTCCCTGCATAAGGGAAATTGGTGTCAAAGATGTCTTCACCCGGAACCTGGTCACCGGGTT
The DNA here is from genome assembly GCA_965205685.1 of Gammaproteobacteria bacterium. Classification (GTDB taxonomy): domain Bacteria; phylum Pseudomonadota; class Gammaproteobacteria; order UBA4575; family UBA4575; genus WTFY01. The sequence continues at coordinate 1,726,534 of OZ242174.1, read as the reverse complement.
GTGTAATGCTGGTGTCCACATACTGCCAGGACGCTGTGATATAACTCTCGTCTGCGCTCAGAACACCTGGGAGCATGTAGGTAGCCGATCCGGAAAGTTGCCACTCGGGCACCGAGGGTATGCGGTTGCCATCCTCGATGCCGTGAAGCACACTGCCATCGACTGCTGTGACGGTGGAATCGAACTCTGCCTCCACATAGCTTCCAGCAAAGGTGACGTGCAGGACGCTGGTCGGGCGGGCAGAAATTTCAAGTTCAGCTCCTGTAGTGTGGGCTTCGGGCACGCTGATGGTGACACGCGATGAACACGGACCCGCGTCGATATTTACGCCTAGGTCCTCTATGTCGGAGTAAAATACCGAACCGTTAACGGTCAATTTCTCAAACGAAGACTTGAAACCAAGCTCATAGTTCCAGAGGGTTTCATCGTCGAATTCCTGATAGTCCTTGTAGTTGTCATACGCAGCTCCGCAAAGTGGCTGATTCAAGGGGTCATTCACCCCTCCCAAGCGGAATCCCTTGGAAACCTGTGCGTTTACCCGGGTGTTTTTGCTAGCTTCGTAGCTGACCATGAAACGGGGGTTGTACCCGTCGGAAGATACCTTTTCGTCCTGATGCTGCGCTGACGAATTCGAGAAAGGCCCTCCCGATGTAAAAGTCTTATCCTCTTCCCAGTCATACCAGCGCAGCCCGGCCGTCAGTCCCAGCCGGTCTCCCAGCATGTATGTGGCCTCCCCAAACAACGCGGTCTGTCTCAGGTCATAGGTCAGATCCGAAAGATAGGGCGAATCCACGGCATCCGGAAAATTGTTATCGGCGGATGGAGCGAACGCATCATATCCTGGTGTGGGAAGCCGCTGGGAATAGTCACGCTCCACATCTGAGTAGAATATGCCTGCGAGCCACTGCAGCTTACTGCCGTCATCACCTGAACTGAAACGCAACTCATGCGTGACTTGCTCAAGGTCTGTAGTGTCGCGCAGGTTGGAGGGCGCAATGCGTCTTCATCCGAAAGATTCAAGGGAATATTGGGGTCAATGCTCACGCTGCCAGTCAGCGCACTGGCGTCACGGCTGACTAGGAGGTCACGGCGGATATAACTGGCAGTATAGGTCATGTCCAGGGAGTCCTTGATGCCCCACTCGACGACTGTATCCAGAATCAGGGTCTCGTCCTCAAACGCCTCATCCAGCAGCAAGAACTGCTCTCTCCTGTCAAGGCTGACAGGTGAGATGATTGCAGGGTCGGTATAGGGGCTTCTGAACAGGTTGTATACTTCTTCGCGGTTGAATCCACCCAGATCGATGTCCTGATAGACTATGCGCGGGGTGATGGACAGGTTCTCAAGCGGTTCCCACAACAGAGCAATGCGCCCGCCGAAACGGGTGCCGTCATTGACGTCTTCGTCGGTAGACCCATCTTCTCTGAGTGCATCGATGAATCCGCCGTACCCCGTAAAGTAGGCTACCACCCGTGCCGCGGCCGCATCTCCTAGGGCCAGGTTGCTGGCCAGTTTGAAATGCTCTCCGTGCGAACCATCATCGATCTGGTTTGCGTCTAACTCAATCTTGGTTTCATTTACACCCAGTTGTGGCTGGTTGGTGATGTAGCGTACTGTGCCCCCGATCGAACCGGACCCGAACAGCGTTCCCTGAGGTCCCCTCAGGGTTTCCACCCGACTCAGATCAAACAAGTCGATGTCTGGAGTGAACAGGGACAAGGAGATCGGAGTTTCGTCGAGATAGACACCTACTTGCTCCTTGACTCCAGGCTGGTCGCGCACGATCTGTCCCGATGATATGCCGCGGATGCTGACCACGCTTTGTCCAGGACCCAGATTCTGTATGGTAAGTCCGGCAACATTGCGGGAAAGATCTTCCAGATTTGTAGTGTTAAGGCGCTCGATATCCTCCTCCGACTGGACATTCAGGGAAAAGGGCACCTCCTGTTCCGGCTGGAGGCGTTTGGTGGCGGTTACGAAGATCCCGGGAAGGCTATGGCTGCCGCCTTGTGACGAGGCTCCCGATTCGGTCTCTTCTGCCTGCTGGGCACGAGCACCTTGAGCGAGGGCGGCAAGACCAATGAAAAAGATTAAAAATGCCCATGCAAATACATGTCGGCTGCAAGATCGCTGCATGATTGTCCCCCCTGCAAGATCCCTGGCTTATCTCCTAAAACCAGATTGTCGTTCTAATCCCAAGTTTAACAAAGATTCAGGGAAATGCATGCTGCCGGGGTCGTCGCTTGCTCGAGCTCCTCTGAGCCGTTTCCGGCCATTTGCCAATATCCATGGGCGGATCCTGCATGCGAGATGCAGTGCGGTTTTCCGGCTTCCCTTTCCGTCGGCCTGTCAGCTGGTCTTTACGAGGCTGGGTACATGACCCCCGAGGTCGCTGTGCACTGCCATGAATGGTTTTCAGAAACCTTCAGTAGACAGAAACAGTCCGACCCGCAGGTCTTTTGCAACGTAGATCGTTCTTCCATCCACAGACATCGTGCCATCTGCAATGCCCATGGCGGCACCGCGCTTGACGATTCTCTTGATGTCCAGCCGGTAATCAACCCGATTTGCATCCGGCAACACCTGGCCTGTGAAGCGGACCTCATTGACCCCGAGAGCCCGGCCGCGGCCGGGCACGCCCTTCCATGCGATAAAAAATCCCAGCAATTGCCACAGTGCATCCAGTCCCAGACATCCGGGCATGACAGGATCTCCTGCAAAATGACAATCGAAAAACCATAGATCGGACTTGATATCGAGTTCGGCTTCGACCTCACCACGTCCGTACTGCCCTGTATCGGTCGTGATTTTTGTGATTCGATCAATCATCAGCATGTTGGGCAGGGGCAGCTGTGCGTTCCCGGGCCCGAACATCTTGCCATGACTGCAGGCCAGCAACTCCTCGTAGGAATATGAGCTTTTTTTAGACACGTGTCATGCCTTCCAGGTCATGACCCTATAGATTGATTTCATGTGGGCAGGAGTTGGGTGTGTAGAGATCGTAACGTTCTCTAAGTGTAGCAAAAAACACTCTCGCCCGGGGCTCAAAGCGCAATCATGCTGACGAGTCTTGGCCAACGACACGGTCCTTTCACGTAAAGGGGAAGCTGTTTTCCTGCACCACCCGGGCCCGTGGTTTTGCTTTGCCACGCAGTCGAGAAAGTTGTATAAAGAAGCTGCTTTCAGCGTGGGCAAGCGAGCACCGAAATGGTGGCGTGCTGCGCATTGCCACTGAATGTGCCAAAAGGAAGATGGTGCAAGTGCTTCACAGCCACCATGCCCTACATGCCTTGAGCGCTGCGGGCTCAGAAATCTTTTTTGAAACGTCATCTTTACTGGTCGTAAGGTCCGAAGTACTGGCATGAACTGCAAGGAAAAAACTGGTGGTTGAAAAATTTGATCCTACCCGGCAACCCCTTCACGATGCCATGAGTGCATTCCAGTCTGCAGATGAGCGCGTCTGGTTTGAAAACAAGCTGTTCGAGTGCCGCCAAAAGTTGCGGGATCTTCCCCGGGAGGCAAGTAATTTCCAGCGTGCGCAACTGGAACTCGAAATCGCAGAGGCACTGATCGGGTTAAACCGGCTGGAGGAGGCTTGGTCGTGTGCCCGGCCCCTCGTCGAGTTGTTCATTGCAGAACACGAGTTCGAACATGCTGTAAAGACCTGCCGGGTACTGTATCAGGCCAACCAGGAAGATTCGATCGTCGCGCTGGGGCAGGGCTGCTGGCTTGCCGTCACTTATCCGGTAGATCCGGGCCTGTCCATCGAAATGCTCCACAACATCGTGGATGAAACCCCGGAGCAATCAGATGGTGCGGCAGTCGCTGCCATGGCGGCACACTACATTGCCGATGTGCGCGCGAAAGAGCAACATGAAAACCTGACTTTCCTTACCATGCAGATCCTTGCGAAAGTGGCCAAGCGCCACCGTGGCATTGAAGATGAAGAATCCATCAGGATGTGGATTGAAATACTGGAGCTGAATGACACGGACAAGCTCTTCAATCGACTGGCGAAAATAGTCGATGTAATGACGGGTGACTCATGGTGGTTCGACCGCGACCACTTGCGCGCGCAACTGCCGGTCAATTAAGGGATGGCGAATTGCAACACACCATCCGACACTCTGTGAGTGCGCCAATGCTTACAGTCCAAATGGCAGATGGATGGACTTTACGCACCTGCTCTTGACTCCTCAGGAGCTTTGATACAGCGGCCAGGCGAGGCTTGATGGATGTATTGCTGACACCGTGGCGCTTCGCACGCCTGATTACGCGGCCTGCAGAGGCAGGTGCCAGTCTGTCCGCGTGTGCGCCTGAAACCCATGCCGTGCTTTTGCGCCTGGTGATTCCGCTCAGCATCATCCCGCCATTGTTTGCTTACATTGGAGGGGCCACCTTTGGCTGGCAGCTCGGAGGTGGGGAGCCACTGTATATCCCCCCGTCAGGTCTGGCACTGATCAGCCTCGCCTATTTCGTTGCGCTCATTGCCGGTTTCCTGAGCACGGCGGTGGTCGCCTGCTGGATGGCAGGCACCTATGGGGCAAGGCGCGAATTTGGTTCTCACCTATCGTTTGTAGTCCTGGTTGGCATGCCAGTGATCCTTGCCAGCCTGGGTCATCTGGTCCCGCACGTTTTCATTAATATGCTTTTGTTGATACCGGCCCTGGCCTGGAGCCTGTATCTGCTGTACCGCTGCCTGCCGGCGGCACTTGGAACCTCACCGGAGCGCGGCATGCTCATGGCTTCATCTTTGGTAGCCTACCTGCTGGTGGCTAGCGTTAGCCTGTTGGGTATTACAGTGGTGCTCTGGAGCGGGGGTATTGGTCCGAACCTGGGAGTTTGAGTCTGAGCATCGAGCAATATCACGACAGGGTGGTGGCCTGGCTGACCGGCTTTGCCATTTTCTGGTCACTGATTGGTATGGCAGCGGGAATCTATGTTGCTGCAGAACTGATCTGGCCAACTCTGGACTTTGGTCAAGAATGGCTGTCCTATGGCCGGTTGCGAAACCTGCATACCAACGCCGTGATCTTTGGATTCGGCATCGCCGCGTTGATGGGAACTGCTTTCTACAGCGTACAGCGTACCTGTCATGTACCGCTATTTGCACCGGGACTGGCATGGTTTTGTGCCTTGGCTTGGCAAGCAGTAATTCTTTTTGGTGGGATCTCGTTGCTGGCCGGTTGGAATGGAGGCAAGGAGTATGCCGAACTGGAATGGCCTTTCGACATTGCCATAACCGTCATCTGGGTGTGTTTCGCAGTGGTTTTTTTCGGAACCATTGCCAAGCGACGAATTCAGCCGATATACGTGTCCAACTGGTTCTACGGCGCGCTGATCATCGTGATCGCCATGCTGCACATCGTCAACAGTCAGGCGATTCCGGTGGCCTGGTCGAAGTCCTACTCGCTGTTTGCCGGTGCCCAGGACGCCGTTGTGCAATGGTGGTACGGCCATAATGCTGTGGGGTTCCTGTTGACGGGAGGGTTTCTCGGCATGCTGTACTACTTCCTGCCCAAGCATGCCGACCGGCCGATCTGGAGTTACCGGTTATCGATCGTGGCGTTCTGGGCCTTCACTTACAGCTATATCTGGGCTGGCCCACATCACCTGCACTACAATGCCGTGCCGGAGTGGGTGCAATCCCTGGGCATGGTCATGAGCCTGGTGCTGCTGGCGCCGTCCTGGGCCACTTTGGTCAATGGTGTCATGACGGTGTCCGGCGCCTGGGAGAAGCTGCGTACTGATCCAGCCTTGAAGTTTATCGTGCTGTCGCTGGCCTTTTACGGGCTTGCAACCTTCGAAGGGCCGATGATGTCCATCAAGAGCGTCAATGTAGTCAGCCACTTTACCGACTGGACCATAGGCCATGTGCATTCCGGAGCACTCGGCTGGAATGCGCTGATTACCTTCGGTACGTTCTACTTCCTGCTGCCGCGCCTGGTCGGTGCCGAACTCTACAGTCATCGGTTGGCAAACTGGCATTTCTGGCTGGCTCTGGCAGGCGTGATGCTCTACGTGCTGGCAATGTGGGGCGCGGGCGTCTCCCAAGGACTCTTGTGGCTGAGCCTCGATGAAATCGGGGAGCTTCGCTACAGTTTCAAGGACATCATGGCCAGTATGGCACCCTACTACACCCTGCGCTTGGTCGCAGGACTTGCATTTTTCGCCGGGGCCTTGCTGATGGCTTTCAATCTGTGGATGACCGCCAAGGGCCGCAGCATCGTGCGTGCGGTGCCTCCACCTGCCGTTCAGGGGGCTCTGTGAAAGCCGTCGACCTGCATCGCACGCTGGAGCGCCATAGCGGCTGGCTGATCTTTGGCATTCTGTTTGTCTCGTCCATCGGCGGGCTGGTACAGGTTCTGCCCAGCGTGCTTGACGATGGTTTGGCCACGCCAGACGTGGGCGTCGTGCCCTATGACCCGGTAACCCTGACCGGTCGTGACATCTACATCCGCGAAAGTTGCAGTACTTGCCATTCGCAGCAGGTGCGTCCCCTGCTGGCCGAAGTGCGGCGCTACGGTCCCTTTTCGAAAGCAGGGGAATTTGCCTATGACCGGCCCTTCCTGTGGGGATCGAAGCGTACGGGACCCGACTTGCACCGCATTGGAGGCAAGTATTCCGATGCCTGGCATCGGTTACATCTGCTGGATCCTCGCGCCGTCGTGCCGGATTCGATCATGCCCGCCTATCCCTGGCTTGCGGATCGCCCAGCGGATTCCGGCGGCATGATTCAGGCGAAAATGCGTGCGCTGCGCCGTCTTGGCCACCCTTATACGGATGCCGATATTGAGGCGGCACCTGCCGCACTCGAAGGCCTGAGCGAGGTCGATGCACTGGTGGCCTATCTGCAGGGACTGGGTGCATCCGGGACGGGAGGCGGGCGATGACCTGGTTTATTTTCGTGGGTGACATGCTGGTGATGGCCTTCATGGTCGCATTGGTGGTCTGGGTCCTGCTGGGTTCGTCCGATGAAACCATCGAGCGAAGCGCGGACATTCCCCTCAATGATGAGCGTCGCGATGGTTGAGTTACCTAGCGAGTTCTGGAGCGGCTGGGTGCTGGTGCTTACCCTGACCAGCCTGGCGGGGCTCGTCTGGCTGGTATTCAGCCTGTATTTTGGCGGGGGTCAGGAGACAAAGGAGTCGAGTCCGGTGTGGGACGACAACCTGCGGGAGGGTGAGCATCCTCCACCGCTCTGGTGGTTCTGGCTCATTTTCATCTCTCTGGTGATTTCCGTTGTCTATCTCATGCTCTATCCTGGCCTTGGTGCCTTCAGCGGGGCGCTGAACTGGTCTCAGGGTGGTGAACTGCACGAGCGTCTTGGCCGCTACTCGACTGAATTCGGCCCGACCCGGCGGCTGGTTTCCGAAGCGAGGCTGGAGACATTGCAGGCCGATACGAGACTCATGGTTTCGGCGCAGCGGATCTATGACCGCAACTGTGCCGTGTGCCATGGCTATGATGCGAGAGGCCAGGCAAACCTCTTTCCCGACCTGCGCGATGCGGAGTGGCAATGGGGCAGCGAGGCGACACAGATCGAGCAGTCGATCCGCCATGGGCGCCAGGCGGTCATGCCCGGCTGGCTGGGTGTAGTCGGCGAAGAGACAGTGGATCAGCTGACCGGTTACGTGCAGGCCCTGTCTCGGGATAAGGCGGCTGATCACCCGGGCTCGAAGCCCTACCAGCTGTACTGCGTCGCCTGTCACGGCACGGATGCTTCCGGTAATGAATTGCTGGGTGCGCCGAACCTCACGGATAGCATCAGTCTCTACGGAAGCTCGACGGAGGCAATCCGCCAGTCCATCGCAGAGGGTCGCAACGGCCAAATGCCGGCCTTCGACGACAGGCTTGACGACACCCAAATCCGCCTGTTGGTCGCTTGGCTCAGCCGTGAAAATGCAGCATCCGACAGGGATGCCCGGCCCGGTGCGTCCAAAACACCTGAATGAGTCACCCAAACATTCACCTGTGATCGCATAGGGTGCATGATCCGTCAGTACGGTTTGCCCGAGGGCTGTCTGCTGCGGTCGGCCACCTGAAAATTTCTGGCCTGGCTGCAAATATGCGCATGCAAATGCCTTATAATCCGTACGATAAAACGTTTAATGGCAAAGACTTGGGCTGGACACGCAGACCCGCCGGATCGCACACGAGAATAGAGGGACCGGCAACTGGCATCCCGCCATGGAAGTGATCCGCTGAGCATAGGGGGAGGCACCGGCGATGCAAACCGACAAGATCAAAGCACCCGAGGGGCATTCTGTTCATCATGTGACATGCCCTCACGATTGCCCGGATTCGTGCTCAATGCTGGTCACCCGCGATGACCGCAGCGGCCGGGCAGTGCGTATCCAGGGCGACCCGACCCACCCGATTACCCGCGGCTATTTGTGCAACAAGGTCAACCATTACCTTGATTTCGTGTACAACGACAACCGTGTTCTCTATCCGCACAAGCGGGTGGGGCCGAAAGGACCGGGCGCCAGGTTTGAACGGATCACCTGGGACGAGGCACTCGATGCGATCACCGACAACTTCAAGCATGTGATTGACGAGTATGGAAGTGAAGCCGTACAGCCTTATTCCTACTCAGGCACCATGGGCATGGTGGGCTACTGGACCATGGATTCCCGCTTCTGGAACAAGATGGAAGCAGCCGGGCTGATCCAGTCCATCTGCATTTTCGCGGCCATGTGGGCAGGATTGCATACCTATGGCATGGCGCACCCGAACATGTCCGTTCACGAGGCGGCCGAAGAGGCGGACCTGATGATTCTGTGGGGGGCCAACCTGGTGAGCACGGGAGTCCACGCCATCCCGTTTATACGTGAAGCCAAAGAGCGCGGCATGAAGCTCGTGGTGATCGACCCCCGGGTTACGCGAACTACCATGATGGCGGACTGGCATATCCAGCCTAGGCCGGGAACCGATGCCGCATTGGCGCTGGGCATGATGAAAATAATTGTCGACCGCGGCTTGCATGATCTGGAATTTCTCAAAGAGCAAACCAATGGCTGGGAGGCCCTGCTTGAAACTGAATTGCCCAAGTACCCGCTGGAGAGGGTGGCCGAAATCACCGGGCTCTCGGCCGCGGAAATTGAAAAGTTTGCCCTGGAGTATGCCTCGACGAAGAAATCCTACATACGTGCAAACTACGGCTTGAACCGTCATCAGAACGCGGGCCAGATGTGCCGCTCCATTCTGGTGCTTCCCTGCATCACCGGGGCTTGGCGCGAACCCTGCGGCGGCGCCTGTTTTGGCAACCTGGAGGAGATGTGGCTCCGCTGGGATCTGGACAAGCTGCACCGAACGGATCTGGGCACACGCAAGCGTTCCATCAACATGGTCCAGCTCGGGCGTGCGCTGTCGGATCATATTGATGCGGAAGGTAAGACGATGGACCCCCCAATCAAGAGCCTGTTCGTCTACAACTCGGACCCTGCCAACTGTGCGCCGAACACCAACAACGTCCGCAAGGGCCTGATGCGCGACGACCTTTTCGTTGCAGTGCATGAAACCTTCTGGACGGATACCTGTCTGTATGCGGATATCGTGATCCCGGCAGACACGCAACTGGAGCGTACGGACATGGTGGCCACCTACGGAAACTGGTATTACACCATGAACCGGCCCGTGATCGAGCCGCTCGGGGAAAGTGTCAGAAATTCCGAACTGTTTCGCATGCTGGCCCAACGCATGGGCTATGTGGAAGAAGGAGACAACGCCTTCACGCAAACGGACGAGGAAATCATTCGCGACGTCATGTTTGACGAGGGCAAGCACAATCCCTTGATGGAAGGCATCACCTATGAGGATATCCTCAAAGACGGCTTCGTCAGGGCCAATACCGACTCCGAGCGAAGAAACTTCCTCAAAAATGGCTGGCCAACGGATTCGGGGAAGATTGATATCTGGTGCGAAAAACTAAAGGAGGAGGGCATCAACCCCCTGCCTTCCTATGTGCCGGAAATCGAAGGACAGGAAGATCCGAAGCGCAAGGACTATCCGTTGCAGGTGCTGAGCAGCGCCGCACATTATTTCATTGGTGATTCATTCCAGTCGGTTCCGCGCCTGCAGGCCATGATGTCAAGGCCCACTGTGGAACTGAACCCTGAAGATGCCAAGGCACGGGGCATCGAGGATGGTGATCTTTGCTGCATGTACAATGACCGCGGGGAAACCTATGCATATGCTGTCATTATCGATGGGCTGTTGCCTGGTGTCTGTTCTACACAGAAGCAGTTCAAGGGCAGCAACACGCCGAATGGCGTGAATATCAACGCGCTGAACTCGGAAATGCTGACTGACTTCGGGACCAGTCCGACCTTCTATTCCTGTCTCGTGGAAATCAAGAAAGCCAGCGAGGACATGCGCAAGCAGACCCTGCTGAAAGAGTGGGGAGGGCTACAGGGCTACATCAGGAAGTGGCGCGAAGACCCGCGCAATGACGGTATAGACGCCACGGATGATGAAATCATCGCATTTGCAAAAGAACAGCACCCGGGAGTCTTCGGCTGAATCCTGACTGTATTATTCCAGCCTCTAGTGCACGGACACAGTGACCGCGATGCAAAAGAACTTTCACGATCCATTTGACCACTACATCCGGGAACTGCCTGTCCCGGATCCTGAAATCAAGGGCCGAAGGGTGCGGATCAACCAGGGCACTATCAAGAGCATTACCCACCTCACGCATGACACGCTTGAACTGGTCGTCCAATGTGACCCGGCCAGCCAGCCACTGGACGGATACGCCGGGCAGTATGCCACGCTCAAGGTGCCGGGGATAAGGAAATCACGCTCCTACTCGTTTGCCAAAACCCCGGAAGATGAGAACCCGGGTGAACACACTTTCTTCATACGCCTGGTGCCCGGCGGGGAGCTGTCAGGTTGGCTTGCGGAAGGGAATCGTGCTGGCGAGCATGTCGAGCTTGCAGGGCCATTGGGGACGTTCGGGCTCGACGCCTCGGATGACACCATGGTCTGCATTGCCGGAGGCAGCGGCATGAGTGCGATCGCAGCCATAGTCAAGCATGCCGCCAACCTGGGTGTCGCCAGGGACTGTTTCTTTTTCTATGGCGCACGCACACAAAAGGACCTGTACTGTCATGAGGAGATGCGGGTCGTGGGTGAACGGTGGAACCCGGCGTACAGTTTTGAATTCATTCCGGTCTTGTCGGAGGAGCCTGAAGACAGCGACTGGAGTGGTCCCCGCGGACTGGTGACGGCTTTTGTCAAAAACGAGTACCTGGACCAGGGCAGGCTGCCGACTCCCGGGATCAAGGCTTATTTTTGTGGCCCGCCTCCTATGATAGATCACGGAGTCGAGGTATTTACGGGTGCCGGACTTGGGGATGGAAACATCTATTTTGACAAGTTCGAAGATGCAAGTTCGCCGGCACCGGTGGTTGACAACACCAAGTGTGTCCTGTGTGATGAATGCCTGCTGGTGAAGCCGGTAGCCAACTGTTTGGTTGAAGCGACAAATTTCAAGACAAATGGTGGCGACTTTGCCTTTTCTTTTGAGCAGGTACAGCCTGCACGCACTTCCGGGCTGTACTACAACTCCCTGTATATCGATGAGGGAGAGTGTGTGCGTTGTTTTGCATGTGTTGATGCCTGTCCCCACGATGCAATTTCCGTGGACTATGACAAAACACCCAAAACGCTGAGGATGTATACATAGTCGGCTTGCTGCCCGCGTGTGTTCTGCTGGAGGAATTTAGCGTTAGGATGACACTTCCCGCGTTGACGTAGAGATTATGAAGGGAATCCGGTCCGGCCGTTAACATGGTTTGCAGTTTCCCTGAAGCCGGCAGGTGGCCAACAGTCAATCGAGCGACAGCCCGCGGAGCAAATGGTGTTGCACACGTCCCGTTTCTGATCAATAACCCATCCGTAATTTGGAACCACTATGAAAAAGATTGTAATTGCACCGGACTCGTTTAAAGGCAACCTCACTTCGCTGGAGGTTGCCGTAAGCATCGAGAAGGGTATCCGACGAGTCTTGCCCAATGCGACGTGCGTGAAAATACCTATGGCGGATGGAGGCGAAGGGACCGTGCAGTCACTGATCGATGCAGCAGGAGGGAAGCTGGTGAGAAAGCGGGTCATGGGCCCCGCAGGAAAAATTGTAACTGCGTGCTACGGCTGGTTACCCGGTAAGAAAACGGCAGTCATTGAAATGGCAGAAGCTTCCGGGTTGCCACTGGTCGAGGGACACACCAAGAACCCGCTCAAAACCACAACGTACGGCACCGGCCAACTGATACTGGATGCGCTCGATCGCGGCGCCAAAAAAATCATTCTCGGCATTGGGGGGTCCGCGACCAACGATGGAGGGGTAGGTATGGCCCAGGCATTGGGTGTGCGGTTCATGGATACCCGTGGCAGGGAAATAAAAGAGCCCGGTTCTGGGGGAATGTTGGCGAAAATTCAAACCATCGATGCCACTGGCCTTGATGCCCGGATCAGCAAGGTAAAAATCCTTGTGGCCTGTGATGTAAAAAATCCCCTGCATGGGAAACAAGGCGCAGCACATGTGTTCGGCCCGCAAAAAGGCGCTACCCCGAAGATGGTTGCAGTGCTGGATGCAAACCTCAAGCATCTTGGTCGCTTGATCAAGCGTGACCTTAAAAAAGGTGTAGCCCGCATGCCAGGCGCGGGAGCTGCCGGCGGCCTGGGTGCCGGACTGGTCGCCTTTGCAGGCGCCACTCTCAAGAGTGGTGTCGATATTGTGCTAAGGACAACCGAGCTAGAGAAATACGTGAAGGGTGCCGACCTGGTTATCACCGGGGAAGGCAAGGTGGATTTTCAGACTGCATTCGGAAAGACCCCCTCCGGTGTCGCAAGGGCAGCCAAAAAACATCGGGTGCCGGTGGTGGCTATCGGCGGAGCGTTATCCGATGACGCACATAATGTGTTTGCACATGGAATTGACGGGATTGCCAGTGCGGCCGCCAAGGACATGTCACTGGATGAAGCACTACGGGACTCAAGGCCACATCTGGAAAATGTCGCAGAGCGTGTCATTCGCATGATTCTTATTGGCAAGAAAATAGCAGAGAAAAAACACAGGATGAAGGCCCGATCCGGGCCAAGAAAATCACGGTAGAACTTCTATCTGGATGCCACCTTCCGTCAATTCCCAGATTTCATCCATGTCGCTGTGAGTTGTCGCGATACTTCCTTTCGTTCCGCCCCATAATCCGGTGATCTGCCAGGCCCAGCCCATCCTGTTCGGGTACGACTGGATTACGAAGTGCACCTGCGGGCTAGTTGCAGCTTTTGAGGCAGGGACCTGATCCGCTGTCCCCGAATATATGACCTGCATGGACTTGCGGCCCTTGCTGTCTTCATTCCTGGCATCCAGCAGGTACGTTCCTTGCGGGATGCCTCCGACACCGGGATGCTGGTGGTTTGTCCCCAGCCTTACGTGATAGCTGCGGTACGGTTTGGCACTCTTGATCAGGTAGAGCTTGCCCTCGCCTTTTTTGAGAAGTGCGGAGTCTGCAGCCAGCAGGTTGATCAAGCCGGAAGCTTCTTTGCCCATGGCATACGTTCTCACTCCCCATTGCTCTCCGTGGGCATTGAAATATTTCCAGACACCGTCCTTGTCGCCATCGGCATACTGACCTGCAATGTGCATATAGCCCCCATCCCATGCCTGCCACTCACCGTGCTTGATTCCGTCCTTCTCGCAGAAAACTGCAATCCCAAGCTTGCTCCAGACTTCGCGCTTTTCCACAGCACCTTCGCTGCACTGGAGATTGACCTCGGCCACAGCACTGCGGGTCTTGCTGTATTCATGTTCCATCATCCATCCGATCCACAAGGGGCTGGTCAGCAAGAGCAGCAAGCCAAGGGTAATGAACATCACGATCGCAGGCTCGGAAAGTTTTTTAAGTTTCATTTGGCTTTCTTGTTATGCTGAACGTTATTGAAAAACGCCATGACTGCTGCCAGGCTCGAATGTACTGTCGAGTATCACGTAATCTGGGCGTGCAAAGGGTGCCATACCAAAGATGAACAAAATGCTGGTCGCTATCGGGGTCACTATTTTAGTCGTCGGATTGCTTTGGCCTGTGATCAGCAAGGTGCCTTTTGGAAAACTGCCAGGCGATATCGCTATCAAAAGAGAAGGATTTCACCTGTATTTCCCGATCACCACCATGATTGTCGTCAGCCTCGTCGTATCTGTGGTGTTATGGTTTTTTAAAAAGTAGAAAATTCATTGTTTCAGCTGCAACAGGTCCAGCGCATCGCTTTTCAATGACTTCTGGCAAGACACCCGAGTATATCCTTCTGTCTGCGCTGATCAGCAAGCTGGAAAACAACGATTATTATCGTGTTTTTGCCAAATCCTTGGCAAGGACAGCCTGTTCCACGGGCTCATTGCCTCCTGATGATGAACTGGTCAGGGAAATGTTCCATTACTTTATCAAAGAGAACGAGTTGCCGATCAACTATCAAGGGTCTGTGGCGTCTTTGGAATTTGTCGAATCGGAAATTCTCCACAGGGCTGCTGCAAAAGCCGTTTCCAGCGAGGATCTTGAGCGTACCAGGGAGCTTGAAAGAAAACTTGTCTGGGAAAAGGAGATCAGTGTCAGGGTGCAGGATCTGAAAAAACTGTATGCCAACAAATGCATCGTGTTTCCAAAGTCGTTGCTGGCCGAGAAAAATACAAGCAGTGAATGAAGAGTACCGTTTGTCCTCCGTGAAGACTCAGTCAAGCGGTGCCGGCAGGTCAGAATCTCCCATCAGGTACCGGTCTATGCCTCGCGCCGCACTGCGGCCTTCGGCGATTGCCCACACGATGAGGCTTTGCCCGCGTTGCATGTCGCCGGCAGTAAACACTCCCTCCACGTCAGTCATCCAGTTTTTGTCGCGAACCACATTGCCACGACTGTCCAGGGCCACATCCAGCTGTTCAAGCATGCCGGGCTTTTCCGGCCCCAAAAAACCCATTGCCAAAAGCACCAGATCACAGGCCAGCGTCTGCTGACTGTCAGCGACCTCGTCGAAGCTGGGTCTGCCATGGTCGTTGTTCATTTCAACCGTCACCAGCTCCAGCGCTTTGACATTGCCGGCCCCGTCATCAATAAACCGCTTGGTCGAGACTGAATACACTCTCTCTACCCCCTCTTCGTGGGCAGAGGCAGTGCGGAAAATCTTGGGCCATTCGGGCCACGGGTTGTCTGTAGCCCGAACTTCAGGGGGTCTCGGCATGATTTCCAGTTGATGCACGGATTCGGCTCCCTGCCGGTTGGCCGTACCCAGGCAGTCGGCACCGGTGTCGCCGCCACCGATGATCACAACATGCTTGCCGGCAGCATTGATGAAGTGTTCCGGCTCCGGATCCCCTTCGCATATCCTGTTTTGCATGGGCAGGTACTCCATGGCCTGGTGAACACCTTTCAGGTCACAGCCCTCAACGGGCAGGCCACGCGCAGCACACGCCCCACCGGCCAATAGCAAGGCATCATACTCGCCGCGGATATCGTCCACTGCCACGGTATCGCCTACGTGGGCATTGGTCCTGAATGTGACGCCCTCGGCGCGCATTTGCTCCAGGCGACGGTCCAGCACACGCTTTTCCATCTTGAATTCAGGGATGCCGTAACGCAGCAAACCACCAATACGGTCGGCACGCTCGAACACGGTCACGTCATGTCCGGCTCGCGCGAGTTGCTGGGCAGCCGCAAGCCCGGCCGGTCCCGAGCCGATGACGGCCACTTTCTTGCCAGTTTTCTTGCTCGCAATCTCGGGACGTACCCAGCCGTTTTCCCATGCCTTGTCAATGATGGTGAGCTCCACACCCTTGATGGTAACGGGGTCATCATTGATCCCCAGAACACAGGAGCCCTCGCACGGTGCCGGGCAAAGTGTACCGGTAAATTCCGGGAAATTATTGGTCGCGTGCAGGCGCTGGATGGCATCTTTCCATTGGTCGCGGTAGACCAGATCATTCCAGTCCGGGATCAGGTTGCCCAGCGGGCAGCCCTGATGGCAAAAAGGTATGCCGCAGTCCATGCATCGCGCTGCCTGCTCTTTGAGCGGGTCGATGTGCCATGGGGCCATGACCTGGTGCCAGTCGAGCAGGCGTTCTTCGACCGGACGGTAGGGCTGCTTGGCCCGGCCATACTCCATGAAGCCCGTGACTTTAGCCATGGGCGGCCTCCATCACTGCCTCGTCCACGGAAGTGCCCTCGACCTTGGCTTTTTTGATTGCCGCAAGGACACGCTTGTAGTCCTTGGGCATCACCTTGACAAAGCGGTGCTGGTACCGGCTCCAGTTGTCCAGGATGTTTCCGGCAACAGTGCTGCCCGTGTATTCGAGGTGACGCGTGAGCAAGGTCGCAACCAGATCCCTGTCCTCGTCTTCCAGGTCCTCAAGGTCCACCATGTCCTGATTGCACAGAATTCCGAACTTCTCTTTTTTCGCGAGCACGTAGGCGATCCCGCCCGACATGCCGGCTGCGAAGTTCCTGCCCGTATCACCAATGATGACAACACGCCCGCCCGTCATGTATTCACAGCCATGGTCACCCACCCCTTCGACCACGGCGTTTACTCCGCTGTTGCGCACGCAGAAGCGTTCTCCTGCAATCCCCCGGATGTATGCTTCACCTGAAGTCGCCCCGTACAGCACCACGTTTCCAACGATGATGTTTTGCTCTGCAACAAATGTCGAATGGCGCGGAGGGTAGACGATGAGCTTGCCGCCTGACAGGCCCTTGCCCAGGTAATCGTTGGTATCGCCTTCCAGGATGAGCGTCACGCCCTTCGGTACGAAGGCACCAAAGCTCATTCCTGCAGAACCATTGAAGTGAACGCGGACAGTGTCTTCCGGCAGCCCTTCAGCACCGTGGCGCTTGGTGATGTGATAGCCGAGGATCGTGCCGACGGTTCGGTGGATGTTGCGAATCGGTAAAATGATATCGACCGGCTTGCGTTCCTCGATCGCGTCTTTGCACAGGGGAACCAGCGTGGTGACATCCAGGGATTTTTCCAGCCCGTGATCCTGCTTGGTGGAGCAGTACACATCGAAACCAGGTCGCGATTCGGGCTTGTGCAGTATCCTGGAGAAATCCAGTCCGTGCGCCTTCCAGTGGTCAACGGCCTTTTTCACGTTCAGCCGATCGACCTGACCAATCATCTCGTTGACCGTTCTGAATCCAAGCGCCGCCATGTATTCGCGAACTTCCTCGGCGATGAACTTGAAGAAATTCTCCACGAATTCCGGCTGGCCAGTGAATTTCTTGGTCAGTTCAGGGTTTTGGGTAGCCACGCCGACGGGACATGTGTTCAGGTGACAGACACGCATCATGATGCAGCCCATGACCACCAGCGGTGCTGTGGAGAACCCAAACTCTTCTGCTCCCAGCAGTGCCGCAATCACCACGTCACGTCCGGTTTTCAGTTGCCCGTCCGTCTGTACGATGATGCGATCGCGCAGCCCGTTCTGCACTAGGACCTGTTGTGTTTCTGCGAGGCCCAGTTCCCATGGAAGGCCTGCATGCTTCAGGGAACTCATGGGAGATGCGCCAGTGCCGCCGTCATAGCCAGAGATCAGGACCACGTCCGAGTGGGCTTTGGAGACGCCTGCTGCCACAGTGCCCACACCTACCTCAGCGACCAGCTTCACGTGTATGCGAGCCTCGGGGTTGGAGTTTTTCAAGTCATGTATCAGCTGCGCCAGGTCCTCGATCGAATAGATATCGTGGTGTGGCGGGGGAGAGATCAGCCCAACTCCAGGAGTTGAATGACGCACTTTGGCAATCCACGGATAGACTTTCGTGCCCGGCAACTGGCCTCCCTCGCCGGGTTTTGCGCCTTGCGCCATTTTGATCTGCAAGTCGTCAGCATTTACCAGATACTCGCTGGTCACCCCAAAGCGCCCGGAGGCGACCTGCTTGATGGCACTTCTCCTTGAATCCCCATTTTCATCCAGGATGTAACGGTCGGGGTCCTCGCCGCCTTCGCCGGTGTTGGATTTGCCGCCGATGCGGTTCATGGCAATCGCCAGGGTTTCGTGTGCCTGCTTGCTGATGGAGCCATACGACATGGCACCGGTTGAAAACCGTCTCATGATATTTTCAATGGGTTCGACCTCTTCGAGGGGAACCGGTTCTTCTGCGGGCCTGAATTCAAACAGCCCTCGCAAGGTCGCAAGATTCTCGTTCTGGTCATCAACCTTGTCGGTATATTCCTTGAACAGTTTGTACTGGCCCGACCGCGTGGAGTGTTGCAGCTTGAAAACCGTCTCGGGGTTGAACAGATGGTATTCGCCATCACGCCGCCACTGGTATTCGCCGCCCCACTCCAGGTCCGGCAGCTTTGCCGGGCGCCCGGGGAAGGCATTGTGATGGCGCACGCTGATTTCCTCGGCAATTTCTTCCAGCCCAATCCCGCCGATGCGCGATGCCGTCCATGTGAAGTACCGGTCTACAAATTCCTTGTTAAGACCGATCGCCTCAAAAATCTGCGCCCCCCGGTAAGACTGCACGGTTGAGATCCCCATCTTCGACATCGTTTTGATCAGGCCTTTGTTGACCGCCTTGACGAAATTCTTGATCGCAGTCTCATGCTGCATTTCCGGCAGGTGTCCCTTGCCGATCATGTCGCCCAGGGACTCCAGTGCAAGATAGGGGTTGATCGCTTCAACTCCATAGCCGATGAGCACGGCAAAATGATGCACTTCACGCGGTTCGCCCGATTCAAGCACCAGTCCAACTCGGGTACGGGTGCCTGTGCGTATCATGTGATGATGCACGCCTGCAGTGGCAAGCAGTGCAGGGATGGCGGCAAGCTCTTCGTTTACACCCCGGTCGGAAAGGATGATCATGGTGTATCCCTGCTCGATGGCCGTGTCGACCTGTGCGCAAACTTCCTTCAGTGCCCGGTCCAGACCATCACCTTTTTCCGTGACCGGGTACAAGATGGGAATGATCTTGGTTTTGAAATCGGGGAGCTCGACGTCGCGTATCCGCGCCAGCTCGCCATTGGTCAAAACGGGCGAGGAGATCCTGATTCGCCTGCAGCTTTCCGCATCGGGATGCAGGAGGTTTTTTTCGGGCCCGATGGTCGTTGCCACCTGGGTGACAAGCTCCTCACGAATTCCGTCAAGCGGGGGATTGGTGACTTGCGCAAAGAGCTGCTTGAAATAGTCGTACAGCAAACGCGAACGGTCGGATAGCACGGCCAGCGCGGCATCTGTGCCCATCGAGCCCACTGGCTCAAGCCCGTTGGTCGCCATGGGCGCCATCAGTATCCTTAACTCTTCATGTGTGTAACCAAATGCCTGCTGTCTTTGCAGCAAGGTGTCCTTGTCCGAGCCGTGTATTTGTCTGGGACTGGGCAAGTTCTCGAGCGCAACCAGATTTTTTTTCAGCCAGTCCGAATAAGGGTTTTCTTCAACGAACTCTTTCTTGATCTCCTCATCGTCAATGATCCTGCCCTGCTTGGTATCGACCATGAATATGCGGCCTGGATGCAGCCGGTCCTTGATCAGGATGTTTTCCGGCGGGATTTCCAGCACGCCGACTTCCGAGGCCATCACGACCATGTCGTCCTTGGTCACGTAGTAGCGCGAAGGTCGCAAACCATTTCGGTCCAGCACAGCACCGATGACCTCGCCGTTTGTGAAGGCGATCGAAGCCGGGCCGTCCCAGGGTTCCATCAGACATGCATGGTATTCGTAGAATGCCTTGCGGCCTGCATCCATGGTCTCATGGTTGCTCCATGCCTCCGGGATCATCATCAGGATTGCATGCGGAAGCGGTCGCCCGCACATGTGCAAGAATTCCAGCACGTTGTCAAACGTCGCGGAGTCACTGCCGTTTTCGATGACGGTTGGGAAAAGTTTTTGCAGGTCATCACCAAACAGTTCAGATCTGCACAATGACTCACGTGCACGCATCCAGTTGATGTTGCCGCGCACGGTGTTGATTTCACCGTTGTGTGCCAGGTAGCGAAACGGGTGCGCCAGTTCCCAGGAAGGGAAGGTGTTTGTTGAAAACCGTTGATGCACCAGTGACATGGCCGATTCGAAATCGGGCTCGTTGATGTCCGGGAACATGGGTTCGAACTGCGAGCCGGTCAGCATACCCTTGTAGACACAGGTCCGATACGAGAGGGAAGGGATGTAAAAACTGCTACGCTGCGAGAGATCGGAACCGTAGATCACGTGTTCGATGCGCTTTCGAATCACGTAAAGCTTGCGTTCAAAAGCAGCATCAGTTTCGATATCACCGCTACGGCCGATGAAGATCTGCTTGAAGGCAGGTTCACCCGATCTGGCGGTGTCTCCCAGCAAGGTGTCGTCGGTCGGCACATCGCGCCAGCCTAGGACCTGCTGGCCTTCTTCTTCCACCACCTGGTGAAACCGGTCGATGCAGGCTTTCTGCTGGGCAGCGTCTGTTGGCAGGAATACCATGCCGGCACCGTAGTGGCCGGATTCTGGCAAGATGATCCCCAGCTCTGAGCAGACCCTCTTGAAAAACTTGTGGGGCAACTGAGTCAGCATTCCCACGCCGTCACCGGTATTTTCCTCACAGCCGCAGGCTCCCCGATGGATCAGGTTTTTGAGGATCGTGAGGGAATTTTCGACAATCTTGTGCGACTTGCGGCCCTTGATATCAACTACGAAACCCACCCCGCACGCATCATGTTCTGTGCTCGGCTCGTACAGGCCCTGTGAAGGCATTTTGTTGGTACTCATAATCAGTGAAGATGGGGGAGGCGTATGTCTGGCATATATTGTAATTGTTCTACGCGAAATACTATCTATTGCACACGGGTTATTCCAGAATAGATTGACAACCCACTGGCGAGCTGCACCAAGCAGGTTCGACAAAAACGCCGCAAATTATAGTGCAGAGGAATCAAATGCTCTAGATTGCAGAGCAGATTCCATCATTTCAAGCTTGTTATCGGGCCAATGGCCCCTTGGGGTGCGCAGCCCGGTTTTACAACTTGTTCTTCTTGTAGGCACATGTTGGCCGGTGCCGACCGACGGTTGAGACATGCAGCCTTGTGGACCACAATCCTGGAGATTGTTCTACCGTCTACGTGCCCCGATTCTTGGCAGCGGAAAAATTGCGGGTGTCGAGGCCTGATAGTCGCGATACGCGGGGTATCTGGATACCGAGATCGATTCCGTGAGCCGTGTCGAAGGGATGAACAGTAGTGTGAGCAGGACGAATCCGAGTCCCGTCCAGTGCAGCCACTGTCCGGAGGCGGACACTGCAAACAGGTAAAACACCCACCACATGGCAATCTCGCAAAAGTAATTTGGATGCCTGCAATAGTGAAAAAGGCCGGTCGTGATGAAAGGTGTGTCGATGTCCTGGCCTGCTGCAGTGCGTTGCTTCTTATCTTGCTGGAATCGCCACATTTGCTCATCGGCAATGGCCTCGACGACAAACAGCATCAAAAACAGTACAGCTGCAACTGCGTCCAGCCAACTCAAGGGCGTCTGTTGCCATAACCATGCCTGGTGAACAGGAGAGGTGAATAGCCACACCAGCAGCATTTGCACAGGTGCGATGAAGGCGATGTTCAGCAGTTGGAATCCAACTGGTCCGAGTTGTTGTTTGATGACGATCCACCGGTAATCCTCACCACCTTTGTTGAAGCCCCCCTTGCGGGCATAGTTGAAGGTCAGTCGTGCCCCCCAGAGGAAGACAAGCGTTGTCATGAGATTTACACGCGCTGAACTGAAATCGTTGGCACTTGCAACCAACAGGCAGTACAGCACAGGACATATCGGCCAAATCCGGTCCACCCAGGAGTATTCGCGTGTCAGGACTGAAAGCAGCCAGGCGGATACTGCGAGCACAATGCACAAGTCAAGGGCCGAGCCATAGGGTGTTCCTGTCAGCGGGTGATTGAAAAAATTGAGGATCTCCACTCTCTAGATTTCCTCATGCAGGAGTATGCCGACACTCAAGTTCTTGCACCAAAGAACCGCACGGCGGAAGCCGTGACATCTTCTTCGGGGTTGAACCAGCGCAAGGTGTCGTGCAACTGTACGACATCGCCAACGATCACCAGTGTGGGAGGTTCAACATCATGTTCGTCTACCAATGTCGGCAAGTTGTCTAGGTTCCCCATGATCACTTTCTGTTGAGCCGTGGTTCCCTGCATAATCAAGGCGGCAGGGGTGGCAGGCGCCAGTCCATGTTTTTTAAGGTTGGTGCAGATGATTTCCAGGCCCTGCAATCCCATGTAGAAGACCAGGGTCTGGTTTTCGTGCGCCAGCATTTCCCAGTTCAAGTTCACGGTTCCGTCGCTTAGGTGACCGGTCGCAAAAATCACGGCTTGCGAGTGCTGACGATGGGTTAGCGGGATGCCAGCATAGGCGGCACACCCTGCTGCTGCAGTGATCCCGGGGACCACCTGAAAAGGTATTGCCTCATCGATCAGTGTGCTGATTTCTTCCCCGCCGCGACCGAAGATGAATGGATCGCCGCCCTTGAGGCGCAGGACACGTTTACCTTCTTTTGCTAGGCGCACCAGCAACTGGTTGATGCTTTCCTGGGGCAGCGCATGCTGCGCGCGTTCTTTGCCCGCATATATGAGTTCTGCATCCTTGCGGATCAAGTCCATGATTTCCCGGGAAACCAGGCGGTCATACACCACGACGTCAGCCTGCTGCATCAACCGCAATGCGCGAAACGTTAGCAGGTCAGGATCACCTGGGCCGGCCCCGACCAGATACACTTCTCCCTGTGGCAAATCCCGATGATCCTCATGTTCTATTGCCTCCTGCAACAATTTTTGTGCAGCATCCACCTGTCCTGAAAAAACGAGTTCAGCTACAGGGCCCTGGATAATTTTTTCCCAGAATTTTCGCTTTTGCTCCGTGCTGGAAAACTTCTCTTTTACCCCGAGTCGGTTGTCCTCGATCAGTTTTGCCAACCGCCCGTAAGCTGCGGGCGTACAGTTTTCGAGTTTTGCACGCAGCGTTCTGGCCAGCACCGGCGATGCGCCCCCTGTGGAAACTGCGATCTGCACAGGGGAGCGATCAATGATGGAGGGCAGAATGAAGTTGCAGCTATGAACATCGTCGGCTGCATTGACCCAGATGTTCCTTTGTTTGCACTGTGCAGCAATTTCAGCATTTACTTTCCGGTTGTCCGTAGCCGCCATGACAAGTTGATAATCTTTCAGGTCATCGGCAGAGAAATGCTTCTGCCGCCAGGTCACCGCTCCATCGCGGGCCTGGTCATGGATCTCAGGCGTGATTTCCGGTGCGATGACGGTAATTTCAGCCTGTGCCCGAACCAGCAATGAAATTTTGCGTGAGGCGATCGGCCCGCCGCCGACCACCAGGCAAGGCTTGTTCTTGATATCCAGAAATATGGGCAGGTAATTCATGCAGGCAAGCGCATCACGTCTGCAGCAGGCGGATATATCCGGCAATGGGCTGGGTCACAGGTTCAATCTTCTTTCTCATCACCGTTCCAATGGCATCGGTCATGCCGAAAATCGGGTCCACAAGGCTCTCGCTCACCATTGACAGGCTCAGGAGTGCATCCAGCTGGGGTTGCAAATCCGGATCAATCGACAGAATTTTTTCAAGTTTCGGATCATCGCTGAATAGTACGCCAACATGATTCGACAAGGACTGCATGTCGCGGCAGGTCCGGGTGCCTGTTTTCTCACATTCAAAGTATTTCCCGATTGCATTCAGCAGTGCCACCACGACCTCCTGATCATTAGGCTTTTGCAATACCAGGTCGGCGACGTGTAAAAAAGCCTGGCCCGAATGACCCAGTGCTCTGCAAAGCAGCTTGGCATACTCGTTGCCATAGTCCAATTCAGGCTTCAATACCCTTGCGGCAGCTTCCCATTTCTCGTGGGGTGTTGCATCTATCGGCAAATTATCCGGGGTCTGTTGCAAAAAGCCCACATAATAAGAATTTTTTCTTTTGCCCCGCTTCCAGATATCACGGCGAGTCTCATTGTCGATCAGGCCGGGCTGCAGAACCAAGCGAACACTGTCGATAATGGCCTTCTGTTCTTCCTCAAATGGCAGGAACTCAACCAGGAACTGTGCCAGTTCCTTTCCCATATTGCCCTTTACGACGTTTTCTTTTTCAAGCATACGCCGTGCGTTTTCGGCATTGGTAGAGGTCCACCAGGCGCGTCGTGCCAACTCATTTGTCAACCCCGACGCATGGACGACGGCAACCACGGCCTCCGGCTCACCGATCAGCAGCAGTTTCTCCAGGCTGTCATCGCGCGCCTGACCCATTCGGGTCCAGCGCCTTAAAAATACCGGGTATCCGCCGGGCGAACCCAGATAATGTGTTGACAAGAACTGCTGAATGAGACGGATATATTTTTCATCCTTGCAAGTGGGATTCAGGTCGATGCTGGCTTCTCCTTTTTCAGATAGTGCATGGACCCGCATGCGGGACTCATCAATGCGAACCGCTTGCAGGGACTGGGCAACCAGAACATTCAATCGCAGTTGGTCTTCGTGAGAGAGTTGCATGTCAATTCAACTGCACACGTTGCCCCCAGGGAACGGCCTGTTTGCCCTTGACGAGCCAGATCACAGGATAGCCGGGTGGTGTTCCGGGAAAGGTTCCCTGGCCATCTGTAAAGTAGACCAGCAGATCGGGCGGCTGGTCCTGCCCATCCAGCCAGTCAAACACGGGGCAAAAGCTTGTGCCTCCTCCGCCTTTCAGGACCCGTGGCATTTCAATATCTTCCCAGGGCTCGAAAATCCAGGGCACGCCTTCAGCCAGTTCTGCATCGCATGGAAGCAGGGTAATCCGTGCACGCATGTTGCCCTTGATGGCATCGACTTCGGACAGGAATTCATTCATGTCCTTGTCATCGACAGAGCCGCTGATGTCAAGGCCCACAGCCACGTTGATCTGGGTGCTGCGCAGGCTGGGGAAAATTGCCGGATCTCCCCGGCGAGAAGAGGGTCGGGAATAACTGTAGTCATCCCGTGCGCTGGCCGTCATATACTTTGCCAGCAACATCCGCCAGGGGAGTTTCGGCTGCAACATGTAGTCGACCATGCGTGCCATGGAGCCCCCAAGCTTTCCGGCCTGCATGGCCTGCTGGGCAGCACCTGCCAGACGTTGTTGCCACTGGATGGACAATTCTTCCTGTTGCTGTGCCGTCAGCTCGGCAGGCTGTCGTGCAAGTTCCTGGGTTTCCTCGTTTTCATGATCGGGTTCGGGCCTGCTGGATTCTTGTGGTGGCGGGCTTTGCCCGTTTTGCTGTGGCCCGTGGCTTCCTTCATCGCCCAAGTTGTCGGACGGCTTTTCGAACTCGCTGGTTTCATCATCAAATTCATCAATGCAGTGGTAGATTTCCTCGGCGGTCATGTCTTCAAAATTTTCTTCCACCGGGGTGCCCGGGGGTGGTTTCAGGCCATCGTGAATCAGCAGCGGATTGACCGCATAGTCACATGCCAGCTCCCAGCGCGACCGGATCCGGTGGTGCCTTCTGGCAAAATGCGACAGGGCACAATGCAAAGCCTGTTTTGCGAGGACAAACTGCGTCTCCTGGATATCCAGCGACTCGATATATTCCGGATTGAAGTACAGCTTGCGTGCATCGGTGCTGGCGGTCTTGCACCAGCCGGGATCCGCCGCCACCAGGGGCAGGCGCAATACCAGCGCGCCAAGGAAGGGTTTGTCCAGAATCAGGCGGGTTCTTGCGGTGGCAAGCTTGTTTTGGGTTTTGGGCCTGCTCACTGGCGTTTGTCGCAAGACGTGTCAGGCGTGATCATAGATCATGATGTCAGCGATCTTGTCCGCCCATGTGGTGAACTCCGGCAAGCCGAAAAGATCCTCACCGATTGCCCGGTGCATGTCTGAAACCATCATGACACCCATCTCACGTTGCGGGAACCGGCCTGCGTAGTTCAGGATATTGCCGTGCACATGACCGGCATTCTCCGTTTGCCTGGCGCGGATGGCATGGCCAACCAGCGCGGAGGCGACCGCATACTGCAAATCGATTTCCTGCGGTGCGGCGATGTCGTCTCCTCGTACGATTGCTTCCAGATCAGGCATTTGGTCCAGGTTCGCGATGAAGGCATTGAGCTCCACACCCGCTGCAGGTCCGACACAGGCTTGCAGCGCACCGGTGAGAAGATCGGGCCGATCCGAGAATTTTTGCAGGGCCCGGTGGGCAAATTCCCAGGAACGTGGCGATGGGAAGGCGACCGGGTTGTGTGCAGGATCGAAATCAAACAGCAGGTCGGGTCGAAAACGCAAGAAGGCGATGATTTTGTCGTCAATGTGATTGGCATAGGCCCAGGCCACCCAGTCATCCAGATTAATGTCCACCTCGAAATGAGAAAACCGGTTGGCCAGCGGGGCTGGCATCGAGTAGGTCACACCACGGTCCCCCTGGCGGTTGCCCGCCGCGAATATGGCCCACCCTTCGGGTACGCGGTACTGCCCGAGCCGCCGGTCTAGAATCAACTGATAGGCGGCTGCGGATACACTCGGCGCGGCCGAGGTAATCTCATCCAGAAACAAGATCCCGTTCTCACCATGCCGGTCCACATCTGGCAGCATCGCGGGGATGGCCCACTCTACGGTGCCAGCGTCACGGAAGGGGATACCCCGAAGGTCACTGGGTTCCATTTGGGACAGGCGGATGTCAATGACTTCCACAGCGTTTTTTTCCGCCACCTGCGCAACCATCTGTGACTTGCCTACGCCGGGCGGCCCCCACAGCATCACCGGCGTGTGGTGCCCGAAGGCAGCACCTAAAAACTCTTTTTCAAGAACGATGATAAGGTGGGCGGGTCGCATCGGGGCCGGTCGGTCGCTCAGTTTTCATCGGAGGAGAACCCGGCCTTGCCGTACCACTGTTTGGCTTTTTCCAGATCCTGTTCAATACCGCGGCCTTCTTCATACATCAGGGCAAGCGTGGTCTGCGACCCCTGCAGCCCCTGTTCCGCCGCCCGGGTGAACCACTTCACCGCCTCTTCGCCATTTTGTTCGGCGCAGTCCCCCTCCATGTGCATGAACCCCAGTCCATGCTGGGCCAGCGCATGGTCTTGCTCGGCAGCGGTTTTCATCCACCGGTAGGCGGCATCCGGGCTGGCCACCGTTCCCAGACCGTTCTGGTACATGATGGCGCACCGGTACTGGGCATCGGCATCACCTTTTTCCGCAAGCTGAGAGAGAATCTGCAGCGCACGGGAAAAATGTTTGGCCTCGAATGCCATGATGCCACTGGCTAAATCCATATCGTCGTCTGGCATGTCATCTCCAAGCGGGACAGTCATCGGGATTGACTTGTGCTCCCTATGATACGCGAATATTCGAAACCGGACGAATAGCCCGATGGAATACCAGGGTATACCTGCACGCTGCATTCCGTGCCGGGTTTAACGCTCTGGGACGAATGAAAAAAGCGCATTCGCGTGTCTGCAAGACATCAGCGCGTGGCCAAACCGGGCAGGTTCTCTCTATAGGGGTATATTAGGGAGATTACGGCATTTTATATCCTGCCCTGTCACGTTCGAAGCGGCCCTGTGGAAGATGTCAAGAAAAGAACAACCGATAAATCCAGATGCGAAGCTCGCCATGCGTTCCTACATTCAGCGGGTAGCGACGGGGCCTGAATACAGCAAAGACATCTCTTTCGAGGAAGCTCGAGACGCCATGGGTCACATCCTGAGTGGCACAGCGGACCCGGTTCAGGCAGGGATCTTTTTGATTGCCCTGCGAATGAAGCGAGAGACCCTGGATGAGAACGGAGGTTGCCTGCAGGCAATTATAGACGCCTCGAACATCGCAACGGCGGATGCGGACCACATTGTGGACATTGCTGATCCCTACGACGGATACACACGCGGCTTGCCGGTTTCTCCCTTCCTGCCGGCCGTGCTGGCTGCTTGTGGAGTGCAGGCGGTTTCGCACGGGGCGGAGGCCGTGGGACCCAAGTATGGAGCCACCCACAGAAAGGTTTTGCGGGCTGCAGGCATCAACGTCGATTTGACCCTGCAGCAAGGAGTACAGCAGATCAACCGCGAGGAGGTGGGGTGGTCGTATATCGATCAGCGCCAGATCTGCCCGGCACTGCACGACCTGATTGCCTTGCGGACCCAGATCGTGAAAAGGCCAGTGATCACCACGGTAGAGGTATTGATCGGCCCTGTGCGGGGAAAGCTCGGCACGCATCTGATGACCGGCTATGTGCACAAGCCTTATCCACCCGTATACGAACATCTGGCACGCCTGTCCGGTTTCGAGTCTTCGGTGTTCGTGCGCGGGGTTGAAGGAGGGGTCACGCCTTCCCTGAAGC
Source organism: Gammaproteobacteria bacterium (assembly GCA_965205685.1). GTDB lineage: Bacteria > Pseudomonadota > Gammaproteobacteria > UBA4575 > UBA4575 > WTFY01. The sequence goes on along the minus strand of OZ242174.1, from coordinate 1,698,229 downwards.
AGCCCTCGAAGTATTTTGAGTTTCGAGATGGCGGGGCGCTGACCGAAGTGGAAATCGAACCGCAGCAGGCAGGCATCGACCAGGATGTCCGCGCCGTACCTTTGCCGGAACTGGAACCTTCCAAGGTTGCCGGAGACGATACGGCGGCAAAGTTTGACATCGACCAGCTAGCCCATGAGGCGGCACGGATGGGGCTGTCCGCATTGCAGGGAGAAGAAGGACCCGGCCGGGACGGCCTGGTTTATTCCGGGGCAATCATGCTCGTGCATCTCGGCATTGAGAAAAATCTTGGGAGTGCTGCCGAGAAAATCCGGACCGTGATTGGCTCAGGCAAGGCATACGCGCATTTCCAGAAAAACAAATTACAGTAGACAAGGAGAAAACATGGACCAGCTATACAGAGATACAGTGACCAAAATGGAATCTGCGGGGGTGGACCCGGAATATGTTCTGGGTTGGCAAGGCGGCTACCTCGGGCATCCCGAACGTGAAGAACAAAGGGTCACCGAAGCCTATACGGCGGGGTATGAAGACGGTCAGGAGAAAAATACCGACAACTTCGAGAAATGGAAGCAGTGACTGTACCTCCGGTTACCTCAACCCCGGCAGGTGATGCGCATGCAGCAGCGAGGCCCGCGCCCCTGATGCAGTCAGTCTGATTTCCTGCCAAGGCCCCGCGCAAGCCCTCACTCCTCTCCCCAGACACCGGATTCCGGGATCGGAGGCGGAGAGAAATCTGCTTCATCCAGCGAGGCTTTCTGTCCCCTGAAAACTTTTTTCAGGCCCAGCAACAGTTTGGGGATTTCAGAATCGATCACGTAGTCCGGAATCCACTTGTTGTCTTTTTCACCCATGACCGCCTGCACGTGATTGGCTGCCAGTCGTCGCATCGGAAACCCGGGTCCGTGCTCTTCTGAATAGCTGCACTGGCAGAACTCATCCATCCTGCGGTTCAGAAGATCGATAAAATCCTTGCGGTAGTTTCCGGTACCGCAGGCCTCCTCGCGGTTGGTCTGCATGGTATTCGCGAGATGCTGTCCCAGCGAGTTGATAAACAATTCCCGTTCAGAAGCGGTCATGGTGTCAAACACCATGCGGTCTGCCACATGGGCGCCAAGTGCCGTGAATTCCGCGATCACGTCGAGGCGCTGGGACTGCGATCGGGTCTCAAACCCCTCGTTTTCCAGGAACAGGCACGAATCCGCCGCCAGCACCCAAAGATTGAAGGCAATCACACTTGCCACGTCTTCGGGGCTGCGTTGTCGCTCCTGCAGGTTCCATTTGGTTTTCAGCCTAGCCACAGTCTTTCAGTACCTTGTCCGTCAGTCTCGTCTACTTTTCCGATCATAATATAACTCGGCGTATAATATGCCCATGACTTCCCAGACCGAACGCCTTTGTACGACCGTGCAGAAGAACTGTGACATCTCTGATGCACGCAACGCAGCCAACTACACGCTCTGCGTCTACCTGCTGAAGATGCGCGAGTACTTTCGCTGGGAAAATGGCTACACGTTTGATGAGGCCCTGCCCAAAGAGGAAGTAGGGGACTGGGTGCAGGATCGCGAACATCTGTGGGAGACGCTCGAAGAGGAAAGCTTTTTGCCGTTGCGGATCGATGGCAAGGAATTTGATCCGTTTGATACCGAAAACATCAACGCGGCGCTGTTGCCCAAGCACTATGTGTACAGCGGAGGCATCGGTCTTCGTGCAGCACCGAATTTCTTTCTGGCACGGCTTGAGTCAAGGGAGGTCTATAACGATTTCACGATGTACGTGGCCGCAGACGAATGCGCCAGGGACCTTACCGCCCCGCCGGCCATGACCCAGGGTAAAAACGTCTTCATTCGCAGAGAGTCACTGAACTGGCTGTTGTGGGAGAAATACCAGGAGTGGCAATGGCACAAAAATGAAAATGCCATGGCAAAGGCATTGTCGTTCTATGAATTTGACAAGGGTGTTTCGTACGCGTTGGATCGGATGACAGAAAACGAGCTCGAAGCCGTCACCCTGCATGAAATCGGCGAGTTCATTGCTTCCAAGGAACTTGGGGACGGCTGGCGCGAAATGGTCATGAATCTGCCACGCTCCAGGGCGGAAATCATGGCCAGGGCTGTCAAGGATCTGCTTGCGGACTGCTTCTCGACGTTGCCGGGGCTGATTGAGAACTACAACCCCGCCTCGTTGCACTTCTATGCCGCCAACCTCACGGCCATGCGCAAGGAATTGTTCCCCGGCTTTCAGAAGGCGTACCAGGCATGGGTGGACACGGACAATCTGCAACCACTGAAGAGGCTGGTTGCAAGCGGTGTGCGCCACTGGTCGTCGGTGGCAAGCGACATGCTTGCATGCTATGAGCAACAGGATGATGCGAGCTTGTCCAAGCTGGAAAAGATTGTCGCAGAAAACCCTCTTTAGACCATGATCCAAGGTCACGCAGATCGCAGGGTCGAACAGCCCCTTCAAACCATCCGCGAAATCAAGCCCGGCAGCTTTATTTTCGAACAACCTGGATCCCTCCCCGCAGATTTCTGCGCCGAGGTCATCGAGCACTTTGAGCAGGCCACGGAAGAACAGTACGAAGGCCGCATCGGCCAGCTTGCCGACAGGGACTCCAGCATCAAGAAATCCACGGACCTCGTGGTAAGCGGCAAGGCGCACTGGAAGGATACGGATCGGGCCTTTTTCCGGGCACTGGGCCTGGCAATCCGGGAATTTCGTGAAAGCTACCCCTTTTTCAAGGGTCCTTTCAAGGATATGGGATACGGCATACAGAGAACCCGGGCGGGCGAGTATTATCACTGGCACGTCGATGGCGGCAGCCATGACTTCAGCCACCGCCAGCTGGTAGCGATCTGGTACCTGAACGATGTCGCAGGTCCAGGGGGAGAAACGGAATTCTTGTTTCAGGGAGTAAAGGTCAGGCCCGAAGTCGGGAAACTGATATTGTTCCCACCATTCTGGACACATGAGCACCGCGGCATCCTGCTGCAGCAGGGAGTGAAATACATTGCCACGACCTGGATTGTGTTTGCATGAGGATCACTTGATTCGGTATAGACCGCCGCTTGCCCCCGAGGAATTTGCAGAATACTTTTCGTTCCGATGGGCCCAACTACGCGAGCCATTGGGCCTGCCCCGTGGCAGCGAAAGGGACTCGCTAGAGGATACAGCATTCCATATTGCGGCCTACGACGAGCAGTCCATCATAGGGGTGGGCAGATTGCACATAGAGACCGACGGTACGGCAAGAATACGCTATATGGCGGTACATGCCGATTACCGGCACAAGGGTATCGGTCGTTCAATTCTCAGAAAACTTGAACAGTTTGCACACGACCATCAAGTAAGGGTTTGCTGGCTGAACGCGCGCGAAAGTGCGGTGGAATTTTACAAGAAGAACGGCTATGTCGCATGCGGTGCCTGCAAGAGCGAGCTTTCATCGGTGCATCACGAAAGAATGGAGAAGGTGTTGGGCTGACTTAGCGTGCTGTACCTTTCCAGAAGCATGGGTAGAAGCTGCGTTGCCAATTGCACATGCACGGGATTACCAACACAAGACACCTGCTTTGATGAGTTAAAGGTGGCTCAGGAGTCCTCACGGATGGCACCGGGCATGGTATAATTCAAGCATAAGAAACTGTTATATTCTTCAAGGAGGTGAAGTTTCATGACAGTCCCGAAAGCGGATAACTACGAGCGTTTTTTCATGTCAGACGACTGGTCCGATGAAGATGCAAGAAAAGCTGCAGTCGAGGAAGGAATTACCTTGACGGATGATCATTTTGAAATGCTGCATGCTCTGCAAGAGTACTACTCAAAACACGACATCAATATGATAAACATGCGTGAACTGCATGATGCGCTGGAGGAGAAGTTCCACTACAAAGGGGGCATGAAATACCTCTACGACCTGTTTCCAGGCGGACCTGTGGCCCAAGGTTGCAGAATCGCAGGCCTGCACGTGCCTACGGGTGCTGTGGATAAAGGGTTCGGAAGCGTAGCCTAAGACTACCCGTTGCTGCCAGCTAGCCCTGCAAGCAGCTATTTCTGAATGGCTGCTGCTAGTAGTGCAATCCCATCTTAATGTAGCCGCTCGGACAGACTTCGGCACAGATATGACAGCCCACGCATTTGTCGTAATCGGTGTCGACATAACGGCCCATCGCACGCTGGTCTTTCTTGACCCGGAAAATGGCATCTTCGGGGCAGTACACCACGCAGTTGTCACATTCGAAGCACATGCCACAACTCATGCAGCGGGCTGCTTCGTCTATCGTTTTTTGTTCTTCTAGCGCAGAAAATCTTTCCTGGAAATTATTCAGCACCGTATCTGCCGTGATGTTGGATTCCTGCCGGCGATTCATGAGTTCATGATCGAAATAGGCAAGGTGCAACTGATCATGGGTCGCGATCTCGGTGGCGGAGCGGTCCTCATAGTTATGAATGGCAAATCCCGCTGAATCTGTGCCCCAAGCCTCGTGGGACTCATAGGCCGTGGGCTCGAGTTCGCGTACGCGCAGCTCTTCTAGGAGCTTGAAATGATGGGTGTCAATTTTCGGGCGTGAAGGGATTTCCTGGTCCATCAAATAATGGTGCAGGCCTTCTGCTGCGATTGAGGCTTGGCCAATGGCTGTGGTGAGGAGGTGCGGGTTGACGGCATCTCCAGCCACAAAATGTCCGGGTTTGTCCACCACTTGGTAGACCTTGTCTGCATCCATCAATCCCCACCCGTTATCGAATTCCTCGATTCCCGTATAGTCACCGGTTTGACCGGTCGCACTGACGATCAGGGTGCATTCGATATCGAATTCCTCGCCTTCCTTGGGTTGCAACTTGCCATCGACAAGCTCTACCGGGACCACTCGAAGCGCCTTGGCCCTGCCATTCTCATCCTTGATCACTTCAACTGGCGATAGCCCATCATGTATTTCTACGCCCTCACGAATCACAGCATCGAGTTCATGCTTGGTCGCGGGAGCATCCGAGATCGGACGCCGGTAGACGACCCAAACATCGGCTCCCGTACGCTTGGCCACGCTCGCCACATCATGCACCGTGTGTCCCAGGATCACGCTTTCCGGACGGTCTTTTTGGGTGACGCTGTGTATGTTGCCGATACGTCTGGCTACAGCCAGCACGTCCATTGCCGTATCCCCTGCACCGATCACTAGTATTCGCCCGCTGATGTATTTCAGGCGGTCCTCGTTGAATGCGCGCAGGTAAGACATGCCGTCCACGACATTCGGGGCATCGCCTCCCGGGATCGGCAATGTCTTTCCAGAAACCGCGCCAATACCCCAGAACACCGCATCGTAATCGCGTTCCAGTTCTTTGACCGAGACATCCGTGCCGACTCGGGTGTTCAGCTTGACCTCCACACCCATGTCGATGATTCGGTTGATCTCACCCTCCAGCACGGATCGCGGTGTGCGGTATCCCGGGATACCAAATACCATCATGCCTCCAAGCTGGTCGTATTCATCAAAAATTGTGCAGGCATGCCCTTTCTGGCGCAGGAAATAGGCCGCGGTCAGGCCCGCGCATCCACCACCGACAATTGCAACTTTCTTACCGCTGTCCTGCTCGGGTACCGAATAGGTCAGGTTCTGCTGCAAAGCCCAGTCACCTACATACTGTTCCACGGCATTGATACCCACGGCTTCTTCTACTTCGTTGCGGTTGCAGCCGTCTTCGCATGGGGCAGGACATACACGCCCCATCACGGATGGGAACGGGTTGGACAAGGTCATGCGACGAAAGGCATGTTCCTGCCAGGTCATATCGCCTACGGGTTTGTCAATGCCCCGGACAATCGACAGCCAGCCGCGAATATCATGGCCGGAGGGACAACTTGCCTGACACGGAGGGGTCCTGTGTATGTATGTGGGACAGATCTCCGACAATCCATTTTGCACGACGTCCTTGCTCCACTGCGTCGTGACATGGTCACCATCCTCATAACGTCGAAAAGTGAGCTTTTCTTCCATTATCCACTACCTCCAAAACAAGCGTCCCATCCCGGGGGTTCGGGCCGATTTGAATCTATCAGGCAAATAAGAGTTCCTGATTATAAGGAAATTTCCGGGCACGAGAATATAACTTAAGCACTATCTCTGCCAGAGATACGCTACATAACATTCGGTATGTTCATGCATCGTTGTCCCCAGGCCCAAAAGGCCGATTTGGCAGGTCAGCCCATGACAAGCTCGGTTAGTGTCATGTCACCCGAAGTGTCAATATCGAGGGCCTGAATCCCGGGCATCCTGTCCACGATGTAGGCTGCCATCAGCCCTACGGTTGCCGTTCTCTCCTGCTGTATCGCGGTCAGCATCTTGTCAGCCGCAATCTGGCAGCGTTGCAGGTCGTTGGGACAATCCACCCAGGTACGGCTCATCTGCCAGCCCCGGTCCATGTCCGAATCCATTTTCTGGAATATATCCTGAGCGTCCTGCGTCATTTCATGATCGACGCGCAGGGAAAAGGTTTTCTCATCGATTGTGACTTTCAGTATCATCAGGTAGTTTTCGCAGACTTGCTGCATGTCAATGCGACCAGCACCGAGTATTCAAAGAATGGTGATACAAGTCAAACATGTTCTCGGCGACCAGGAACTTCATCAGGTACGTGAATTGCTGGCCAGTGCGGAATTCCAGGACGGCAGGCTTTCTGCCGGGCTTTCTGCCCGGCAGGTGAAAAACAACGAAGAGGTCTGTAGCGAACAAACGGTTTCAGAGCTTAACCACATTGTGATGAGCAATCTGGTACGCCATCCCGAGTACAAGATTGCGGCACTCCCACACCGCATCGCGGTGCCCTTTTACGTGCGGTACGGCAAGGGCATGGCGTATGGAGAGCACATGGATGATCCTGTGATGGGAGAGGAAAACCGGTATCGCTCGGATATTGCCATTACCGTATTTTTGAATTCGCCCGATGAATACGATGGCGGGGAACTGGTGATTTGCACTCCCTCAGGACGTCAGCCAATCAAGTGCCCGGCGGGTGACGCCGTGTTGTATCCCGCCTCGACGCGCCATCAGGTGATCCCGGTAACGAGGGGAGAGCGTCTGGTGGCTGTGACCTGGGTGCAGAGCCTGGTGCGAAGCTACGAACAACGTGACCTGCTTTACCAGCTCGGCAAGACCCGTGAGAAAATGTTGCGCAAGGCCCCGGATTCCGAGGATAGCCGACGCATTGACAACGTGTACCTCAACCTGGTGCGCATGTGGAGTGCAGTCTGAAATGAGGGACCCCGTGGGAACAGGACCGAGGGTCAGGTTTGCATGATCTAATGATGCGGAGGCGGAATTCCGTACCAAGCCGGCCTTCTTGCGGTCTGGAACGGATACAGAAACGGCTTTTTGAAAAGTCGGCTAGGGTTTGGAGCCTACTTCCTCGTGAGCATCGTCCACCACATCCATGGCGACCTTCGAATACTCTTCTTTGAAGCCGTCAAGCTCTGACCCTTTCTCTGGCAGCCAATAGCTTTCGGCCGTCAATTTCCCGCTTTGCTCGAGTTCGATGAATTTCTTTTGCATCTCAAGCAGTTTCTGGATCTTTTCCTGTTTGGAACTCACGTCGAATCCTCACTCTGTTCACATCCGCCTGCATACGCTAGTGGCCCGGCGGCCCGCTGTCTGTATTCCCTAATGGGTGCAGGCATGGGGCGTGGCACGCCCGGGCCAGAATCAATACCCGCCCTTGCGCCGGCTCTCGGGTAACCCGCCGATACGACCTGCCTGCTTGCTGGGGTTTCCAGGAAACAGGTCGTACAGGACCTTGGCATTCAATTTCTTTTCTCCCCAGGCCTTGGCCATGGCCTTGGTCATGTTCCGGGTATTGGGCAGGTTTTCGTTGTTGTGGATGAACTCATCCCTGAGGTAATTGATGACGTCCCAGTGCCGGTCTGTCAGATCAAGACCTTCCTGCTGGGCAATTATGCTCGCCACCTCTTCGCTCCAGTCTCCAATGTCAACCAGAAAACCGGAGTCCGTTGTTTCGATTTCCTTACCATCAATGTTAATTGCCATAACTACACTCCTCACCTGACAATTTTTGCTTGCCTTTATGTCAGCAGTTAACTCAACAGTGGTTTTATTTTTCCTGTGACTGCCGGACTGCGTCAATACCCTTATGAGGTAGGAACAGGCCGCAGCCCACCTTGCGGCCCGGGCCCAGGCCGTGCTGTTGCAGGTGAATGGACTCTTCTTTCTCCAGGCTGTCGATCATCAGGCTGCGCGTGGACAAATTGTCTTCGGGCATCCGCAGCACGTGCGCCCGTCCGCTCATCATCTTCCTGGCATGTATGCCCTGGTCTCTCAGCAGCTTGTCCGCCTGGTCCAGGAAGGCTGCCTCGTCGGTGAGATGATCCGTGACTATGTAGCGCGCGAAAATCGTGGTCTGCGTAGAAAGCAGTTTCTCGTGGGGTTGACTCAGGATCAGTTCATGAGCACCGACCTGCATCCTTCTGCCTGCAAGCTGCTTGGCCTCGGGGATCCGGTGTTTCGGCAGTCTCAGCATGAAACGCGTGCGGCGGGACAAACTCAGTAACGCATCCGGTTCCTGCGGCCTGATCCAGCCATTTCCTGACTCGGCCCCATGGATCAGGTGGATCCCTGCTTGGGTCTCTTCTGCAATCCAGGTCAGTTCAGCCTGAATGGCCCTGTAAAGGTCATAGGCATGGTCCAGCGGCAATTGCTTGCACTGTACCTTGAATGACAAATCGATGACATCGTCCGGTACGACGTACTGCTTGCCCTTGTCTTCTCGATCCTGCCAGTACATTGCAGGGCTAGTCGGGGATTTTATTGGCTGCGGTGAATACCGATTCCAGGATGTCTTCCCAGTTTTCGGGAGTGTCATGAAAAGGGGGACGCACATCCATGCGAAAGAACCGCTCCTCCTTCTGTGCGTGCTCGCCGATCTTTTCCTTGAGTTCCTCAAACGACTGCAGCTCATGGTGCTGCATGAGGATCTCACTCAGCCACAACATCGTCAGTATGCGGCATGTCGTTCGCCGGGTCGGGTCTGGCCACACGTTCATAAAAGCGGGCCCGGTACAACAGGCGTTCGGAGCGACGTTTATCAGTAAACATGGTTCGATTATGCAGCACATTGTTGCAAATCACACCCTCGCCACTTTGCAGGCGGTGGCGGAACCGATATGGATTGTCATCAAGGATATCCAGTAAGGCGGACCTGGCCCGCGCGCATGCCTGGCTGTTTTTCCACTGGATGTTGCGGGTACGGGCGGTATAGCGCGTGTATAAGGTTTGTGTGGGTCTGTCGACCACAAACACGGGCCCGGTTGTCGCAAGATCCGGGCGTTCACTGTTTTCAGGATTGGGAGGGATCGTCATGGCCTCGGGATCCATCAGGGCCTCGATGTGTCCCGGGTCATGATCGCGCAACAGGATGTAAAGGATTTCAGGATCCAGGTAGATGTTTTCGCCGCCACTTTCGGCAGGGCGTACACAGTGCATCAAAAATGCCCGGATGCGTTGTGCGTCCTGATTGTAGTAGCCGTCGGTGTGCCAGTTCAGTGACTTGTTCGTGTATGGAATGTACGAGCTTCCAGGCCCTTCGGGCAAGGCCTGTATGGAAGAAATCCGGTCCCGATCCGCACAAAAATTGGCATCCATGTGGATCAGCCCCAACTGTTTAGCAATGGCGGCTACAATGTTTTTGTCCTGCACATCCCCATGCCTGGCCCTGTAGATGGCAAGATTGGTCTTCTCGCACAACTGCAACAGGCTGCCTTTTTCTTCCCGGGTCAGCCTGCAGGGGTTTTGGATGTCCACGATCAACTGTTCCGTGCGGGCTGGGTAGTTCCGCAGTTTGCGTGCCCGCCACTGACGGTATGCGCTGGTGTTTTCAAGTAAGAACTGCTGCATGACTGGGCGGAAACAGAAATGGTCCGAGGGAAAAGGGAAAAGGCTGTAGGACGGTGTGTGGGCTCGCCTCCAAAATAATGCCGGGACACTTGCGGTTTAGCTTAATGTTATCGACCTGATAAATCCTATCTCTATCGGGATAACCTGCTTTTGGGTTCGCCCCCCATGGAGGGGATTTTGTCGTCTAGGTCCTGCTTCTAGACTCATGAATGTGTGTTTAGAACCTTTAGGCTTCTTTGCCATGACGTGTTCCTGTACACTTAAGTAATGCCCATGTATCCGGTTCGAAGTTTCGGATCTGAAACCAGAAATACGTAAGGAGATTTCATAATGGCCGATACGAATCATCCCACTCCTATGCTTGATGACCTGGAAAAGGGTCCGTGGCCGAGTTTTGTTTCCGGCATCAAGCGTCTGCGCGACAAACATGACGATGAACGAATCCGTGGCGTGGCCAACTCCTTGCTGGGCCAGCTGGAACACTCCTACGAGACGCGCAAAGGCTACTGGAAAGGGGGTACGGTTTCGGTGTTTGGATACGGCAGCGGGATCATTCCTCGTTTTTCCGAGGTAGGTTCGGCGTTTCCCGAATCCAAGGAGTTCCACACCCTGCGAGTTCAGCCCCCTGCAGGAAACTATTACACGACGGACATGCTGCGACAGCTTGGATCAAGCTGGGAGAAATGGGGTTCCGGGCTGGTGACCTTTCATGGACAAACCGGGAACATCATGTTTATCGGTGCCACGACGGAAAATACGCAGCACTTTTTTGATGAGATCAATGATTACGGATGGGACTTGGGAGGTGCAGGGCCCTGCGTGCGCACCGGACAGTCCTGTGTAGGCTCGGCACGGTGCGAGATGTCCAATGCGGACGAAATGAAAATTCACCGAACCCTGCTCAACAACTTCACCGACGATGTCCATCGTCCTGCATTACCCTACAAATTCAAATTCAAGGTATCCGGATGTCCGAACGACTGCATGAATTCGATCGAGCGGTCGGACTTTTCCATTATCGGCACGTGGCGTGACGACATGAAAGTGGATCAGGACGAAGTCAAGAAATTCGTGAAACGCAAGGGTCGCCAGTACGTGATCGATAACGTGATCACCCGGTGTCCGACCAAGGCCCTTACCCTGAAAGATGATGACACTCTGGAGGTCAACAACGAGGACTGCGTTCGTTGCATGCACTGCCTGAACGTGATGGTGAAAGCGTTGTCACCGGGAGATGACCGAGGAGTCACCATACTCATCGGAGGCAAGCGTACCCTCAAGATCGGTGATCTGATGGGAACCGTGGTGGTACCTTTCATGAAGCTCGAGACCGAAGAGGATTACGAGAGACTGGTCGAGATAGCCGAGGAAACCATTGATTTCTGGGCAGAGAACGGTCTGGAGCATGAGCGATGCGGAGAAATGATCGAGCGCATCGGTCTTGTCAATTTCCTGGAAGGGATCGGCATTGAAGTGGACCCCAACATGGTCAACGAGCCTCGCCAGAGTTCCTATCTGCGTACCGACGGCTGGGATGAAGAAGCCGAGAAGTGGTTCCAGAGGAAGGCCGAGCAGCAGGCAGCTGCAGGCTAGCCCCAGCGGCCCTCTGCCGTACACACCTTTTTAAAGCATCAGGCTACAAAGTTTAGGAGAACATAATGGCGCAGCAGCATCGCCCACCCATTGAGTCAGGTTGCCCGGACGGATTCCAGTACATGCATCCTGTGATGCGTAAAAATTACGGAGCTTGGGACTATCATGAGCACCCGCGTCCAGGCGTTTTGCTGCATGTGGCTGATAACGGGGATCGCATCTGGACCGTGCGTGCTGGAACGCAGCGTATCCTGGACGTTTTCACCCTGCGCAAGCTCTGTGAGATTGGCGACGAATTTGCGGAAGGCTACGTGCGCTTTACGATCCGCAGCAATATCGAATACATGGTGGCGGATGGCTCTAAAGTCCAGCCGCTGATCGATGCCCTGGAGGTGGAAGGTTTTGTGGTTGGCGGAACGAAGAATTCCGTGGCCATGATTTCACATACCCAAGGCTGGCTGCATTGTGATATCCCTGGTACGGATGCCTCAGGTGTGGTCAAGGCCATGATGGACGAGTTGATCGATGAGTTCCGTGAGAACAACATGCCCAACCGGGTACACATCACGACCTCCTGTTGCCAGATCAATTGTGGTGGTCAGGGGGATATTGCGATCAATGTACAGCACACCAAGCCTCCGAAAATCAACCATGACCTGGTCTCCAATGTTTGTGAGCGCCCGTCTGTGGTAGCCCGTTGTCCGGTGGCTGCGATTCGTCCCGCACAGGTGAACGGCAAGCCGTCCCTTGAGGTCGACGAGAAAAAATGTATTTGCTGCGGGGCCTGTTACCCGCCTTGTCCGCCCATGCAGATCAATGATGCTGAGCACAGCCAGCTTGCGATCTGGGTGGGAGGAAATCACAGCAACGCACGTGGCAAGCCCACCTTCCAGAAGCTGGTGGCAGCGGGTATTCCCAACAACCCGCCGCGCTGGCCGGAAGCGACTGCAGTGGTCAAGCAAATCCTGCGGGCCTACCGTGATGGCGCCAGGGACTGGGAGCGAATCAATGACTGGATTGAACGTATCGGCTGGCCACGGTTTTTTGAGAGCACGGGACTTCCCTTTACCAAATTCCACATCGATAACTGGCGTGGTGCGCGTAGGAGCCTGAATTCTTCGGCTCATATCCGCTTCTAGGCATGAGGGCGCAGTGTGAAGTTTGGAATTGTGATCAATGAAGGACCGTATACGCACCAAGCATCTGACTCGGCCCTTCAATTTGTAAAAGCTGCCCTGCACAAGGGGCATGAGATCTTCCGGGTCTTTTTCTATCACGACGGAGTCAACAACGGCACCAGCCTTGGCGTGCCGCCCCAGGACGACCGCAATCTCACCTTGGAATGGTCAGGCCTAGCCGAAAAGCATGACCTGGACCTGGTTGTGTGTGTGGCTGCCGCGCAGCGCCGAGGGATTCTCGATGAAGATGAAATGGGGCGACATGGCAAAAGCGCAAACAATCTGGCACCGGGCTTTCGTATCTCAGGTCTGGGGCAACTCATCGAAGCCGGGATTCAGGCAGACCGTCTGGTCACATTCGGAGACTGATTTTCTAGGGGATGTCTGATGGAAAACGGCGAGGGTGTAGTTAAGAAATTCTGTTATATCAACCGCAAGGCCCCATACGGAACAATCTACGCGCTGGAATCCCTGGAGGTCGTGCTGATCGCGGCCGCGTTCGACCAGGATATTAGCCTTGTGTTTGCAGATGACGGCGTATACCAGCTCACCAAGGGACAGGACACCGACGGCATCGGCATGAAGAACTTTTCCAAGACCTACACGGCACTCGGGGACTACGACATCAAGAAGGTGTATGTTGAGAAGGAGTCTCTGGAAGAACGCGGCTTGTCTGCCGAGGATCTTCAGGCGCTGAAATACGAGGATGAGGACGATGACTGGGCAGAAAAGGACTCGCTGTTTGTCATCGGCCGCGAAGAGCTGGCCAAAATCATTGATGAACAGAATGTGATACTGAGTTTCTGACCTCTGCCATGGCAACCCTGCACACCGTAAACAAGTCCCCGTTCGAGCGTAACGCCCTGGAATCCTGCTTGCGCCTTGCCAAGGCGGGGAGTTCCGTGCTTCTGTTCGAGGATGGTGTGATCGGTGCCATGCGCGACACAAGATTCAGTGAAAAAATCACCCAGGCGATGGGCGATTTTTCGTTTTATGTCCTGGGGCCGGATATCAAGGCCCGCGGACTCAACGATGACAAGATAATCGATGGGATCCAGGTAGTCGATTATAATGGCTTTGTGGATTTGACGACGGAACACGATACCGTTCAGTCGTGGCTGTAAAATTTGTTTAACGAACGCGAGAAAACGAGGAGAATTGCATGCCTTTAGAAGTAAATGGCAAGTCCTTTGAGACTGATGAAGAAGGGTATTTGGCCAACCTGAATGACTGGCAACCGGAACTGGCAGATGCGATGGCGGAGGCGGACGGTGCCGAGCTGGGGGAAAATCACTGGGAGGTGATTAACTTTCTGCGCTCGTACTATGAAGAGTACCAGATTGCTCCCGCAGTGCGTGTCCTGACCAAGGCAATTGGCAAGAAACTGGGCAAGGACAAGGGTAACAGCAAGTATTTGTACGAGTTGTTTCCTTACGGCCCTGCGAAGCAGGCGTGTAAGTATGCGGGCCTGCCCAAGCCGACGGGTTGCGTGTAGGTATACTGAGCCTTGACAAGGCAAATGGCTGAAAGGTAAAGCCGCCTTTCTTCTTTGCATCGGGACCATATTCATGCCGGGTGTGAAGGGCCAAGAAACCTTGATAGATGTCAGTCATAACGATCGTCTTTGCAGTCCTGTTTTATGTGGCTACCGCCATATTGCTGGTATTTACTGCACATAAAATCTGGCAGTACGCCAAAACACCCGCACCTTTGAAAATACCCACAACGCCCGCGCCCACTACGCGCAGCGGCGTTGTGTTCCGGATGATCAAGGAACTCACGATATTCGAAAGCCTGTTCAAGGCAAATAAGTGGACCTGGCTGTTTGGGTGGATGTTTCATTTTGGACTGCTTCTGGTCCTGCTAAGGCATTTGCGTTACTTCACGGACCCGGTCTGGGGCTGGGTGGTCTTTTTGCAGCCGTTTGGGAAATACGCCGCCTTCATGATGCTGGCGGGACTGGCCGGTTTATGGGCCAGAAGAATTTTTGTAGACCGTGTTCGCTATATTTCTGCGCCCTCGGATCACCTCATGCTGTTGCTGCTGATCGCAATCGGGGTCACCGGCGCACTGATGACCTTTGTGGAGCATACCGACATCGTTGCACTGAAGGCGTTTTTCCTGGGACTTTTCGTGTTCAACTGGTCTGCGCTGCCTGCTGACCCGATCCTGATCGTGCATTTGAGCCTGGTGATCCTGTTGATGATCATTTTCCCGTTCAGCAAGCTTTTGCATGCTCCGGGTGTGTTCTTCAGCCCTACCCGGAACCAGGTGGACAACCCTCGCGAACGTCGCCACGTAGCGGACTGGGCTGCGAGGCTTGAGTCAACGAAGACAGGTTAGCCATGGCTGCTGCAGAATTTGAAACTCCGAAGATCAGGGAGTATCCGATAATTCCCCGTTTGCAGGAAGGTGTCATGGCGCACAGCAAGCCGTTTGTTGCCAAGCCTGACTTCCAGGAAAAACTCGGCTATCCGGGTGAACTGGTCGATAACTGGAAAGAAGTCGCCATTGAAAAGATGGGCGAACTCACGGGCAAGTACCGTTCGCTGCAGGTATTTCTGGATTCCTGTGTCAAGTGTGGCGCCTGTACGGACAAGTGCCACTACTACTTGGGTACGACTGACCCAAAAAACATGCCGGTGGCACGTCAGGATTTGTTCCGCAAAGTGTACCGGCGCTACTACACGCTTTCTGGCAAGCTTTTTCCAAAGCTTGTGGGTGCCGAGGACTTGACCGAGGAAGTCCTAGATGACTGGTACAGCTATTTTCATCAATGTTCACAGTGCAGGCGGTGTTCCGTGTATTGCCCCTACGGAATTGACACTGCAGAAATCTCCATGGCCGCACGTGAGGTCATGGATGCTGTAGGCAAGGGACAGAAATACTGCAATGAAATCATCGGCAAGGTCCACGTGATCGGCAACAATCTGGGCCTGCCGGAACCGGCCCTGGCAGACACGCTGGAAGGTCTGGAAGAGGATGTTGAAGAGGAAACCGGTGTTCAGGTCCGCTTCCCTCTGGACGAGAAAGGCGCCGAGGTGCTGCTGGTAACCCCGTCTGCCGATTTTTTTGCAGAGCCACATATTGACGGGCTGATCGGTTATGCAAAAGTGTTTCATCAGGCAGGCATATCCTGGACGCTGAGTTCCTATGCCAGTGAGGCTGCAAACTTTGGCATGTTCATTGGCAGCTATGAGAACATGCAAAAACTCGCCTTGCGGATTCGCCAGGCCGCACTGGACCTGGGTGTGAAGCGGATTGTATTTGGCGAATGCGGGCATGCCTGGCGGGTGGCCTATTCTTTTTTGAACACCCTGGCTGGCCCCTTTGACTTCCTTGACCCGGATTATCCTGTACCACAGCATATCTGCGAGGTAACGCACAGCCTGATCCAGCAAGGGAAGCTGACCCTTGACCCGTCACAAAATGATGACATGGTGCTCACCTACCATGATTCCTGCAATGTGGCACGCGCATCCCGTATGGGGGACAGGCCGGGTGGCCAGTTTGAAATCCCGAGAGAGGTGATCAGGTCCGTATGCAACCACTATGTGGACATGCCAAGCTACTCCATTGGTGAAGGCACCTACTGCTGTGGCGGCGGCGGCGGGTTGCTGACCGATGACTTGATCGAGTTGCGTGTCAAAGGTGCTTTGCCACGCATGGAAGCCCTCAAAAATGTTGTCGATGATTACGGTGTGACCCACATGGCAGCGATGTGTGCGATCTGTAAAAGCCAGTTTTCCAAAGTGTTCCCGTACTATGATTTCCAGATGGATCAGGTCGTCAGCGTGCACCAGCTGGTAGGCAATGCGATCGTGCTGCAGCCTGAAGAGGAAAATCGGTCAGAGGCAGATCAGTCAGAGGAAGCGCAGGATCAGGCTGAGGCTGCCTGAGCCAACTGACCGTTCACCTATGACTGGACCTAAGTGACGCGCCTTGAAAAGGATTCCCGCCCACCGTTTGCTATTCAGCCTTGCTGGTATTGCAGCTGTCTGCATGCTCATGCTCGGGACCGTTGCAAGTGGCCCGGAAAACATCCCGCCGCCCAAGGGAAACTACGATGAAGATACTCTTTGTGTGGAGCCTGTTGAGATCATGCGAAGACAGCATTTCGAATACATCCTCGACCACAGGGACCTGACAGTGATCGAAGGAATCCGCACAAAAAAGCACAGCCTGATCGGTTGCATTGACTGCCACATCACACCGAACGATGAGGGTGTTTATGCACGCTATTCGCAAGAGACACACTTTTGTGCAAGCTGCCATCAATTTGCCGCGGTGACCATTGACTGTTTTCAGTGCCATGCCGATCGTCCCGAAGAAGCGATCCGCAAAGCACTCGGGCCGGATCAGCATGCACGACAGCCTGTACAGGAGCTTCTTGAGACTCTACAGTTCAGCACTGCTGTCTTCACCAAATGACCGCTGGGAACCGGATTTATCATGCGCGATACACCCGATACAACTGAGGAAATCAGCACCGATCGGCGGCAATTCACACAGGGTGTGGCAGCCCTGGGAGGGCTGGCCATCGCTCCGGGAGTCTTTCTGTATCACACTGTAGGTGCAAAACCCGATGATCAGGCTGTAAGCAGCCAGCAGCGCTGGGGCATGCTGGTCAATACGAATAACTGTCATGAAGAATGCGACGCGTGTGTGACTGCCTGCAATGAGGAAAATGGTGTGTGGAGCCTGGGCCGTCCGGAAACCGACGCCCAGTGGATTCGCAAGCTGAACGTCAGGGACAGGCAGACCGGCCACGTTACATCCATGCCGATGATGTGTCAGCATTGCGAACATCCCCCGTGTGTTGACGTATGCCCGACCCGCGCCTCCTTTCGTCGAGAAGACGGAATCGTACTGGTTAACAAGCACACCTGTATCGGTTGCCGATATTGCATGATGGCATGCCCCTACAAGGCGCGTTCCTTTATCCACGAGCCGTTACAGGATCAGCTGCCTCATTCGCCCCGGGGCAAGGGATGTGTGGAAAGCTGTACCCTGTGCGTGCACAAGGTGGACCGGGGAGACAACACTACGGCCTGTGCCGAGGCCTGTACAGAAGAAGGGCATGATGCGCTCTTGTTTGGCGACCTGAACGACCCTGAAAGCGAAATATCAAAACGGCTGGAGAAGTACGGTGGTACGCAGATCCGTGCAGACCTGGGGCTCAATACGGGAGTCCGTTACCAGGGAATTTGAGATGAGCTTTCCGAAAACCCGTGATACCGAGTAAGGCTGCAGGCATGGAAACCGCCCGTTTCAGCACCATCAACGCAAATTCCGCCCAGTACTGGATCTTGCTGGGCACGCTGGTTCTCGGCGCGCTGGTCGGATACCTGGCCGCACATCACATGGATGTGGAAGGGCACCACATCACCGGCATGAGCAACCAGATTGTGTGGGGCTTCCCGCATGTGGCCGCGGTCTTTTTGATCGTAGCTGCTTCCGGCGCCCTCAATGTGGCGTCCATCTCCTCTGTATTCGGTAAAGTGGACTACAAGCCGCTTGCGAGGTTGTCCGCTCTCCTTGCAATTGCACTGCTGGTGGGCGGGCTGGTTATACTGGTTCTGGACCTGGGTCGGCCGGATCGCTTGATCATTGCCATGACGGTCTACAACTTCAAGTCCATCTTTGCCTGGAATATCTTTTTGTATGTGGGCTTCATTTTCATTACCGCAATATATTTGTGGATGATGATGGAAAGAAAAATGAACCGGTTTTCCAAGCCGGCCGGATTTACCGCATTCATCTGGCGACTGATCCTTACAACAGGTACCGGATCAATTTTCGGGTTCCTGGTGGCGCGTCAGGCATATGATGCAGCCATCATGGCGCCGTTGTTTATCATCATGTCGTTTGCCTTTGGCCTTGCAGTTTTCATCCTCGTATTGCAGGCAAGCTATGCATGGACGCGGCGTCAGCTTGGTGATGCCATCCTGCACAAGCTCAGGGTCCTGTTGGGAGTTTTTGTCGCTTCGGTATTCTATTTTGTTCTGGTATACCACCTGACGAACCTGTATGCCACGGAACATCATGGCATCGAGCGCTTTATCCTGGTTGATGGCGGTATCTACACGTTCCTGTTCTGGGTGGTCCAGCTGTTGTTCGGTTGTGTGGTGCCGCTTGTGCTGGTTTTCATGAGGCCGTTCAGTCAGTCAAGGCACATGATCTCGCTGGCGTCTTTGCTGGTGATCGTGGGAGGACTTGCCCAGTTGTATGTGATCATTATCGGCGGCCAAGCCTACCCCTTGGTACTCTTCCCAGGCATGGAGGAAAGCAGCAGTTTTTTTGATGGCGTAGTCGCGCAGTATGCTCCCAGCATTTTTGAGATTCTGCTCGGTGTAGGAGGAATCTGCCTGTCACTGGCCATCGTCACGGTGGGCATTGCCGTGCTTGAGTTTCTGCCCGAAAGTCTGTCGGACAAGGCGCTCAGACTGGAACCCGTGACCCCATAGCGGATTCCGGGCCATTCTCGTGAAGGGGCCTGCATAGCATCATGGCATCCGTCCTGATTTCAGCCGCCCACAAATCCTCGGGTAAAACCATCCTGAGCATCGGCATCAGTGCGGCCCTGCACCGCCGCGGCATGAAAGTGCAAACCTTCAAGAAGGGCCCGGACTACATTGACCCGATGTGGTTGTCCCGGGCATCGCAGCGCAACTGCTACAACCTCGATTTCTGGACGCAGACCGAGACCGAGATCGTCTCCATGTTTGAAAACCGGAAACGGGATGCAGACATTGCCATCATTGAAGGCAACAAGGGCCTGCATGATGGCCTGAGTGAAGATGGTCACGACAGCAATGCCGCCCTGACAAAACTGCTCAAGACCCCGGTGATACTGGCACTGGATACACGCGGCACGATCCGCGGGGTCGCCCCTCTCGTGCTTGGGTACCAGCAGTTTGACCCGGACGCAAGAATTGCCGGGATCATTTTAAATCTGGTCGGCGGAGACCGGCATGCAGCCAAATTGACGAACGTGATCAAGCAGTACACGGATATTCCTGTGCTGGGTACGGTATACCGCAACAAAAAACTCGAGCTGGTGGAACGTTATCTGGGCCTGAAGCCGAGCAACGAGGATCATCTTGCTGACCAGCACATCATGGATATTTCCAAGATCGTTGAAGATCAGGTTGATCTTGATCAGGTTGCAGCAGTTGCAGATTTTGCGCTACCACTCACATCGCAAGCCGAAGAGCCGGATATGGACATGCAAGATTACGGGCTGAGGATCGCCTATGCCAGGGATGAAGCCTTTGGGTTTTACTATGCAGATGATCTGGACACCTTTTCACAACTCGGGGTACAACTGCTGCCATTTGACACATTGCGTGACAGCACTCCCCCTGAAGCGGATGCACTGTTTATCGGCGGAGGTTTTCCGGAAAAGAACATGCACAGGCTTTCTGCCAACGCACCCATGATGCAGGCTGTGCGGAATGCCATAGAAAAAGGACTTCCCACATACGCCGAATGTGGCGGACTGATGTATCTCTGCAATTCGATACGGTTTGATTCCGAGAAATGTGCGATGGTGGGCATTATCGATGCAGACTGTGAGATGCATGAAAATCCCGCAGGACGCGGCTACACGATGCTGCAAAAAAATTCCCGGCACCCATGGCCCAGTACTTCCCAGCAGAGCATTCCGGGGCATGAGTTCCATTACTCCACGCTCACAAACATGACCGATCAGTACGATTATTCTTTTGAAGTCAGGCGCGGCTTTGGAATCGACGGACAAAACGATGGCATACGCTATAAAAACCTGCTGGCCTGCTACGCCCACCAAAGAAATACGGAAAGGAATCAATGGATTCCAGATTTTCTTCACTTTATAAAAACCTGTACCTGAGGATGGGCTACAATCTGCTCTCTCCAGGTGAGGCCATGAAAATTTCCGGATACACGGCATGCCCCTAAAAATGACAAAAGCTGCTGCTGACCAAGTCAGGAAATCTGCGCTTGAGGCGAAAATGGACAATGCTCCGTTGCGCGTTGCGGCCACCCGCAATGCAGATAACTCCATCCATTACGGTCTGGGGTTTGATGATGTGGGCAGTGGTAGTGAAAAGGATCATTGTTTCGAGTCCAACGGGATTGAACTTGTAGTGGCTGAGTCCAGCTTGGGTTTACTGGATGGCACAACGATTGACTTCGTTGAGCTGGAGCCCAAACAGTTCCACTTTGTGTTTCTAAACCCCAATGATCCGAACTACTCGCCACCCGAACAGGAACAGGAATAGGGATGCAGGGTTACACCGGCAGTAGATTCACTTCGCAAATCAATATGCCTTCGCACACGCACAACCCGACCCGCATAAAGTGAAAAATCTCTTGAGCAGTTTGCTTCCCTTTTGAACTTGATTTTTCTGGCTTGAACTCCAGCTGAAAGATCTTCGTGTAATCCTTGGGTCGCACGTTGACTGGGTGTTGGCTTTTGTTCAGCAAAAAGCCCTAATACTGGTAAAGTAGCAGTCAGCGATAACGCATACGACCCAATGTGATGAACTCCATTCCCGGGATTGCGGAGTCTAGAATGTATTCGGATGTCAAATTGACGGAGTTTTTGACCACGCTACACATGTGGACCCAAAAAATTCGTGCCGGCGAACTTGCTGCGCGCATCCCCGTTTTCCCCGAGTCAGAATTGTCCGAGTTGAGTCAGGATATCAACTTTGTTGCAGAGATGCTGGAGTCGCTGTCTAGAGATGCAGAGATCCAACTGCAGCGGCACACAGAACACATCGCACGCAAAAACAAGTCGCAGAAAACGCTGTATGACGTGGTCACAAGTATCAACATGTCACGCAACGTGCACGAACTGCTGACTCATTTTTTGCACACCATGAAGGAACTGGTGGATGCACGCGGGGCAGTTGTTTTTCTAGAAACGAAAAAGAACACCTATTCGCTAATCGCGGGGACCGGTATTGAGTCGATACTCAAGGACAAGCCTCCATTTTTGCCCGAGAGCATGCCCGATTCGAATGGACAACAAACGGTTCCTATCCGGGTGGTAGCCTGCCCCTTGCAGATCAGCCGAGCCATTTTTGACGGCGAAAGACTTTCAGTGCTGATTATTCCGTTGCAGTACCGTGGCAAGGTTCTGGGTGTATACAACCTGTACATCGAAGAGGACAAATTCAAAAATGACGGAGAGAATAGAGAGTTGTTTACCAGCATGGGGCGTCACCTTGGCATTGCTGTAGAAAAAGCCCGTCTTGACGAAGAAGCCAAAGCCCTGTCCATCATGCGTGAAAGAACCAACATTGCCAATGAGCTGCACGATTCACTTGCACAGACGCTGGCAAGTATCCGGTACCAGGTACGGGTGCTGGATGAAACGATTCACCAGGGAGATGAGGCTGCGACTTGGCAGGAACTGGAACGCATAGAATCCACCATTGACGAGGCACATACAGAGTTGCGTGCACTCATTGCACATTTTCGACTGCCCATTGGCGAGCGCAGCCTCACCGTGTCTGTAGAGCAAGTCATCGAGCGATTCAAACAAGATAGTGATGGCGTACAGGTATATCTGCAAAAAGAATGGCCGGACACCATGCTGCCCCCGCAGATCGAGTTACAGGTACTGCGCGTGATTCAGGAAGCTCTCACCAATGTTCGAAAGCACAGCGAGGCAGGTACAGTGCGCGTACTCATGCGTGGTGACGAAGAGGGTCAATACACCGTTCTTGTTGAAGACGATGGCATCGGGATCACCGACCTTCAAAAACAAAATCCTGCCGGTGAACATGTTGGTATCAGTGTCATGCAGGACCGTGCTAACCGGATTGGTGGTACACTAACCGTGGATGGAGAACCGGGTGAAGGTGTACAGGTTCGCTTTGAATTTAATTACTTGCCGGATGGTGCGCAAGAGAATGTCCAGCACGAAATGGTGTGAGTTTTGAGTCATGGCTTCCTATATGAAGCTGCGCATTATTGTCATTGACGATCACACCTTGTTTCGTGAAGGGTTGCAGAGCTTGCTGAGCCGACACGGAATCGAGGTTGTTGCCTCGGTCAGTGATGGTCATGAAGGCATCAGGTTGGCTCAGGAGTTACAGCCCGACGTCGTGTTACTGGACATGCGGATGCCCGGAATGTCCGGTCTAGAGGTCTTGAAGCAGTTTCGGCATCTGAAATTTGAAGCTCCGGTGGTCATGTTGACGACGAGTGGCGATGAGCGCGACTTGGTGGAGGCCTTGCGTAATGGGGCCAAGGGCTATCTGCTGAAGGACATGGAACCGGACAACGTGGTGGCCGCATTGCGTGAGATCATCCGGGGCGAAACCGTCGTCGCACCGAATCTGGCACAAATTCTGGCAAAGGTGGTCAAGGGGGAAGATCCCCTCGAATCCGAAGTCAGCCCACTGGACAGCCTGACTCCACGTGAGCGCGAAATCTTGAGTCTATTGGCTGAAGGTCAGAGCAACAAGGTCATCGCCAGAAATCTGGGCATTTCGGATGGTACGGTCAAGCTGCACGTCAAAGCCATTTTAAGAAAGCTGAACATCCATTCGCGCGTGGAAGCGGCAGTGATTGCAGTGGAGCAGGGGCTTCGAGCCAGAAAAACATACGCGAGCGACTAGAACTCTCCATTTTCAAGCGATACTTGCTGGATTTTCTGAGAGCGGATGCCTGTGAAGACGTTCAAGCAGCTTGTCTCCGAGCACGAAAGACTGGTCAATGAAATCATGCCCTGGGACCTGGAGCAGAAACTTTCCGGCGATCACCAACCCCTGGTCCTGGATATCCGTGAACCCGAGGAGTTTGCTGCGATGCATATTGCCGGGTCCGTCAATGTGCCCAGGGGGATCCTGGAGGCTGCGTGCGACTATGGCTATAGCGAGACCCTGCCCGTACTTGCTGAAGCCAGGGCAAAGGAAGTCGTTGTGGTCTGCCGGTCCGGCAATCGCAGTGTGCTGGCGGCCTACACCATGCAGCAGATGGGTTATAAAAATGTTATTTCGCTGAAAACGGGCCTGAAGGGGTGGAACGACTATGAGCAGCCCCTGGTCGGCCAGGGTCACGAGAAAGTGGACCAGGATCGTGCAGAGGTATTTTTAAGCCCCAAGGTCAAACCCGAACAGCAGCGGGTACTGTGACCTGAAGAAGGCTGATCCGGATTTCGGGAACACGGTTTTCAGCCATAGTGCTTGTGGTCCCTACGGCGCACCCCTGAGCGCTGTACGATGACACCACGGATCGCTTCGATCCCGGGAACCTCTATTTCTTCATACCCTTCATTTAGAGCTTTCAGCACGTAGCGGCCATCTTCGATGACCAGCTGGCGGAAAATGTATTCTTCGTCGACCATGGCCAGCACGTAGCAGCCACTTTCCACAGCTGCCGCCGAATCAATGATGATGATGTTCCCGTCCCTGAACTCGGGTTCCATGCTGTCGCCCAGGACGCGCAGGGCAAACGGCTCCGAATTGGCACACCCGCCATGATCGGCGAGGTCAGCCTGTAGAGGGATGTCTTCTGGATGGGCCATCGGCTCATTGTATCGCGAACAAGTACCGCCATCGTGTCCGAATCTGCGGCGCCTCATCAAAAAATTTTATCAAGAATTTGTTGTTTATAAGCTTTGGATATTCTTGGGGCATTTGGAAAAAATGCTAAGATTTCAGGCCTGTACAATTTTGCCTACTTCTTGTGCTCTAAGTCTGGCGCTAGCACAACATATTGTGTATATTTACGGCATTGTAGCAGTTCCTCCCATTGTTGTTACTGCTGACAACGCCCCGAAGAGGGCGAAGCGGGAGGGGTTGTTTGAAGCCAATAAAAAAAACGCTTTACCAGAGGATCGAAGGATCGGATGCGGCCAGAAATTGCCACTGCTATCAACCCGAAAATACTCGACCAGCCAGAAGGTCCTGCCGAGACGAATGATCCAAAAGTTGTAATCACCTCACCTGATCGATACCGCGTAATCCGCAGAAACGGCAAGGTCACCAGCTTTGACCGCGAGAAAATCAAGGTTGCGGTCACCAAGGCCTTTCTTGCAGTCGAAGGCGGCAATGCCGCAGCCTCTTCCCGTATCCATGAGATGGTCGAGAGAATTACCGAGAAGGTCTTCTATGCGCTTTCCCGCAGCCGGCCCCAAGGCGGGACGTTCCATATAGAAGACATCCAGGATCAGGTCGAGCTGGCGCTTATGCGCTATGGCCAGCACAAGATTGCCCGTGCGTACGTACTGTACCGCGAAGAGCGTGCAAAGGCACGCGCGGCACAACGCGCTGAAAAGTACACGCTGCAGGAAGCCGGAGAGACACCCTCTCAGGTCATGGACGTGACAGATGCAGACGGCAATCCCAAATCGCTGGATATTGAACGCCTTACGCGCATGGTCGCCGAAGCATGTGCAGAAACCGAGGATGTCCAGGCGCAGTCAATTGTCGATGAGGCGCTGCGCAGCCTGTATGACGGCATCCCTGAAACAGAAGTGGGCACTGCCTTGACCATGAGTGCACGCACCCTGATTGAGCAAGAGCCCAACTACACGTACGTTGCCGCACGCCTTTTGCTGGACAGCCTGCGCCGCGAGGTGCTCAGCTTTATATACGGGGTTCCTACCGAGGCCACATTCAAGGAGATGACACTCCAGTATGCGGACTACTTCGAACACTATGTCCGGAAGGTTACGGAGCTTGGGCTTTTGGATACGAAGCTTGCTTCCGAGTATGACCTGAAGAGGCTCGGCGAGGCGATCAGGCCGGAGCGTGACCATCAGTTTACGTACCTTGGCATGCAGACCCTGTACGACCGTTATTTCATTCAAAGCGATGGGATCCGGGTAGAGCTGCCGCAAGCCTTCTTCATGCGTGTTGCCATGGGCCTGGCCATAAACGAAGTGGACCGTGAAGACCGTACCATTGAGTTTTACAACCTGCTGTCGTCTTTTGATTTCATGAGTTCGACACCCACCTTGTTCAACTCGGGCACCCTGCGCTCACAGCTGTCCTCGTGCTATCTCAGCACCGTGCCGGATGACCTGTATGGCATCTTCGAGGCGATTCGGGATGATGCCATGCTGTCCAAATTTGCAGGGGGCTTGGGGAATGACTGGTCCCGGGTGCGCGCCATGGGCTCACACATCAAGGGCACGAATGGCAAGTCCCAGGGCGTGGTTCCTTTTCTCAAGGTTGCCAACGACACCGCCGTGGCCGTGAATCAGGGCGGCAAGCGCAAGGGTGCCATGTGTGCCTATCTGGAAACCTGGCATCTGGACATCGAGGAGTTTCTGGAGCTGCGCAAGAACACGGGGGACGATCGCCGTCGCACACACGATATGAACACCGCCAACTGGGTGCCGGATCTGTTCATGAAGCGCGTCAGCGAAGAGCAGGAATGGACCCTGTTCTCACCACATGAAGTGCCTGAGTTGCACGATCTGTGCAGTACCGAGTTTGAGGCGTGCTACGAAGAATATGAGCAAAAAGCCGAGCGTGGCGAGATCAAGAATTTCAAAAAGGTAAACGCGGTTGATCTGTGGCGCAAAATGCTTGGCATGCTGTATGAAACCGGCCATCCCTGGCTCACATTCAAGGATCCTTGCAACCTGCGTTCTCCCCAGCAGCATGCCGGTGTGGTGCACTCGTCCAACCTGTGTACGGAAATCACCCTGAATACCGACGATGAGGAAATCGCCGTATGCAACCTAGGCTCTGTCAACCTCGCCGCACATGTCGATGAAAACGGCCTGAATCTCGAAAAGCTGGAGCAGACTGTTTCCACGGCCATACGCATGCTGGACAACGTGATCGAGTACAACTACTACAGTGTACCTAAAGCGCGCCGCTCTAATTTTCGCCATCGACCCATTGGGCTGGGAATAATGGGTTTTCAGGATGCCCTGTATAAACAACGCATCGCGTATGAAAGCGATGATGCTACCGAGTTTGCTGATCGCTCGATGGAAGCAGTGAGCTACTATGCCATCAAGGCGTCGACCCATCTGGCAGAAGAGCGCGGGACCTACCCGACGTTCGAGGGGTCGCTCTGGGCGCAGGGGATTCTGCCCATCGATTCGATTGAACTTCTGGCCGAAGGACGGGGCGGCTACCTGAGACAGGACTGCTCTACCACCATGGACTGGGACAGCTTGCGCCAGCGTGTGCAAAAAGTCGGAATGCGTAATTCCAACACTATGGCGATTGCCCCGACTGCCACCATTTCCAATATTTGTGGCGTGACGCAAAGCATTGAGCCCACGTACCAGAACCTGTTTGTAAAGTCGAATTTGTCGGGAGAGTTTACGGTCAGCAACCCCTATCTGGTTGCGGATTTAAAAGCCAATGATCTCTGGGATGAAGTTATGGTCAATGACCTCAAGTACTTCGATGGCAGTGTGCAGTCCATAGACCGTATTCCTGGTGATCTGAAAAGCATTTATGCGACTGCATTTGAGATTGACCCGCGTTGGTTGGTCGAGGCCGCGTCACGTCGACAGAAATGGATTGACCAAGCGCAGTCACTCAATCTTTACATGGCCGAGCCATCCGGCCAGAAGCTGGATAACCTGTACAAGCTTGCCTGGGTACGGGGTTTGAAAACAACGTATTACCTGCGTTCTATGGGTGCCACACATGTGGAAAAAAGTACTGTCCAAGGTCGGGAAAACAAACTTAATGCCGTGAAGAATAATGGCAATGGCAGCGCGCCTGATGCCTGCTCGATTCTGGACCCTGATTGTGAGGCTTGCCAGTAGGCGGTAATAACTATGGAGGGGGAAGCTGTTATGCAAAGCTGGGAAGACCCGATCGCCGATACGCGAACTAACACGTCAAGCGTTACCGCACCTGCAGTTTTTGTGGACCCGCAGGTTCTGGACGCACGACGGGCACTGACCGAACAGCCTGAAGGCCAGGAGCGGCACGAAGGCGTTACCGGTCTGGAGAGCATCGAAAGAGGTGCTGGCCGTATTCAGGTCGATGACAAAAAAATCATCAATTGCCGTGCTGACCTGAATCAACTGGTGCCCTTCAAGTACGAGTGGGCCTGGCAGAAATACCTGGATGGATGCGCCAATCACTGGATGCCCCAGGAAATCAACATGACGGCTGATATAGCACTGTGGAAAGACCCGGACGGCTTGACCGAAGATGAGCGCACCATCATCAAACGCAACCTGGGATTCTTCTCTACAGCAGACTCTCTGGTCGCGAACAATCTGGTGCTGGCTGTATACCGGCACATCACCAATCCGGAATGCCGACAGTATCTGTTGCGCCAGGCTTTTGAGGAGGCCGTCCATACGCATGCGTACCAATACTGCATTGAGTCCTTGGGCCTGGATGAGGGCGAGGTGTT
This sequence comes from Gammaproteobacteria bacterium, assembly GCA_965205685.1. GTDB lineage: Bacteria > Pseudomonadota > Gammaproteobacteria > UBA4575 > UBA4575 > WTFY01. The sequence goes on along the minus strand of OZ242174.1, from coordinate 1,670,220 downwards.
CAACATGTATCGGGAATTACCGGCGGTTGCCCGCAAGGCTGAGTGGGCATTGCCGTATACCAACAGTCTGGGTGATCCGGATTTCAGAACCGGTACTGCAGAAGACGATCAACGGTTACTGAGAGACCTTATTGCATTTTATGTAGTGTTCGAAGGCATCTTCTTCTACGTGGGTTTTGTGCAGATTCTTTCCATGGGTCGCCGGAACAAGATGACAGGGGTCGCCGAACAGTTTCAATACATCCTGCGTGACGAGTCCATGCATATGAATTTCGGCATTGATGTGATCAACCAGATCAAAATGGAAAACCCGCATCTATGGACGGAAAGTTTCCAGCAGGAAATTGTCAAGCTCATTCAGCAGGGCGTAGAGCTTGAGGTTCAGTATGCCCGTGACACCATGCCGCGTGGCATTCTCGGCTTGAATGCTCCCATGTTTGAGGAATATCTGAAATTCATCGCCAACCGGCGCTGTGCACAGATCGGCTTGTCACAACAGTATGCCGGAGCGGGCAATCCCTTCCCATGGATGTCAGAGATACTGGATCTAAAGAAGGAAAAGAACTTTTTTGAAACCCGGGTGACCGAATATCAAACTGGAGGAGCTCTTACCTGGTAAGAGTCAGGGCCGATTCTCGGCGTTATGGGGCCACCACTCATGGTGGTTGTATTAAGGGAGCGCCCTGCTCCCTTTTTTTATGCGCTGCCAAAATACAGCTCCCTGCGGCCAACATGCAGTTGCATGCCAAGTGACAGGGCCGGTTTCTGTCAGAATGCTAGGTGCCCGGTAGATAAGGTAGAATTTTATCACCACGACGAGTACAGAGAATAAACGTGCATGACTTTGATAATCAGGTAGCAGTGATTACCGGGGCCGCCGGCAACCTCGGCAGCACCGTGGCGAAGCTTTTCCATCGTGCAGGTGCGAAACTGGCGCTGGTTGACATCGGTTTTGACCGCTCGCAACAGGCTTCCTGGAGGAACGCGGAGAATATTGGCTTGTTTGAGGCTGATCTGACTGATGTGAACCAGGTAAATCATTCGGTGGACCAAGTCATACAGCGTTTTAAACGCATCGACATCCTCGCCAATGTTGCCGGAGGATTCAGGATGGGACCGCCCGTACACGAGACGCCGGTACAAGACTGGGATTTCATGCTGGACATGAATGCGAAAAGTGTATTTCTCATGTGCCGCGCGGTTATCCCGCACATGCTGAAAAGGAAAAAAGGCAGGGTCGTGAATGTGGCTGCGCGTGCGGCAGTAGAAGGAAAGGCGAGAATGGCACCTTACTGTGTCAGTAAGGCAGCTGTGATCACGCTCACGCAAAGTCTGGCGGCAGAGCACAAGCACAACAACATCAATGTGAATTGTATTTTGCCGGGAACCATTGATACTCCGCAGAACCGCGCGGATATGCCAGGCAGCAACTTCAGTAACTGGGTACCACCCACTGAACTGGCTAATGAAATTCTGCATCTTTGCTCAAAACAGGCCAACGGTGTGACAGGTGCAGCCGTACCCGTGTACGGAAAAAGCTAGGTGGGGTACCCTGCACACTTACCGTGTTCGCTGACCTCGGGAGCCCATACGGGCTGTCATACGTAAAGGCTGAGCGACTGTTCGGATACACATAATGAATTTTAGAAACCTTGCGGTTGCCTGCCTGATCAACGTGTGCACATTTGCTCATGCGCTTGACGAGGTTGTTGTTACTCCTGCCAGGTATGCCCAGTCACTCGGGGAGGTCATACCTTCCGTCGTGGTTATTTCCCGTGAAATGATTGAGCGCAGTCCATCCGCAGATATTGCAGGCTTGCTGCGGTGGCATGCCGGTCTGGACATCGGTCGCACCGGCGGGGCGGGGCAGCAGACTTCAGTGTTTGTCCGTGGCACGAACAGCAATCACACCACAGTGCTCATCAACGGGGTAAAAATGAATTCCGCCACCACGGGTGCCCCGGCATTGGAAATGATTGACACCTCTGTGATTGACCGCATTGAGGTCGTCAAGGGTCCCCGTTCAACCGTATATGGATCTGAAGCCGTGGGGGGCGTGATCAATGTGATCACTTCTATCCACGATGAGGAGAAGAGCGCCGATTTTCACGTCACGGCTGGCAGGTATTCCACGGACGAGCAAAGCATGCACCTGGGGTATGCGAATGACCGTGCCTCAGGCAATCTGTCTTTCAGCCGGTTGCAGACAGAGGGATTCCCTTCAGCCAGTAGCTCGAATACACATCACGGACATGATCGTGACACATTTGACTTCAACATAAGAACGAAAGCAGGAGTGAGCGAACTCCTGTTCGGTTTCTGGCAGGTGGAGGGCAACACCGAATATGACAGCTTTGGCACGGACCTGGACCATGATCGGAAAAATAATGTCCTGAATGTGTCGCTGAGCCGACCTGTGCTTGAAAACTGGAAGTCTGCCCTGTCTGTTTCGAGAATCAGGGACGAAGTCCGCCAGAACCAGACAAACTTTCTGGGAAACAAGGATTATGCCTTGACTGACAGGGTTGTTTACGACTGGAAGAATGACATCACGTTCAATGACAACGTGCTTGTACTTGGGATGTCACTGGCGGATGAGAACACGAACTCCCTGTCTTTTGGGAATTCCTACAAGCAGGATACGCGGATATTTTCAGCGTACCTGCATGAGCAGTTCGCAAGAAACAAACACACCCTTTCCACAGCGACCCGATACACAGACCATGAAGACTTTGACGATGCCATGACCTGGAACCTGGAATATGGCTATTCCCTATGGCAGGGAACCAGGCTCTTTACAAGCATTGGTACCGGGTTCCGTGCGCCAGACAGCAACGCAAGATTCGGATTTGGGGGAAACCCGGATCTGAAAGAGGAAACTTCCCGCTCAATCGAAGCAGGAATCAAACATAATTTGACTCCGTTGACTTCCGTGTCATTTCGCATTTTTGAAAACAAAATCGATAATCTCATTGAGGCCACACTTATAGACCCAGAGACGTTCACCTATGAGAACCGGAATGTGGATGAGGTGCGTATCAGGGGGATCGAATTTTCTCTCGGCCACCAGTCGGGAGCCTGGGACCTGGGTCTGGAAGGAATCATTCAGGATCCTCGTAACGAGACTGACGATACGCCCTTGCTGAGGAGAGCAAAGCGCACACTCACAGGGTCTGTAGCTTACAGCCAAGAGCAGTTCTTCATTCAGGTGAATGGTCTGGTCACCTCGGAAAGGAGAGGCATTCAAGACGTGACGCTGCCAGGATATGGATTGTTTGATGTTTCCATCGGCTACCATTTCCCCTATGCAACACTGGCGCTGAAGACGGAAAACCTTTTTGACAAGGAGTATGAGCTGGCATCAGGATACAACGTGCCGGGCCAGTCCGTATTTGCTGAACTGCATATCAAGCCCATGCAGTGAGCGTGTCGGTGGACTGCGAGTGTCTGGCGGAGCAACCAAAATTTATACCAGAACCGGGGATCGGGGCGAAACGGGTCTGCCCGGTGGCAGGCGTGTGCGCAAGGACTGTCCTGAAATTCAGGCCTTGGGCGATATCGATGAACTGAATTCTGTCATCGGCATGGTCCTGGCCAATGATTTGCCAGAGGATGTCAAAGACAGTTTGACAGAAATCCAGCATCGGCTTTTTGATCTGGGCGCGGAATTAAGCAATCCACGCCTGAACCGAGTTCATTCAGACATGGTCACATACCTGGAAGAACGGATGGATATCTTCACTGAGAACCTGCCGGCACTGAACAGCTTCATACTGCCCAATGGAGGGAGTGCAGCTTCAGCTTGTCATCTGGCCCGCGCTGTTTGTAGACGTGCAGAAAGAAGCGTGGTGGAGTTGAGCCAGCATCAAACCGTCAACCCGGATATTCAAGTCTATTTAAACAGGCTGTCTGACTTCCTGTTCGTTTCGTGCAGAGTGCTGTCCGCCAGTTCAGACCACGCAGAAACACCTTGGCCAGACAAGCCAACCTGATGGACCTGGCTTACTTTCGTATTCGGGTGCCGAGAACAATATCCTTGGAACGCAGCTGTTCCAGGGCCTTTTCCCCGCTCCTGAACACCACATCCGGGTTTGGATGCTGCAACGTTTCGGCGATCTTCCCAAGAAGCTGTTGACCCGTTTCCAGTTGATTGTTTTTCAGCTGTTCGATCAGCTTTGCTGTGATGGAGCTCAGTTCCATGAAGCCGACCTTGTCCTGCCTATCTCTGTAGATCATTAGAAACACGGGCTGTGCGCTAGCCTGTTTCGGCTGGAAATCGGGACTAATCTTGTGCACCGGGAAGTGGTAGCCGAAGAATTCTGCCAGAGGAGAAAGGATGGGCACGTTATGCATTAAATCCCCTTTTGGGTCTACATTTGTCATGTCTGGCTCAAGGTCTGAATTTGCGAGAAAGATTTCTATCCACTCGTAGTGAGCCAGTTCATTGATGAAAACTGGATCTTCAGGCCGGGATATTCTTTCGTTTTCCAGGTAATCAAGGAATTCGCGGGAGATATCCCTGAAATAGGGCGATGCGGATCGATGGTTAGCAAAAAAATCCTGGACCATCCTGTGCCAGTCATCATCGTTGTAGAGCCTGCGCAGGACGGGGAATGCACTTTTGATGAAATTCTGCACATTGCGATAGAGAAGGCCCCGATAGATTTTCATGCGCCGGTCTTCGATGCCTTCCGGTGCACTGTTCTTGCTTGGGTCCCTTAGGTGCGCAGTAAACTCGTACTGGATTTTTTTGAATGTAGGTATTTTTGAAGGCATGACAGGCATGGGTCAGCTGATCTGTACCCGTGGTGCCGTGCCCCACTTTCCCTGCAGGTCACGAATTGTGTGTACTTCCTGTACCAGATCCTCCAGAGGAGGAATATTGAAATCCCGTTCCAGCAAAGTCGGCATGGAGCCGAACAGCCCATAGGCCTTGTCCAGCAAATCCCAGACAGGATCGATCACACCCGCGCCATGGGTGTCCACAAGCAAATCTTCTTCTTCTATGTAGTGACCTGCGATGTGGCAATATGCAATGCGGTTGCCGGGCAATGCCTGCAAGAATTCCACCGGGTCATACTGGTGGTTGACGGAGTTGACGTAGATGTTGTTCACATCCAGTAGCAGGTTGCAATCGGCCTCTCCAAGCACGGCATTGACGAAATCGATTTCATCCATCTCCTTGCCGGGGGCCGCGTAATAGGAAACATTTTCCATGGCTATTTTCTGTTCCAGGATATCTTGGACACGCCTGATTCGTCCGGCAACATAGTGCACGGCCTCTTCAGTAAAGGGGATGGGCATCAGGTCATACAAATGTCCGTCATCTGAACAGTAGCTCAGGTGCTCGCTGTAACAGCGGATGTCATGTGCATGCAGGAATTTCTTGACGTCATGTACCAGTGACTCGTCCAAAGGGGCAGGACTGCCGATTGAGAGAGAAAGTCCGTGTGAGACAAACGGGATTTTTTCTGTGAAGGCCCGGAAACGTTTGCTTAGTTTCCCGCCGACTCCTATCCAGTTCTCGGGCGCGACTTCCATGAAGTCGATGCTGGCTGGAAGGCTTGCTTCAAGCTCACCAAGAAGATCGCGCCGGAAACCGAGACCGGAGCCGCTGACTGCATTGATATCTTGGTGATTGGTGTCCATATGACATGGCTCCTAGGGGTTGTACGTAAAATCGCAAGACCAGCGCAGTGCTCGGCTCATTTCCTGAAATGCCTGGCAATCCAGTAGTCAATAGACAGGTACCTCCCTGCCCCCGTAAAAAACAGTACCAGCAACATTACAAAGTAGGTCGCGGCAAACTCGATACCGTTATTCAATATCACAAATTTTCCTTTTTCTGTCAGCCATTTATAGTTCCCGTGTTTTTTCAGCAGGGATCTGGCAGCCTGCAGGCGTTTGCCGACTTCCTCACTGTTTTCCAGACTGTGTTTGGCAGATGGAATCCCGATGGCTGCAAGTGGCCTGGCCGTGCTAGTGGCAGAGTCGCCCGGTGCTATCGCAAACCAGCCCTGGTTCCAGTGCACCGCGAAAATTGCGACGAGCATGGTGATCATCAAAGGGATGGTAAACCAGCGAACTGCAACTCCAAACAACAAAGCTATGCCGCCGAATAACTCTGCAGATGCCGCAAGAATTGCCATGAGCATGGGGCTGGGCAAGCCGAGCCCCCAATCGGGATTTCCGAACCAGCTCGCAATATCTTCCAGATGCATGAATTTGTGCAAGCCGACAGCAATGAATACCGGCGCCAAGTACAGGCGCAGCGCAAGCGGTCCCAAAAAGTCGACGGCCCGAAGCCTGTCCAGAACGTCTTGCAATGAGTTTGCGGTGCTGACAAGTACTGGCATTGGAGTCTCCTGTGAAACGATATTTCCTAGTGGATTACACCTTTTTCACTGTATTCGCAAAGATCGAAAATCGGACATTCATGGCACTTGGGTTTGCGCGCCAGACAGGTATAACGGCCGAGTAGAATCAGCCAGTGATGGGCATGCAACTTGTATTTATCCGGCACCTGCTTTTCCAGTTCATTTTCTACGGCAAGCACAGTTTTCCCAGGTGCGAGACCGGTCCTGTTGGAGACCCGGAATATGTGTGTATCCACCGCAATGGTGGGCTGGTTGAAGGCATTGTTGAGTACCACGTTGGCGGTTTTTCTGCCGACACCTGGCAATGACTGCAGTGCTTCCCGGTTGCGCGGAATTCGCCCTCCATGTTTTTCCAGCAGGATGCGGCAGGTCTTGATGATATTTTCAGCCTTGCTGTTGTATAAGCCGATTGACTTGATATAGGTCTTCAGTTTTTTTTCCCCAAGCTTGAGCATTTTTCTTGGCGTATTGGCGACCTTGTAAAGATCCTTGGTCGCCTTGTTTACGCTTACATCTGTGGCTTGCGCGGAAAGTATGACGGAAATCAGGAGTTCGAAATTGGACTTGTGTACGAGTTCTGTTCTTGGGCTCGGATTGGCCTTTTTCAGGCGGCGAAAGATTTTTTCGTATTTTTCCTGGTTCATGGTATGGGTAAGAGGTTACTTGTTGAGCGATAGTTCCCTTTTTCTGCGTTCGAACAGCATTTGTCTTTCTTGGCGCATAGATTTAAGTCTTTGCTCGCGCCGCTTGCGATTGTCACGCGAAAACGCTGCGAATTCTTTTTTCAGTTTTCGCTGCTCGCATGAAGGAACGGTTTGATGTATCTGGTGAAAGCGGGTATTCGCTTCCAGGGTTATGCAGTCGACCGGACATGGAGGGATGCACAACCTGCAGCCTGTGCAGTACCGGGTTATGACTGTGTGCATGTGCCGGGATGCTCCCACGATCGCATCAAAGGGGCAGGCCTTGATGCACAATGTACAGCCGATACACTGCTGTTCATCAATTCTTGCAAGATATTTTCCCGTTGGGACGATGGAATCGGGGTTTTGCACAGGAAATCTATTTTACGCGCATGCCGGGAGTTGCCCCGCTGTCAGGCTGCAGTAGAAATATGTCTTTCCCACCGGGGCCGGCCGCAAGTACCATGCCTTCCGAAGTGCCAAAACGCATTTTCCGAGGAGCCAGATTTGCAACCACCACGGTCAGGCGGCCTTCAATGTCTTGCGGGGCGTAGGCAGACTTTATTCCTGCAAACACGGTGCGCTGCACATTCCCTGTAGGCTCTCCCAGGTCCAACGTCAGCTTGAGCAGTTTATCTGCTCCTTCTACCTGTTCCGCCTGGACAATTTTTGCAACCCTGAAATCCAGTTTTACGAAGTCATCGAAGGTGATTTCGTCGCTGATCGGGTCAGCAGGCGCAGGCGCCTCATCTTGTTTTGAATCTTCTATCATATCCTCCACCGACTTTTTTTCGACTCGGGTGATCAGCGGTTTGAATGTGTTTATCTGATGCCCTTCGGGCAGCGGTTCTCCTGAAGCCAGATCGCTCCAGCAGGTTTCCGTATTCAGAAAGGCTTCTGACTTTTGTGCAAGGCTGGGCGTCACGGGCTTCAGATAGCCGATCAGCAACCGGTACATGTTCAAGCCAAAGCTGCAGACCTGGTGTACCTGGTCCCGCTTGGTCTCGTCTTTTGCAAGTTCCCAGGGCTTGTGGGCATCGATGATCTGGTTGGCTTCATCGGCATGCTTCATGATCGAGCGCATGGCTTGTGAGTAGTTTCGAGATTCGTAGAGCTCTTTTATGTGTTCGTTTCTTTGTACTGCATAGTCAAACACCTCGCGCCCGCCCTCGATAAAGGCCGAAGTCAGTTTTCCTTCAAAATATTTGTGGATAAACCCGGAACAGCGGCTGGCTATATTCACCAGTTTTCCCACGACGTCGCTGTTCACACGTTGCTGGAAATCATCCAGGCTAAGGTCAATGTCACTGACATCAGGTCCCAGCTTTGCCGCAAAGTAGTAACGCAAATACTCAGGGTTCAGATGATCAAGATAGGTGCGTGCCTTGACAAAGGTGCCTCGAGACTTTGACATTTTTTGGCCGTCGACCGTCAGGAATCCATGACAGTACACGGCAGTGGGGATTCGGTAGTTTGCGCCATGCAGCATTGCAGGCCAAAACAACATATGGAAGTACGCTATATCCTTGCCGATAAAATGGTACACCTCGTATTGGCTGTCAGCATCCCAGTAGGCGTCGAAGTCCCGGCCGGTGCGGTCACAGTACTGTTGCAGGCTGGCCATGTATCCTACTGGCGCATCCAGCCACACGTAGAAATACTTGCCTGGCGCATCCGGAATTTCGAATCCGAAATATGGTGCATCGCGTGAGATGTCCCAGTCCCTGAGATCGTCCTGGAACCACTCTTTGAGCTTGTTGGTGATTCCCGGTTGCAGTGGATTGTTCTCGATCCAGCCATGCAGCACTTCCTTGAAGTCGTTCAGCTTGAAGAAGTAGTGCAGGTTTTCCTTTTTGACCGGTGTGGCACCGCTTACGGATGAATACGGATTGATCAGGTCTGCAGGCGTATACGTGCTTCCACAGACCTCGCAGTTGTCTCCGTACTGGTCCTTGGCACCGCATTTCGGACATTCGCCCTTGACAAAACGGTCAGGCAGAAACACCTGGTCCTGCGGGTCATACAGGTCTACAACCGTTTTTGTGGTGATATGTCCGCTTTTTTTCAGTCGCTCGTAGATGCGCGTGGAATGGAACCTGTTTTCTTCGGAATGGGTAGAGTGGTAGTTATCGAACTGAATGTGAAAGTCTGAAAAATCTTTCTGATGCTCGGCACTGACCCGTGATATCAGTTGTTCAGGGGTTATTCCTTCCTGCTGGGCCTTGAGCATGATCGGCGTGCCATGCGCATCATCTGCACATATGTACAGGCAGTCGTGCCCACACATTTTCTGGAATCGCGTCCAGATGTCGGTTTGTATGTACTCGACCAGATGTCCAATATGTATGGGTCCGTTGGCATAAGGGAGCGCGCTGGTGATGAGGATATTTCGTTTTGTTTCAGGCATGTTGGCGCGATCCGTTTTTGCAATTTTACCCTATTGAGGATTTGAAAAAATCACCATCGTCTTGCAGCGTGAGTCCGGTGAACTGGGAGTCTTTGCTGGCCTAGTGGACATGGTATAGTAGGCTCCCCTCGTGCTAGACCCAAATTTTTCAGGAGAGTTAGGAATGGTTCAGCTTACAGAAGAGCAGGTGGAGACAGCACTGAAACAGATTCAGGACCCTTATCTTGGAAAAGATCTGGTTGCCGGCAATACCGTAAAAAAAATCGACACGGAAGGCGGCAGGGTGAACATCACGGTCCAGCTTGGCTACCCTGCGAAAGGGGTCTCGGATGCTCTTGCCAAGCAGATCGAGGCTAAAGTTGGGGAAGCCGGTGCGGAGCATGTGCAGGCGGACGTAAGCTGGCAGATTGAGGCACATACTGTACAAAAAAGCCTCAAACCTCTCGAAAATATCAAAAACATCATTGCCGTGGCTTCCGGTAAGGGGGGTGTGGGTAAATCCACGACCGCGGTGAATCTTGCCTTGGCACTGTCCATGGAGGGCGCGACGGTTGGAATGCTGGATGCAGATATTTATGGCCCCAGTCAGCCCCGTATGCTTGGTGTGAGTGGACAGCCCGAGTCAAGCGATGGCAAAAGCCTGGAGCCCATGGTAGCTCATGGACTGCAAGCCATGTCAATCGGGTTTTTGATCGATGAGGAAACCCCCATGATCTGGCGAGGCCCGATGGTTACCCAGGCACTTGAGCAGTTGCTGAACGATACTTGCTGGCGAGGACTTGACTACCTGGTAGTCGACTTGCCTCCTGGCACGGGAGATGTGCAGTTGACACTGGCTCAGAAGATACCCGTGAGTGGAGCAATTATTGTTACCACGCCTCAGGACATTGCCCTGCTTGATGCACGCAAGGGACTGAAGATGTTTGAGAAAGTGGAAGTGCCAGTGCTGGGGGTCGTGGAAAATATGAGCATTCACATATGCAGTAAGTGTGGCCATGAAGAGGCAATATTCGGTCAGGGAGGGGGCCAGCGCATGGCTGAAGAATCGGGTGTCGACATACTGGGCGCCTTGCCTTTGGACATCAAGATTCGTGAACAGGCAGACGGCGGCAACCCTTCAGTAGCAATGATGCCGGACAGCCGCATAGCTGAAATCTATCGTGAGATTGCACGCAAGGCTGCTGCGAAACTTGCTGTGCAAGGCAAGGATTACAGGGCGCGGTTTCCGAAAATTGTCATCCAGAATACCTGACGGCTCTTTCATGAGCCCATCCCGGCAGGCTGCACAGTTTTTTGCGGTAAACCCGGGGAGCAAGTAAATTGGGAGCAGCACTGTACGGACAGGTTCCGGGCAGGGGCATTGTGAAGTTGTATATCCATGGCCATTAAATCAGACCGCTGGATCCGCCAAATGGCGAAACAGCACGGCATGATTGAGCCATTTGAAGCCGGCCAGGTCCGTTCCGGCAACAACGGGCGTCTGGTTTCTTATGGAACATCCAGCTACGGATATGATGTGCGGTGCGCGGATGAATTCAAAATCTTCACCAACATCAACTCTGCGATGGTAGACCCGAAGCAGTTCAACAAAGACAGTTTCATCGATCTCAAGGCGGACGAGTGCGTAATCCCTCCAAATTCCTTTGTGTTGGCAAGGACTGTTGAGTATTTTCGTATCCCACGATCGGTGCTGACGGTGTGCTTAGGGAAGTCCACCTACGCGCGTTGTGGCATCATCATCAACGTCACCCCGCTTGAGCCCGAGTGGGAAGGGCATGTCACCATAGAAATTTCCAATTCCACGCCGTTGCCGGCAAAAATCTATGCCAACGAGGGCATCGCCCAGATGCTCTTCTTCGAGTCTGATGAAACCTGTGAGACTTCTTACAGGGACCGGGGCGGGAAATACCAGGGCCAGCGTGGTGTGACCTTGCCAAAGACCTAGCCAGGGCCTTCTCGGCATCAGACGGAAAGTGATAGGAAAAGGGGCAGGCGACCCCTGGTGCTGGTTTTTACAGAAGCAGCCAGGTAGCCAGCCCAAGAAAGGCGAAAATCCCGATTACATCTGTGATCGTGGTCAGGATGACGCCGCCTGCCAGTGCTGGATCAATGTTGAGGTTGCGCAAAATTACCGGGATTGATACGCCCGCAAGCGCTGCACACAGCAGGTTTGCCATGGTTGCAGCCGCGATGACCCCGCCCATCTTGAGGTCCTTGAACCACAGGACGACGATCAGCGCGACGATGAATGCCCATGTCATCCCGTTCAAAAACCCGACTGCGAGCTCTTTGAACAACAACAGCTTGGAATTGCTACGCCCGATCTGGCCCAGTGCCAGGCCCCGGATCACCAGGGTCAGTGTCTGAAAGCCGGCTATGCCCCCCATGCTTGCGACCACCGGGATCAGTATTGCCAGTATGATGATTTTTTCCAGAGTCACCTGAAACAGGCTGATGACCCAGGCCGCCAGGAAAGCGGTCAGCAAATTGACGCCCAGCCAGACGGTGCGTCGTTGTGTAGATGCAACAACGGGTGCAAACAAATCTTCCTCTTCCGACAAGCCCGCCATGCTGAACACGGAATGTTCAGCCTCCTCCCGGATGACATCCACGACGTCATCCACAGTAATGCGGCCAATCAGCTTATTGTCTTCATCAACGACAGCAGCAGAAACCAGGTCGAGGTCCTCGAATGACTTTGCAACCAGAGAAGCCTCTGTGTTGGCATCGAATGCACGTACATCGTCCTCAAGCACATCCCGTACCAGTTTTGTTGGCTTGTTAGTCAGCACTTTCGAGAGTGGAAGTGCGCCAATATAGCGTTCGTAGCGGTCGACAACGAATAGTGAGTCTGTTCCGTCAGGAAGTGTACCCCGGCTTCGCAGGTAGCGCTGTACCACATCGAGTGTAACGTCATGGCGCACGGTAACCACGTCAGTATTCATCAGGCCACCGGCAGTATTTTCATCATAGGACAATACGGCTTCCAGGCGCTGGCGGTCCTGATGGTCCATGCTGGCCAACGCTTGTTGCGTAACCGTGTGGGGCAGGTCAACCAGCAGGTCTGCAAGATCATCTATTTCCAGGCCCTCGGTTGCCGCCACCAGGGCTTCGCTGTCCATAAGCCTGATCAGGCCGCTGCGAACTTCTTCGCCAACGTTCAGCAGGATTTCCCCATCATCGGAGTCGAGCATATTCCAGACGATGATGCGTTGCGAATGGGGAAGTGCTTCCAGCAGGTTGGCAATTTCAGCCGGATGCAACGCATTCAACATGCGCCTGGCACGCTGCATGGTTCCCGTCTGCAAGGCCTCACTGATAGCCTTCAGGGTCTGGTTTTGCGATTGTAGAGCAGTGTCAGGCATTGGCTGAACGGTCTATGGATGCGAAGATGGGTGGCAAGTGTAACTGCTTTGGCAACCTCCTGCCAAAGCCGATACCCTCGGTTTGGCGGAGCTAGCCGTTCAGTGTGTCAACCAGGGAAGTGATTCTGGTTGGCACGGTGGTGTTCAGGATTTTCCTTGCAGGTTTTTCCAGTTCTGAGATACGGCTTCGGTTGACAATCTGTTTGATCTCCAGAAGGTTGGAGGGGTGTGTGCTGAATTCCTGCAATCCGAGACCAAGCAGAAGTCGGGTATAGCGCGGATCTCCCGCCATTTCCCCGCACATTGCAACCGGGATTTTGGCATGCCGGCCAGCGCGCAGAGTCAGGTCAACCAGTTTCAGTACGGAGGGGTGTAGTGGGTCGTACAAGTAGTTTACCTGGTCATCGATCCGGTCAATGGCAAGCGTGTATTGAATCAAGTCATTGGTACCAATGGACAGGAAGTCGAGCTGTTTTGCAAAAATATGGGCGGACAGTGCTGCTGCAGGGACTTCGATCATGGCACCGACAGGGGTGTCCTGGTCATAGGAGTGCTGCTCGTTCTCCAGCTCCTGTTTAGCCTGCTCAAGAATGGATAATGCTTGAACCAGTTCGGCATGGCTGGTGATCATGGGCAACAGAATACGGACAGGTCCGCTGGAAGACGCCCGTAAAATCGCACGCAACTGCTGCTTGAACAGGTTGATGTCCTTCAGGGATCTGCGAATCGCACGTAAACCCAATGCAGGGTTCTGTGTAAGGGGCCCCTTGAAATTGGGATCAAATTCCTTCTCGGCGCCCAGGTCCAGGGTTCGGATCGTCAGGGGCTTGCCTTTCAGTGCACGAATGATTTTCCGGTAAGCATTCAGCTGTTCGGCTTCGTCCGCTGGTTTTTCACGGTCGATATAGAGAAATTCCGTGCGGCACAGCCCTACACCGTCTGCTCCGGATTGCCTGAGTGCAATCATGTCTTCGGCCAGCTCGATGTTAGCCTGCAGACTGATTCGCCGGCCATCGCGGGTCTTGGCCGAGACATCGCGCAGGGCCCGCAACTTGCGTCGTGCTTCCTTTTCCTTGCGTTGTCTCAGTTGGTAGCTCCTGATGGTTTTCTTATCTGCACCGGCCAGCACCATGCCACTGCTGCCATCGATGATGATCTGTTCTTTCTGTCGCAGCAGTGAGCGTGCACCTTGGACACCAACCACGGCCGGGATCCCCAGGCTGCGGGCCAGAATCGCAGTGTGGGAAAGGGGTCCGCCGAGTTCAGTGATAAAGCCTGCAATGCTCTGGGCTTGCATCAAGACGGTATCTGCGGGCGTGAGGTCATCGGCCACAATGATGCGGCCTTTCAGAGGCTGTGTATCGACCTGCACCGTGTACTGCTGGTCTTTCAGAATTTGCTGGATCAGATTGATCACGTGCTCGACATCGTTGATACGGGTGCGAAGATAGTCATCCTCCATCTGTTCAAAGGCCGAAATCAGCTTGTCATGCTGTATTTTCAGCGCCCATTCTGCATTGCAGCGTTGTTTGCGAATGATCCCGGCTGGCACTTTGCGAAGCATGGAATCCTTGAGCATGAGGATGTGTGAATCAATGAATACAGCAACATCTGTCGGCGTGTCTTCAGGAATGGTGTCACGGATGCTGCGCAGATGGTTGCTAGCTTCATCAACGGCATGCCGGAAACGATCGACTTCCGATTTGATTTCGTCCTTTCTGAGTTTGTGCTCGAACACCTCGGGTGCGCCGCGATTGAGCAAATGCACGCCCCCTATGGCAATGCCCTTTGATACATCGATTCCGGAAATAATTAATGCCATGGTGAAACAGCGGGCCAGGATGCCTTATTCGTCTTCGTCGAAAAAATTATTGACCAAATTTTGGATAGAAACCATGGCTTCCTCCTCATCAGTCCCTGAGGTGGTAACCGTTATTTTTGAGTGCTGGCTTGCCGCCAGCATCATGACCCCCATGATACTTTTCCCATTGACCTTTCTGGAGTCTTTCTCGATCAGAATTTCGCTCTCGAAAGCCGATGCCAATGCCACCAGCTTTGCTGCGGCACGTGCATGCAGACCTAGCTTGTTGGGTATGGTCAGTTCCTTGCTGCGCATGCGCCTTATCTCTTGGGACTGCAGTCAACAATACCGTCATGTGCACCGCTCAGGGCTTTTTCTGCAAGCTTGTCTAAATCCAGACTTGGATAGTTCATGGTACGAATCAGCATGGGCAGATTGAGTCCGGCCAGCACGCGCACCTCTCCTGATGCATTCAGCTGGTTGCAGATATTGCTTGGTGTTGAACCGAATATGTCGGTCAGCACCAGTACTCCGTCTCCCTGGTCGATCTCGGTACAGAGTTTTCGAGCTGTAGACAGCAACTCATCGGTATTGCTGGTGTCTGTTACGGCAAGTGCTCTGCAAACCAGAGGCAGCGGTGCGTCGAGCATGGATTCGGCTGTACCGAGCAACTGATGCCCAAGGTTGTCATGCGTGACAGTGAGTATTGAGACCGCCATATCAGTATTTCAGGTCTCGATGCCGGACCAGCACATGCTTGTCTGCAGACCTTCTGAAACGGTCTGCCAGAAACTCTGTGATGTGTACCGAGCGGTGCTGGCCACCGGTACATCCGACGGAAACACTCAGATAATTGCGGCTTTCCCGGGAAAAATACGGTGCCCAGTACTCGATGAAATCACCAATCGACACGATCATTTGCCGTACTTCTTCATGGGACTGAAGGTAGTCAATGACTTCCGGATGTTTTCCGCTGAGGCTGCGCAAGTGCTGCTCCCAGTACGGATTGGGCAGGAAGCGCACATCAAAAACGTAATTTGAATCATTCGGGACACTGTACTTAAAACCAAACGACTGTAACAACAGGGTCAGTGTCGCCGAGCGGTTTCTGCATACCCGGTCTGTAATAACAGAGCGCAATTGCCGCACATTGGTCGAAGTGGTGTCGATACAGATATCGGCAAGCAGGACGACTTCTGAAAGGATTTGCTTTTCCGCTTGAATGGCATCAATCAGCGACAATCCTTTCTGAGTAAACGGGTGCTTGCGGCCGGTTTCATTGTATCGCTGTATCAGTGTCTGGTCGCTGGCCTCCAGATAGACAAGCTCCAGGTCAAGGTCTTGTTGCCTGAATTCCTTGATGATATTTGGGAACGCATGAATGTCCTGGCTGACGTTACGTGCATCTACACCAATGGCAATTTTTTCATAAGGAACCGGAGAGGCTGAAATGAATTGTTCAATGCAGCCAGGCAGCATATTCAGGGGCATGTTATCGATGCAGTAAAAATCATTGTCCTCAAGGGTATTAATTGCGACCGTTTTCCCTGAGCCAGACAGGCCGCTTACGATGACTAGTTTCATCAGTACTTACTGCATCAGCTTTTTCTGGCGATCGATGAAGTCCTTGCTGGCGACATAGCCTCGCTTGCTAAGTGATTGTGAACGTGCGGCAGCTTCAACCAAGACAGCAAGATTTCTGTTCGTGGCCACGGGAAGGACGATCGTGGGGATATCCACGCCAAGCACATCGGTTTTGCTTTCAGGAGTCTGCGTCCGGTCCTCGGTTTTTGAAGATGTCTGGTCACCCGCCTGCAACTTGATGATCAATTCTAGGTGTTGACTTGATTGAACTGCTTCATTCCCGTACATCTCGCGTATATTTAATATCCCCAATCCACGTACTTCAAGAAAGTTTTGCAGTGCATCGGGGCAGGTTCCAAGAATCGTATTCCGTGCAATTCGAGTAAATTCCGGGGCATCATCGGCAATCAGTCGGTGCCCCCTGCTGATGAGATCCAGAGCAAGTTCACTTTTACCCAGACCACTTTGTCCCGCGAGCAGCACACCGGTCCCTGCAATTTCCATGAACACGCCATGCAATATGGCCATTTCAGCAAAGCTCATTGCCAGAAAATTCAGTCATTGTGCAGTCAATTCGTCACTGCCATGAGCGAAGCAAAAAAACAGGAAGATCATGTGTCTTGGCCGGTTTCCCAAATTTCCCTCAGATCTCGGGACATTGAGGTGAGACAGGAGCTCGGTTTGCGGGAAATTTTCGTCTATAGGATCAGGACACGAGGCGTTCCGGGCCCTGGCAAAGCAAGTTGTAAAGACATTCTGCATGACTGCATTTTTCTATCGACTGCCGGACCTGGTCATTTCCCAGAAGCTTGGCTAGGCCAGACAACAGCTGGAGTTGTTCTTCCTCGGCATTTTCAGGTACCACCATGCAAAACAAAAAATTAACAGCCAGACCGTCAGTAGATTCAAATTCAACCCCCTCGTCCAGCTTGAGCATGGCTGCGTAGATATTTTCGATTTCTGCCAGCCGGCAATGCGGGATTGCAATTCCTTTACCTAGCCCTGTGCTGCCAAGTTTCTCACGTGCCAGCAAGGCATCCAGCACCTTGTTTTTGGTCAAATCCGGATGCTGTTGTGCAAGAGATTCACTGAGAAGTTCCAGCGCCCTTTTTTTGCTGCTGACAGACGTGGCAAATATCACTCCTTTCTCAGAGATGTAGTCTTTGAGGAGCATGACCCAAGATTCCGGATGTCAGTAGTTTGTACGATGCCTCACTTCGCTTTGGTGATGGTCTTTTAGTTTTTCTTTGTGCTTGACGATCTGCCGATCCAGTTTATCTACCAGGGAGTCCACGGCCGCATACATGCCTTCATTGTATGAATTTGCAAAAATTTTGCTGCCACTTACCTGCAGGGAGGCTTCTGCCTTGTGCGTAAGTTTTTCAACGGTCAGGACAACGTGAACATTGATCACCTGTTCAAAGTGTCTGGTTAGCCGCTTGAATTTCTTTTCTACGTGATTCCTCAGGGCATCGGTCACTTTGAGATGATGGCCAGTTATATTTATTCGCATGATTATTCCTCTTGGCACCGATTACAGTTAAGCATAGAAGCGGCGAGATTGAAACTTTCATCCAGGCTGCCGACGTTGACTAGATGACGGGATGGTCAGGGATTCACGGTATTTGGCAATCGTGCGGCGCGCAACACTGATACCTTTTTGCTCAAGCAGGCCGGCAATCTTGTGGTCACTCAAGGGCTTGGACCGGTTTTCCTCCTGTACCAGCTTCTTGATCATCGCCTTGATCGCAATGGCGGAGCATACGCCCCCATCGCTTGTGCTGACATGGCTCGAAAAGAAATACTTGAACTCAAAAACACCTTTCGGGGAATCCATGTACTTGTTCGTGGTGATGCGTGATACGGTGGATTCATGCATATCAATTTCATCGGCAATGTCCTTCAGGACCAGGGGCTGCATGGCTTCCTCACCATGTTCAAAAAAAGCCTGCTGACGCTTGACAATAGATGTTGCCACACGCACTAGGGTCTGATTGCGATGCTGGATGCTTTTGATTAACCAGCGTGCCTCTTGCAGCTGGCCGCGCATGTAATTGGCCTCGCGGCTTGCCAGGTTCTTGATCATATTCGAATACACGCTGTTTATGCCCAGTTTCGGGGTGGTATACGGATTCAGTCGTACCCTCCATGCTTGCCCATGTTTTTCGACATACACATCAGGCACGATGTATTCAGATTTTTGTGTATTGATCAGGTCTCCCGGCTTGGGGTGCAGAGTTTGGATCAGTTCCACGGCATGCTCAATTTCTTCGATGCTGAATCCACTTCGAGCACTTAACTTCGCATAGTTTTTCGTTCCCACCAGGTCGAGATGCTCCGCTACAATTGAGCGCGCATGCGACTGGAAAGGCAGGTCATCGGGCATTTGCTGCAGCTGTACGTCCAGACATTCCCGAAGGCTCCGTGCCCCACAACCGACCGGGTCAAGACGCTGCACGAACTTGAGAACTGCCTCGATCTCATCCAGTTCTATCTCGTGCGTCTGGTTCAGATTGCCATGTATGGTCTCCAGCGGCTCGTGCAGGTACCCGGATTCGTCCAAGGCATTGACCAAGGTCCCGGCCACCAGAAGGTCCCGGTCAGAGAGTGCACTGAGTTCAAGTTGCCACAGCAGGTGATCCTGCAGGGAGTCATGGGCCTCTGCCGTTCTCGACTCCAGGTAGTCAAAATGCTCCTCGGTCTGATAGCCGGGCCCCGGCGCATAGGAGAACTCGTACATGTCATCCCACTCACGGTCAGCGGTAGGCTCTTCCGATGGCAGGTGGTCGCTTGCATCCGGCAGAGGTTCACGGTCGTCTTCGCTGGCTTTCCCGTTTTCACCAAGCTGACCCCCCGGCTCATCGGCTTCCTCGGTTTCGAGCAAGGGATTGGATTCATAGGCATCCTGGATGGCAGCCTTGAGTTCAAGCGATGACAACTGCAAGAGGCGAATGGCCTGTTGCAGTTGCTGCGTCATGGTCAGCTGTTGCCCGAGGCGCAGTTGCAAGGTGGGTTTCAACATGTCCAGATTATGGCATGAATATTGCTTGTACAGGATGGACAATTTGTGGAATGCAAGCCAGCCTGGCCCATTTTGATGAGGGCACGCGCTTCCGGGTTCTGTTCGGCGGGTCTGGCTGGCCCCGGGTGGGTCAACCAAGCGAGAAGTGCTTGCCCAGATAAGTGTCCCGCACCTGCTGGTCGGCGAGAATGCTGGAAGGAGAGCCTTCAGCCAACACATGCCCATTGTTGAGGATGTAGGCACGATCACATATGCCGAGCGTTTCACGGACATTGTGGTCGGTGATCAGCAAGCCGATCCCGTGACTGCACAGATCCTTGAGTATCTGTTGTATGTCTTTTACCGAAATGGGGTCTACTCCCGTAAACGGCTCATCCAGCAAAATAAATTTTGGCTCGGTTGCCAGCGCGCGTGCGATCTCGGCGCGGCGTCTTTCCCCACCGGACAACTGCAGACCTTTGGAGTCGCGTATATGCTCAATCCGCAGATCGGCAAGCAAGCTGTCACACTGCTCCTTGCGCTGTCTTTTCCCCAGGCCCTCACGCGCCTCGAGACTTACCATGACATTCTGTTCTACGGTGAGACCACGGAAAATGGATGGCTCTTGCGGCAAATAGCCGATGCCATGTCTAGCACGCACGTGCATAGGCATGTGTGTGATGTCCAGGTCGTTTAGAGTAATACGACCCTCGGTCGTGCGCAGTAATCCTGCCAGCATGTAAAAGCATGTGGTCTTGCCTGCGCCGTTGGGACCCAGCAAACCTACAATCTCACTGGACTGGACATCCAGGGTTGCCTGCTGAACAGCCACATGCGCATTGAATCGCTTGTGCAAATTTTCTGCGTGAAGCTTGTTCATGCTGCAAGAATCTCAACTGGCCTGGCGTACACGCATCAGGGTCCGGTTTTGTTTGCTGGTTTGTCCGTGACCGTTTCAGGAAGGACTGTAATATTCACCCTTTCGTTACCTGTAGAATCTCCCCCACTGACGGTTTTCTTGTCTGTATGGAAAACAATACTGTCACTTGCGAAGGTGTTGCCGTTTTCAGTGAGTTTTGCATTTTTGGTCAGCAGGATTTGCTTCTTGCCAATGTCGTAAACCATTTTTGCTGCTTCCGCATGCACTGTTCTGCCATCATCGGCAGTTTGCCTGAAGGTACTTAAATTGCCCTCGGACTTGATTTTCTGGACTTTCTTGTCGACAGACTCAATGACCACAGTGTCCCCGGTCAATAGCATGCTGCCTTGTATGACACGGACATGGCCGCGATATATGCTGATCCCTGTGCTCTCGTTGATTTCAGCAGAATCGGCCTTGATGCTGATCGGCTTGCCTGAATCATCTGAGTGCACCTTTGGCCATGCACTGTAGGCCATCAAGACTGCCAGGCACACTAACCAGACAATGCGCCTAGGGTTGATACACGCCTTCGACATTGCTGTGTAAGTACAGGACTTCCTTTTTTAGGTCCAGGCTCATGCCCTGTGCCGAGAACATCTCCGATCCACGCATTGCCGTGATCGTTGAGTCTGTAGTCGCACGTTGTTTTTCAGGGAACACGACCAGTCGCTCCGTGGTAATCACCAGCGGATGTGAGCTATTGCCAGATTGTGTCTGGTTGATTCGGACATTGCCCGTCAAGGTGATTACACTGCTGTTGTCGTGTGCTTCTCCCTGTAGTGCTTGGGCATGAATCTGGCTGCCTTCGTCATCATAGAGAGTAATATTGGGGAGATCAAACTGGCTGCGTTTTTCAGTTTCATACAGCTGGTACCTGGCTGCCAGGACCTTGTATCGGGGTTTGCCATCCGGTGCATTGATGACCATTTCTACACTGTCAAAACTGACAGAGGGAGTATTGGGCGAGGGACCGGTGCGGCTCACCTCAACGGGGGTGTCCCGCTGACTCAGAAACCACAGTGCGGCCACAGCACCCAAAATGATCAGGCAGCCAATCCAAATCAGTCTGGATCGCATGGTGGTGCTCAGCGCAGGTTATGCGACAACACCTGGTCCAGCAGGCCCTGGGCATCGAGCACCAGCTCACAAACCTCCCGCGCCGCGCCGCGCCCGCCTGTATTGATCGTTTCGCAGTGTGCATGCTGCTTGATATGTGCATTCGCATTCGCCACAGCGACCGCAAGGCCACAGCGGGTCATTATCTGCAGGTCAAAAATATCATCCCCGACATAGGCAGCCTGCCGTTCGTCCAGCTTCAATCCGGACAGCAGTTCCTGGAACGCGAGAAATTTGTCCTTGCAGCCCTGATATACATGTTTCACTCCGAGATCCTGCATTCGATGCTGAAGCGAATTGGAGGTCCGCCCGGTTATGACACCCACCTCAAACCCGTAATGCAGCAGGAGACGAATGCCGTGG
The DNA here is from genome assembly GCA_965205685.1 of Gammaproteobacteria bacterium. GTDB lineage: Bacteria > Pseudomonadota > Gammaproteobacteria > UBA4575 > UBA4575 > WTFY01. The sequence goes on along the minus strand of OZ242174.1, from coordinate 1,648,601 downwards.
CCGTCATGCGTATGAAAGGCCTTGATTTCAGCACCGTTATCATCAAGGTAAATTCTGCCATCTGTCAGCACCCCGTCGACGTCAAACAGTACCAGGCGTATTTCCCTGGCGCGCGCATAGGCTTCCTCTGAGACATTCATGGGGTATGCAGGACGGTATGCAGTAGCTGAATCCGCTAGGCTTGTAGGTAGATCAGGAATATATACGCAATATAGGAGGATATAAATAAAATACTCAGACCGCGCGGTATTTTTTTGCTGCGCTGCAAGGCCAGCACTGCGAGAAACAGTCCTGCTGTCACAGCGGACATGACGGGAAGATCCCGTGTGTAGATTTCACGTGGAATCGAGTAGCTGGTGATTACGCTTGCCGTACCGACGACTCCTAGAATGTTGAAAATGTTTGAGCCCACGATGTTGCCCAGCACCAGCTCACTTCGTTTTTTCAAGGCACTGACCAGACAGGTGGCCAGTTCCGGCAGGCTGGTTCCAAAGGCAACCATGGTCAACCCGATGACCAGGTCGCTGATGCCCAAAAGCTTTGCGATGGAGATCGAACTCCACACTACAAGTTTCGAACTTGCCAGCAAAACCGCGAGACTGACCAGCAGTATGGCCGATAAGGCAGCCAGTTTTTTTTCGGCCGAGACCGGCGTGGATTCTTCCAGTGCCTGCTCCTCAAGTTTGCGGCGGGTCATGTAGTACAGCATGGCTGCCATGATCACCAGCAGAATCAGGCCGTCATGAAACTGCAGTTGCCGGTCGAATATCAGTACGGCAAACAATGCCGTGGCCGCAATCAGGATGATGAAATCCCTTTGCAGGGCATCTTCGTGCAAATAAAGGGGGGATACGCACAGTGTGATGCCCAGGATCAGCAAAATGTTTGTAATGTTCGAACCGAGGGCATTGCCGATGGCCAACCCCGGGTTTCCCTGCCATGCCGATATGCCAGAGACCAGTAGCTCGGGAGCCGAGGTGCCAAATCCCAGTACCAGAAACCCGATGACATATGCCGGAACGTTCAACCGCTGGCCCAGCTGGGATGCGCTACTGACCAGTTGGTCCGCGCTCCATGCCAGAAGTAAAAAACCTGCCACAAGCGCTGCGGTGAGTAAGAACATGTTTGATTGGCTAAGAAAGTTGGGAAGGCCGGGATTGATGACAGCTGTCAGTTTGTATCAGATACGGAAATAAATAGCCAAGGATTCTGCCTATGAGAGGGGTGGTCCGCAATGGTTCAAGTGCCTGCAACATGCACTGGAATACTTCGCAAGCAATTCAATTGTACGACTTCACCGATTTCATTTCTTGCACAATGCAGAAAGCACTTTACAAAGTAGGCCTTTCAATTGTCTGCTCTTGAAAGACTTTGCCGGCCGTGACTCCATTGTCGCGCCCGGCAAGCACAGGTTACAGCCAAGCCCGCTGTCAAATTGACGTCAGGACCATATTTCACTACCCTGAGTGCGCACCCGATTCGCACATCAAAATCAGCCACTATGAGGAATGACAGGAGAGGCCAGTCATGAACCGTTTCGAATGTATGGCCCGGAACATGTTTTGTCATGCTGTCGTCATGTCGGCATTGCTTTTACTGTCGACCCTGCCGGCGCTTGCGGTGGATGACCGTGCACCGGAGCAGATCATTCAGGAAACATCGGCACAGGTTCTGACCGTACTGAACGAAGAATATGAGCAGTTGAGCAATGATCCCGAGATGATTCGTGAACTGATCGATACAACCCTGGTTCCCGTTGTGGATCTGGATTCGATGGGAAAGCTGATATTGGGCAAGCACTGGAAACTGGCAGGTGAAGAACAGCGGGTGGCCTTCGTGCTGGGATTCAAGGACATGCTGATCCGCATTTTCGGCAAGACGCTGCTGGATTATGGCAAGGCAGAACTCACGGTGTTGCCGAACCAGCCGGAACAACAAGGCAAGTATCGCATCGTGCAAACGGAACTTGATATCGGCGCCGGTCAACCTCCGTTGCAGGTGGCTTATGTCTTTCGTAGGAACAAACAAAACGAATGGAAGATATTTGACTTCTCTGTTGACGGGCTTAGCCTTGTGAAAAATTTCCGTACCAGCTTCTCCCAGGAAATACAGGAAACTTCGCTACAGGCGTTGATCGATCGTCTGGAAACCGCCGATGAATCGGATCTTCCGGAAGGTGTCGGGATCCCTGCAGAGTGAATTTCAGTGCGGGTCGGGCCTGCCATTTGGGGTTGAGCCGACCTAGTCCGATTTAAGTAAAGTATCCCCGGTCATGGAAAAGCTATTGATAGATGGTGGGCGTGTGCTGGAAGGCGAGATTCGGGTCTCCGGCGCCAAAAATGCAGTGTTGCCAATACTGGCCGCTACCCTGCTGGCAGACGGGCCCATGCAGATTGCCAATGTTCCGCATTTGCAGGATGTAACCACGACTATGGAATTGCTGGGGCGCATGGGTGTTTCGTTGACCCTGGATGAACACATGAACATCGAAGTCAATTCCGGGCCAATCAAGGAACTGTTTGCACCCTATGAGGTTGTGAAGACCATGCGGGCCTCTATATTGGTGCTTGGCCCTCTGCTGGCACGATTCGGGGAGGCCGAAGTGTCCCTGCCCGGGGGTTGCGCCATCGGTTCGCGGCCTGTGAACCTGCATTTGCATGGACTTGAAGCCATGGGTGCGGAAATTGAAGTCAGGGGTGGCTATATCCATGCAAAATCCAAGCGCCTGAAAGGTGCGCGCCTGGTGATGGACAGTGTCACGGTCACCGGCACCGAAAACCTCATGATGGCGGCTACCCTGGCGGTTGGCACGACCGTGATCGAGAATGCAGCGCGTGAACCTGAGGTGACGGATTTGGCCAACTGCTTGATCAAAATGGGTGCCAAAATCGAGGGCGCGGGAACCGGCAAGATCACGATTCAGGGAGTCGACAGACTGCATGGATGTCAATACAGCGTGCTCACGGACCGGATCGAGACCGGGACCTTTCTGGTTGCAACGGCCATCACAGGGGGCCATGTGCGACTGAAAAATGCCCAGCCAAAGTTCCTTGAGTCCATATTGATGAAACTCAAGGAAGCGGGTGCCAAGGTCCATTGTGACGAAAACTGGGTGGAGATTGACATGTGCCAGAGGCGGCCCAAAAGTATCAATATCTGTACGGCACCGTATCCTGCATTTCCGACAGACATGCAGGCACAGTTCACTGCACTGAACTGTATTGCTGAGGGTTCCGGGACAATTACGGAGTCTGTATTTGAAAACCGTTTTATGCACATACAGGAAATGCAAAGGATGGGTGCGAAAATAAAAGTGACAGGAAACACTGCAATTACGACCGGGGTTGACAAGCTGGTGGCCGCTCCGGTGATGGCGACGGACTTGCGGGCATCCGCGAGCTTGATCCTGGCAGGCTTGATCGCGGATGGTCAGACCGTGGTGGATCGTATTTACCACATTGATCGCGGTTACGAGTGTATCGAGGAAAAGCTCATGCAGTTGGGTGCCAGCATCCGTCGTGTTCCGCATTGATTGGTTTGCAGTGATACAAGAGATTTCAACACCTGTACGAAAATGACTACACAAGCCGACAAGAACCTGACGACCATCGCGATCTCAAAAGGGCGCGTTTTTGAGGAGAGCCTGCCCTTGCTTTCGACTATGGGGATCAGCGTGGCCGAGGAGGATCTGCAAGGACGGAAGCTTGTGTTGTCCACCAGTCAACCCGGTGTCCGCCTGCTGGTGGTCCGTTCCAGGGATGTGCCGACCTACGTGCAGTACGGCGTCGCAGAGCTTGGTATCGTCGGCAAGGACGTATTGATGGAATTCACCGGCGGGGGCATTTATGAGCCCATTGATCTCGGCATCGCGAAATGCCGCCTAATGGTGGCTGCAACGGAACCGCAACTGCAGCACAGCAGGCGTTTGCGCGTGGCTACCAAGTACGTGCGGAGCACGCAACAACATTTTGCAGCCAAGGGTCTACAGGTTGAGTTGATCAAACTGTATGGCTCGATGGAGCTTGCACCGGTGTTAGGGCTTGCAGACTGTATTGTGGACCTGGTTGCTACCGGCAATACACTCAAAGCGAATGGCTTGACGCCGGTCGAACACATCGCCGACATCAGTTGTCGACTCATCGTCAACAAGGCAGCAATGAAGATAAAATCTGCTACACTTAGGCGCCTCATTGAGCAATTCAAACTTGCAGCAAGGGAATAACGGATTTTGAAGGCAGAGTAGGTCATGAGCTACCAAACAGACGATCTGAAAATTGTGGAAATCAAGGAGTTGATGGCCCCCTCCGTTTTGCGCAGTGAGTATCCGATCACCGATAATGCCGCACGATGTGTGTACATGGCACGTGCGGATGTTCAGAAGATCCTGCATGGCAAAGACGATCGCCTGCTGGTGATCGTCGGCCCCTGTTCCATTCATGATGCAGATGCGGCCAGCGAATATGCCGGCCGCCTGCTGGCGCTTCGAAAGAAGCTGATTGACGATCTCGTCATCATCATGCGTGTGTATTTTGAAAAACCGCGCACGACTGTGGGTTGGAAGGGTCTGATCAACGATCCAAACCTGGATGGGAGCTTTGAAATTAACAAGGGGTTGCGTATTGCACGCAAGCTGTTGCTCGATCTTAATGAGATGGGCCTGCCGGCAGGGACGGAATACCTGGACTTGGTCAGTCCCCAGTATGTAGCCGACCTGGTCAGTTGGGGTGCAATCGGTGCACGAACCACGGAAAGCCAGGTGCACCGTGAATTGGCATCTGGGCTGTCCTGCCCGGTTGGCTTCAAGAATGCAACCAGCGGAGACATGCAGGTTGCGGTAGATGCTGTGGGGTCTGCAACGCACCCACATCATTTCCTGTCTGTGACCAAGGCAGGTCGGTCGGCGATCTTTTCCACCACTGGAAATCCGGATTGTCATGTGATTCTGCGTGGCGGGCGGGAGCCGAATTACAACCAGGAAAACATTGATGCCGCAGCGCGCTTGCTCGAAAAATCAGGCCTGGAACCCAGGTTGATGGTGGATTTCAGCCATGCCAACAGTTTCAAGCAGCATGACAAGCAGATGGAGGTTGGACAGTCCATTGCTGCCCAGTTCAATGCAGGCGATACACGCATATTCGGCGTGATGATTGAAAGCCATCTTGTGGCTGGTCGTCAGGATGCAAAGCCCGGTACCGAACTGACATATGGCCAGAGTATCACTGATGCATGCATGGGATGGGAGACGACCGATGAACTGCTGCACATGCTTGCCGGGGCTGTGCGAATTCGGCGTGATGCCAACTCTGCTGTAAGTGCAGCCTGATACCCGACTCTCCCATGCTGGACATTACACGTCTTCGTACCCGAGACGCAGGCTTTCCTGCACACTTTGAAAGCTGGCTCAGCAGCACTCCGGCGACTGAGCAGGATGTACATCGCAGTGTTGCAGAGATCATCGAAGCGGTTCGGGCTCAGGGTGATGCAGCACTCCTGAAGTTCACGCAACTCCACGATCAAATTTCGGCGGAGTGTGTGAGTGATCTGGAAATCACGAAGCCACAAGTACATGAGGCCCTGCAGTCCATCAGCGGTGAGCAGCGGGAGGCACTGGAAACTGCCGCATCCAGAATCCGTGATTATGCAAAACGCCAGCGTTTACAATCCTGGACGATGCAGGACGAGTACGGAAATGAAGTAGGGCAGAAGGTTACGGCTTTACAGAAAGTGGGTGTGTATGTACCCGGCGGGACTGCTGCGTACCCGTCTTCCGTTCTGATGAATGTGATCCCGGCAAAGGTTGCCGGGGTTGAATCAGTTTGCATGGCAGTGCCTGCCCCACGTGGTGATCTGAATCCGGTAGTGCTGGCGGCCGGTGCAATTGCGGGAGTGGATCGTGTGTTCACCATCGGCGGAGCCCAAGCCGTTGCAGCATTTGCATACGGAACGCACACCATTCCCAAGGTTGACAAGATTGTGGGTCCGGGCAATGCCTATGTCGCATGTGCAAAACGCATGGTCTATGGCCAGGTAGGCATCGATATGATTGCCGGACCTTCCGAGGTGCTTGTGATCTGCGATGGTCACGCAGACGCCGAGTGGGTCGCCATGGACCTGTTTTCGCAGGCGGAACACGACCCCCATGCACGCGCCATGCTGATTGCAACTGAAGACACATTCCTGGAACAGGTTTTGAAGCACATGAATAGACAGCTGGGCCAGTTGGACCGTGCGGAAACGATCACCCACTCGATGAACAACTCGGGAGTGTTTATCCAGGTGGAGAATCTGGATGAAGCGGCTGAACTGAGCAACCGGATTGCACCGGAACACCTGTCGCTGTGTGTATCCGAGCCGCATGCCTTGCTGGAAAAAATAAGCAATGCTGGAGCTGTGTTCCTGGGGCAGGACTCTCCCGAGGTATTCGGAGATTACTGTGCCGGTCCTAACCATGTGCTGCCGACGTCCACAACGGCACGTTATTCGTCGCCTCTGGGAGTATACGACTTCCAGAAACGCACGAGTGTCGTGAACTGTTCCCGTGAGGGAGCAAGGAAACTGGGAAAGGTGGCTGCAGTCCTGGCGCATAGTGAAGGCTTGTCTGCACATGCCAGATCGGCTGAATATCGATATAAGCAGACAACCGCTACCTAACACGTGTTGCAATGGCTGTTAGACCGCAACAACTGCTGCGCACGGAAATTGCCAATATGCGCAGCTACCGTGTCGCAGATGCCGGGGGCTATGTAAAACTGGATGCAATGGAAAACCCGTATGGGTGGCCTGAAGCATTGCAGAAACAGTGGCTTGGTGTACTCGAAAAGGCTGCGTTGAACCGCTATCCCGATTCTCAGGCGGCGCAGCTCAGACAGAATTTCAGCAAAACATTCTCGGTGCCTGCCGATACGCACCTGATGTTTGGAAACGGCTCAGATGAGCTGATCCAGTTGCTGATCCTGTCCATTGCCAAACCGGATGCATGCATTCTCACTGTCGCGCCCAGCTTTTCCATGTACAGGCTCATTGCAGAGTTTGTCGGTGTGCGGGTGATTCAGGTTCCGCTTTCTGCCAATTCCTTTACTCTGCAGGTAGATCAGATTTGTGCAGCGATCCAGGAGAGTGATCCGGCCATAGTATTTCTGGATTGCCCGAATAATCCAACCGGCATGCTCTGGCCGCAGCAGCAGGTTGAACAGATTGTGCAGCACTCCGGTGGTCTGGTCGTTGTTGATGAAGCCTATGCGCCGTTCGCTTCACGCACAATGATGCCGCTGCTTGAGAAATATCCACATGTGCTGATGTTACGCACCCTGTCAAAGATGGGGCTCGCAGGCTTGCGCCTGGGTTGCCTGCTGGGGGCACGACAGTGGCTGGAGGAATTCAACAAGCTGCGTCTGCCTTATAACGTAAACGTCCTGACACAGCTGAGCGCGAGCTTTGCCCTGGACAATATTTCTGTTTTTGAGGCACAGACTCGCCAGATTTGCGAGCAGCGGGAACAGCTGATCACAGCCATGCGTGCAATCAAAAATATCCAGGTTTTCCCGAGTGAAGCCAATTTCATCCTGTTTCGAACGCTGGACAAATCTGCGGATGCAGTGTTCAGTCAGTTGCTGGAACACAAGGTTCTGATCAAGAACGTGGCTGACGGCCTGCTGCTGGAAAACTGCTTGCGGGTCACAGTAGGTACGGAAGAAGAAAACCGTACATTTCTTGATGCCCTGCACAGTGTCCTCGCCTGACAAGAAGGCCATGGAAGATTTGCGTGCATGTGCCGGCTTGAATACCCTTGTTATCAAGGTTCTCTGATTACGTACGCACATGGTGACCATACAAGAACTTGCGCAGTACACCGACACCCTGTTGCAAGCGGACCGTTTCCAGGATTACTGTCCGAACGGTCTGCAGGTGGAAGGCAAGGAAACCATTCGAGAGATCATCACCGGGGTGACAGCCAGTCAGGCACTGCTTGAAGCTGCATGCCTCAGAAAAGCAGATGCAGTACTGGTCCATCACGGATACTTCTGGAAAAATGAGGATCCGCGCATTACCGGAATCAAGCGTGCACGGCTTGCCATGCTGTTGCAGAACAACATCAATCTTCTCGCCTATCATCTTCCTCTGGATGTGCATCCGGACATTGGCAACAACGCCCAGTTGGGACGCCTTCTTGGAATCCAGAGCGATGGGATGTTGCAGGCCCGCGAGCAGGTTGCCTGCGTGAGCTATGGCCACCTTGAGCCTACGCCGGCAGAGGCGTTCAAGGCACGCATCGATGCCACGTTACAGCGTGATTGCACACATGTGGATGCCGGACCTGACAGGATTACCACCGTCGGATGGTGTACCGGAGCCGGACAGGGATTCATCGAACAGGCAATTGATGCAAATCTGGATGCCTATGTCAGCGGGGAGATTTCAGAGCCCACCACCCACATGGCGAGGGAAGCCAAAATCCATTATTTCGCTGCCGGCCATCACGCAACGGAGCGTTACGGGGTACAGGCCCTGGGACAGCACCTGGGACAGAAATTTGGTCTCGGGCATGAATTTGTCGACATCGACAACCCGGCATAAATCGGCATTCCCCGGTATTCCACTTGACGGATTTTGGATCTTGGGCCATCCTACGCATCTTTTATAGACTGACATCCTTTGATCCAACACCGAAAACGCCCGGACTGGATTTTCTGAACACACGTACGAACTGCTTGTTGCCTGCTTTGCGGCCTGACGCCTTATTGGGGTGACGAGGAAACTTTTACATGGCAAATGACAAAATCGATCATGGCCGTCGCAAGGCGCTGACGGGCGGAGTAGCTATTGTCGGCGGGGTGGGTGCAGTCATCACGGCCTGGCCCTTTGTATCGAGCATGAATCCAAGTGCGAGTGCACGTGCAGCAGGTGCCCCGGTTGAGGTGGATGTGAGCAAGATGCAGCCAGGCCAGCAGATCCAGGAAATCTGGCGCAGGAAACCCGTGTGGATTATTCGCCGCACCCCGGAGATGGTGGAATCCCTGGGTGCATTGACGCCCAAACTGCGTGACCCCGAATCCAGGGAAGGCCAGCAACCGGCGTTTGCACAAAATGAATTCCGGTCCATCAAGAAAGAATTTCTGGTGCTGATCGGTATCTGCACCCATCTCGGCTGCGCCCCGGAATACCGTCCTGAACCGGGTACGATCAGTGCAAACTGGCAGGGTGGGTTCTACTGCGCCTGTCATGGGTCGAGGTTCGACCTGGCTGGGCGCGTGTACAAGAATGTGCCGGCGAACAAGAACCTTGAAGTCCCCCCCTATTACTTCCTGAGTGATGGACGCATACTGATTGGAATGACCAGAGAAGAGGCCGCTGCATGAGTGAACAAGCAGGGGGCCTGCTCGGATGGATTGATGCGCGTTTCCCACTGAGCAAGATGTGGAGAGACCACTTCGCTGAGTACTACGCGCCCAAAAATTTCAACTTCTGGTATTTTTTCGGCTCCCTCGCCCTGCTAGTTCTGGTGATCCAGATCTTTAGCGGCATTTTCCTGACCATGCATTACAAGCCCGATGCGGAGCTGGCATTCGCCTCGGTGGAGCACATCATGCGGGATGTTAACTGGGGTTGGCTGATTCGCTACATGCACTCCACCGGCGCATCGTTCTTTTTCATCGTGGTGTACTTGCACATGTTTCGCGGGCTGATGTATGGCTCGTTCAAGAACCCCCGTGAACTGATCTGGATTTTTGGGATGCTGATCTACGTCGCGCTGATGGCTGAGGCCTTCATGGGGTACTTGCTGCCTTGGGGCAACATGTCGTACTGGGGTGCGCAAGTCATCATCAACCTGTTCAATACGATTCCGTACATCGGCGAGGCGATTTCCGAGTGGATTCGCGGGGATTTCGTCATCTCTGATGCTACCCTGAACCGGTTTTTCGCGCTGCATGTCATTGCCATGCCGCTTGCATTGCTGGCCCTGGTGATCGGCCACATTCTGGCACTGCACGAGGTGGGCTCCAACAATCCCGACGGTGTCGAAATCAAGAAAACCAAGGATGCAGACGGAATTCCTGTTGATGGCGTCCCGTTTCATCCGTACTACACCGTCAAGGACATATTCGGCGCGGTCGTGTTTCTGGCTATTTTTTCAGTGGTGGTGTTCTTTATTCCTGACATGTACGGCTATTTCCTGGAGCATGCCAATTTTGACCCGGCGAATACTCTGAACACACCGGAGCACATCGCTCCCATCTGGTATTTCACTCCTTTTTATACGGTATTGCGGGCCATCCCGGATCCTTTTGGCGGGTTCGTGGGCATGGTGCTTGCGATCGTCGTGCTGTTTTTCCTGCCCTGGATAGATCGCAATCCGATCAAGTCCATTCGTTACCGAAGCGTTCTGTTCAAGGTCAACCTGCTGGTGTTCGCCATTACGTTTATTATTCTTGGATACCTGGGCCTGAACGCGGTTACTCCCCTGTATTCGCAGTTGGCGCTGCGCTTCACGGAGCTGTACTTCCTGTTTTTTGTGGTGCTTTGGACCTACAGCAGGCCGCACGGTGCAGTGTTCTGGATCAGCAGTTTTGTAATCTTGCTGGGTGCCATCACGCTGTATGACGTTTTCATGAACACTTCCGAGTACCCTGAACTGATCTGGGAGACATGGATCATCCCGGCAGCATTTCTGGTGGTCACGCTGTTGCTGCCATTGTTCCCGAATCTGAGCCAGGAAAAAGAAGTGCCCGCGAGAGTCACATCCTGATGGTCCGTATGAAAGTTTTGGCGGTTGTACTTGTCCTGCTGTCGAGCAGCGTTGCCTGGGCTGCGGGAACCAGCATGTATGAAAAAGGAAGCTTCGGGAAAATCGATATCGATTTGAGCAACCGGACCTCATTGCAGCGGGGCGCCAAGTATTTTGTCAATTACTGCCTGAGCTGCCATCCCGCCCAGCACAGCCGCTACAAGCGGGTTGCAGACGATCTGGGCATCAGTGAAGATCTGATGAAAAACAACATGATCTTCACCGAGCAGAAATTTGGTGATCTGATGACTGTTGCCATGAAGAGGGAAGATGCCATGGACTGGTTTCTCGGAATTGATCCCCCTGATCTCAGCACTCATGTGCGTGCGATCGGCCCCCAGGCGGTGTATGAGTTCCTGAAAACATTCTATGTCGATGAGACACGTCCTTTCGGCGTAAACAACCTGCACTTGCCCAATACGGCGATGCCGCATGTGCTGTTCAATTTACAGGGACCACAAAAAGCGGTATTTCATGGTGAGGCAGACGAAAACGGCAGGGAGCATCCTGTGTTTGACCGGTTTGAAATGGTGCACCCGGGGGTGCTCAGCGAAGAGGAATACGAGCAGGTAGTGGTGGATACAGTCAATTTCTTGGCTTATCTGAGTGAGCCAGCCCAGCTGGTGCGCAAGAAAATAGGCATCGGTGTCCTGTTTTTCCTTGCAGTGCTGGGAACACTTGCCTACTTTTTGAAGAAAAACTACTGGATGGATATCCATTGACAGCTTTTGCAGGTGGTAAGGTCTTGCATGTCTAAGGGAGGCACATGGTTTTAGTAGCGAATCGCCGTTCCGGCATGACGTTGTTTTCTGATCCTAGCTGTGCGCAAAGTCACCGTGTGCGTGTGGTTCTGGCAGAAAAGGACATCACGGTTGACGTCGTCTACATCGATCCCGACAACAAGCCGGAGGATTTGTTGGATATTAATCCCTATAACACGGTTCCCACCCTGACCGACCGTGAACTGGTCTTGTATGATGCGCGCGTCATCATGGAATATCTGGATGAACGTTTTCCGCACCCGCCACTGATGCCCGTGGACCCGGTGTCGCGCTCCAGGTCACGCCTGATGCTTTTTCGGATCGAAAGAGATTGGTACGGACCTTTGGTGAAGCTGTATTCCAACAAGGCAACTGTGGCAAACAAGGCAAGAAAAGAGCTGCAGGAGAGCCTGCTTTCGGTGGCAGAGCTGTTCAAGGTCAAACCCTATTTCCTGAGTGATGAATTCAGCCTGGTCGACTGCAGTATCGCTCCTATCCTGTGGAGATTGCCCCGCCTGGGCATCGATCTGGGCCCCACGATCAAGCCCATTGCAGAATATGCACAACGTGTGTTCAACCGGCCCTCGTTCAGAAGCAGTCTTTCGGAAGCGGAAGTGGAAGCGCGCCCGGACTCGTCTTGAAAAAACTCTCACGGTAACGCTCTTTGCCGAGCCTTCAGTGGTTCCCTGAAATGACTCCGAGTCGCCCCTACCTGATCCGTGCGATGTATGACTGGATCGTGGATAACCGGATGACTCCGCACATTCTTGTCAATGCCGACAATGAGCAGGTTCAGGTGCCGAGCGAATTTGTGGAAGACGACAAGATCGTCCTCAACATCGGGCCGATGGCAGTTCAGTCCCTTGATCTCGGACAGGACATGGTCCGCTTCGATGCCCGGTTCTCAGGCAGTTCAATCAGTGTGGTGATTCCAGTCAAATGTGTATGTGCAATTTACGCCCGCGAAAATGGACAGGGCATGATGTTTCCCGAAGATGATGATTTGCCTCCAGCCACAGGTCCGGCCAAACCTGATCGGCCTCACTTGCGTGCCGTCAAGTAGTGCGCACCAGCGACTTGAATCAGCCCGCGGTCAGGTCTGGCAGCACCTTGTCCGGGTTCAGGATGTTGTCAGGATCAAATTGCTGCTTGATTTGATGCATCAGGCCCAGTACTTCGGGTCCGAGTTCTTTGTCAACCCAGTTTCGTTTGGAAATTCCGACGCCATGCTCACCGGACAGCGAGCCGTCCAGCTTCAAAACCAGATCGAAAACCTCGTTCAGGCAGTTGCGGGCCGAAGTGGCCTGCTGGCTGTCTGACTCGTCATACAACAAGTTGACATGTATGTTTCCGTTTCCGGCATGGCCAAAATTGAAAATGGGAATGGAGAATTTCTGGGCGAGAAACTCGAGCTCCTGCAGCAAGGTGGGCAGCCGGGAAACGGGCACGACCACGTCTTCATTGATCTTGCTGGGTGCAAAGCCGCGCAATGCCTGCGACAGCACTTTGCGTGCCTGCCATAGCTCTTTTCTGTGCCGGGGTTCACTGGCGTTCAGCAAATCCACACATCCGGGATTTTTTGCAGCCTTGAGGACCGCGGCGACGTTGGCATCCACGGTCTGCATCAGGCCATCCACCTCGATGATCAGCATGGCTTTGACATCGCTGTCCAGGGATATTGCTTCCTGGGTGCGAATCAGGTTCAGCGATCCCTCGTCAATGAACTCCAAGGCACAGGGCAGGGCACTTTGCGCGAGGATGCAAACTACGGCATCGATGGCCGACTGCGTGTCGAGGTAGGATGCGCGAATCGTATCGGTGCGTTCCGCAGCAGCACTCAGTTTCAGCCGTGCCTCGGTGATGACTGCCAGGATGCCTTCAGAACCGATCAGCAAACGTGTCAGATCCAGGCCTACCACCCCTTTCGTGGTGGCAGAGCCGGTACGGATCATATTGCCGGTTCCGGTCACCGCAAGTACCTCCAGCGTGTTCTCACGGCAAGTTCCGTATTTGAGCGCACGAGGGCCAGCGGCATTGCAGGCCAGGTTCCCCCCCACGGTACAGTAATCGGCACTGCCCGGGTCCGGGGGCCAGAAAAGGCCATATTCGGAGGCATGTTCCTGCACGGTGGAATTCAGGACGCCCGGTTCAACCCGCATGCTCCGGTTGGCCGCATCCATTTCCAGTATCCGGTCCATCCTTTCGGTTGAAAGCACAATTCCAGAGCGCAGTGGCACGGCGGCTCCTGTGGTGTTCGTGCCGCGCCCGCGCGTTGTCAATGGGACATGGAACTGCCTGCAAAGCCTCACACATGCCTGGATTTGCTCCGAATCTTGTGGCAGTACGACCAGGTCGGGACAGGCGTGCTGCCTGCTGTTGTCAAATCCGTAGGTCCAGCACTCGCCCGGGTCGGTCAGCACAGACTCGTTGCCGCAAGCATCAACGAAACTGCGAACGACATGGGAGGGCAGGGACATGCAGGCTCAAAAGCGATCAGTTGCCGACGAACTCATGGTCGATCAGATCACACAGACAATGAAGTATCAGCAGGTGTACCTCCTGTATCCGTGCCGTGGATTTGCTCGGTACACGGATTTCGATGTCCCCGGGCCGCAGCACGGAAGGAAAGTCACCGCCATCTTTGCCGGATAATGCAACTACCGACATGTTTTTCTGGTGTGCGGCAGAGACCGCTGCCAGCACATTCGCGGATTGTCCACTGGTTGTGATGGCCATCAGTACATCCCCGCTGTGTCCAAGAGCCAGTACCTGCTTGGAAAAAATTTTTTCGTAATCGTAATCGTTGGCAATCGAAGTGAGGGTGGAACTGTCCGTGGTCAGGGCCAGCGCGGCCAAGCCTTCCCGTTCCTTTTCAAATCGGTTCAGTAATTCGGATGAGAAATGCTGCGCATCTGCAGCAGAGCCCCCGTTTCCGCAGGTCAGGATCTTGCCCTGGTTTCTCAGGGAACAGACTATGAGTTTGGCAGCCTCGGCAATCGGGGTTGCCAGCTTTTCCGTGCTGTCCTGCTTGGTAGAGATGCTGGCATCAAACAGCTCCTTGATTCGCGCTTCGGGTTTCATGTGCAACATCCAGGATTCGGTTTCTATTCGTCGGAGCCAGTACGGCAGATAAACGGGTGGCTGCGGCTACTGGCACGCCTGTTGTCGGGCCTGCGGATTTTCGGCATGTGCCGCAATTGTTGAAAAACTCCGGGGGAAGTCCAGCTTCGGGCGCTCTTGTACTTCAGGGCGTCCATTTCGAAACTGTGCCCAGGTCAATTTTCGAAAGATACGGTTTTGCCCGCCGATGCTCAGGTTCCCGGTCATGCCTTCGAACTGATTATACTTGTGTGCGGCAAGCCTTTGCAGATGGGGAATGACCCGGTACGCATCCACACCCAGTGCCGCGAATCGTGGCAACCGGGATTCGCTACTCGACAGCTGCAGCTCAGATGAATCCCGTAAAAGCTCGACTTCAGGACTGTCGGACAGCAACCAGGGGATGTCACAGTACAGGATGTCATTGATATCCTGGTCTGCCGATGTATTCTCATTCCCGGAAAAGATGTGGGAAGTCGCATAAACGGGCAGATCGGATGCATAGTGATAGCTGAGTTGCGGGCGCAGCAGCCTGGCTTGTCGTGGCAAGGCAGCCAGGAATACAAAATCGGCATCCTGGCGTCGCCGGGGTTCGAATTCTGCTTCCTGTCCGATCGTTTGCTCTATGTCACGATGCCGTTGTTCGCTCTGGTCAAGTTGCAGCAGCTTTTTGATGGGACCCGAATAATCTGAATTTTTTGCAATGTACCGTTCGTATTGCAGGACGGTGCCTCCCAGTTCGGTAAAGCGCACCGTGAAGGTATCCAGAAGCCGTGTCCCCCATTCGCCCTCTGGAATAAGCACCAAAGCCCTTCGAAGGTTGTTGTGGAAAGCGCGTTCTGCAACCTGCTGGGCCTCGTTTTCCGGCAGCAAGCCAAACTGGATTAGTTGCGGGGAATCTGCCAGGGCGTCGTTTGTATAGTTGAGCGACAGGGTAGGCACTTCGAGCCGCTTTTGTTCTGCGATGGCACGTACCGCTTCTTTTTGCAGGGGGCCAATGACAAAATCCGCTCCCTCACGCACCGCCAGCTGATACTGACGGAATGCAATGTCGGCATCGTCTCCCGTGTCATATAAAACCAGTTGGGGCGGCAGTCCCGGAGCCTCCTCGAATTCCCGCGCAGTGATGACCCCTGCGTACACGGCATTTGCAATCGCGCTGTAGCGGCCTGTCATCGGCAGCAGAAGGGCTATCCTGTCGGGCGCCACCTGGGTGGTGGCCCAGTTCTGCGTTATGGAGTCAACAATCTCGGCAGGGATGGTGTGACGAGGAAACTGTGTACGCCATTGCTGGATTTCGTCTTCAAGGGTGAAGATATCGGTATGTGACTGCTTCTGGATATAGGCCAGACTGAGCCAGGCATCCATGTCGCAGTCGTGGTTTCTGTTGGCCCAGACAGAGATTTCGCCCGGGTCTGCACTCATCAGAGTCTCCCACACCGAATGACTGTTTTCTTGCTTTTGTCCGGCATCCGTCAGCCAGGGGTTGAGCATGACGAGGGTTTTGACCAGGTTTTCCTTGTCTCCAGCAGCCCGCAGGGCCTGGGCACGCACGGCCAGGGCCTTGGGCTTATACTCGGGGGAGTAATCGAGAATGCTGGCTGGCAGGATGTCCAGTGCGTGCTGAACGCGCTGATTCAAAAGTTCCAGTTCCGCGCTTGCAATGCGTTTGCGTACAAACAGATCACGAGGCAGTACGGCCTCATCGATGGCACTGAGGTACTTGCGTGCCAGGTTTTGTGTTTCCGGTTGCAACACGGTCTCTGCTGCCTGCAACAGCAGTGTTTCCCTTTGCGGAGAAGGCTTTGTTTTGGCCTCCTGTGCAAGAAGGCTTGCCGCCTGCTCAGGCTCGCCGGATCGAAGGTATTTGCCAGCCTGGTGAAGCTTGGACTCTTCAGTGTCGTCAGCAGGTGTGCCCAGAGGTGGAATCAGATCCGCGCAACCAGACAGGGCGCATGCCACGATCATTAGGGCTACAATGCGTGCAGTTATTTGTGTGGTTGAGTGCGTTGATTCCATGATTCGCCGGGTACAAACCTGAACACTGTATGGGTGCAAGATGGCTGCTCCGGGTATTTTATATATTATTGCCACGCCAATTGGTAATTTGTCGGACATTACCTTGCGGGCACTGGACACTATCAAACAAGTGCAGGTGCTGCTAGCTGAAGACACCCGCATTACCAAAAAGCTCCTGGATCATCATGGGATTCACGTCAGGCTGGAGTCGCTGCATGACTTCAACGAGTCTGGAAAAGTTGAAACTGTTATCCGGGAGTTGCTTGGCGGGACCGATATCGGGCTGGTCTGCGATGCAGGCACCCCCCTGATCTGTGATCCTGGATTCCGACTGGTTTTTGCTGCAAGTAAAAAAGGGATTGCGGTACGGCCCATCCCGGGTCCTTGTGCACTGATCACGGCATTGACAGTTTCCGGTCTTCCGACCGACCGGTTTGTTTTCGAAGGCTTTTTGCCGAAAAAGGTCGCTGAACGCAGGGAATTCCTGAAGTCCCTGCGGCACGAGTCACGTACGATGGTCTTCTACGAAACTCCCCAGCGTCTGCACAGCTCCATCCAGGACTGCATCCATGTGTTCGGGGGAAACAGGAATGCAGCCGTATTGCGAGAACTGACCAAGCTGCATGAGCAGCATCTGACTGGCAGCCTCGAGCAGATCGAATGCGTCCTCGACGATGCGGCGCAAGTGATCAAAGGGGAGTGCGTGCTGGTGATTGCTGGAGATGTATCGTCTGTAGATGAGGAAAGCCTTGAGAAAGCCGCACATCTTCTGGCAGACCTGCAAGGGCGTATTTCCCATCGGGATGCGGTTGAGGTGGTTGCCAGGCATACCGGGCTCGGGAGAAACCGGCTGTACTCCCTGGGCCTTGACGCGCGCCTCAAAAAACAGCCCTGAATGTGATACTGTCCATGAGGGAGTCTGCCGAGCAGTCACTTTCCGCGTTCTCTCAGGGGAATGCGGGGAGAGGAAAGTCCGGGCTCTACGGGCAGGGTGCCAGGTAACGCCTGGAGGATGCGAGTCCATGGAAAGTGCAACAGAGAGTAGACCGCCTGGTTTCCTGTCCGAATCACATTCGGGCAGGTGGCAGGTAAGGGTGAAACGGCGTGGTAAGAGCACACCGCACGACTAGCAATAGTAGTGGCTAGGCAAACCCCACCCAGAGCAAGACCAAATAGGGGGGCGTGGAGTATTCCAGCATATGGCCCATATGGCCCCCGGGTAGGTTGCTAGAGGTTCATGGCGACATGAATCCCAGATGAATGGCTGTTCAAGACAGAACCCGGCTTACAGGCAGGCTCCCAATCGGCCGGATTTGGCCAAAAATTCCGATTTACCGCTGACCTGATAGCGGTCGGCGGCCCCGAATTCGAGGGAAAATTTCCCACTCTTAATCCTGAACTTTATCTTCCTGTGTTAACCCACAGATTTAAAATGGTTTCTTCAAATTTTTGAGGGTTTCTGGGCGTGAATTTCAGCGCTTAACCCACTGTCCTGCAAGTATTTTTCCAAGTTTTTGCCCGGTTTTGCTTGCAATCGGGCAAACTCGTTTCTATAGTGTCGAAAAGTGGGAGAAAGTGGGAGACTATGGAATAAAATTCCATGCTACGTGATTGATGTTCCGGGGTATTAACGATCTTAATCTGGATGCGAAGGGCCGGCTGTCCATACCTGCCCGTTATCGCGAAAGTATTCAGCAAAAATGCAGCGGCAGTCTGGTAGTGACCGTGGACGCCGATCGTTGCCTGCTGATCTACCCGCTGCCTGCATGGGAGCAGATTGAGCAGGAACTGATGCGGCGGACCAGCATAGAAAAACAGACCAGGCGTTGGCAGCGTCTGCTCCTTGGCCATGCTACAGAATGCGAGGTCGACGGTCAGTACCGGGTTCTGTTGCCGCCGCCGTTGCGCGAGTTTGCGAACCTCAATAAGCACGCCGTGCTGATCGGGCAGGGCAACAAGTTTGAACTATGGGACCGGGACACGTGGTCTGAGGAGCGCGAGTCATGGATCGAGGAGGAAAGCAGGTCGAATAGCATTGCGGCCTCACTAGAGAATCTTTCCATCTGACGATGCGGTCAGGTGCACTTTGCCTGCATCAGCCGGTCTTGCTTTTGGAAGTGGTTGAGGCCTTGAAAATAGACCCGGACGGTGTCTATGTCGATTGTACATATGGGCGTGGGGGGCACAGCCGGGAAATTTTGAAAAGATTGGGCCGCCGGGGCCGCCTTCTGGTTTTGGATCAGGATCCGCAGGCCATTGACCATGCCAGGAGACTGTTTGCGGGGGACCGGCGCGTCGTGATCGAGCCGGGAAACTTCTCGGAGGTTGTCCGGTTCGCCGAAGAACACGGGTTTGTGGGAAAGGTAAAGGGTGTTTTGTTTGATTTGGGGGTTTCATCCCCGCAACTGGACAGTCCCGAGAGAGGATTCAGTTTTGCGCAGGATGGGCCACTGGACATGCGCATGAATACGAACAGGGGAATCACCGCAGCCGACTGGTTGGGGCAGGTCAGCCTTCATGACCTTGAGAACGTGCTCAGGGTATATGGCGAAGAACGCCATGCAAAAAAGATCGCAGCCGCCGTGCTGAAAGAACGGCAAGTCCGCCCCCTGAAAACCACCCGGCAATTGGCCGAGCTTGTGCGGCGTTCAGTCACAGGACCCCGGGAGAAAAAGCACCCGGCAACCCGAACCTTTCAGGCCATCCGCATTTTTATCAACGAGGAACTGAAGGCACTGGAAGCTGCCTTGGATGGTAGCGTGGGGCTGTTGGCAGAATTTGGGAGGTTGCTGGTGATCACCTTTCATTCACTGGAAGACCAGACAGTGAAGGGCGTGCTCAGGAAACACAGTCAGCCCGCTGCACCGCGCAAGCTGCCTGTTACCGGGTTGCCCGGGCCGCAACTGAAAAGAGTTGGCAGACCGGTGTGCCCTTCTGCGGAGGAAGTCGCTGCCAACAAACGGGCACGCAGTGCCAAGCTGTATATCCTGGAGCGTGTCGCATGTTAGGCAGGTTTGTGCTTGTGCTGATCCTGATTGCGGTGAATGTATTCACCGGCGTGGGCATCGTGTATTCGGAGCATTCCCTGCGCAAGGAATTTATCGAGTTGCAGAAATTGCAGAACCAGTTTGACGAATTACAGGTCGAGTGGGGCCGTCTGCAGCTGGAGCAAAGTACCTGGCTGGCACACAGCCGGGTAGAGAAACTGGCACGTGAAGAACTCGGGATGAGCCAGGTCCACAAGGAAAGGCTGGTACTTCTGGAATCCCGTTGACGTCATGAAGCAGGCACCGAATTTCAGAGGAAGACGTATAGTTGTGTTGTCTGTCTTCGTATTCGGACTGGCTGTGTTGTTTGTACGGGCTGTTGAACTGCAGCTGTTCGACCATGAATTCCTGGAGGAGGAAGGTAAGGCGCGCCACTTGCGGGTAGTTGAGATGCCAGCACATCGTGGGATGATTCTGGACCGAAACGGTCAATTACTCGCAGTGAGCACGCCGGTTTTTTCAGTTTGGGCCAATCCCGCCGAGGCCCTTGACAGTCATGACTCCGTGGTACGTGCGGCTGAAATCCTGGATCTGAAGGTGAGAGATCTGGTCGGCAAACTCGAGCAGAAGAAAAACCGGCAATTCCTGTACATCAAGCGCCATATAGATCCACAGCAGGCTGAACGCTTGCGGCAAAGCGACTTGTTGGGATTTTATCTGCAACGGGAATACCGGCGCTATTATCCCACCGCAGAGGTCAGTTCCCATGTGATCGGTTTCACAGGCATTGATGACAAGGGCCTGGAGGGCATAGAGCTGGCCTATGAAGACTGGCTGGCGGGACAGCCCGGTGCCAAGAAGGTGATCAAGGATCAGCTCAACCGGATTGTTGAGGATGTCGAAGCCATCCGGATCCCGCGCCCGGGGCAAAACCTGACATTGAGCATAGATCGAAGAGTGCAATACCTGGCTTACCGCGAATTGAAGGCTGCCTACCTCCAGCATGGTGCCCTTTCGGCATCAGCAGTCATGGTGGATACCAAAACGGGTGAGGTGCTGGCCATGGTCAATGTGCCCTCGTTCAACCCGAACAATCGCAAGGAACACAAGCAGCACACGTACCGTAATCGCGCGGTCACGGATGTGTTTGAACCGGGGTCGACGATGAAACCGTTTGTGGTTGCGCTGGCCCTGGATTCCAAACGTTATTCCCCGGAGACCGTGATCGACACCACGCCGGGAACCTATAAAGTGGGTCCGTTCACGATTCGGGACATCCGCGACTTCGGTCCGCTTTCAGTCAGCGAAGTGTTGCTGAAGTCCAGCAATGTCGGTGCCGTGAAAATGGTGTTCACGATCCCGCGACAGGACCTGTGGACTACCTATGACGCGATAGGGGTGGGTCAGTCTACGGAGTCCGGATTCCCGGGCGAGGCGACCGGTTACCTGAAAAACTTCCAGGACTGGCACAAGACCGAGCATGCCACAATGGCATACGGCTACGGCATGTCGATGACCGCGCTGCAACTGGCACGGGCCTACACCGTGCTGGCATCCGACGGCAAGCGAGCCACCATCTCCATGCTGCGCAGGGAAGAAGAGGATTCCCGCGGGAGCACGCAGCCCAGTGTGCTTTCACCGCAAACCGTACGCCAGGTCCGCTCAACCCTGAATGCGGCGGTCTCCGCGGAGGGCACCGGTTCCCGGGCCGGAGTGCCGGGTTATACGATTGCAGGCAAAACCGGCACCGTGCGCAAGTCGGCAGGCGACGGTTATGAGAAAAAGTACATTGCGATGTTCGCAGGCATGGCACCGGCAAGTGACCCGAGACTGGTGCTTGTCGTTTTGGTCAACGAGCCCAGCAAGGGAGCCTACTACGGTGGTCATGTGGCAGCGCCTGTTTTTTCGAAGATCATGGGGGGAGCTTTGCGTTTGTTGAACATTACACCTGACAACGTGTCCTTGCGTGTCGATACCGTTCGCCTTCCTCAAGACCATGCAGGCTAGGCCGTGCACACAAGGATCATCATTTTCCTGGCCTCTGGCAGACTTGCTGGACGGATGGGCACAGGTGCAAAAGATGCATAGCGATACGGTGATCACTGGACTTGGTCTTGACAGCCGCACGATTGAAGCGGGAGCCCTGTTCTTTGCCACACAAGGCACACGCCAGCACGGTCTGCAGTTCAGCCAGCAGGCCATGGCCCGGGGTGCCGCTGCAATTGCCTGGGAGCCTGGCCTTCATGCCCGGAAGGATTGCTTGCGAGACGACTTGCCCTGTATACGGATCCCTGACCTGCAACAACAGATCGGGCTCATAGCACGGCGGTTTTACCGGAACCCCTCGTCGCACATTTGTGTGATCGGCGTAACGGGCACGGACGGGAAAACTTCCGTCAGCCAGTTTCTAGCACAGGCCTTTGCGCAACTGGGAATCCCCTGTGGAGTGGTTGGCACATTGGGATATGGCATTCATCCGGACCTCGAGCCTGAAGCCTGCACCACTCCCGACGCTATCCGTGTGCAGGCCCTGCTGCAAGGTTTCTTCGAGAAGGAGATTCCGCAAGTGGTTGTCGAGGCCTCGTCCCATGGCCTCAAGCAGGGGAGATTGAATGGCGTGGACGTGGACACAGCGATCTTTACGAACCTGGGTCAAGACCACATGGACTATCACCCGAGCCTGGAAGATTACAAAAATTCCAAACGCATTCTGTTTCAGATTGCAGGTTTGCAGCATGCGGTCATCAACGTTGATGATGCATTCGGCCGCAAGCTGGCGGAAGAGGCAGGTAACCACATCCGGGTCATCCCGTATTCCTGCAGCATGCGCCTGGCTGGCAAGGAACCTCATGTTTACGCAAGCAACGTGTCTGCTTCTCAAAAAGGAACCGTGATCGAGATTGACTCGAGTTGGGGTTCGGGTGTCATTGACACCAGGCTTTGCGGGAAATTCAATGTCAGTAATCTGCTGGCCGTGACTGGAGCGTTGCTGGTGAATGGTCATGCACTGGATGAAGTCATCGCTGCCGTATCCCGCGTGAAAACCGTGCCTGGAAGAATGGAGCGTGATCCAGGCAGGTGAAGATGCACCGAGTGTGCTCGTGGATTACGCGCACACCCCCCAGGCCTTGTCCAGTGTTCTGCAGGTGCTGCGCGAAACGTGCAGCGGCAGGCTCTGGTGTGTGTTCGGCTGCGGAGGAGACCGGGATTCCGGCAAACGCAAGTACATGGCCCAGGCGGTGGAGTCCTTGGCCGATCATGCGGTGGTCACCGATGACAACCCCAGGTTCGAAGATCCAA
This sequence comes from Gammaproteobacteria bacterium, assembly GCA_965205685.1. Taxonomy (GTDB): domain Bacteria; phylum Pseudomonadota; class Gammaproteobacteria; order UBA4575; family UBA4575; genus WTFY01. The sequence goes on along the minus strand of OZ242174.1, from coordinate 1,625,652 downwards.
ACGACATAGTGCAGGATGTCATCTCGGGATTCAGTCCTGCTGCCAGCTATTCCGTGATTCATGACCGCAAACAGGCCATCGCCCATGCGATACATCAGGCGAATCCCGGCGACACCGTGCTGATTGCGGGCAAGGGCCACGAAACCCTGCAGATCATCGAAGGCAGGCGTCTGCCGTTCGATGACCGGAAAACGGCGGCAGACTGCCTGGGGGAATACCCGGCATGAGGTTTACACTTGGCGAGATTGCGCAGATTACGAAAGGCCAGCTGGTCGGCCAAGACACGCTCGTGTCCAGCCTGTCCATCGATACGAGGACACTGCACCAGGGAGACCTGTTCATCGCCTTGGTGGGCGAAAGGTTTGACCCGCATGAACTGATTGCTGCCGGGCATGCAAAACTCGCGGGAGCTTTGCTGGTCGAGCATGCACTGGATGTGGCCAACCCGCAGATTGTTGTGCGCAGAACCCATGCGGCCCTGCAGGACCTAGCCAAGGCATGGCGTGCAAAATTCAAGATACCGGTGGTTGGCATCACCGGCTCCAATGGCAAGACTTCCGTCAAGGAACTGACCCGGGAGATCCTGAGCACCCAGGGCGACGTACTGGCCACCCAGGGAAACCTGAACAACCACATCGGTGTGCCGCTGACACTGCTGGGTCTGAATGAGAGCCATCGTCACGCGGTGATCGAGATGGGCGCCAATCATGCGGGTGAAATCGAGAATCTAACTAGGATCGCAAGCCCTGACATCGGTGTGATCAGCAACATCGGGCCCGCGCATCTGGAGGGATTCGGTTCGCTGGAGGGCGTGGCGCGGGCGAAAGCAGAACTGTACCGCTACATGAATCCGCGGGGCATTGCCGTGGTCAATGCCGATGAGCCGTATCTACCTTTGTGGCGTGAAGACATCGGTACACGCCGCCAGGTTTCATTCGGGATCCGGCAGGATGCGGACGTCACTGGCGAAAAAACGGACTCACGCAAGGTCAGGATCCGCACGCTGGCGGGGGAAATACACACAACCCTGCAGGTTCCCGGACAACATGCCCTGTACAACGCACTTGCTGCCGCAGCGGTTTGTACGGGTCTCGAGATCGGGCTTGAAGATATTCGTACCGGCATTGAATCCGCAAAGCCCGTACCCGGGCGCCTGGTACGGCTCGAAGGGATCAGAGGTGCATGTATCCTGGACGATACCTACAATGCCAATCCCGCCTCGCTGTCCGTTGCGCTCGATGTACAGGCACAGGAGTCCGGCGCACACTGGCTGGTACTTGGAGACATGGGAGAACTGGGCGCAGAAAGCATTGCCCTGCATAAAAAAGCCGGAATCATGGCCCGGAAATCCGGTGTCACACGCCTGCTGGCAGTCGGCAAGCTGGCCGCCCATGCGGTGGAAGCATTTGGAGAGGATGGCGAGCATTTCTCGGAATACCGCGAAATCATCGAGTGTCTACGCAATGAACTGGACGATCAGGTTTGTGTACTGGTGAAAGGCTCGCGCGCCATGCACCTGGAAAAGGTTATAGAAGGTATCCGGGCACGTGCCCCTGCTGACTTGGGAGGCAGTCACAAAGAACATGCTGCTTGAACTGTTCGAGTATCTGGAAAGCTTCCATTCTGGATTCAATGTCTTCCAGTATCTGACCTTGCGTTCGATCCTGGCCGTACTGACCGCCCTGATTATCTGCTTTGTGACGGCACCCATCATGATCCGCAAGCTGAGCGACTACAAGGTGAGTCAGAACGTCAGGGATGACGGGCCACAGACCCATCATGCCAAGGCAGGTACGCCGACCATGGGCGGGGTGTTCCTGCTGTTTGCGATTTTCCTGAGTGCAATCCTGTGGAGTGATATGACCAACCGGTACGTGTGGTTTGTGCTGGCTACAACCTTTTTGTTTGGCCTGGTCGGCGCCGTGGATGACATCAAGAAACTGCTGGGCGGATCGAGCCAGGGGCTGACTGCTAAAAGCAAGTATTTCTGGCAGTCGGTCATCGGGATTGGCGTCGCTCTGCTGTTGTTCTATACGGCAGAGAGTTCCGTCGAATACAGTCTGTATGTTCCCTTTTTCAAGAATGTGATCATCCCCCTGGGCGCTTGGTTCGTGGTGCTCACGTACATCGTCATCGTGGGTACCAGCAACGCAGTGAACCTGACTGATGGGCTGGATGGCCTGGCCATCATGCCGGTGGTCATGGTAGCCGGCACCCTCGGCATATTTTCGTATCTGAGCGGTAACCTGAATTTTTCGAGTTATCTTGCCATTCCGTATTTGCCGCTTGCCGGAGAACTGGTGGTGTTCTGTGGCGCAGTGGTTGGTGCCGGGCTGGGATTTCTCTGGTACAACGCATACCCCGCACAGGTGTTTATGGGCGACGTCGGCGCACTGTCGCTTGGTGCGGCATTGGGGTTGTTGGCCGTGCTGGTGCGCCAGGAGATCGTGCTGATGATCATGGGCGGTCTTTTTGTCGTGGAAACCGTTTCCGTAATGATCCAGGTCGCGTCTTACAAGCTCACAGGCAAAAGGGTTTTTCAGATGGCGCCCCTGCACCATCATTTTGAGATGGGAGGTTCACCGGAACCCCGGGTGATCGTGCGCTGCTGGATCATTACGTTCGTACTCGTGCTGATCAGCCTGGCAACCCTGAAAATCCGATAATGACATGGCACTCGCACTTCAAGAACAGATGATGGAAGACGCTCACGAACGCATTGTTGTCGGGCTTGGCAAGACCGGCCTGTCGGTAGCGCGTCACTTGTGCAGACGAGGCATTTCCTTCGCCATGGCGGACACCCGGGACCAGCCTCCCGGGCTCGCTGCTTTCAGGCAGGAATTTCCGCATCTGGACATCTGCACGGGAGCCTTGCCAGAGCAATGGTTTGCAGCAGCCAGCCAGATCATTCTGAGTCCCGGCGTGGATACAAGAAGTCCGGCGATTCAGGCGGCGATCGCCCAGGGTGCAGAGTGTCTTGGAGATGTTGAGCTGTTTGCCAGTGCCAACCAGGTGCCGGTCGTGGCTGTGACGGGCTCAAATGGGAAAAGCACGGTGGTTCAGTTGGTGACCGAGATGGCCTCTGCTTGCGGTTTGTGCGCGTATGCAGGCGGGAATATCGGAACCCCGGTACTGGACCTGCTTGAAAAAGATGACGCCCAGCTGTTTGTACTGGAGCTGTCGAGCTTCCAGCTCGAGTCCACACGGTCCCTCAAACCCCGCATCGGTGCAGTGTTGAACGTGTCTGCAGATCACCTCGACCGTCACGACAGCCTGGAGCAGTATGCTGAAATCAAGGCACGAATCTACGCGCATGCGGGCTGCAGTGTGGTCAATCGGGATGACGGGTTCGTGATAAAGATGAAGACCTCCGGGATAGTCACGGATTTTGGCCTGGGTCGTCCAGCAGACCGTGGCTTCGGCCTGTTGCAACGGGGCATGCACTCGTACCTGGCCCAGGGGGATCATTGCCTGTTGTCGACAGACAGTCTCAAGATGCAGGGTGAGGCGGGCATCCTGAATGCACTGGCAGCGCTGGCGATTGGCCATGCCTTTGGTCTGTCGATGGAAAAGATGTGCAGCGTCCTCAGGCATTTCAAGGGATTGCCGCACCGCTTATCCCAGGTTGGCGAGTCCCGCGGTGTGGTCTGGTTCAATGACTCAAAAGGTACCAATGTCGGTGCCTCTGTCATGTCAATGAGAAGCCTGGAAAGCAATGTCATCCTGCTGGCCGGCGGGATTTTCAAGGGAGGCGATTTGGCGGGTTTGCGGGCCGCAGTAGCCCGTCATGCCAAGCACGCAATTTTGTTCGGGCAGGATTCAGATTTGCTGCGGCAGGCCCTGCGTGGAGCTGTGCAGATTCATTCTGCAGATACCATGCGCGATGCCGTGGCCCAGGCTTACGCACTTTCTGTGGCCGGTGACAAGGTGTTGCTGTCGCCGGCATGTGCAAGCTTCGACATGTATGAGAACTATATCGAGCGGGGCAGGGATTTCGAGAGTTGTGTCAGGGAGCTGGTGCTGTGAACTCATCCAGACAGTTTGTACATGGAAGAGAGGCCCGCGAGGATGCAGAGTTGTCCCGGCAATGTGATGTCACGCTTGTCCTGTCTGCAATACTGTTGCTCGGCATCGGCCTAGTGATGGTGGCATCCTCCTCGATAGAAATTGCAGAACGCGGCACTGGAGACCCGCTGTACTATTTCAAGCGTCAGTTCATTTTTGCGGTGTTCGGCGTGCTGGCGGCCCTGTTGCTCACCAAAGTCCGGCTGGCCCACCTGGAACGCTCCGGCGTGTTCTTGCTGTTTCTGATGGTGGCCCTTCTGGTCCTGGTACTGATCCCAGGGATGGGCAGGACGGTGTACGGGAGTACGCGCTGGCTGGATCTCGGCCCCCTGGGTATACAGGTTTCTGAAATCGTGAAGCTGTTGCTGATCATCTACCTTGCCGGCTATCTGGTCCGGCATGGGCAGCAGGTCATCGAGTCATTCACCGGGTTCGTACGACCCATGCTGGTCTTGCTGATCCTGTTCACCTTGCTGCTGCTGGAGCCCGATTTCGGTGCTGCGATCGTTTTGCTGGTCACGGCACTTGGCATGTTCTGGCTGGCAGGCGCCAAAATACTCAACTTCGTAATCCTGTTCGTTGCATCGGCGGCTTCCATGGCCGTGATCGCCGTTTCTTCCCCGTACCGCATGGAACGTCTCACTGCTTTTCTCAACCCCTGGTCTGACCCGTTCGGTTCGGGTTTCCAGTTGACCCAGTCACTGATTGCGATTGGCAGCGGCTCGTGGACGGGCCTTGGCCTGGGTGCCAGTGTGCAGAAACTTTTTTACCTGCCCAAGGCGCACAACGATTTCGTGTTTGCCGTCATTGCCGAAGAGCTGGGTCTGGTCGGGGTTGCCGTGCTGCTGCTGCTGTTCCTGGTGCTGATTGCCAGGTGTTTCGCGATCGGCAAAAAGGTGGAGGAGAAGGGCATGAAGTTCGGTGCCCTGGTCTGCTACGGGATCGGGATCTGGCTGGGGTTGCAGGTCTTCATCAACATCGGTGTCAACATGGGTGTATTGCCTACCAAGGGGCTGACATTGCCATTGATCAGTGCAGGAGGCAGTAGCCTGCTGGTCGTTTGCATGGCCATCGGCTTGGTCACGCGTGTACACATGGAGGGGGTGGCCGAAGGGTCTGGGCTGGCGCGGAGGTTCAGGAACTCATGAAGGCGATGCGCGCTCCAATCATGATTTTTGCAGCCGGTACGGGCGGTCATGTATTTCCCGCACTTGCGGTGGCAAGGACGCTCGAGCAGCAGGGTGTCCCGGTGGTCTGGGTGGGTACGAAAAAGGGCATTGAATCGCGTGTGGTGGCCAATACCGCCTATCGCTTTGAAGAGATTTCCGTCGGCGGTCTTCGAAACAAGGATTTGCTGACCTACCTGCTGGCACCGGTCAAGCTGGGGCTTGCCGGGCTGCAGACCATCTGGCTGGTGCTGAAACACAAACCCTGCGCGGTACTGGGCATGGGCGGGTTTGTCTCTGGTACCGGCGGGCTGGCAGCAGCCTTGTTCAGGCGTCCTCTGGTCATCCATGAGCAAAACGCGATTTCGGGTCTGACCAATCGTCTTCTCGCTCCGTTCGCAACCCACATCCTGACAGCATTCCCAGGCACGTTCACACGTAAGAACGTGGAAGTGGTCGGCAATCCGGTGCGCAAGGAAATTTCGCAAGACAGGCGTGAACACGAAGTCGGTGACCCGCAAGACAGGCCGTTGCATGTGCTCGTGGTAGGCGGCAGCCTGGGGGCGCATACCCTGAACAAGACCGTACCTGCTGCAGTGGCATTGCTGGAGCCCGGAAAGCGCCCGCATGTCTGGCATCAGAGTGGAGACAACAAGCTCGAATTCACGCAGCAGGCATACGACTCTCACCGGATTGAAGCCCGTGTGGATGCGTTCATCGAGAACATGCACGACGCCTACGCCTGGGCAGACCTTGTGATTTGTCGCGCCGGAGCGATTACCGTGGCAGAGCTTGCGATAGCGGGTGTCGGCGCTGTTTTTGTCCCGTACCCGTATGCGGTGGACGATCACCAGACAGCCAATGCCAACGTGTTGGTCAAGGCGGGCGCGGCCTTGATGATCCAGGAGCGCGAGCTCAATGTATCCGTGCTGGCCGACCTGTTGCGCGATGTGGAGGCGCATCGATCCAAGGTCAAGGACCTTGCTGCGGCCATCCGAGATTTTGCCAAGCCACGGGCTGCCAAAGACGTGGCAAAAATTTGCCTGCAGGCCTGTCTGAAGCGCAAGGGCGGGCACACAGGGCTGGCAGAGGATCCGGGCTCATGACGTTCAACATCGGGCATTTTGCAACCCGCAAAATCAAGCGCGTGCACTTCGTGGGTATCGGTGGTTCCGGTATGGGGGGCATCGCCGAGGTGATGGTGAACCTGGGGTATCAAGTATACGGCTCCGACATCCAGGAGAACGCGATAACGAAGCGCCTGTCAAAACTGGGTGCGACGGTTTACGGCCGTCACGATGCCGGCAATGTCCGGGATGCCGATGTCGTGGTGATGTCAAGCGCGGTAGGAGAGGATAACCCGGAGATCGCAGCCGCCCATGAACGGCGCATCCCGGTCGTGCCCCGCGCGGAGATGCTTGCCGAACTGATGCGTTTCCGCTATGGCATTGCGGTGGCCGGCACCCATGGCAAGACCACCACGACGAGTCTGATTGCATCCATACTTGCGCACGCTGGCCTGGACCCGACCTTTATCATCGGCGGCCGTGTCAACAGCTTTGGAAGTCACTCAAAGCTGGGTGCCGGACAGTACCTGGTTGCCGAGGCGGACGAAAGCGATTCCTCGTTCCTGTACCTGCAGCCGATCATGTCGGTCGTGACCAATATCGATTCAGATCATCTGTCCGCGTACGGGGGTGATTTCAACACCTTGCAGGACGCGTTCTTGCAGTTTATCCATCACTTGCCCTTTTATGGGGTGGCCGTTTTGTGTTTGGACGATGACACGGTCCGCGCCCAGTTGCCGAAGATCTCGCGCCCGTGTGTAACCTACGGCTTTTCGGACCAGGCCGATTACCGGATCACCGAAGTCGAGAAGTCTGCACAGCAGACAAAATTTGTCCTGCTGCGGCCCGGTCGGCAGGCCCCGGTCCGGTTCGTACTGAATCTTCTGGGCATTCACAATGTCCTGAACGCGGTGGCGGCGGCGATTGTCGCCCTGCAGCTTGACGTCAAGGAAAACTGCATACAGTCAGCCTTCGAGAACTTTCAGGGCATTGCGCGGCGTTTTCAGGTCTACCCGCAGATATCCATCAACGACCGGCATGTTCAACTGGTGGACGACTATGGCCATCACCCTGCCGAAATCGCCGCCACGATGACCACTGCGCGGGATGCCTGGCCCGGGCGCAGACTGACCGTGCTGTTCCAGCCGCACCGGTATTCGCGCACACAGGACCTGTTCGACGATTTTGTACGGGTACTGAACGAAGCGGATGTCCTGATGCTGTGTGAGGTCTATGCGGCCAACGAAGAACCCTTGGCAGGGGCTGACAGCCTGGCGCTGAGTCGTGCACTGCGTGCACGGGGCAAGCTTGATCCGATCCTGGTGAAGGACTTGTCCGAGATCCAGGCCACGCTGGAGCATGTCTCGCAAGACCAGGATGTTCTGCTCACCCTGGGAGCAGGCAGCATCGGAGGCATTGCCCCGCATCTGAGTGAGATTTTTGCGTGACACGGATATGGAAGCGCTACACGACATCGAAATGCTGCGCGGGACGCTAGAAAGAAATGCCTCGCTGGCACGGTTCACCAGCTGGAAGGTTGGTGGTGCTGCCGATCTTTTGTACCGGCCTGCGGACGTGCAGGACCTGAGAGATTTCCTGGCGGGGCAGGCGCAGGATGTGCCGCTGACCTGGTTGGGTGGCGGCACCAATGTGCTTGTACGTGACGGGGGCATACGGGGTGCGGTGATCTTGCTGCATGGCTGCCTGGGAGGGCTGGAGATTGCGGACCCCGGCATGGTCCGGGCAGAGGCAGGCGTGGCCTGCGCCAAGCTGGCACGCTTTTGTGCAGACCAGGAGCTGCAGGGTGCCGAGTTTCTGGTAGGCATCCCCGGCACGGTCGGGGGTGCGCTGGCCATGAATTCCGGTGCCTACGGCCATGCGACCTGGGAATTCGTGTCGCACGCGCAAACCGTGGACCGCCGTGGCGAACTGCGCATCCGGCCTTGCGATGATTTCAGGCCGGGCTACCGCACGGTTCAAGTGCCCCGGGATGAGTGGTTTGTCGGGGCCGTGTTCAGATTTGCCCCCGGAAGCGCATTGCAGGCGAGGGCTGTCATTCGTTCACTGCTGGAGCGGCGCAATGCAGACCAGCCCCTGGGGAATCAGAGTTGCGGCTCGGTGTTCAGAAATCCGGAGCAAGATCATGCCGCCCGGCTGATTGAGAGCTGTGGCCTGAAGGGCGCCCGCGTCGGCGGGGCGCAGGTTTCGGAGAAACATGCAAACTTCATCATCAATCTGGGATATGCCACGGCCGGGGATATCGAGGAACTGATCTGGAAGGTGCATGCGACCGTGGAGGCCAAGCAGGGCGTCACGCTGGTTCCCGAGGTCAGGATCCTGGGGGAAGTGCAATGACGGACGTCTCGCGCTTTGGCAAGGTCGCGGTGCTGATGGGAGGGCAGTCATCGGAACGTGAAATCTCTCTCAGGAGCGGCGCTGCAGTGCTGGATGCATTGCAGGAGGCGAATGTGGATGCGACGGGAATTGATGTGTCCGGTGATGTATTCGAGCGGTTGCGTGCCGGAAATTTTGACCGGGCCTTCATCGCGCTGCATGGATCGCTGGGCGAGGATGGCTGCATCCAGGGCGGGCTGGAGACAATCGGACTGCCGTACAGCGGCAGTGGTGTGCTGGCATCCGGGATCTGCATGAACAAGCGCATGACCAAGCAGATCTGGTCCGGGCGCGGCATCCCGACGCCTGGGTTCCAGATCATCAAAGGCTCCGTCGATCCGGATGCGCTGGTTGCAGAACTGGGCTTGCCCATGATCCTGAAGCCCGTGTCCCAGGGTTCGAGCATAGGCGTCACCAAGGTCGATACCCGGGAAGGGGTTGTGCCGGCGTGGGAGCACGCGTGCGATTTCGAGGACACGGTGATGGCGGAACAGTGGATCGAGGGCAAGGAATACACGGTAGCCGTACTGGATGGTCAGGCACTGCCCGCCATCCGGCTGGAAACTCCGCGGACCTTCTATGATTTTGATGCCAAGTACGAATCCGGTGACACTCAGTACCACTGTCCTTCCGGGTTGTCTGCCGCACGGGAAACGGCAATCAAGGCACAGGTGCTGCAGGCCTTCGCCGCCACGGCGGCCTCAGGCTGGGGGCGCGTCGACCTGATTGTGGACAGCCATGAACAGCCGTGGTTTCTGGAGATCAATACGGTCCCGGGCATGACAGACCACAGCCTGGTGCCGATGGCTGCCAAGGCACAGGGCATCGGCTTTGTCGAACTCGTGCTCAGAATACTGGAGACTTCACTGGCCTGAGATGACTGCGCGAAAACGAAAGCATGCGAACAAGACACCCGTGTCCCAGACGGTGCCCGGTTATTTTTCACTGCGCAGTGCATGGGATGTGCTGGTGATCGCCGTGCTGCTGGGTGTCGTGGCATATGGCGCATACTGGATTCGCACCCACCACCCCGGTCTGCTGGCCTGGCCGCAGATCCAGCAGGTCACGGTCGAGGGCGAGGTGCATGCCGACGACCGTGAGGCCTTCAAGGAGATCGTAACCGCACGTGTCGCGAAAGGATTTTTCCGCATCCCCATGGGACGGCTGCAACAGGAGTTGGCGGAGTTGCCCTGGATCTACCAGGTCAAGGTCCGGCGCACCTGGCCCGCCACGCTGGAGGTCACGGTGTACGGGCAAGAACCGATTGCCCGCTGGGGCAAGACGGGACTGATGAATGTGTATGGGGGAATCTTTTTCCCGGAATCCGTGTCGGGGTCCCATACGGTATTACCCATGCTGTACGGGGAAGAGGCTCGTGCCGCAGTGCTGGCCAGCATATTCGAACACAACATTCGCAGGCTGGAGCCTTTGGGCCTGCAGCTGCAGGGACTGTTCGAGGATGATCGCCTGTCCAAGCATTTGGTGTTGTCCAACGGGGTCATACTGGTTCTCGGGCATGGTGAGCTTGGCAAGAAAGTCGCGCGGTTCATGACTGCTTACGAGGAGTACCTGTCTCCACACATGGCGCAAGTGAAGAAAATTGACCTCCGCTATACCAACGGTCTGGCAGTCGAGTGGAAAGACCCCCAACTGGCAGGAAACTTCAAGCTGGAACACAAGCTATGAGTCGCAAGACAGAAAGAGACATCCTCGTCGGCTTGGATATCGGTACTTCCAAGGTCACCGCGATTGTGGGTGAAGTGAATGACGAGGACCAGCTTGAGGTGATCGGGCTTGGCACCAGCACGTCCCGGGGACTGAAAAAGAGTGTCGTTGTCAATATCGAGTCCACCGTGCAATCCGTCCAGCGTGCGGTTGAGGAAGCCGAGTTGATGGCGGGGTGCCAGATACATTCCGTATACACCGGGATTGCCGGCAGCCACATTCGCAGCATGAATTCCCACGGCATTGTCGGCATCAAGGACCGGGAAGTCTCCAAGGGGGATGTGGAACGCGTGATCGATGCCGCCCGCGCCGTGGCCATTCCCGCAGACCAGAGAGTGCTGCAGGTGATGCCACAGGAGTTCGTGATTGACCAGCAGGAAGGTATTCGAGAGCCGATCGGCATGTCCGGCGTGCGCCTTGAAGCAAAAGTCCACCTGGTCACAGGTGCCGTCAGTGTGGCGCAGAACATCATCAAGTGTATTCATCGCTGCGGACTGGAGGTGGACGATATCATCCTGGAGCAGCTGGCCTCGAGCAGTGCGGTACTCACGGAAGATGAGAAAGAGCTGGGAATCTGCCTTGTCGATATCGGTGGAGGCACAACGGATGTTGCCGTATTCACCGACGGTGCGATCAAGCACACTGCCGTGATCCCGATTGCCGGCACCCAGGTCACCAATGACATCGCGGTGGCCATGCGAACCCCGACCCAGCATGCCGAAGATATCAAGATCAGGTATGCCTGCGCACTGCGGCAACTCGCAAATCCCGACGACACCATCGATGTTCCCAGTGCCGGAGATCGTGAATCAAGACAGCTGTCGCGCCAGACGCTGGCTGAAATTGTAGAGCCGCGCTATGAGGAGTTGCTTTCGCTGGTACTGGCTGAACTGGAGCGCAGCGGTTTCAAGGATCTGGTTGCGGCAGGCGTGGTACTGACCGGCGGCAGTTCAAGAATGGAAGGCGTGGTGGAGTTGGCGGAAGAGATTTTCCACATGCCCGTGCGTTTGGGCACGGCACAGAATGTGACGGGCCTGGTGGATGTTGTACGAAATCCGATTTATGCCACGGGGGTGGGTCTGCTTTTGTTCGGTTTCCAGAACCAGAAGCTGGAGCAGAACGCCTTGTCGGGCGAGTCGGTTGTTGCAGGAGCGTTCAATAGGGTAAGGAGTTGGTTTCAAGGGAGTTTTTAAAAACTCATGCGTTAAGCATGAAAATCTAGAGGAGAAAGGTCATGTTTGAACTGGTAGATACATATGGTGAGAATGCCGTCATCAAGGTGATCGGCGTGGGCGGTGGCGGCGGAAATGCCGTCATGCACATGGCGCAGTCCAACATTGACGGCGTGGATTTTATCTGTGCGAACACCGATTCGCAGGCGCTGAAAAGCACCAATGTCAAGACGGTGCTGCAGCTCGGGAACAACATTACCCAGGGGCTGGGGGCCGGGGCCAACCCGGTAGTGGGCCGCGAGGCCGCACTTGAAGACCAGGACCGTATCCGCGAGTCCATCGCGGGAGCGGACATGCTGTTCATCACAGCCGGTATGGGTGGCGGAACCGGCACCGGTGCGGCGCCTGTAGTGGCAGAAATTGCCGAGGAACTGGGTGTTTTGACGGTTGCCGTGGTGACCAAGCCGTTTCCCTTCGAGGGCGACAAGCGCATGAAGATTGCCAATGCCGGTATCGAGGAACTCGTCAAGCATGTCGACTCGCTGATCACGATACCCAATGAAAAGCTGCTGGCGGTTCTCGGCAGGGAGACCAACCTGCTGGATGCGTTCAAATCAGCCAATGACGTCCTGCGCGGTGCCGTGCAGGGAATCGCCGAACTGATTACCTGCCCGGGACTGATCAACGTGGATTTCGCCGATGTGCGCACGGTGATGTCGGAGATGGGAATGGCCATGATGGGCTCAGGCACCTCAACGGGTGCAGAGCGGGCACGCGAGGCTTCGGAAGCCGCCATCTCCAGCCCGCTGCTTGAGGACGTCAATATCGCGGGTGCCAAGGGCATCCTCGTGAACGTGACTGCAAGCGCCGGACTTTCCATAGGTGAATTCGACGAAATTGGCAGTCATATCAAGGGCTTGGCCTCGGATGACGCTACCGTGGTCGTCGGTACGGTGATCGACGAATCCATGCAGGACGGCCTGCGCGTGACGCTGGTGGCGACCGGCATCGGATCGAAAACTACGCCGGCTCCGGCCAAACCCAAGATGACGCTGGTCGAGACCTCAGCCAAGCAGCCGGCCAAGGTCATGGATGAAGAGGTGAACAGCGCCAAGGGGCATGCCAAGCCTCGCCCGGAAGTTGCCGCAAAAAACCAGGGGTACGATCTGGATTATCTGGATATTCCTACATTTTTGCGCACGCAAGCCGACTGAGCGGCGCACGCTTGGCGAAGCCAGGGTTTAAAATCTCTGGTGAAGTCATCGGGAAATTGTGTAATATTACGGAGATATTACCTGTTGCTCGGTATGCGGCTTGGGGATGCTGAAGGAATCAGCGGCTGATAGCGATCTATAGGATGTACGGCCTGTGATACAACAAAGAACACTAAAGAATGTCATACGTGCGACGGGTGTAGGCCTACATACCGGCAAGAAAATCTACCTGACACTGCGCCCGGCGCCCGTGGATTCCGGGGTTATTTTCCGTCGGGTTGACCTTGACCCGCCCCTTGAGATCAAGGCCAGTCCAGAGAACGTCGGCGATACCAGTCTGTCCACGACGCTGGTGTCCAAAGGAGTGCGCATTTCCACGGTCGAGCATCTGCTTTCTGCGATGGCGGGTCTGGGCATAGACAATGCGTATGTGGATGTCAGTGCACCGGAAGTGCCCATCATGGATGGCAGTGCAGGCCCCTTCGTTTTCCTGGTGCAATCCTCAGGGATCGTTGAGCAGAATGCTGCCAAGCGATTCATCCGGATTACCCGGTCCGTGAAGGTCAAGGAAGGCGACAAGTGGGCCAGGTTCGACCCGTTCGACGGGTTCAAGGTCGGCTTCATGATCGATTTCGATCACCCGGTCTTCAAGGCCGGTCCGCAAAAGGCCGAACTGGATTTTTCGACGACCTCTTTCGTCAAGGAAATATCACGATCACGCACCTTCGGATTCATGCGCGACTTTGAGGCCCTGCGTTCACGCAACCTGGCGCTCGGAGGAAGCCTGGACAACTCGATTGCCGTGGATGATCACCGCATCCTGAACGAGGACGGTCTGCGCTACGAGGATGAGTTTGTCAAACACAAGATTCTGGATGCCATCGGCGACCTGTACCTGCTCGGCCACAGCCTGATCGGTGCGTTCAGCGGCTACAAATCGGGACATGCCCTGAATAACAAGCTGCTGAGAAAACTGGTCGAGGACACGAGTGCCTGGGAGGAAGTTACTTTCGAGGATGGTGAGGAGAAAGTGCCTATTCTCTACAGTTCTCCCATCAGCGCCAACATCTAGCGCCTGTCAGGCGCCCTTCAATCCTTCCTGCCCTGTCTTGCCAGCCGGCGCAGCGCTTCTTTCAGTTCACGATCCTGAACATGTTCGGCACATGCATTGATATGGCGGGCGCTGTCCGCCGAGAGGGGTGTAGCCGGTGCTGGTGGCTTTGGCTCACTGGTGGTTTTTCGGATTTTAATCTTTAGCCGATTTAGGTATTCTCTTACCGCAAGGCCAAGCTCCTGGTTGAGCTGTTTCAGGATTTCATACTGCTGAAACCGGAGCAGGCTGGCATGGCCAGGGTCATCCGTGATGATTGTCAGGGTCCGGTTGTCGATGCTGGCTACCCAGCAGTGGCTGGCCAGTGTGGCGGGCAACTGCATCCTCAGGCTCAGGGTGAGCCGGTGCAGCAGCCTGGTCTTGTCCTGCAGGCCTGTACTGATGTATGACGAGAGTTTCTGCATCCGGATGGGATGGGGCTCAGCCAAGGATGTTCAATCATCCAGATTAATTATAACTACAATGAACATTATCATTTTCCCCCGGTCGCGCCTACGCCTCCTGTATGTCGAGCCGCGCAGGTGGTACCGGGCTGGCTTGATTGCCGGTGCGATGCTGACACTGACGGTATTGCTCGGCTGCGGGTACATGCTGGGCCTGTACTTCGGCAATGAAGTGATCTTGAGCCAGTGGAAGGAAGATATCGCGGAACATGAAGACCGGCTGCAGCAGGCTCGCCAGGAAACCCGGGCCGAGGTCAGTGCACTGACCACTCAGGCAGGGATGCTGCAGGCGCAGGTACAACGCATCGACGTTCTGGGCAGCGTGCTGATCGAAATGGCAGGGCTTGAGCCCGAAGAGTTCAGCTTTGAGCCGGAATCCGGGATCGGCGGGCCGGCCCCGGTGAGGGATGTCCCCGACGGCAGGAACCTGAAGATTGAATCTGAATTCGAACAGATCCAGAACAGCCTGGAGGCGCGTGAGCGCCAGCTGCAGGTGATCCGCGATGCGCTGGTAGACGAGAAGGTCAGGCAGGAAACCGAGCCACAGGGCCGGCCGGTCGAGTACAGCTGGGTGTCTTCCCTGTTCGGCAAGCGTCGTGACCCCTTTACAGGTCACCCCGAACTGCACCAGGGCGTGGATTTTGCAGGCCAGTCCGGCAGCAACGTGATGGCCGTTGCCGGGGGGATCGTCACGCGTGCGCGCAGGAACGGCGACTACGGCAAGCTGGTGGAAATCGATCACGGCAATGGCTACATGTCGCGCTATGCGCACAACAAGGTCTTGCTCGTGAAGGCGGGCGAGGTGGTCCGGCGCGGACACGTGATCGCCAAGCTGGGCAATACCGGCCGCTCGACGGGGCCCCATGTCCACTTCGAGATACTCAAGGACGGTGTCCAGATCGACCCGATGAAGTACGTCAAGTAGCTTGGCTGCAGGCGGCTCCAGATTTACCCGATCCACGCCTTGCCCAGCGATGTGCACAAGCCGGTATCCTGCACGAGCCCATTCGCGCTGCACGTGAGAACCACAGGATTTTGCCCGTGGCCCGGGCTGGGCGGGATGCGTTCCCGGCTTTCCGGCAATTGATGTAAGCACACAATGTTTGAGAAATTCACCAAGAAAGTATTTGGCAGCCGCAATCAGCGGATGCTGGGCCGGTATGACAAGACCGTCCAGAAAATCAACGCACTGGAGGCCTCCTACCAGGCGCTGGACGACCAGGCCCTGCAACAAAAAACTGTCGAATTTCGCCAGCAGGTTGAGAACGGCTCAACGCTTGAGTCGATCCTGCCCGAAGCCTTTGCGGCGGTCCGGGAAGCTGCCCGCAGGGCACTGGAAATGCGCCACTTCGATGTCCAGCTGGTCGGCGGCATGGTTCTGCACAATGGCAACATCGCTGAAATGCGCACCGGTGAAGGCAAGACCCTGGTGGCCACCCTGGCGGTGTATCTGAATGCCCTCGGCGGTGCAGGCGCGCATGTCGTCACGGTCAACGACTATCTGGCCAAGCGTGATGCGGAGTGGATGGGCGGGATCTACCGGCGGCTGGGGCTCGAGGTCGGTGTGCTGGTCAGCGGCATGGGACCGCAGGAACGTCAGCAGGCCTACGCGGCGGACGTCACCTACGGAACCAACAATGAATTCGGCTTTGATTACCTGCGGGACAACATGGAATTTTCAGCGGCAGCCTGCGTGCAGCGCGGCCTCAATTATGCGGTGGTCGATGAGGTGGATTCGATCCTGATCGACGAGGCCCGCACGCCCCTGATCATCTCCGGTTCCACCGGCGAGAACCTGAGCCTGTACAAGTCGGTGAATTCACTGGTGCCCAAGCTGGTTCCGCAGCTGGAGGAAGACGGGCCGGGCGATTACAGCATCGATGAGAAAAGCAAGCAGATCCACCTGACCGAAGACGGGCACCAGCATATCGAGGAGTTGTTGCTCGACCAGGGCCTGCTGGCCAGCAACGAGACCCTCTACGACGTCGCCAACATCAATCTGCTGCATCACGTGAATGCTGCGCTGCGCGCAAACGTGCTGTTCCAGAAAAATGTCGACTACATTGTGCGGGACGGCCAGGTCACCATCGTGGACGAGTTCACCGGCCGCACGATGCCGGGCCGGCGCTGGTCCGACGGTCTGCACCAGGCGGTCGAGGCCAAGGAAGGCGTGGTCATACAGAACGAGAACCAGACCCTGGCCTCCATCACTTTCCAGAACTATTTCCGCCTCTACAACAAGCTGTCCGGCATGACCGGAACGGCAGACACGGAGGCCTACGAGTTCGAGTCAATCTATGGCCTGGAGGTGGTCGTGATTCCGACCCACAAGCCCATGATCCGGGACGACATGGGGGATCTCGTGTACCTGACCATGCAGGAAAAGTACGATGCCATCATTGGTGACATCCAGGAATGCACGGAGCGTGGCCAGCCGGCACTGGTGGGTACGACGTCGATCGAGTCCTCCGAGCAGATCGCCGATGTCCTGAAGAAATCCGGGATCGAGCACCAGGTGCTGAATGCAAAGCAGCACGAGAGAGAATCCCTGATCATTACCCAGGCAGGGCGTCCAGGCACCGTCACTATCGCAACCAACATGGCAGGTAGGGGTACCGACATCGTGCTCGGCGGCAATCTTGAGGCTGAGCTGCAAGCCCTTGCGCCGGACACCACGGAGCACGAACGACGCCAGGTCCAGGCAGACTGGCAGCGCAGGCATGACGCGGTCATACAGGCCGGCGGCCTGCATATCATCGGCACCGAGCGGCATGAATCGAGGCGCATCGATAACCAGTTGCGGGGCCGTTCTGGCCGCCAGGGGGATGTGGGCTCTTCACGCTTCTATCTTTCGATGGAAGACAACCTGATGAGGATTTTCGCATCCGACAAGGTGCGCGGACTGATGCAAAAGCTCGGCATGCAAACGGGCGAGTCGATCGAGCATCCCTGGGTGTCCCGGGCGATTGAAAATGCACAACGCAAGGTCGAGGCCCACAACTTCGACATTCGCAAGCATTTGCTGGAGTACGATGACGTAGCCAACGACCAGCGCAAGGTGGTGTATGAACAGCGCCGCGAACTGATGCAGACCGAGGACATTTCCGAGAACCTGATGGCCATACGTGAAGACGTCACCGACAACACGATCGGCGAGTTCCTGCCGGATGGAAGCGTGGAGGAGCAATGGGATCTCGAGGGTCTGGCCCAGGCACTTGAAAGCACGTTTGGCCTGCACCTCAAGGTGCGCGAATGGCTGGAGGACGATGAATCCCTGGATCGGGAGGGGATCGGCCAGAGGGTTCACCAGCACGTTGCGGATTCGTTCGGTGAAAAAGAAGACCACGTCGGGGCAGAGCTCATGCGCCGGCTCGAAAAGGACATCATGCTGAAGGTGCTGGACAATCGCTGGAAGGAGCACCTGGCGGCCATGGACTACCTGCGCCAGGGCATCGGGCTGCGAAGCTATGCACAGAAAAACCCGAAACAGGAATACAAGCGGGAGGCCTTCAACATGTTCCAGCAGATGCTGGAACAGATCAAGCATGAGACCGTCTCCCTGATCGCCCGGGCCGAGCTGCCCACGCTGGAAGAAATCAGGGCGCTGGAGGCAGCGCAGCAGATCCCGGAGGACATCGAGTACCAGCACGTGCAGGCAGACAACGTACTGCAACCCGGCACACCCGCGCCGCAGGCCGCTCCTTCGCCACAGACCGCCCCTCCGGCACAGGCGCCCAAGCCGCAGCCCTTCAAGCGCAAGCAGAAAAAGCTTGGCCGCAATGAGCCGTGTTACTGCGGTTCCGGCAAGAAGTTCAAGCACTGTCACGGTAAGCTTGCCTGAGGGCCGTTTCCTGGAATCCGGTTTGGCATGGCAATATCACTGAATCCTCCCGAGCAACTGTCGCCGGTGAAAGGCATCCGGCTGGCGACGGCTGCGGCGGGCCTGCGCTACCGGGACCGGGATGACCTGGTCCTGGTGGAAATCTGCGAACAGGCCCAAACTGCGGCCCTGTTTACGGCCAACCACTTTTGCGCGGCGCCCGTGGTCATCGCCCGCCGCCATCTGGCTGCGGCACAGCCCCGCTACCTGCTGATCAATGCCGGCAATGCCAATGCCGGCCTCGGTGAGCCGGGCCTGGAAGATGCGCAGGCCACCTGCACGGCACTCGCGAACGCGGGTGGTTGCCAGGCAACTGAAGTCCTGCCGTTTTCCACCGGGATCATCGGTGAACGCCTGGCCGTTGAGAAAATCACCTCGCACTGCTCTGGTCTGGTGGGGAATCTGCAAGAAGATGCCTGGCTGCCCTCAGCGCGGGCCATCATGACGACAGACACGGTCTGCAAGGGCCAATCCCGGCAACTGCAACTGGATGGCAAGACCGTGACGATCACGGGCATCGCCAAGGGTGCAGGGATGATTCGCCCGGACATGGCGACCATGCTGGCATTTGTTGCCACGGACCTGGAGGTAGACCCCGAGCAGGTGGGACAGCTTGCCCGGGAAGCCACGCAGCAGTCATTTCACTGCATCACGGTCGATGGAGATACCTCCACCAACGATGCCTGCGTGCTGATGGCCACCGCACGTTCCGGTGCGCGCTTCAGTGAGCTGTCGACACCGGCCGTGCAGGAATTCACCCGGGCGCTGAATTCCCTGTTCCTGTCCCTGGCCCAGGCCATTGTCCGTGACGGTGAGGGTGTGACGAAATACATCTGCATCCGGATCGAGCAGGCGCACAGCGAGAAGACGGCACGCGACATCGCATTCACCATTGCACACTCACCGCTGGTCAAGACCTCGGCTTTTGCAAGTGATCCAAACTGGGGGCGCATCGTGGCCGCTGCCGGGCGTGCCCCGGGGGCGACTCTGGACATGGATCGCCTGTCCCTGTACATCAACGGCCTGGCAGTGATCGAGAACGGACAGCCTGCCCCGGGGTATACGGAGGCGGCCGGCTCCCAGGCAATGCAGGGCGAGGAGCTTGAGTTACGCCTTGCGCTGGGGTCGGGCAAGGCTTCGGCGCAGATATGGACCACGGATCTCTCCCACGACTACGTGAGGATCAACGCGGAGTACCGGACCTGAGCGTTTCTCCCTTGAGCTCGGCTGCACCCCTCGTGCACGTGGTGGTCGGCATCGTGGAAAATTCAAGGAACGAAATTCTGGTGATGAAGCGGCGCGCGGATGGCCATCTGGGTGGCCATGTCGAGTTTCCGGGCGGCAAGCTTGAAGCCGGCGAGTCTCCCGAAGCGGCACTGCAGCGTGAACTCAAAGAGGAGCTGGACATCGACATGTGCCGCTGTCGCCCCCTGATCCAAATCCCGTACTCCTATGCCGACAGAAACGTTTTCCTGGATGTGTTCAGGGTGACCGAATACTCGGGCAGGGCGCGGTCGGTCGAGGGGCAGGAGATTGCCTGGAAGAGCATCCCGGCCCTGGAAGCCCTGCGCTTTCCAAAGGCGAACCACGGCATCGTGCGCGCATTGCAACTGCCGGGACTGATTCCGGTAACCCCCGGCGCGGGAGCAGTCCAGGATTTCCTGCAGCACTTTGAGGACACGGTCAGGCAGTCCGGGGTCGGCCTGATTCATTTTCGCTCACACGAGCTGGATCCCCGGCAATATCTGCAACTGGCCGGGGACTGCCTGCAAACCTGTCACCGCCACCAGGTGCGCCTGGTGCTGAACGCGGGCGCTTCCTCTCTCGAACAGGTTGATGCGGCCGGCCTGCATTTGGCGAGCCGCAGGCTGGGGGCTGTGAAAACCAGGCCGTTGGGCAAGGAGCACCTGGTCAGCGCCTCCTGCCACACGCTGGATGAAGTGCTGCATGCTTCGCAAGCAGGCCTGGACTACCTGTTCCTGGGCCCGGTGCGGGAGAAGGTTTTCGGTGGGCCCGTTGAGCCGTTGGGCTGGAAGCATTTCGCCCGCCTGGCGCGGCAAAGTGCCATTCCGGTGTATGCGATCGGGGGCCTGGGTCCGGCAGACATCGATGTCGCCATTGCTCACGGAGGCCAGGGTGTGGCCGCTATCCGCGCCGTATGGCAGTAATGCTTCTCGGGAGCGGCTAGAAGCCGCAGCAGGCCAGCTTGAACTCGATGTCGCTGTCGGTCTGCTTGGGTGTTTCGCCCGCACTGGACTGGGTCAGAAAGCGTATGGAGAAGCGCTGTTTTCCCGCACTGCACTCCGGGAAATAAGCCCGGTCTACACTGATACGTATCATCTGGCACGGTGTGGCTGGATCTAGGCTCTGGTGGTAGAAGCCATTCGTTGCCACCTGCTGGCTGAACGGCACGCTTTGGCGGATGAGTTGCAGGGACTGGGTGATGCCTTTACCAACCACCTGGAATGGCTCGATCCAGTCCATCAGTTCCTGCCTGCGCTGTGTGAACGATTGTCCCAGCCAGTGGTGGTATTCCGGAACGTCGAAGTCGCAGGTGCCTCCCGGGATGGAGGTTCTTTGACGGATGCTGCTGATGAAGTCGTTGCTTTTCAGGTGGTCATTGATTTGGCCGTGGACCTCATGCAGTTCATCATACGCTGCCTTGTGTTTGGCCAGAATGCTGTTCAGCTTGACAGTATCGATCTTGTGCTGGTCGGCAAGCAGTTCCAGCGCATCGATCTGTCGCTTGAGTTGTTTCAGCAACTCCTGCTTTATGTCCCCGCGTGAAACCAGGTTGAAAATCTCGATCAGCGTGAGCAATGCCCCATGGGTGTCGTAAGGCTTGTCCTGCCGGGCGAAGAATGCAAACCGGTCGGCCAGCTGCTCATAGCGTAGAAAGGTACGTATTCTCTCGTTCAGCGGCTGCTCGTAGCTGATGGTAGACATTGTGGTGCGTTTATTCACGACACATCAGAGGGCTGGCCCAAAGTACTGTACTTATCATGCAGTATAGCAACCTTTTTCCGCAAACTTTTCAGGCTGCTGCAATTGTCGAGGACATCGTCGGCCTGCTTGAGCCGGGTGTCGCGGTCAAGCTGTGCTGAAATGATGGCGTCCACATGCGCTCGGCTGCAATGATCCCGGGTCATGACCCGTTCGACCTGTTGCTCGACCGTGCAGTCGATGACGAGAATACGATCGGTCAGACCGGTGCCTTCGGTCTCAAGCAGCAAAGGAACCACGAGGATGCAGTACACGGCATCGAGCTGGATGAGCTGGCGGCTGATTTCCCGGTATACCAGCGGGTGCAGCAGGCCTTCCAGGGTGTGGCGAAGATCGGCGTCTGCGAAGACGGCCTGGCGCAGCCGCTCACGCAACAGGCTTCGGCGGCTGTCGAAATAGGCATCCCCGAAGGTCTCATGCAGTTGTTCAAGGACCTCTTCGGTTTCCGTAAGCTGTCGGGCGATGACATCGGCATCGATGACCGGGACATTGAAGTCCTGCTCGAAGATACTGGCGACCGCCGACTTGCCGCAGCCGATGCCGCCTGTAAGGCCAACTACTAACATCGCTCTGGATACGGGGTATACTGTAAAGACTCGCTTTGCCCCTCACCTTATGAATATACATGAATACCAGGCCAAGGCCATTTTCTCGCGCTTTGGCGTGCCTGTTTTGGATTCACACCTGGTTCGCCCGGGCGACGATGTGGAGCAGTTCTGCGAATCCCTGGAGTCGCATGCCTGGGTTGTGAAGGCCCAGGTGCACGCAGGCGGGCGTGGCAAGGCCGGGGGTGTGATACGGGCGCACAGCCGACAGGATCTTGTTTCTGCCGTCTCCGGGATGCTTGGAGCCCGGCTGGTGACCCACCAGACCGGTGAGGAAGGCCTGCCGGTGCAGGCCGTTTTGCTTGAGGCAGCCGTACAGATCCGCCGGGAACTGTACCTGGCCCTGCTGGTAGATCGCGAGGCCGGGCAGGTCGCGATCATCGCTTCGGCCGCCGGCGGCATGGATATTGAGCAGGTCGCGCAACAGGCTCCGGACAAGATCATTGCGCAACATGTCCATCCGGCAGCCGGTCTGCAGCCCAGCCAGGTCCGCACCCTGGCCTATGCCCTGGGCCTGCAGAAGGATCAGGTTCGGCAGTTGCAGGCCATCCTGTCTGCCCTGTTCGAGATGTTCGTCTCCAGCGACTGCAGCCTGGTGGAAATCAACCCGCTGATTATCGATGGGGATGACCAGCTGGTGGCACTGGATGCCAAGATCAACATCGATGACAACGCGCTGTACCGCCAGGCGGACATCGCGAAGCTTCGTGATGCCACGCAGGGCAACCGTGACGAGGAGCGGGCCGCCGAACTGGGCCTCAATTACGTCCAGCTGGATGGGCGTATCGGCTGCATCGTGAACGGGGCCGGGCTTGCCATGGCAACCATGGACCTTGTCAAACACCAGGGCGGAGAGCCAGCCAATTTTCTGGACGTGGGCGGGGCAATCACCCAGGAAAAGGTTGCCGAGGCCTTCAAGCTGGTGGTACACGATGCACGTGTCAAGGTGGTACTGGTCAATATTTTCGGCGGCATCGTGCGCTGTGACCTGATTGCGCGGGGCATCCTCGATGCCCTGCAGAGCGTTTCGCTGAAGGTGCCGGTCATCGTCTTGCTGCAAGGCACCCGGGCAGCTGAGGGCAGGGAGTTGCTCGAGAACCGGCATGCTGGGCTTCACCAGGCCGATACGCTGACCGAAGCCGCGCAACGGGCGATCCGTCTTGCCCAAACCTGAACCGGCGTACCTTTGGTCTGTTGTCCATGAGCGTTCTTGTCGGGAGAGATACGAAGGTGCTGTGCCAGGGCATGACAGGTGCCCAGGGCACGTTTCATACGCAGCAGGCCCTGGACTACGGTACACAGGTGGTCGCAGGGGTGACCCCTGGACGGGGTGGGAGTACTCATCTCGGGCTCCCCATGTTTGACACCGTAGACCAGGTACGCCAGGAGCACGAAGTCGATGCCAGTGTCATTTATGTGCCGGCTGCCTTTGCCGCGGACGCCATTCTCGAGTCCGCCAATGCAAGTATCCCGCTGATTGTCTGTATTACCGAAGGAATCCCGATCCTTGACATGGTGAAAGTGAAAGCGGTGCTGGAGAACTCGGATTCCATGCTGGTGGGGCCGAACTGCCCAGGGGTCATCACCCCGGGGGAATGCAAAATCGGAATCATGCCAGGCGACATTCACCGTCCCGGCCAGGTCGGCATCGTTTCACGCTCGGGCACCCTGACCTATGTGGCCGTGGACCAGACCGTGCAGCATGGCATGGGCCAGTCCACCTGCATCGGTATTGGCGGAGATCCGATCCACGGGCTGGACTTCATCGACTGCCTGGCGCTGTTCGAACAGGATGAAGCCACGCAAGGCATCATCCTCGTCGGTGAGATCGGTGGCCAAGCCGAGGAACAGGCGGCCGAGTATATCCAGGAAAAGGTATCCAAGCCGGTCGTGGCCTATGTGGCCGGTGTTACCGCACCCCCCGGCAAACGCATGGGGCATGCGGGGGCGATCATCAGCGGGGGCAAGGGAGGTGCCGAACAGAAGTACCAGGCCTTCGAGAAGGCCGGTGTTACCACCTCGCGCAATCCCGCCGAACTCGGTGCCCTCATGCGTGCCCTGCTTGACCGTTGACCGGCAGGGTTTTTGGACCGTGATGAAAGACACACTGAACATCGCCCTGGCACAGTGCAATTTCCTGGTCGGGGACCTGGAGGGAAATACCCGCCAGATCATCGACAACGCTGTACATGCGAGGGACCACCTAAGCGCGGACATGGTCGTGTTTTCCGAGCTTTCGCTGACCGGCTACCCGCTCGAGGACCTGCTGTTCAATGCGACGATCCTGCCGCAGGTTGAGCAATGCCTGCAGACCCTGCAGCGTGAAATCCATGGCATCCACGTCGTGCTCGGTGCACCTTCAGAAGAAGGCGGGCAGCTGTTCAATTCGGCATTCGTAATCCGGGATGCGGCCATGCTCGCCGTATATCACAAGCAGCAGTTGCCGAATTACGAGGTTTTTGACGAAAAGCGGTACTTCCACGCAGGTGATGCAGCTTGCGTCATGGACATCCAGGGCGTGCGGGTAGGGATCACGATCTGTGAGGATATCTGGGTGGGTGCACCCGTAGAACAAGCCGTGGCAGACGGGGCCGAACTCATCATCAACATCAATGCCAGCCCCTACCGGGTGCACAAGACGGACGAGCGCCTTGAGATCCTCAAGGCCCGTGTCCGGGAGCAGCGGGTCCCTATCGTGTACGTCAACCAGGTCGGCGGACAGGACGAGCTGGTATTCGACGGCGAGTCCTGCTGCATCAACCGCCAGGGTGAACCCTGCCTGCGGGCTCCGGCGTTCGAGCCCGGGATTTTCACCGTGCAGTACTCAAAGGCTGACTCGGACCTGCTGGCCAGTGCATGCCTGCACGCCCCGCTGACGGGTGCTGCATCGGTGTACCGAGCGCTTGTGCTGGGGGTGCGCGATTACGTGCTGAAAAACCGCTTTGACGGCGTGGTGCTGGGTCTGTCCGGCGGGATTGACTCGGCCCTGACACTCGTGCTTGCGGTCGATGCCCTCGGTGCCGAACGGGTCCACGCGGTGATGATGCCGTTTCGCTACACCTCCGCGATCAGCATTGAGGATGCCGGGGCACTGGCTACAGGCCTGGGAGTTCAACTGGACCAGATTCCCATCGAGGCAGCCTTTACGGCGGTCACGAACGGCCTGGCGACAGTGGCCCCGGTTTCTGCACCGGACGTGACCGAGGAGAATGTCCAGTCACGTCTTCGCGGAGTGTTCCTCATGGCGCTGTCGAACCGCACCGGAAGACTGTTGCTGACGACCGGGAACAAGAGCGAAATGTCAGTCGGCTATGCCACCCTGTATGGCGATATGGCAGGGGGGTTTGCGCCACTGAAAGATGTCTCCAAGACCCTGGTGTATGAACTGGCGAGATACCGCAACGGGCTGGGCTTGGTCATCCCCGAGCGCGTGCTGCAGCGTGAGCCTACCGCAGAGCTTGCCCCGGACCAGGTGGACCGCGACAGTCTGCCGCCCTATGACCAGCTGGACCCGATTCTGGAAAAATTCGTGGAGCAGGACCTGAGCGTGGAGCACATCGTCGCTGACGGCTTTGACCGGCGCGTGGTCGAGCGTGTCGTGTCCATGGTGTTGCGAAACGAGTACAAGAGGCGCCAGGCGCCGCCGGGGGTGAAGATTACGCGCCGTGCCTTCGGCAAGGACCGCCGTTACCCGATTACCAGCGGCTTTTCGGGAAGCCCGTCCCCACCGGGTACTCAGTCGCAGTCGTAGGTTTTCAAGCGCAGGGTTTCCAGTGCGCGTGCCCAAACGCCTTCGGCACAGCTCTGTTCGTGCATCGCAAGACGTGCCGGTATCCGGCCATCCTCGGTGGTCTGGAAGTTTTCCGCGTACACCCGGCGGGTATCGCCGGCCAGGTCCTCGAGGCCGAGCTTGGTGTAGGCCTGCTCCAGCATGTACAGCGCCTGTGGCATGACATCGGCACCCTGGTAGTGATCTAGCACATAGCGCACACGGTTGGCGGCGGCCACATAGGCTCCGCGGCGCAGGTAAAAATCCGCCACCTTGAGTTCGTATTCGGCAAGCTCGTTGCGCAGGTAGACCATGCGCCACTTGGCATCCTCGGTGTACTTGCTGTCCGGGTATTCCTCGATGATGAAGTCGAAGATCTGGAAGGCTTCGTACAATGAGGTGGGATCGTTGTTGGAGGGATCACGCTCCAGGATGTAGTGCACGAAATTCCTTCCGCTGTCGAAGGTGGCGAGCCCCTTGACGTAATGCGCGTAGGCGATACTCGGGTGGCGCGGGTTCAGCTTGATGAACCGGTCGACGGTATCCCGTGACCGCTCGTAGTCGTTTTGCTTGTAGTAGGCATACCCCAGCTCGAGCTGGGCCTGTTGTGCATAACGTCCAAAGGGATAGCGGGATTCCAGCAACTCGTATTTCTCGATGGCCGTGGTGTAGTCGCGACTGCCCAGCGCCCTGTACGCTTGCCCGTAAAGCTCCGCTGCAGCCTCGTCCGCGGTGGGCTCTACCTGCTCTTCTTCCTCCTGCAGGATCCCGAACAGATCGAGTGCCCCACAGCCGCTTAGCATGCCCAGGCACGCCAGCAGGACAAGCAGGCGCAGCGCAAAAGCCGTAAAATTCGGTGCATGTGTTTTCATGGGCTCCGAGTATAGCCCTTTTTTGGACTCAACCGCATCGACCATGGGCGACGATCACCAGCTGTCGACAGTGATCCCTGCATCTCTCGCAGGGTTACGTCTGGATGCCGCATTGTCCCGGATCTTTCCGGAGTATTCGCGCACCCGTCTGCAGGAATGCATCCGCAGCCACGAGGTGCTGGTAAACGGCAGGGCATCGCGTCCGCGCGACATCGTTTCCGGGGGCGAGCGGATCGAGGGGCGGGTGCGTTTGCACGAGGAAAGCCCGCTGCTGCCCGAGGAGATCGATCTCGAAATCGTCCATGAAGACCGGTCCCTGTTGGTCATCAACAAGCCCGCGGGGCTGGTGGTGCATCCCGGTGCCGGCAATCCCGCAGGCACCCTGGCCAATGCGCTGCTCCACCATGATCCCGGCCTGTCCGCCATCCCGAGGGCAGGCATCGTGCACCGCCTCGACAAGGACACCAGCGGATTGCTGCTCATCGCCCGGCAGCTGCAGAGTCACCGTGCGCTGGTCGAGCAGCTGCAGCAACGCCGGGTGAGCCGAAGGTATGCCGTGCTGGTGCACGGCCAGGTCGTCTCGGGCGGTACAGTCGATGCCCCGGTGGGCAGGCATCCGGTCGACCGCAAGAAAATGGCCGTGCGCTCTGGTGGAAAACCGGCTATCACGCACTACCGGGTCCGCCAGCGCCTGGGGCCGTGCACGCTGCTTGAGGCACGGCTTGAAACCGGAAGAACCCACCAGATCCGGGTGCACATGGCGCATCTGAGGTTTCCGGTGGTCGGCGATCCAGTGTACGGGAAAAAAATCAGGGCGGGCGGGGATTGCGTGAGCCGGGCCCTGGCCGGGTTTCCCCGCCAGGCCCTGCACGCGAGCCATCTCGAACTCACCCATCCGGAGGCTGCGAAAACGTGCGAGTGGTCGGCACCCCTGCCGCAGGATTTCCGCCAGCTCCTGGATGCGCTGAGCACGCATGCCCATGCTGCCTCCTGAGTGGATCACGCCCGACTGGCCGGCCCCCGAAGGCGTGCGGGGCCTGTCGACCACTCGCTGCGGGGGCTTCAGCCAGGGCTCCTATTCGGGCTTCAACCTGGGCATGCACGTCGGGGATCGCCCGCAGCACGTCATGCATAACCGCCGGCTGCTGCGAGAGGCCCTGCAGCTCCCTGGGGAGCCCTGCTGGCTGGAACAGCGCCACGGCACACAGGTGATCCGTCTTCCCGCAACCCGCGCAGGAGCACTTCGCGCCGATGCCGCCTACACCACGGCACGGGGGATCGTCTGTGCCGTGCAAACCGCGGATTGCCTGCCCGTGCTGTTTTGCGATCGGCAGGCAAGCTGTGTAGCCGTGGCCCATGCCGGCTGGCGAGGCCTGCTTGACGGGGTGCTGGAAAGCACCGTGCAGGCACTTGGGATGCCGTCCTCACAGCTGCTCTGCTGGCTGGGACCGGCCATCGGACCGGCCAGGTTCGAGATTGGCGAAGCCCTGAGGGAGCAGTTCGTCGACAAGACTCCCGGCCTCGCCCCGGCCTTTGCGCCCGGGCGCGATGGTAAATGCCTGGCCAATCTCTACCGGATTGCGACGAGCATCCTTGCGGCGCAGGGCGTGCACGCGGTATCCGGGGGCACGCACTGCACCTTCACGCAACACGAGCAATTCTTTTCCTACCGGCGCGACGGTACCACGGGACGCATGGCCACCCTGGTCTGGCTGGACCCGTAGCGAAAGTTCGGCCACCGCGCTTGAATCGCGCATCCCGCGCCCCCATTTCACTGGACAGGGAAACATACTTATCCGGAGTCAGAGGATGCGAATCGAAAAGCTCACTGCTAAATTCCAGCTTGCCCTACAGGAGGCGCAGTCAATGGCCGCAGGCCGCGAGCACCAGTTCATCGAGCCGGTGCATCTCATGCTGGCGATGCTGGTCCAGGAGCACAGCTCTGTGGCCGCCGTGCTGCAGCGCGCAGGCACCGATGTGGGACAGGTCAGGCAACGTTGTGAGCAGGCGGTGCAGGGACTGCCCAAGGTGTCCGGCACGGCGGGTGAAATCCACCTCTCCAATGCTCTCGGAAACCTGCTCAACATCACGGACCGGCTGGCCCAGCAGCACGGGGATGAATACATTGCCTCGGAAGTGTTTGCGCTGGCGGCGCTTGAGGACAAGGGGGAGTTGGGCCGGATCCTGCGCGAGGCCGGTGCGGACAAGTCGGCCGTCGCGGCTTCCTTCAAGTCGATGCGTTCCGGTGAAAATGTCACTGATCCGAATGCCGAGGATACCCGCCAGGCGCTGGGCAAGTACACGGTGGATCTCACCGCCGAGGCCCTGAAAGGCAAGCTCGATCCGGTGATCGGGCGCGATGATGAAATTCGCCGTGCGATCCAGGTGTTGCAGCGGCGCACCAAAAACAATCCGGTGCTGATCGGTGCACCCGGCGTTGGGAAAACCGCGATCGTGGAAGGCCTGGCTCAGCGCATCGTCAACGGGGAAGTGCCCGAGGGCATCAAGAACAAGAAGCTCCTGTCCCTGGACCTCAGTGCCCTGATTGCCGGTGCGAAATTTCGAGGCGAATTTGAAGAGCGGCTGAAAGCCGTGCTCAAAGAACTCTCCCGGCAGGAAGGCCAGATCATTTTGTTTATTGACGAACTGCACACCATGGTGGGTGCCGGCAGGGCGGAGGGAGCCATGGACGCGGGCAACATGCTCAAGCCTGCGCTTGCCCGCGGAGAACTTCACTGTGTCGGTGCGACCACCCTGAATGAATACCGCCAGTACATCGAGAAGGATGCAGCGCTGGAGCGGCGTTTTCAGAAAATCCTGGTCGATGAACCGGGTGTGGAGGACACGATCGCAATCCTGCGCGGCCTGAAAGAGCGCTACGAGACCCATCACGGGGTGGACATCACCGACCCTGCCATCGTCAATGCCGTCACCCTCTCGCATCGCTACATCTCCGACCGGCAACTGCCGGACAAGGCCATCGACCTGATCGACGAGGCCGCCTCGCGCATCCGCATGGAAATCGACTCCAAGCCGGAATCCATGGACCGCCTGGACCGCAAGCTGATCCAGCTCAAGATCGAGCGGGAAGCCCTGAAAAAGGAATCCGATGACGCCTCCAGGAAGCACCTGGACGAGCTGGAGGCAGAAATTGCCCGGCTGGAGAAATCCTATGCCGACCTCGAGGAGGTCTGGCGCTCGGAAAAAACCGTCCTGCAAAGTTCCCGGGAAACCAAGGAGGCACTGGAGCAGGCGCGTATCGAACTGGATGCCGCACACCGGGCCGGGGACCTGGCAAAAATGTCGGAGATGCAGTACGGGCGCATCCCCGAGCTGGAAAAACAGTTGCGTGAGGCCGCCAGTGTGGGCAACGAGGAGAACAGGTTGCTGCGCAACAAGGTGACGGATACCGCCGTCGCCGAGATCGTCTCGCGCTGGACGGGGATTCCGGTGGCAAAGATGCTCTCCGGAGAGCGCGAGAAGCTGCTGCGCATGGAGCAGGAGCTGCGTGCACGGGTCATCGGCCAGGATGAGGCGGTACAGGTGATCTCCGATGCCGTTCGAAGGTCAAGAGCCGGGATCTCCGATCCGCGGCGCCCGAATGGCTCGTTCCTGTTCCTGGGTCCGACCGGGGTCGGCAAGACCGAGTTGACCAAGGCCCTGACCGAGTTCTTGTTCGACAACGAGGATGCCCTGATCCGCGTCGACATGTCCGAGTTCATGGAGAAACATTCCGTGGCCCGGCTGATCGGCGCCCCTCCGGGATACGTGGGGTACGAAGAAGGTGGCTACCTGACCGAGGCCGTGCGCCGCAAGCCGTACAGCGTCGTGCTGATGGATGAAATAGAGAAGGCGCATCCGGACGTGTTCAATATCCTGCTGCAGGTGCTCGATGACGGGCGACTGACCGACGGCCACGGCAACACCGTGGACTTCAAGAACACCGTGATCGTCATGACCTCCAATCTCGGCAGCGATGTCATCCAGGGGTTTGCTTCGCCGGAGGAGGAAGGTGCAGACCAGTACGAGGAGATGAAGGCGGCGGTGATGGCCCTGGTGAATACCCGGCTGAAACCGGAACTCATCAACCGCATCGACGACTGCATCGTGTTCCATTCGCTGCGCAGGGAACACATTCGCGCGATCACGGAAATCCAGCTGGGTCATTTGCAAAAGCGGGTGGCGGACCGGGATATTACCCTGGACTATTCCGAGGCTGCCTTCGACAAGCTTGCCGAAGCCGGTTTCGATCCCGTGTACGGGGCCCGTCCCCTGAAGCGGGCCGTGCAGGAAATGGTGGGAAATCCGCTGGCCCAGGCCCTGCTTGCTGGCGAGATCCGACCCGGCCAGACCGTCCGGGTCGATGTCAAGGAGGACGGGCTGAGCTTTGCCACCACGAATCCCATGGCCGCCTGACAAGGCGGTGGTGCGCCCCCGAGAACTGGAAAACGGGGTGACCGGCGGTTGACAGAGCCGGTTTTGGGAGCCTGCAGAACCTTGGCTGGCCCGGGCGACAGCAGTGGCAAAACTGGCCGCTGCAGGTGATTTTATGGCGTGGAAATGGGTAAACGATTGTGTCCTGTTGACTGATCTGGCAAGGCACCCCCAAAGTCAACTTAAGTATTTGAATTTTATATGCTTTTATAGGTGATTCCTGTGCCTTTCATGCAAACACCGGAGTATTTGCAGTTACAGAATCATGCTTGTATAATCGAGCGTATCTAATGCCCCCGAATGGGCAAGTATCCATGTGGATATGCAGTCCATGAGAGAGGGCAACGGAAAAAGATATGCTAAACAATTAAATTTGTAGTTAACCGAGCGAATGCTGGAGGTGCATATACAATGATGAAACTTATGATTAACGCAAGGTACTGGTTCGCCCCGATCCTGATCATCGTCACGATGTTCGGAGTATTGATGGGCGGCATGTTCGTATGGGTCGGACTGCTGCTGTTGGGCGTTGGTATCGTGATCGACACAGCCATGAAGTGGCAAAGTTCCGGTGCAGGCTTTGACCGGAGCGGAGAAACGATGGGTGTGCCCTGGCTACAGAACAGCGTGATGTACGTCATGTTGGGAGTATTCGTACTCCTGCAACTGGCGCTCGCATGGCGTATCTACCAGTACGTCAATGGTGTCCCGCTGAGTGCCGGGTTCGACCATGTCATGTTTGGATTCCTGCCTTATATGAATGGAATCTCCGGACTTGACCTGATCGGTGCCACGATATCCTCAGGCATCTTTGCCGGTATTGGTATTATTTATGGACATGAACTGAGCCATACGAAGGGATTTGCCTTTGCCATTTCCCGCTCAATGATGGCGCTGAGTGGCAAAGCTCACTTCAGCTATGCACATGTCTATAACCACCATCTGGAACTGGCACACGAAGATGATCCTGCTACGTCACCGCGTGGAAGAACCATCTACCGACACTATCCATTGGCCGGAATCGGGCAGTCCCGCTTCCTGTACAGAATGGAGAAGCAACGTCTGGAGCGTCTGGGCAAATCCTGGTTCACATGGGAAAATCGCTGGCTGCGTGGCTATGCCATGAGCCTGCCGACCCTGTTCCTGTTCTGGTTTGCCGGCGGCTGGATTGGTATTGCCTGCCTGTCAGTTGTATGGCTGATCTCAAACTTTGAGCTCGAAGCCCTCAACTACATGGAGCATTACGGCTTGATTCGTGAGAAGGGACAGCCGATTGACTATCGTCATTCATGGGACAACGCAACAGCGTTCACCAGCTGGTTCTTCATCGAGATTGGCCGTCAGGCAGATCACCATGACCGTGGTGAAACCCACTTCTGGGAGCTGGATGACGTAGGTGCTCCTAACACCGGATGGGGTTACTTCACCTTGTTTGCCATCGCGCTCATACCGCCGCTTTACCACATGTATATGAAGAAGGAACTGGCAAAGTGGGACAGAGAGCGTGCCTCAGAGGGCGAGCGTGCGATTGCTGATCGCCTCAACCGTCAGGTTGGTTACGCTTAAGCTCTGATTTCGGAGAACGCAAATTTTTAGCATAGTCATGTGCCCGGGCTTCGTCCCGGGCACATGCGCTAAAAAGAAGCGTTGAATGACGGGGGAAAGCCGGGAACAAAAACAAGGAGAAGATCCCGGCGAATAACACCTGCGGTCGATAAGAAGAAACTGGACCACGGTGTCGATGAACGACAGGCTGATCTAAACGTTCTGTATGCGAGTCGCACTGTGGAAAGTCCAGGCAGGAAAGAATAACAATTTGTAATTATCGGTCTTGGGCCGACACGGCAAGAATCAAGACGGTAAACTTCAATCCTGTACCCAGTGGGCACAGGAGCAGAGGGGCTCGGGGTCTGGAACCCTGGCATTTACAGATATCAGGAGGACGCTATAAACGTTATGTGCGTGTAGCCGCAGGGACGGCTTATTCTATCCTGACTGTTTTTACTACCCTGGGTGACCGGCTTAGGTAACCCCGGACATAACAAACAACTCCAAACATAACGAGGTATAAACAATGTTAGGTGATCATTTGGCGGACAAAATGAAATTTTATGGGAACCCCTCATGCCTGCGCAGCGCGATGTGCATGTTCACCGCTGCCGAGAAGGGCGTGGACTTAGAGGGCCACTTTGTCGATCCCAATGGAACGGGTGCGGCTGACGTTCAGGCGCTTGCGCCGCATGGCTTGTTGCCTGTACTGAAGGACGTCGATTTCGTCGTTTGCGGACAACAAGGCATCATGTCCTATCTGGACGACAAGGGCTTTGGTCCATCCCTGATTCCCCGTAATGGCGTCGTGCGTGCAATCCACTACATGTGGAATCAGCTCGCCACCGATATTGCACTGGACGCAGTTGCTGGATTGATGTCCGGTACTGGGGATGCTGCAGCCGCATCGGGGTGCTTCGATCTTCTGAATTCGCATCTGGCATCCAAGAGCAATCCTGCGCTGCGCGGTGATTTCATTTGTGGAGCCTTCAGTCTCGCAGATATCCACTGGGCTGCCCTGGCACAAGGCTGCATGCTTGCCGACAGCAGCGATGTGGTGGAGTCCAGACCGGCCGTTGCAAAATGGTGGGGCCTGGTCAAGTCGCATCCCAGCACGAGCAAGGAAAACATCCGCGGCTATGATGTGCTTCCGACCAAGACGGACATCAGCGGCAACAGCCTGCGTGGTGTCACGATTAATGTCTAGAAGGGCTGGGCCTCTTACTATTCATTAATCACGGGTTTCCTTGAAAGCGGACCTGCAGGGCGGCATCGTCCGGTCAGGTCCCGGGGAAACACGAGCAAGTTATTATAGATTGACCTTGGTGGGAATGCCGGGGTTGGTCGTGAAGCGACGATGCCTTGAGTCCCTTGGCAGAGGGACCCGGGTGGATGGCGCTTCAAGAAAAGAATTTACGGGCCACAGGGTTTTCAGATTACTCTGGGGGTTCCGGGTGCATTATAAATACTCGAATTTAATCTGAGTCAGGAGGTGTGACTAATGTATTCATTCAGAGCAATCGTTGTGATGCTGATATTTTCTGCGGCCGTCTACTACGGCATGGGTATGCTGGGTCTCACTGCAGCCCATTCCGATCCCTTGATGGCGCTTGCCGGAGCAGTGGTCCTGCTGGTGGCCTTGATCATCAACGTATGGATCTATCTCAAGCTCGCTGGCGAGCATCCGTTTAAATGGTTCAAGGAGTAGAATCCTCCTACTAAGAGAGGCCATTCGTAGCGCGCAAGCGCGATCCTAATAAAAAGTGTCAGGCAACTGGACCTGGAGCAAACGAATGTTTGCTCCAGGTCCAGCCAGCCGTTCTGTAAAAAACCGGACAAAAGGGCGCCTGCAGCTCGAGTCTGTCATAGCAGCTACATAACTGACAATGGGACTATTTTCACGCAAAAAGAAACCTGCCGAGAAGGTTCGTCTACTCGGTCATCCTGGACATGCCGATACTTGCAAGAGCCTGTACCTGGGTGCTGAAAAAGGGGTTCAGCTGGATCCCGAACTCATTGACATCCGAAGCGAACAGTATCCCGATGAGACACTGCGGTCAGTGTCACCTTTTGGCAAGCTTCCTTGCCTGGTTGAGGGAGAGGTGGTCACCTCCGGTATTGCGGCCGTATTGCCTTACCTGGATGTGCGTGGCGGCGGGCAACCGCTGACACCCCGCAAGGCACAGCATTTGGGCACCCAGAATTACTGGATCGAGGTGGGTGCACAGCAGGTGCAGCCAAGGATCGAGGCCCTGGTGGATGGCCAGCCTGCAGAGGAAGCCAAAGATGGATTGCAAAAGATCTTTGATGGCATGGATGCACATCTGCAAGGCAAGGAATGCATAGTCGGCGCATTTTCCTTTGCAGATGTCCATTGGGTGGCCTACCTGCACCTATTGCATGTGGCAGGCCAGAACAGCCTCATCGACGAGCGGCCCAACCTGAAAGTCTGGTTCGAGCACATGAAGGTCCGCAAAGGCAGTCACGGCATTGCCTATGAGGCTATGCCGTCGGCTGCAGACATTCAGCGAGGCGAATTTGCAAACGCCGCCTGAACGGCAGAGCACGTTGGACTGACACCCTTTTGGAGCCACAACGAATATGAGTGACTTGTTTGAGTTCGGTCGTGCGGCGGACCCGACGGCGAGCAGCCAGTACGGGGCCAGTGGCGATATGAAAAAAACCCAGTACGTGCTGCAACTACTGGGATTTCCGGGGGATGCGGGAACACTGAAATGCCTGGTCACGGCGGTGGAAGTGGGCATGGAAACCGATTGCGGAATCCTCGATGTCACGGCAGGGGCCCACGAGGCGGGTGATTACCTGCAGGTCTCGCCCCTGGGCTTGGTGCCTGCACTCAAGGAAGCCGATTACATCGTCACCGGAGAGTTGGGTATCATGAGCTATATCGAGGCCCGGGGGCTGGGCAAGCGCCTGCCACCCAAGAATGCAGGCCTGCTGGCTGCCCAGAACTACTGGGGCGATCTTGCCTGCAGCGAGGCCAAACCGCATGTGGAGTCGATCGTGCAGCAGCGCATTTACGCACCGATGCAGGGCAAAGACTCTGATGGTGTGGCGGTGGACCAAGCCCGTTCGGGGCTTTCCGCGGTGCTGGATGCCCTGGACGGACAGCTTGCCGGCAAGGAATTCATTATCGGAGACTATTCATTCGCTGATATCCACTGGACAGCTTACGTTCATCTCCTGTATGAGGCGGGAGAAGGGGATTTGGTTGATTCCCGCGCCAATATCAAGGCCTGGTTTGACCGTATCCGGACACACAAGAGCTATTGCGGGCAGGACATCGTGGCATATGACCTGCTTCCGAAGCTTGAAGGCATAAAAAACAAGCAGTTGCACTCGGTGGAAGTGTCAGACTATTGATTATCGAGTACCGGTGGGGAAGAATGACGGATCATGTGGGGATCATCTAAAAAACAGGACCGTCAGATCAAGGGTGTCACCGGTGCCATTACACCTTTTGTCACGGATACGCTGGGCAGGCTGGACCCGGAAGATCTCGAGGAAGCCTCGATCAAGCGCAAGTATGCGATTTACTACATCTACGGTGCCGTTTTATACTTGGCCGAGTATGATGACCTGGGCAAGGACGTCAAGGCGGTACTGGTCACCAATATCCTGGGCGAGCAAATGAGCGTCGATCAGGCGGCGATTGACAAACTGCCGGTGACCGAGGACCATGCAGATGCTGTGAGGGAAACGCAGTTCATGATTGAGGGGGCCAGTGCGCTGCGCAACTGGCTGACCACAGGGGAACGCGAAAAGAACGCCGCGTACCTGAAGGAGTTGCTGGATAACCCGGACTGTATAACCGGGGAGAGTGAAACAGAGCACTGAATCGATTGAATTTTAGGCAGGCCTGGGTATTCGCATAAATGATATTCAGGCGTTATGATAAGTTTAGCGGCAAAAAACAATTAAAAAGGAGGCGTGTATGTCTGATGGTGGAGGAAATGATGCCATGGTATTCGTGGTCGCAATGGTCTTCGGCGTTGCCGTGATCGTACTCACGTTATACCTGGCTGGCTTAATTCCTATGTAAAAAATGGTTCGGGAGCAGAGGGGCTCCTGATCCGTATTCAATTTGCGAAAGGGGGGTTGCAAATTATCCCAGGCTCGTCAAATCGGCAGACCTGCCGATTTGACCCGTGGGGGAGCAACCCGTCTCCCTTTTCCCGCTTTCACAAATCTTTCAGGTCCTCGCCGGAAATCTGCCCGGGATTCAGGTTAAGTATTCAAGGCTGGCCCCCTGGTACTGGCTCATCTGGTTATGTTTTGACCACTTCCAGTCGGTGATGGGATGAAGTCCCGGGTCAAGAAGCAAAAAAGCATCGATCCGTGAGGTACGCCTTCAGGTCATGATTCAGTCTACGGGGTACCATTTGCCTTGATTTCACGGTAATATTCATTACACTCATATAACAGGTACGCAGCGCCTATAGCGATCCGACCGAAAGGTGCAGGAATAGGTAGCTGTAGAGACATAAGAATCAGGCTGCTCAAAGCCATGATAGAGAGGAAAAGGGGGGATCTGGATTGATACTGACAGCAATACGCGATGCCAGCCTCAATTCAATCTGTACAACTTACTTCTGTCAAAACCAAATCGTCAGCCACCTGTAAATCATACGACTAGCGGCTGACATGAGAATAAGAAATTCAAACAAGTTTTAGTTAGCAAAATTCATCGTAACCAATCAAACAAGACTACTTATAACCGGGAGGGTAACCAATGAGAGAAGTTTTTAATCGGTGGTTAGCAATTGCGTTGCTGGCATCGCTGGCCATTTCAGGGACTGCCTATGCAGGCCCGTATGGCTACGATCTGCACAACGTGCTGGCTCCACGTTCAGCGGGTATGGCGGGTACCAGTATTGCCAAGCCTCTGGATAACGTGTCGGCGATCTTTGGTAACCCTGCCGCATTGACGGACTGGACGGGAACGGAGTTCACGTTTGGTGCGACCTACTACAAGCCCGAAGTCAGACTTGATCACTCGGGGGCCTTCAATCTGCCGACCTATGCAGGTTCGGTACCTGATGATGTCTTTGATCTATATGCACCGGGAAGTACTAAAGAAGGAGGTACTGCCATAGTTTGCGGTAACCCAGCTGCGTTCTGTATCCCCGATGCAGCATTTGACGACGCGGTCAACGGCAACGAGGGCTATATCGTGCCCCAGGTAGGTGTGACACAGGATCTGCGGCCGCTTGGCTTGCCCGCTGTACTGGGTGCGGGACTGACCGCTGTTTCTGGTATCGGTGTGGAGTTTCGTCATGTTGAAGAAACCCTAGGTCTGGGAGCAGAGTTCATCGTTCTGGGCGCGAACTTTTCCCTTGGTTGGGAGCTGAATGAGCGGGTATCTATTGGTGGTGCAGCCACGATCACCTATGCCTATCTGGACCTTGGCCTAGCAGCAACTTCAGGCGTCACGCATGACACCGGCATGCGTGGAACACTAGGCTTGACTTACGAAGATATCTTGCCAGGTACCCGGTTGGGCGTGTTCTACATGACGGAACTGCAGCATGTGTTTGACGACATTATTGCCGTACCGCCTGATGATTATGCACCTGCGCAAGGTGATATATTCGAAGGATATGGTGACGATGCGCCGGTTCGCTATGCTTCCATTCCCATTGAGGAGCCCCGCACGATTGGTATCGGCATCTCCAACGAGACCTTCATGGACGGCAACCTGCTGGTCGCCGCCGATGTCATGTGGAAGAACTGGGAAGAGGCAGACTTCTGGGGTGACGTGTACGAGGACCAGATGGTCTACAGCATTGGTGCCCAGATGAAGATGGGCAACTGGCGCTTCCGTGCTGGTTATGGCTATGCCGATGACCCGACGGACAGGGATGCACAGGGCGTCAAGGGACTGCCCTATGTCTGCTCTTCGGCAACGAGGTGTAATGTAATCCCCGTAGGCAGTGGGAATGACAGCATATTGCATCTTGGACAATCAGTCCTGGAGTACCTGCAGGCTTCACAGACAGAGGTGATCTACCGCCACCGTGCCACGCTGGGTGTGGGGTACATGGGCTTCCTGGCTCCGTTCCTGAACATCGACGGCCATGTAGGCGTGCAGTTCAAGGAGCGCAACCACTACGCTGCACCTGCTGTCCAGACGGCTGGTGATCCCCTCCTAGGGGATTTTGATGGCGCAGTTACTACCACAGCAGCCGATGTCTGGTCTTGGCATGCAGGCTTTGCCCTGACCTGGAACTTCCAGTACTGATCTGAAGTACTGCAATCAAACGAAAAAGGGTGGCACATGCCACCCTTTTTTTGTTTTCAGCATCCACTTTTGAATTAGGAGAAAACAATGAGAAGCGTCATTTTTGCTGTCTGTTGCATGGCGATTACAACTGGCTGTGCCACAGTCATGAACGATGCAAACCAGCAAATCAATTTCAAAGCCCCAGGATGCAAAGGGAAAGGAGCAGCTTGTACTGTCTCGAACAAACGAGGGCTTTGGCGTGTGGACCTGCCTGGTACGGCAATGGTTCGACGCTCGGACGATGTACTCAGAATCGAGTGCAAGGATTCAGACGGAAATGAGTATCAGGAGGCAGTCCCAAGCAGGTTGCAAGGCAAATTTTATGCAGGTGCTCTGATCCTTGATCTTGGAATTGTGGATTCAATCACAGATAAGCATCGAGAGTACCCAACTGAAGTTGTGATTGATCTCTGTTATTGATAAAGGTCTTAAACTAGGAATACTTGTTTAATGATTGGGTGCTTGTTGTATGCTTCACTGATGAGGGGACATGCGTCAATTTGGGGATATGATGCAATGATGCAAAATGGTTCCATAATTTTTGAAATATTAGAATTTCAAATTCAGCCATAGGCAGGCCAAATCAAGTATTTTTCCTCTACATCCACGTCCAATTCTGTATAATTCGTCTGGTTGATCAATCGTTTCTGTATACAGAAATTGTGCCTTGCTTCGCAGGACACACATAACAATTGTTGGAGGTTTTATAACGATGGATAAGAAACGTCGTGATTTTAATAAGCTGATGGTAGCCGCAGCGGCTGGAATGATGGCAGGAAGCCAGACAGTCGCCTTGGCTGGTGAAGCTGCTACGGGCTGCGATAAGCATACCTGTAAAGGCCAGAATGAATGTAAAGGCCAGGGTGGCTGCAAAGGCAGTGACAACGGCTGCGCCGGCAAGAACTCATGCAAGGGCAAGGGTGGTTGTAACCCAGCCCACACGTATGAAAAGCATGCCTGTAAAGGCCAGAATGCCTGTAAATGCCAGGGTGGCTGCAAATCAGGTGACCACGGCTGTGCCGGCAAGAACTCATGCAAAGGCAAGGGCGGCTGCCAGCTACCGGTAGACCCCAGCCACATGGAAGGATAAGCAGTACTAACAACACACTTGTTGTAAAGTTCTGACATTGTCAAAAACGATTTGAGCATCGACAGGGTTGCTGGGTCCAGCATGCCCCTGTCGATTGCTTGAATACTTTCTCTACTGGTAACATGCTTACCAGGCGTATCTGATTCACAAGGTGGTTTCTGTGTCCGTAAAAAACCGCTGGGGCTTTCCTGACCTTGGGCTCGGAATCGGGCTGCGCACAGTCCATTTCAGTCACATACTCGAACACTGGCCGCAAGTCGACTGGTTCGAAATCATGTCCGAGAATTTCATGGACACAGAAGGAAATCCCGTACACGTGCTGGACCAGATAGCCGAGCGCTACCCGATTGTCATGCACGGGGTTTCCATGTCAATTGGGAGCACGGACCCCATCGACTTTGACTACCTGGGAAAGCTGAAGGCCTTGGCTGAGCGTGTGAATGCCCACTGGCTGGGAGACCATGTCTGCTGGACCGGAGTGCATGGGAAAAACGGCCATGATCTCTACCCACTGCCCTACAATGAGGAGAGCCTGGCCTTTCTGGTGGACCGGATACGCACTGTCCAGGATTTCCTGGAGCGTCCCCTGATCCTGGAAAACCCCTCGACCTACCTGACATTCGCCAACTCCACCATGACCGAAGAGGAATTTTTGGCTCGCATGGCCGAGGAGTCGGACTGCGGACTGTTGCTGGACGTCAACAACGTCTATGTCACCTGCCGCAACCACGGACTGGATTCCCAGGCCTATCTTGAAGCCATCCCGTACGACCGGGTGGTGCAGATCCATCTGGCCGGACACACCGACAAGGGCACGCACTGTATTGACACGCACAATGGCCGAGTCATCGACCCGGTTTGGGACTTATATGCCGAGGTGCATCGACGTGCCGGAAACCGGGCAACGCTGCTTGAGTGGGATGCCGACATTCCGTCATTTGAAGAGGTTCATGCCGAGGTCATGAAGGCGGCACAATTCCGCCAGGTGACCGAGTTACGCCATGCCTCGTGATGACTCGAGGCTGGAAAGCCTCGAGCAATGGATGTATTCGATAATCAGCCACCCGCAGGGTGCCAAGGCTGGAGTTGAAGCAAATTCCGAGTCAGGAAGAGAAGCGGCACACGACCTCGAACAAACCGTATTGCCTTCCAGTGAGCTGACTCCACTAGAGCGCATTTCCGTCTACGCCGATATGTACTTCTGGCGTTTTATTGAGATCATGTCTGGGGAATATCCGACAGTGGAGCACCTATTGGGCGAGGAGTGCTTCCAGCGGGTAGTGCGCGACTACGTCACGCGCCATCCCTCTACGTACTACAACCTGAACCGCCTGAGCACTAAATTCCCGCATTATCTGCTCAATGAGGCAGAGGATATCCCCCACCGGGATTTTGTGGCAGCCGTAGCCAAGGTC
The DNA here is from genome assembly GCA_965205685.1 of Gammaproteobacteria bacterium. Lineage (GTDB taxonomy): Bacteria > Pseudomonadota > Gammaproteobacteria > UBA4575 > UBA4575 > WTFY01. Next base: position 1,584,375 of record OZ242174.1, on the reverse strand, counting down.
GAGCGGGTGATGGAAGATGCCTTTGACGCACCGCATCGGGAAAGGGTCTCTCCAGAGGCCATACAGAGCATCCCCGCAGAACAGTGGGCGGATATACGGTTGCAGTTTAATCCGGCCCTGTACCTGCTGGAGCTGGAGTATCCGGTCAATGACTATATGACTGCAGTGAATGAAAACCGCCATATGGATATCCCACAGGCCAAAAAGACATTCGCAGTGGTGTATCGCCGCAATTATACGGTCTGGCGTGAAGATCTGGATTATGAAAGCTACCTGCTGCTATCACAACTCAAGAAAGGGAAGCCCCTGGGTGAAGCCTTGGAGAACTGTGCCCTGCAAGAGGGTGTAGATGCCGACAAGATTACCGCCAGCCTGGGTGAGTGGTTCCAGCAATGGACTGCCCAGGAATTCTTCTGCGGTCTCGAAATCGATCCTGATTGATTCCAGTTTGAACCTGTCTAGGGAGCAAGGGCCAAAGGGCGGTTCAGCCCGTACCGACAGCCAATCTGCTAGTCCGCCAAAGGCCAGCGGGAGCCGGTGAGAATTTGTGAATTACGGGATGCAGCGAAAGACGGCAAAGGTCTGCTGCCCGCGGTCGACTTTCGACATCGGCACGACCGTGTCACCGCCCATATGGATTGCGCTGTTGCGTGCCAGAAGCTGCAGCTGGCGTGCAATCTTGGGAGCACTCTTGGGTACGAGACCCAGGTAGTTCTCACCGATACTGACTGTTGCCGCGCCATTTTTCTGGCAGTTTTTTACATCATCAGGGCTTAAGACGCGTGCTTTTTCCCCTTCGATGGTCAGTTCGATGGTTTCACACGAGGCCAAGACAAACAGGGTTGCAGTTACTAGGACTGCAATTCGAAGTTTGGAAATCATAGCCGATTCAGTTGTGGGTCGGTATGGATGTGTCGCAAATCTGTTGCCTTCTAACCCCGCAGATAGTACAGGAATATGCATAAAAAATATAGAACCGTTCCTGAATTGTAGCGTCTTGCTGGCCGAGAGTTAAGGGCGCTGGTGCTGCTTGGCACACGCTAGAGGTTACTTTCTTCAGATGTGCATCAGACGGCCCAGAACGCCTTTACATCAGGTCTTGGATGTGCAGATCTGATCCTTCAGGAACTCCAGGATATTTTCCATCGGGATCTGCCGGGCTTCTTGTTCGTGCCGGCCTTTGTACTCGATCTCGTTTTGCCGCAGGCCCCTTTCACTGACCACGATGCGGTGCGGAATACCGATCAACTCGTGGTCGGCAAACAGCAACCCGGGGCGCAAATCCCGGTCATCCAGCAGCACTTCCAGCCCCAGGGCTTCAAGTTCGTGGTGCAGCTGTTCACTGGCCTTTGCTACTTGGTCGGATTTTCTCGCATTGATGGGGATGATGGAGATACTGAACGGAGCAATCGCCTGCGGCCAGAGAATGCCATGGTCATCGAAATTCTGTTCGATGGCCGCGGCGATCACCCGCGTGACCCCGATTCCGTAGCAACCCATCGTGATCACCTGCTCACTCCCATCCTGGTCCAGCACACAGGCCTTGAGCGCCGTGCTGTACTTGTCGCCCAGCTGGAAGATGTGACCCACCTCGATGCCGCGCTTGACGGTCACCGTGCCCTTACCATCCGGACTGGCATCCCCGGTGGCAATCTTGCGCAGGTCCTGGCTTTCGTATTGGCCAAAGTCCGGCAGATCCCGTTCCCAGTTCACCCCGGTGTAATGAAACCCCTCCTCGTTGGCTCCACACACGAAATCGGAAAGGGCGTGGGCGGCATGATCCATGATCACAGGGCAACTCAACTCCAGTGGACCAAGTGAGCCTGGCTTGCAGCCGAGCTGCGCCTCGATTTCCGGCTCGCTGGCAAAGACCAGTGGAGTGGCGACATTCTCGAGTTTCTGGGCCTTCACCGCATTCAGTTCATGGTCGCCGCGAAGCACCAGCGCGACCAGCGGGTCTGACTCCCCCTTCACGATCAGGGTCTTGGCCACCTGATCGGGCGTGACCGTCAAAAACGCGCACACTTCCTCGATGCTGTGACAGTCCGGGGTGGCTGTTTTCTCAAGCGGTCTTGAGGCAGAAGCGCCGGTATTTTGCACGGGTGCAACCGGTGCAAGCTCCACGTTGGCCGCATAGTCGCTTTCCGTCGAGAATGCGATGGCATCCTCGCCGGACTCGGCCAGCACGTGAAATTCATGCGATACGTTGCCCCCGATGCTGCCGGTGTCGGCTTCCACGGTTTTGAATTGCAGGCCCAGGCGGGTGAAGATGCTGACATAGGTGTCGTACATCACCTGGTAGGTGGATTCCAGGCTTTCCTTGTCGAGGTGGAAGGAATAGGCGTCCTTCATGATGAATTCGCGCGCGCGCATGACCCCAAATCGCGGGCGGATCTCATCGCGGAACTTGGTCTGGATCTGGTAATAATTGACCGGTAGCTGCCTGTAGCTCCGGATCTCGCGCCGGACCAGGTCGGTGATGACCTCCTCATGCGTCGGGCCATAACAGAAATCCCTGTGATGGCGGTCCTGCATGCGCAGCAACTCGGGTCCGTACTGGTCCCAGCGTCCTGACTCCTGCCAGAGTTCAGCAGGTTGTATGGAAGGCATCAGCACTTCGACCGCCCCTGACTTGTCCATTTCCTCGCGGATCACGTTTTCTACCTTGCGCAGGATGCGAAGACCAAGGGGCAGCCACGTGTACAGGCCCGAGGCCAGGCGGCGGATCATCCCGGCCCTCAGCATCAGCTGGTGACTCACGAGTTCCGCATCTGCAGGCGACTCCTTGAGGGTCGATAATGGGAACTGACTTACGCGCATGCCTGCCTGGTAGTTATGAAACTCCAGCCCAAGAGCCCACCGCTGATAACGGTAATCATCCGCTTGTGGGTAACTGGAAGGAGCTGTGTGTTGGGTTCAAGCAATGATACCTGCCAGGATGTATTACATTTTTTTTATGGGGTATAAAAATCATACACCTGAGTACATGGCATGCGTGTATACTACGTTAATCTGCAACCAAAACAAGCTCCCGGGGAGTTGAGATGGCAGATCGTCGGCTACAAGTATTCCACACCGTTGCGAAATTACTGAGCTTCACCAAGGCTGCAGAAACACTGCATATGACGCAACCGGCCGTGACCTTCCAGGTGCGCCAGCTCGAGGAGCACTTCAATACCCGGCTGTTCGACCGAACGCACAACCGCGTCACGCTGACCGAGGCCGGACGCAGGTGCTACAAGTATGCCGAGCAGATCTTCGAGCTTTATGCGGAGATGGAGAATTTTGTCAAGGAGCTGACCAGCGACGTCAGTGGTACGCTGACCCTGGGTGCCAGTACGACCATCGCCGAGTACATGCTGCCGAGCCTGCTGAGCGGGTTCACCAAGAAATTCCCTGAAATCCAGTTGCGACTGAAGGTGTCCAACACCGAAGGCATTGTTTCCATGATCGAGAACAGCGTGATCGACCTGGGCATTGTGGAAGGCCCCGTCACCAACAAGAATCTGCTGGTCGAGGTTTGCCGCGTTGATCATTTGGTGGTGATTGTCCCTACCGGGCATGAGCTCGCCAAGCGTGCCTCCATCTCCATGGAGGAACTCATGAATTTCCCGTTCATCGGGCGTGAGGAAGGTTCCGGTACGCGGGACGTGATCATGGGCTACATGACCAAGATGGGGCTGGACCGGAATAACCTGAATGTCTGCATGGAACTGGGCAGCCCGGAATCCATCAAGGGCGCGGTTGAGGCCGGCATGGGAGTGTCAATCGTGTCCAGTGCGACGATCGAGAAAGAACTCAAGCTCAAGGTGTTAAACAAGCTGAACCTGGACCCTGAGCTTGAACGGGAATTTTCCTTTGTCCGCCAGCGCCAGAAGTTCCGTCTGCGCGCCATGGACGAATTGCTGGACTATGCGCGCGGCTACTGCGGCCCGAAAAAACAGGCGGTATGAGTCCCGGTACTGATTTACTATTGTCTGGAATGAAAAGCACGGGCGCGGTCACCGAGCAGGCCACTCGCCTGCACAGCTCGGCCCGTTCCCGAAAGGGTATCTGATGCGCCAGCCTGAGTTACGGCATCGAAGCAATTTATGATCGAATACATCAAAAACTGGTACCAGCAGAATTTCTCGAATCCGCAGATCGTCATCCTGGCACTTTGCCTGATTGTCGGATTTGCCAGCGTGCTGCTGTTTGGCGACCTTCTCGCCCCCCTGATCGCCAGCATTGTCATCGCATACGTGCTGGATGGTGTCGTGGGGCTGCTCGAGCAGGGCAAGATCCCCAGATTCCTTGCACTGTTGCTGGTCTTTCTTGGCTTTATTGCCCTGTTGATCTTGATCCTGTTCGGGCTGATCCCGAAACTGTCACAGCAACTTACCCAGTTTTTCCGTGAGCTTCCCGGCATGATCACGCAGGGTCAGAGCCTGCTGATGCAGTTGCCGGACAAATACCCAAGCCTTGCGCAAATCTTCACGGAAGCGCAGATGACGGAGATGATCGACTCGCTGCGCTCGCAGCTGATTGCGGTGGGTCAGAGTGTCCTCAGCCAGCCCTTGGAATCTGTAGTGGGCCTGATCACAATCATTGTCTACCTGATCATTGTTCCCCTGCTGGTGTTCTTTTTTCTCAAGGACAAGGGCAAGATCCTGGAGTGGGCAGAGAGTTTCCTGCCTTCGAACCGCGAGCTGACGAACGAGGTCTGGGTCGAGGTCAACAAAAAGATTGCAAGCTACATCCGCGGCAAGGTGATTGAGATCCTGGTGGTCTGGGTCGCCACCTATGTCACGTTTGCCTTTTTCGGTCTCGACTATGCCATGCTGCTTTCATTCCTGGTGGGTATCTCAGTCATCATCCCCTACGTGGGGGCGGCCGTGGTGACCGTCCCGGTGTTGTTTGTGGCCTACTTCCAATGGGGGCTGAGTTCCCAGTTCATGTACGTGTTGCTGGCGTACGCTGCGGTCCAGATCCTGGACGGCAACGTGCTGGTGCCCCTGCTGTTTTCAGAGATCGTCAATCTGCATCCGGTCGCGATTGTCGCGGCGGTGCTGATTTTCGGGGGGATCTGGGGAGTCTGGGGCGTGTTTTTCGCCATTCCCCTTGCGACACTGTTCCACGCGGTGATCCGGGCATGGTCCTCGATCAACCAGGGTTCGTGGCAAAAACAGCAATCCCTGTCCGGTGGATGAGGTCCGTGCCATCACGGCACCGGACTGTCAGTGCGTGCAGAACCCGTTATTTTCTTGTAATGACAGGGTTCGATCAGTACCATCCGAAGCCTTTCTGATCTGAACTTCATTTGGGGAATCCGGTGTTCAAAGGCAGCATGGTCGCAATGGCTACGCCGATGCATGAAGATGGCGCAGTCGATTACAGCACTCTGGCAGACTATGTCGAATTCCATATCGAGAATGACACGGATGTGCTGGTCCCGGCCGGCACCACGGGCGAGTCTGCAACGCTTGATCATGCCGAACACTGCGAGCTGATTCGATTTGTCGTCAAGCAGGCCCGGGGCCGGGTTCCCGTCATTGCAGGAACGGGTTCGAATTCGACCCATGAGACGATCGAGCTGACACGATGCGCCAAGGAAGCCGGCGCAGATGCCTGCCTGCTGGTCACTCCCTATTACAACAAGCCTACCCAGGAGGGACTGATCCTGCATTATGAAGCCGTTGCCAAAGCGGTTGCGATTCCACTGATTCTGTATAATGTGCCCGGGCGCACCGCATGTGATATGTTGGCACCGACGGCAGTCAGACTTTCCAAGCTGGACAACGTCATCGGGATCAAGGAGGCCACCGGAGACATCAGTCGTTGCCAGGAGATTCTTGCAGGCTGCCGGGAAGGGTTTTTGCTGATCAGTGGCGATGATGCCACGGCCATGGAATTCATGCTTGCCGGGGGCAAGGGCGTCATCACCGTGACAGGAAATGTCGCACCCAGGCTGTTTCATACCTTATGCATGGCATGCCTGGAGGGGGAACGGACCAAGGCACAGCAGGCCAATGCCAGACTTGAGCGCCTGAACCGCGACCTTTTTGTGGAGTCCAACCCGATCCCGGTAAAGTGGTGTCTGACTGAAATGGGCCTGTTTCCAGCGGGCATACGATTGCCCATGACCCCCCTGTCGAGTGCGTACCATGAAACATTGCGTGAAGCCTTGCAGTTGGCAGGCAGCTTATAAACATGACCGGATGACTTCTATGTGCAAGTATCTATTTTCCGTGCGGTTCGTGCTTGCGGTGGCCCTGCTGCCCCTGGCACTGGGCGGCTGCGGTTTTCTGAAGACAGGGGGCGAGGACTACTCGGACAGTGCCTCGACGAAACCGCTTGAGGCGCCACCTGACCTGGTGACTCCGGATTGGGAAGACAGCCTGAGGATCCCAAGAACGGCAGGTGACAGGGTCAGTGCCCTGCAGACACAGGTGCCGGCCGTGGGTGCCAGCGTACTCCCCGAGTTTCTTGAGATGCGTGTGCGCAAGGAGGGGCCGACCCGCTGGCTGGAAGTGGACACCGATCCGGTTACCCTGTGGCCGCTGTTGCGCAGATTCTGGCAGGAGGAAGGCTTCAGAATCGCCGAAGATGAACCGGCACTGGGCTACATGGAAACCCACTGGGCCCAGGATATGGGCCGCCTGCGCGATGCATCATCCAACCGGGAGGGGGTTGACGTGGTGACGGAGAAGTTCCGGGTGCGCCTCGAGCGCCAACCCAATGCGGTGACCAACCTTTACCTGACGCGGCGCGGTCTGGAGGTCGCTGCAGTCAATGCTGATGACCAGATTCTGTGGAAACCGCAACCCCCGAACCCTGACCGCGAAGCGGAGATGACGGTACGGTTGATGGAGTTTCTAGGTATTTCGAAAGAAGAGGCCGCACTCAAGTTTGCAAGCCCGGATTCCCGTGCCCTGTACCTCGACATCCGGAATATCGAAGGAATCCCGGTGCTGATGGTGGGTGATGTCTTCCCGAGGGTCTGGCGCAGAACCGGTGTAGCCTTGGACCGCTCAGGTCTGGTCATCGAAGATCACAATCGCGACAAGGGAATTTACTTCGTCTCCATGGAGCCGGACCCGGTCTCCACAGAGGCGGGTGTGCGAGATGGCAATGCCATAGCGGTGCAGTACCAGATACACCTGCTCAGCCAGGGCAGGCAGACACTGATCACGGCCCACAAGGACGGTCAAGAGCAGGCGGTAATCCAGGCAGAGACAGCAAGGAAACTGCTGCGCAGGATCATCTCCGCATATCCGGGCAACTACCCGCGTGCGTAGCCGCGGGATTTCATGAGGCAGTTTTGGTTTTTCGTCGTCGGGTCCGCTTGACAGCGGGCTTCTTGCTTTTCTGACTTTCTTTGACGAACTGCTGGATGGACCCCAGGATGCCGTCTGCATCCAGTCCTGCATCTGACAACTGTTCCTCGCGGGTAGCGTGGTTCAGGTAATGATCCGGCAAGCCCAGGTTTTTGATACAGACAGGAAGCCGGCCGACCGCCAGGACTTCGTTGACCGCAGAGCCTGCACCCCCTGCCACGACATTGTCTTCGATCGTGACAATAAACTCGTGTGCCTTGGCGACATCAATAATGAGGGCCTGGTCGATCGGCTTGACGAACCGCATATCGACCACGGTGGCATCCAGTTGTTCGCCAACATTGAGGGCATCATGCACGGGACTTCCAAAGGCCAGAATGGCGATGCGTCTGCCCTGGCGTAGCACCTTGGCCTTTCCGACCTCTACCGCATTCATCTCGGGCTCGACCGGGATGCCCGGCCCGCTGCCTCGAGGATAGCGCACGGCCGCCGGACATTCCTGCAGGTAGGCCGTGTAGAGCATCCGCCGCGTCTCATTTTCATTGCTGGGTGTCATCACCACCATGTTCGGGATGCAACGCAGGTAGGTCAGGTCAAAACTTCCCGCGTGTGTCTGACCGTCACCACCTACCACTCCGGCCCGGTCGATCGCGAACATGACCGGAAGGTTTTGCACTGCCACGTCATGGACCAGCTGATCGTAGCCGCGCTGCAGGAAGGTCGAATAAATGGCCACAATCGGCTTGACGTCCTCACAGGCCATACCGGCGGCGAGTGTTACGGCATGCTGTTCTGCAATGGCAACATCAAAGTAGCGGTCCGGAAATTCCTTGGAAAACCGGACCAGGCCCGAGCCTTCTCGCATGGCAGGCGTAATGGCCATCACGCGTTCATCCTGCTTGGCAATATCGCAAAGCCAGTCGCTGAAAACCTGCGTATAGGTGACTTTCTTGGGTGGCCCGCCCGATTTGACGACCCCGACACTTGGCTCGAAGGTAGGCACGGCATGGTAGCCTACCGGATCCGATTCCGCCTTCGCATAGCCCTTGCCCTTGACGGTGCAGATGTGCAGTAGCCGGGGGCCTTTCAGGCGTTTCAGGTTTTTCAGAATTTTGATCAGGCTGCTCGCATCGTGCCCGTTTGCAGGGCCGTAATAGCTCAGTCCCAGTTCCTCAAACAGCGTCCCGGGAGGTGTCACCACACCCTTCACGTGTTCGGTGATGCGCCCCACAAACTCATTCGCAAACGGGATGGGCTGCAGCAGTTTTTCACTGCTCTTGCTGATGGTGGCCGACATTTGTCCGGAGAGAATCCGGGTCAGGTAATTGGTCATGGCGCCGATATTGGGCGAAATCGACATCTCGTTGTCATTGAGTATGACCAGCAGGTCAGCATTGCTGTCCCCCAGGTGATTCAGGGCCTCATACGCCATTCCACCCGTGATACCGCCATCTCCGATGACCGCAATGACCTTGCGTTTCCTGCTTTGCGGGGCACTGGCAATGGCCATCCCCAGCGCGGCCCCGATGGAAGTACTCGAATGGCCGGTCCCAAAATGGTCATGTTCGCTTTCACTGCGTTTCGGGAACGGTGCCAGTCCGTCCTTGGTCCGGATGGTCGTAATGCGATCTTTGCGGCCCGTGAGAATCTTGTGCGGGTAGCACTGGTGGCCGACATCCCACACGATCCGGTCATGCGGGGTATTGAAAACATAGTGCAGGGCAACCGTGATTTCGACGGCGCCGAGGCCACCCCCGAAGTGTCCGCCACAACTGGCAATGGAATCCAGCAGGAAGTCCCTCAGCTCATCCGCCACTGCAGGCATCTGGTTTTCGCGCAGGGCCCGCAGATCGGTCGGGCTGTCAATCTCGGATAACAGGGGATAGCGTGATTTGTCCATAGGCATCAGGAGGAGTCAGATTGGTTGCTGCAGAAGGGCTAAAGCCCGTGCGCTATGAAATTCGTCTTATTATATATTGACTTACAGCGTACAGCGTTGCCCACTGAAAATCCAGATGGTCGATTTCTTGGCAGGCCTGCTGCAACAACTCTTCAGCCATGTTTGCGGCCTGTTCCATTCCGATGATACTCGGGTAGGTGGGTTTGTTTTGCGCCGCATCGGAGCCTTGTGGTTTGCCCAGAACTTCCGTTTCGCTCTGAATGTCGAGAATATCGTCACGGATCTGAAACAGCAGTCCGATGCAATCCGCAAAGCGGGAAAATCGCTCATGGACCTCAGGCGTATTCATCTCACTCGCAGTCACGGCCATCAGCACACTGGTCCTGATCAGTGCCCCGGTCTTGAGGCGATGCATGTGCTTCAGTTCTTTTTCGTTGAGTGGTTTGTTGACAGAAGCGAGGTCGATCGCCTGTCCGCCAACCATACCCTGTGAGCCGACCCCCTCGCCGAGGAGTTGGGCCATCCTGACCCGTTGCTCTGGCGGGTTGGCAGGATCGTTGGCCAGTACGGAAAAGGCCAGGGCCTGAAGGGCATCGCCTGCCAGGATCGCATTGGCCTCCCCGAAGGCATTGTGGCAGGTCGGTCGTCCACGGCGTAGGTCATCGTCGTCCATTGCCGGGAGGTCATCATGGATCAGGGAGTAACTGTGTATCAGTTCCACCGCGCAGGCCGGTGCATCCAGTCTCTCCATGGGCACGTCCAGCGCCTCTCCTGTGGCATACACCAGCACCGGGCGTATTCGTTTGCCTTCTCCCAGTACGGTATAGCGCATAGCCTCGTGCAGCACCGCGGGCGGTTCGGATGCAGCAGGAAGCCAGTTTTCAAGTTGCTGGTTGACGCGTCCAGCATACAGACTGAGGATCTCGTCAATCTTTTTCGGGCATTTCTCCGTCATCGAAGTTCTTTTCTGTCCAGTCTCCATTTTCCTTGCTCAGAACCGAAATTTTCTGTTCGGCCTGCTGCAATGCCTGGCGGCACTGTCGTGTGAGCTTGACGCCCTGTTCAAAGCACTTCAGTGACTCCTCCAGGGACAGGCCACCCTTTTCCAACTTGCCGACCAGTTCTTCAAGTTGTTTTAATGATTTTTCAAAATCCATGATTTGCGCTGTAGTTTTTTGTGACGATTTTGGAAGGGAACACAGATCGACTGCACTCGGCTTTTCCTGCAGCAAGGACCTGTACCGGTGCCGATCGTCATGCACCGTATCATAGCATGCCACCCAGGAGGCTGAGCTTCATGACTATTGCATGCCCAGGCCTTCCTGCATAGCCAGTATTCTCGCTAATCATGAGTCTTTGGCACGGGTTGGATGCAGGAGCAGCACTGTCTGACCGTGCCAACCAATATGTTATACTGTAATACTAAAATGGGGCACCGAGATGCGGATCCCGCGTAGTACCGTTACTCTCTTCTGATCAAGGTGATATCCATGGACCAGCCATCTTTTCCGCAACGCCAGCACGATCACGAAGCCTGTATTCATGCGGGCATGGCGCATGCGGAGGCCGCTTGCGAGAGCCGTAATGAGCGCTTTACTGCAAATCGCCGTTCTGTCCTCAAGTTGCTGCTGGCGGGTCATCGCCCGCTGGGAGTCTACGAACTCATGAAACAGTTTGACTGGAAAGGGCGCAAACCTGCACCCGCCCAGATTTATCGTGCACTTGAGTTCCTGGAATCCATTGGCCTTGTACACCGTATTGAAAGCTGCAACGCCTATCTCGCATGCAACCGTCCGGGCCGCCACCACTGCACCATATTTCTGGTGTGTGAGCAGTGCAAAACGGTCGCTGAAGTCGAGGCGGAACGCATGCAGGGCGCCATCACAGATCTTGCTGGACAAACCGGCTTCGAACTTCACTCCCAGGTTCTTGAGGCCCGCGGACTTTGTCCGGAGTGCGTCGGTGCTGCAGCAACCGACGAGGCAGACAGTTGAACATGGGCAGGGTCCGGTTGATCGAGGCCCAGGGAATCAGCATTCGCAGAAAAGGGCGCTTGCTTCTTCACGGGGTGGACATCCACGTGGACCGGGGGGAGGTGGTGACTCTGATCGGGCCAAACGGTGCTGGTAAAACCACGCTCGTGCGGGTACTGCTCGGATTGCTGCCACCAGATAACGGTCATATACAGCGTGAATCCTCTGTCCAGGTGGGGTATGTGCCCCAGCATCTCCACCTGAACTCGACCATGCCACTTTCTGTAAAGCGCATGATGAGCCTGACCGGTCGGCCCCCTTCGGGTGCTGTTGAGGATGCACTGGATGAAACCGGATCCCGTAAGTTGCTTGAAGCCCGTATGGCTGATCTTTCGGGTGGCGAACTGCGCAGGGTGTTGCTGGCACGTGCGCTGCTGAGTCAGCCTGATCTGCTGATCCTGGATGAGCCCGTGCAGGGGGTAGATTATATTGGGGAAGCAGACATGTACGCACTGATCGCGGAGATTGTTGCGCGCCATGGCTGTGGTGTGCTCATGGTGAGCCATGATCTCCACATCGTGATGGCCGCTACGGACAGGGTCGTCTGTCTGAATCACCACATATGCTGTACCGGAGTGCCCCAGGAAGTGGTTGGGCATGACGAGTTCCAGCGTCTGTTCGGCACACGTGCAGGAGTCGTAACCGCGCTCTACCAGCACAGCCACGACCATGTGCATGATCCTGCCAGTGTTGTGCAGCCAGCATGCGATGAGGATGCATTTCCGCGTATGCGACCTGCAGGGGAGGCCAAGGATGCTGGATGATTTTTTCGTTCGCGCGCTCTTAGTGGCCGCCGGGGTAGGCTGTGTTGCCGGGCCGCTTGGCTGCTTTTTGCTTTGGCGCAGGATGGCCTATTTTGGGGATACCATGGCACATTCTGCCCTGCTGGGCGTGGCGCTTGGGATGGTCCTCGGCAGTTCACCGGTTCTCGGGGTTTTTACCATCGTAATTGTGACTGCATTGTCTTTGCTGTTTCTGCAAAGAACCGTCCATCTTGCCAGTGATACCCTGCTGGGACTGCTCTCGCATACGGCTTTGGCCCTGGGAGTGGTGGTGCTTGCCATCTCCGGCTCGGCAAACGGGCATAGCCTTTTAGGGTACCTGTTCGGGGATGTACTGGCCGTGACCCGCATGGACCTCGCCATGGTCTGGGTCGGGGGATTTATTTGCCTTGCCGTACTGGCCTACATCTGGCGGCCACTGGTCGCACTCACTGTACACGAGGACCTTGCTCGTGCTGAAGGCAGCCCGGTCGAACGCAGCCAGATCGTCTACATGATCCTGATGGCCGGAGCCGTGGCAGCAGGCATGAAGGTGGTTGGTGTCCTGCTGGTGGTGGCCATGCTCATCATCCCGGCTGCAGCAGCCCAATCCCTGTCTCGCACACCGGAGCAGATGGCGGTACTTGCTGCCATCATCGGCATCATTTCAGGGGGCGGTGGCCTGTATGGCTCACTTGTACTGGATACTCCCTCCGGCCCGTCGATCGTGGTGATGGCAGGAATTCTTTTCCTGATCAGCCTTTTGATCCAGCCGATCAGCAGGGCGCTGGAATCTGCCTAAGCCAGACTACCTCCCGTTAAATCCTCGTTGGTGGTTTTTGCGTTGTACCGCGCAGGAGTACTTGTCCATTCAGTTCAATATAATTATATGTTCATTAATATTGAACATATTGATATACTGAACTAAAATGTGTCTTAGTGAAGTACTTTGACAGCGAACGTTATGAACAGACCAGTGAAAGAATACGATATTCTTGATGCCGCCATTGGAGCCATCCGGCGTGAAGCCGGTCTATGCCTGGATGTTGTTCGGTACGAAGTTAGAAAGGGTGACAAGCAAATAGATGCTGTGATCCAGATGCCAGATAACGGCCCCAGGCTTGCAGCAGAAATCAAAAAATGGGCCGGTCAAGCGAATCTCGGAGCTATCATCTACCAAATCAGAAATCTTGCCGAACCGGACCAAGGCCTGTTAGTCGCAGACTATATCAACCCGAAAATGGGTGAGCGACTAAAGAAGGCTGATATCCAGTTTCTTGATACTGCGGGCAACGCCTACATCAATCAACCATCTGCATACATCTATATCAAGGGCAACAGGCCACAACAAGCGGTTGCTGAAAAAGAAAGGGTTAGAACCGGCAAAGCCTTTCAGCCTACCGGAATGAAAGTCGTCTTTGCCTTCCTCAGGGATCCGGAACTCATCAACGTACCCTATAGGAAAATTGCCGAGCAGGCAGCGGTAGCGTTAGGGACAGTAGGCTGGGTCATCCGTGATTTGGTCGCACAGGGCATGCTGCTGGAAGGGATCAATAGAAAACAGCGAAAACTGGCAGACTTTGATCAACTGCTGGATCGATGGGCAGAGGCTTACCCTTATAAGCTCAAAAGAAAATACAGAATAGGAACATTTACTACCAACAACCCTAACTGGTGGGAAACAATCGATCCGCAGAATTTTGATGCACTGTGGGGTGGAGAGATAGCTGCCGCAAAATACACCCACTACCTGAAACCCGAACATGGGGAGGTGTATATCAATCAAACTAAGCTAACAAATTTCCTGCGGATTGCTCGATTAAGAAAAACAGACCCCCATGAAAAACACGATTTTCGAGTAGACCTGATCGAGCCATTTTGGAAGGAGGCAAAAAACGAAAATGATACGAATCAAGCAGGTCTGGTACATCCCATCATTGCCTATGCCGACCTGATTGAAACCGGCGACGTCCGTAATTTAGATACAGCGAATCGACTCCGTGAAAAATACCTCCGTTAATATTGTTGACAGGCTCTCCGCAGAGCTGATCGAGCTGTACGCTGACATCCAGAAGCATGCCAAAGATTTAAACATTGACATCTTGGTTATTGGAGCGATGGTCAGGGATTTGGTGTTGGAGTATGGCTTTGACGCTGATATCGGGCGCGTCACAAAAGACCTGGATTTCGGTATCAATGTAGCCAGCTGGAATGAATTCAATGCATTGAAGGAGAGCTTGCTAAAAGTCGGCTATGCACCGAATGAACGCATAGTTCACCGGCTGATCCGTGAAGACAAATATGGTGTGTCTCGGGAAATTGACATTATCCCTTTTGGCAAGATAGCGGACGAAAATAATCAGATCAGTTGGCCACCCGGACAGGACATCGTGATGAATGTGCTTGGCTTCACAGAAGCATTCAAACATGCATTGGAAGTCAAAATCAGTGAAGCGCCTGAAATTACTATACCGGTGGCATCTCCCGAAGGATTTGCCCTGCTCAAGCTGGTCTCGTGGACCGATAGGGAGGACAAATTTAAAGCTAAAGACGCAACAGATTTCCGCTACTTAATCCAGAACTACCGCAAGATTCCTGAAATCTCAGAAGTCCTGTATGAGAAAGACTATATGGCGGCCCAAGGGTGGGATGAAACCAATGCCAGTGCCATGAAGCTGGGTAAGGATGTTGCCATGATTGCATCTCGGGAGACGAAAGAGTTTCTAAGAGAAGAATTGTTCAACCACTCCGCCAAAGCAGAGCAATTTGTAAGAGAGATGTCGGGAGACGGTGGGATGAATCTGGAAAGATTAGCGGAATGGTTCAAAATATTTGTTGAGGCATTTTTGGATCAAGATTTAGGTGTGGTTGGGTGTGCTCAGAAGTAAAAACAGGAATTCTTTTCTTGATCAGCCTTTTGATCCAGCCCATCAGCCGGGCACTGGAATCTGCCTAAGTCAGATTATCTTGTGTTAAATCCTGGTTGGTGTTTGCGCTGTACCTGCAAAATCAGGTATTCATCAATTGCAGCAAGCCGATCAGGCAGCAATCGGCCGGGCTTTTGCGATTCGTGCCTTTCGTTTTGGGGTGTGCAGAGCCTTCCATAATTCGTTTCGCTGTTGCAGGTTTAACCAGAAATCAACTGTGTTTCCAAAGACTGTCGCAAGCATCAATGCGGTATCCACCGTGACAGCACGGCGGTTGGTGCATAGCTCGTTGACAGTTTTTCGACTCACACCCATCGCTTCTGCCAGCTGTCCTTGGGTCAATTCCATAGGTATGAGGAACTCCTCGGTAATCATTTCACCCACGCTGACGGGTTGTCGTTTTGTGATATTCATAGCCTGCCTCACCGGTAATCATGGTTATCCAGATAGATGTCGTGAGCCTCACCACGCTCATCCGACCAGGAAAACACCAGTCGCCATTGTTTATTGACGCGTATCGAGTGTTTGCCAGCCAAATTTCCTCTCAACTTTTCAAGGCGGTTACTTGGCGGTGATCGCAAGTCGAGCTCACAGGTCGCATCATCAATCAATTGCAGCTTGCGGAAAAGCCGGTCTTCGATATCAGCAGGTATTTTCCTACTCGCTTTATCCTGCAGATAAAAGATACGCAGCCATCGTTCCCGAAAACTGTGAATCAAAAGTGACCTCCTTCAATACGTAACATTGTGATGCACATGGTTACTCTTAGCAAGCAAAAAAGCTGGTCAGGCAATCAGCTTGAGTTCTGGGGTTACTGAATGGCTTCAGTCGGGGGTTGGGCGGACTTGGCTTGGACGCGCATCAAACTCTATCTGCTCTGTACCATGATATACGAGAAATGAGCGCCCCTTGGCACGTGCGATCATGACGATACCCAGGTCACGAGCCAGTTCCAGACCCATGTGAGTAACTCCCGAGCGCGATAGCAGCACCGGAATACCCATGTGTGCGGATTTCATGATCATCTCGGAGGTCAGGCGACCGGTGGTGTAGAAAATCTTGTCCGCACCTGTAACGTGCTCGAGCCACATCCAGCCCGAGATGGCATCTGCAGCATTATGCCTGCCCACGTCTTCAACGAACTTCAGGATTTCAGTGTCGTGGCAAAGGGCACAGCCATGTACCGCACCGGCCCGCTTGTAAATTTCATTGAAGCGGGTGATGGCCGTTAGCAGGTCATAGATTTTCGACTGCTTCAGGGCCACCTTCGGCAGTTGCACGTCGTACAGCTTGTCCAGGGTGCAACTGAAGACCGTGCCCTGTCCGCAGCCTGAAGTCACCGTCCGTTTGCTCAGTTTTTCCTCCCAGTCGGTGATTTCGCGGCCCTCACAGGTCATGATATCGACGGTTTCGCGCTCCCAGTCCACCTCGACCGAGGCAATATCGGAAATATCTTCCATCAGGCGCTGGTTACGCAGGTAGCCGAGCGCAAGCTCTTCCGGGTGGGTCCCCAGTGTCATCAGTGTCACGAGCTCACGGCCGTTTACTTTCAGGGTCAGTGGGGACTCTCCTGCGACCTGCACCTCGCGCTGCTCATGAAACTGGTTGGTGACGGTCACCGCATGCGTGGGTGCAAGTCCCTGCCGTGACATCTTGGGTCGGTAATGCAGGTTCATCGCACTAGGCTATGTGCCTGACCGCTTCGCCCAACTGGCGGATCGCAATCACTTCCAGCCCGGGTAGCGGGGTCTTGGGCTGATTGGCCTCGGGGATGATCGCTTTGGTCACACCATGCTCCCGTGCCTCCTTCAGACGGGCCAGGCCGTTATAGACCGGGCGAACCTCGCCCGTCAGTCCGATCTCACCAAAGGCTGCAAGCCCGCGATCCAGTGTGCGGTTTTTGAAACTGGAGTAGGTCGCCAGCAGCACCGCGAGGTCAGCTCCTGTTTCTTTCAACTGGACACCGCCGACGATGTTCACGAACACATCCTTGTCATAGATCTCGACACCTCCATGCCTGTGCAGTATTGCAAGCAGCATGGTCAGCCGGTTCTGGTCAATCCCGATCGCCACTCGCTTTGGATGGGTTGCAGGGGTGTCCTCCACCAGGGCCTGCACTTCCAGCAGCAAGGGCCGGGTAGCCTCACAGGTTACGGTGATCACGCTGCCGGGGGCCGTGTTTGCGTGGCGCGACAAAAAGATGGCCGATGGGTTTTTGACACCCTTCAGGCCGGTATCCTGCATCACGAAGACCCCCAGTTCGTTGACGGCCCCGAAGCGGTTCTTGGCTGCCCTCAACACGCGGTAACGCCCGCCATCGTCACCCTCGAAATACAGCACCGTATCCACGACGTGCTCAAGCACCCGCGGTCCGGCAATCGAGCCTTCCTTGGTAACGTGGCCAATCACGAAAACCGTGGTATCGGTTTGCTTGGCAAACTGGGTGACGCGGTTGGCGCATTCTCTCACCTGGGAAATTGAACCGGCGGCCGAAGGAGTCTTCTCGGAGGCCAGCGACTGGATCGAGTCGATGACCATAATGCTTGGGCGCTCCCGCATGGCACAGGCCAGAATCTCTTCAAGACGGGTAGAAGCCAGCACACGCAGCGGTGCATTTTTATAGCCAAGCCGCTCTGCACGCAGGGCCACCTGCTGCAGGGACTCTTCGCCCGTCACGTACAGGGCGCGCTGGTGATCCAGGGCACACAGGACCTGCAGCAGAAGGGTTGATTTGCCGATGCCGGGATTTCCCCCGACCAGCACTACGGAGCCCGTAACAATTCCACCGCCCAGCACCCGATCGAGTTCCGCGAGTGTAGTGGCCGTGCGGTCCTGCGACTCGAAGGAAATTTCGCTGACGGTCTGAATTTCAGCAACATCTCCGGCATGCAACAGCGAGATGGCCTTGTTTTGCCTGAGCACGGCAGACTGCTTCTCGATCGTGTTCCAGGCCCCGCAGCTGGGGCACTGGCCTGTCCACTTGGTGAAAAGACCGGTGCATTCCGTACAGACAAAACTTGATTCCTTGGCCATTTGGGTATTGTACCCGAGAGGTGTGGGCAACTCTTGACCGAGCTGCAGGAGTCCGGGCCTAGACTGCCTCTGGATGCTTGCGCAGTTGCGGGCTGATCCTGGCCGTGCGGACCGCATTCTTGTGGATGCGCACGACTTCGATCGGGTAGCCGTCGATCAGTACGGTAGTGCCCGGTTCAGGAATGGATTCCATCTGTTCCAGAATCAGACCATTGATGGTCTTGGGCCCGTGATCATGCAGTTCCAGATTAAGCGCCTTGTTGATGTCCCGGATATGCGTGCCACCATCCACGAAGTACGTGCCATCCTGCTGGGGATGAATCTCGACATCGTAGGTGGCGGGATCATTGGTGAACTCGCCGACAATCTCCTCGAGCAGGTCTTCCAGCGTAACCAGCCCCTGGATATCCCCGAATTCATCTACCACCAGGCTGGACCTTCGTTTCTTGTCCTGCAGTTCGAACAGCAATTTCTTCAGATTGGTGCCTTCCGGGATGAAATATGGCTCGCGTAACGCCTGCTCCAGGTCCTCAAGCTCGATTTCCTTGTGGATGACGTTGATGAACAGCTTGCGTACGTGCAGGAAGCCGACCACATTATCGATGCTGCCACGGCAGACAGGAATTCGTGTATAGGAAATATTCTTCAGCTGCGAGACGATTTCTTCCCAGTCATCCTCAAGATCGAGCGCGACAATCTCGTTTTTCGGAATCATGATGTCCTCCACCGTGGTCTTTTCAAGGTCAAGAACCCCCAGCAGCATCTGCTGGTGCTCACTGGAGATGGAGGTGTGCTCATCATCCACCACGGTGCGCAATTCCTCGTGACTGAGCGAGTTGAGGGTGCTGTCCTTGACTTCGATTCCGAACGCCCGCAGCAGGCTGTTGGCAAACAGGTTCACGGTCCAGACGAAGGGGTAGGTCATGGCAAGCAATGGCACGTAGACCACCGCCGCCGGCAGCGCCAGTTTTTCTGCATGCAGTGCCGCCACCGTTTTCGGGGTCAGTTCGGCAAAGATCAGGATCACAAAGATCAGGATGAAAGTGGCGACCGCAATGCCGATATCGCCGTGCAGGCGATAACCGATGTAGGCGGACAGCTGGGCAATCAGGATGTTGACCACATTGTTGCCGAGCAGGATCAGGCCAATGAGGCGGTCAGGCTTTTCGAGCAGCTTTTGCGCCTGTTTTGCACCGCGGCGTCCGGTGCGGACCATGTGCCGGAGGCGATAGCGATCCAGCGCCATCAATGCCGTTTCCGAGCCTGAAAAAAATGCGGAGAGAATAAATAGAATAAACAACACCGAAAACAGTGTGCCTATCGAGAAATCGTCCAAGGTCTACGCGACCCTCCGGTAATAAAGATACCTACATTAACGGCTGTAGCACAGAAATTGTCAAGTAACCGGGATAGAAATCGCGCGCTGCAGAATCAATTCCAGGACGAACTTGCTGCCGAGGTAGGCCAGAAACAAGAACCCGAAGCCACCCAGGGTCCAGCGCATGGCCATGGATCCCCGCCAGCCGAACTGCCAGCGACCCCAGAGCAACAGTGCAAACACCAGCCATGCCAGAACCGACAGGACGGTCTTGTGCACCACATGCTGTTCAAACATGTCTTCCAGAAACAGGAATCCGGTGACGAGCGCAATACTCAGCAGCAAAAACCCGACACCAATGGTCTGGAACAGGAATTTCTCCGTATCGTGCAGTGGCCCCAGTGCGCGTGTCATGCCGCCCAGCTGATGCCTGCGCAGGTGCCGGTCCTGGGCAAACAGCAGGATCGACTGCAAGGCGGATATTGCCAAAACGCTGAAGGCGAACAATGAGGTGACGATGTGCAGCTGCAGGCCATGCAGATTGAGCGCGGAGGCTGCGATTTCGGGCCTGTAGATGGTCAATGCAATGCTGGTCATGACAATAGGCAACACCAGCAGGCCAAGAAGTTCTGCCTTGCGGGCCATGGACAGGGCCAGCACCAGAACCGCAATGATAAAGAACAAGATGGACACCGCATTGTAGAACGTCAGGTTGAGGCCCTGTGCGGTGAAGGTCTGCGGATACAGGTACGCGGCATGCAGGAGGCATGCAACTCCCCAGACGGTCAGCATCAGGCTGCGGTTGCCGTCATGCTCGCTTTCATTCAGCTTGTGTGTGCGCCACAGGATGACCACGAATGTCAGGGCATAGAATGCGATCGCTGCGAACTTCAATAGGCTTGACATGGCCGTTACATGAACAGGTAGACCTGGAAAATTGTCTTCATACGCATCCCTGAAAAAGATCGTGGCGTTTTTCCACTATACTATGCAACAGGCAAAATGACACAGCACAGCAGCTTGGCTGAACCTAGGGTTTGTAGACGCGCATGTTCGAGAATTTGACTGGCCGACTTGGCGGAACCGTAAAGAAACTGCGCGGACAGGCGCGCCTGAGCGAGGAAAATATCCAGGGGACGCTGCGGGAAGTCCGAATGGCCCTGCTCGAGGCGGACGTGGCTTTGCCCGTGGTGCGTGGATTCATTGACCGCGTCAAGCAGAAAGCACTGGGCAAGGAGGTTTTGCAAAGCCTTTCTCCCGGTCAGTCCTTCATCAAGGTCGTTCATGATGAGCTGATCCACCTCATGGGGGATGCCAACGAGGAACTCACCTTGGCGGCGCAGCCTCCGGTGGTGATCCTGGTCGCAGGCCTGCAGGGGTCCGGCAAGACGACCAGCGTAGCCAAGCTTTCCCGCTGGCTGAGCGAGCAGCGAAAAAAGAGCGTTGCGGTGACAAGCTGTGATGTGTACCGGCCTGCAGCGATTGACCAGCTGGAGACGCTGGCACAGCAGGTGGGTGCCGAGTTCATCCCGAGCGAGACCTCGGAGAAACCTGTCGAGATTGCCCGCCGCGCCGTGGACCATGTCCGCAAACAGTTCAAGGATGTCTTGCTGATCGATACGGCGGGTCGCCTGCATGTCGATGACGACATGATGCAGGAAATCAGCGCCCTGCATGAAGCCGTGCAACCCACGGAAACCCTGTTCGTGGTTGACAGCATGAGCGGTCAGGATGCTGCGGTCTCAGCCCAAGCCTTCAATGATGCCCTGCCGCTCACGGGTGTAGTCCTTACCAAGACCGACGGGGATGCACGCGGAGGGGCTGCCTTGTCCGTGCGGGAAATCACAGGCAAGCCGATCAAGTTTTTGGGCACGGGTGAAAAAGTTACGGCGCTCGAGCCCTTTTACCCGGAGCGCATTGCCTCGCGCATCCTGGGTCGAGAAGGTCGAGCAGGAAGTCGACAAGGCGCAGGCCCACAAACTTGCCAAGAAAATCAAAAAGGGGAGAGGCTTTGATCTGGTCGACCTGAAACAGCAGCTTGAGCAGATGATGAACATGGGCGGTCTGACCAGCCTGGTCGACAAGATCCCCGGCACGGCGGGCATGTTGCCTAAAAATGCCAAGGCGCTGGCGGACGAGAAGATGCTGCCGCGCATGATCGCCATCATCTCTTCGATGACTCCCCATGAGCGTCGTTTTCCGGACGTGATCAAGAATACGCGAAAGCGCAGGATCGCTGCCGGCTCCGGCACCCAGGTACAGGACGTCAACCGCCTGCTGAAACAGCACATGCAGATGAAGAAAATGATGAAGAAAGCTTCCAGAAAAGGAGGACTGCAGAGAATGATGCAGTCCATGCAGGGCAAGGCCCCTCCTCTCCACTAGGCGTGCTCGCTGCAGGGGAGGAGAGGTTCGGCTTTCTTTTCGGACTAAATTGCGTACAATGCACGGTCTTCTGACACGTACTGGACAATATTTGTGGTAACGATTCGACTGTCCCGGGGCGGAGCCAAGAAACGCCCTTTCTACAACATTGTGGTCACCGATTCCCGCAAGCGCAGGGATAGTGGATATATCGAGCGCATCGGCTATTTCAATCCAGTTGCCAAGGGCCAGGAAGTCGGCTTTTTTATTGAAGCCGAGCGCTACGAGCACTGGCTGGGGCATGGCGCGCAACCGAGTGAGCGCGTGGCAACTCTGGTCAAGCAGCACCTCAAACAGGCGGTATAGCAGGAGCCGCGACCCGTTCGGGAAGTTGGGCCAGCATTCAGGCATCCAGGTAGGCTACGTACAGGGAGCCTTTGGGATAAAAGGCTGGCTCAGGATTCATTCCTTTTGCCGCCCCAAAGAGCAGATCCTTGAATATGCCTCGTGGGATTTGCGCATGGGCCATCTCGAGAGTTCCTATCAACCGGACCAGGGCAGGCTGCATGGCCATGGAGTGGTCGTGCATTTGTCGGGGATTGACACGCGCACTCAGGCCGAGGCCCTCAAACGCGCCCAGATCTGGGTGTCGACCGCGCAGTTGCCGTCATTGCCCGCTGGCGAGTATTACTGGTATCAGCTCATTGGACTTGATGTGAAAACGGTGGCTGGGCAGGGGCTGGGGAGAATCGAGCGCCTGATGGAAACGGGTACGCATGACGTGCTTGTGGTCAAGGACGGTGACAGCGGGACGGAAGTGCTGATCCCTTACCTGTCGGGTGATGTGGTGAAAGAAGTCGATCTTGAGCACAAGCGGATGACGGTGGACTGGCTGCTTGAATACAGCTAGAAGGTATCAATGATGCGGATCCGGATTATCACCCTGTTTCCCGAGATGGTTCTGAGCCTGGCCTGCTTCGGGGTCATTGGCCGTGCCATCGAGGAGGGCCTGGTGGAACTGGATACATTGAACCCGCGTGATTATTCCACGGACCCCCATGGCTGTGTCGATGACCGACCTTACGGGGGCGGCCCGGGCATGGTGATGCGCTATGAGCCACTGCAAAAGGCAATTCACCAGGCCCGTGACAATGAACCGGACAGCCATGTCGTGTGCCTGTCCGCACAGGGCAAGCTGTTTGAGCAAAAGGACGTGGCTCGCCTGCTCGCCTATACCAATCTTGTGCTCGTAGCAGGGCGCTATGAGGGTATCGATGAAAGGCTGGTGGAAGCCGAGACCGATGAAGAGCTCTCGGTGGGCGATTTTGTTGTCAGTGGCGGAGAGTTGCCGGCCATGCTGCTGGTGGATGCCCTGATCCGGCATGTGCCCGGTGCGTTGGGCCACGAGGAATCGGCTCGACAGGATTCCTTTGTTGACGGGATGCTCGATTGCCCGCATTATACGCGCCCGGGGAAGATTGATGGCCGCGAGGTCCCGGAGGTGCTGCTTCAGGGGGATCATCAAGCCATCGAGCGCTGGCGGCAAAAACAGGCACTGGGCCGCACTTGCCTGCGCAGGCCGGATGTATTTGCCAAGCTGGACCTCAGCGAGGAGCAAAAAGCCCTGCTGGAAGAGTACCTGCAGGAGCACGGAATTCAATGAATACCTAAGGTAAGAGGCAGTCATGACCAACATCATCGAAGAGCTGAACCGAGAACAGCTCAAGCAAGATATTCCGGAATTCAATCCCGGGGATACCGTGGTGGTGCAGGTCAAGGTCAGGGAGGGCAACCGCCAGCGTCTGCAGGCTTTTGAAGGGGTGGTCATTGCAAAGCGCAATCGCGGAATCAACTCGGCGTTCACCGTGAGGAAGCTTTCCCATGGAGAAGGGGTCGAACGCACCTTTCAAACGCACAGCCCCCAGATTGCGGGCATCAAGGTGAAGCGCAGGGGCAAGGTGAGGCGTGCCAAGCTGTACTACCTGCGGGGCAGGACCGGCAAGGCTGCCCGAATCAAGGAAAAAATCTAGCCCTCTCCAGCGTTCGGAGAATCTCATTCCGTTTCAAGGGAGACTGCGCGTACCTGTACGCGAATCCCCCCTCACCCGGTGGTTTGGCTCGAAACCGATTCGGTTTTGCGTGCTCACGAAAGCGTCCTCCTGAAATTATGTACGCTCGCCCGCGGACACGGGTAAAATCAGCCATTCCAATGAGAAAAACGATCTTAGCCACCCCGATTGGAAACCTTGTCGTGGAGTACGAAGGTGATTTCGTGCTGGCTGTGCGGGCAACGGACGCGGGTGTGCTTGCAGCCCGGGACGCCTTTGCCAGGGAGGTGCGAAAACAGCTGAAAGCCTGGTTTGCAGGCCGGCTGAAGAAGTTTGATATCCCATTCCTGTTTCCGGATGCGACCGACTTTCAGGTGCGTGTCTGGGACCAGATCACGATGATTCCGTTTGGTGCCACGCAGACGTATGGAGAGATCGCCCGGGAAATCAAATCCGGTCCTCGGGCCGTGGGCGGCGCCTGCCGGTGCAATGACCTGCTGCTGATTGTTCCTTGCCACCGCGTGGTGGCAGTGACCGGCCTGGGGGGCTTCATGGGCGACAGGGATGGCAGTCTGGTCCGTCGCAAGCAGTGGTTGCTCGAGCACGAACAAAAGTTTCAGAACCGGTTCTGAGCTAGGCCCCTGTCGGCCTACAATTGCTTAAGTCATGCACATCCATTACCTGAAACATGTACCTTTCGAGGGCCTGGGAAGCATGGAGAATATTTTTGTCTCCGAGGGGTACCGTCTTTCGAATACGTGCCTGTATCTGGAACAGCCGTTACCACCCGCTCGCAGTATTGATGCCTTGATCATCATGGGTGGGCCCATGGGTGTGCACGACACAGCCCGCCATCCATGGCTGGTACGGGAAAAGGAATTTATTGAGTCTGCAATGCGCCGCCAGATTCCCGTGCTGGGTGTGTGCCTGGGTGCACAACTGCTTGCCGAGGTGCTCGGTGCCCGCGTGAGTAAAAATGTCCACGAGGAAATCGGCTGGTTTCCGGTGCAGCGCACACAGGAGCTTCACGGTACCTGTGCGCAAGATTTCCCGGCAAGCTTTGAGGCCCTGCACTGGCACGGTGACACGTTTTCGATTCCCTCAGGTGCGACCAATTTTATCGCAAGCGAGGGTTGTACAAACCAGGCCTTCGTGTACGGAGATCATGTGCTGGCCCTGCAGTTCCACCTCGAGATGCTGCCCAGCCACGTGCAGGCCATCTACCAGGCATGCGGCGATCCCAACCAGACTGGCCCCTTCATCCAGGGGCTGGATGAAATGCTGGCGCCGGCTGAAAAATTTTGTCAGGCTCACAGGATCCTGAAGGAATTTATAAGGGCCTTTATTTCTCGGAAAACGGCCATATAAACTAGTTAATGCACCTGATTTACAGGAGAAGACGATGGAAGACAACAGCAGAAAAGACATTCGTGCGCTGCTCAAGACCTTTGGCGTGCGGGCAGACGAGGCGATCGTAGGGCACCTGGCTAGGAATCCAGGAGTCAGCAGGCTCAGGCTGAAAGTGTGTCTTCACGACCTGACTGAATATGGTGATCACTCACCGGATGGGTCTTTATCACTGGAAGTGGAAAGCGACATCAACCGGTAAATTCTTACAACTGATTTCTGAAGAGACAAAATGAGTACGGAAACGAAAAAAGAGACTTTGCAGTTCGAGACCGAAGTCACACAGCTTTTGCATCTGATGATCCATTCTCTTTATTCGAACAAGGAGATATTTCTGCGTGAGCTGATTTCCAATGCCTCGGATGCCTGTGACAGGCTGCGCTTTGAGGCCATCTCCAATGATGCCTTGCTGAACAAGGATTCGGATCTCAAGATACAGGTCGAGTTTGACAAGGATGCCCGTACCGTCACGGTTCGTGACAACGGTATCGGTATGAGCCGTGAGGAAGTGGTCGGCAATATCGGCACCATTGCCCGCTCGGGAACTCGGGAGTTCCTCGATCAGCTCACCGGGGACCAGAGCAAGGACTCGCACCTCATCGGCCAGTTCGGGGTTGGTTTTTACTCCGCGTTCATTGTCGCCGAGAAAGTCACTCTGACCACCCTGAAGGCGGGCCTGGAGGATGACCAGGCGGTTCGCTGGGAGTCCCAGGGCACGGGCTCGTATACCCTGGAGGATGTGAAGAAGGCCAAGCGTGGCACTGAAGTCGTCCTGCAACTGAAAAAGGATGAGGAAGAGTTGCTCAACAGCTGGCAGCTTCGCTCCATCATTACGAAGTATTCGGATCATGTACCCCTGCCTATTGAAATGCGGGAACTGAACGACAAGGGCGAGGCTACAGCTAAATGGGAAACCGTCAACAAGGCGTCGGCACTCTGGGCCCGACCGAAAAGCGATATCAGCGATGAGGAATACGCAGAATTCTACAAGCATGTAAGTCACGACTTTGCAGAGCCTCTGGCTTGGACACATAACCGTGTCGAAGGCAAAACGGAATACATCTCACTGTTGTACATTCCCAAGCAGGCCCCCTTCGACCTGTTCGAACCCAATCCCGCGCACGGGGTGAAACTTTATGTACAGCGGGTATTCATCATGGATGATGCCGAAAAACTGCTGCCCCGGTACTTGCGTTTCATCCGGGGAGTCATCGATTCCAATGATTTGCCACTCAACATCTCGCGCGAGATTCTGCAAAGCAACAAGATCATCGACAACATCCGTTCAGGCTCGGTCAAGAAGATCCTAGGCTTGCTGGAGAACATGGCTGCCAGCGAACCGGAAAAGTACCAGGAGTTCTGGTCCGTGTTCGGCAAGGTCCTGAAAGAGGGTCCTGGAGAGGATTTTGCCAACCGCGAAAAAATTGCCGGGTTGTTGAGGTTTGCCTCCACGCATCAGGACAGCGAGAGCCAGAATGTGTCGCTGGATGAATACATTGCCCGCATGAAGCCGGAGCAGGACAAGATCTACTACATCACCGCAGACAGTCATGCCGCCGCCAAGAACAGCCCTCACCTGGAGATATTTCGCGACAAGGGCATCGAAGTGCTGTTGCTGGCAGACCGGGTGGACGAATGGTTGATGAGCCATCTGAGCGAGTACCAGGAAAAATCCTTTGCGTCCATCGCCAAGGGTGAACTGGACCTCGGCAAGATCGATGGCGAGGACGACAAGAAAGCGCAGCAGAAGAAGGAAAAGGAAGCCAAAAAGCTGGTCGAGCGCATCGGCAAAGTGCTGGAGGACGAGGTGGAAGCGGTACGGGTCTCACACCGGCTGACATCTTCACCTGCGTGCATCGTCCTGAGTGAGCATGAGATGGCGCTCTACATGCAGCATTTGATGAAGCAGGCAGGACATGAACTGCCTTCGACCAAGCCCGTCCTGGAAATCAACCCCGACCATACCCTGGTCAGGCGAATGGAAGATGAACCGGCCGAGGACCGCTTTGCAGACTGGGCCAGGATCCTGTTCGACCAGGCGATTCTTGCAGAGGGCGGACAACTCGAAGACCCGGCGGCTTTCGTGAACCGGCTGAACCGGATGATCAGCGAAATCAGTAGCGGAGCAGAGGCTTAGGCAGGCGTCTCCCGGTTTTTGCGCGGGGCTGGAAAAGCCCGAAGGCAAGCGGATGCCGGGCGTAGTCCCGGCGCCTACAGGAGGCTTCCCAGATACCCGTTCTGTGCCCTGATTTTGTTGGTGTAGTGCGACTCAAAATCTTCGATGACTGATTTTTGCACCGACCCCAGGGTAAGCAGGTTTTCTTTCCACCGGTCCAGCTTCGGGAAACGGCGCCAATCCAGGAAGTCGATCTTCCCGCTTATGGACTCCAGGCGTATCAGCAGCGGAGCGTAGGCCGCATCGATCAGGGCAAAGTCGTCGCCATTGAAAAAAACAGCGTCTGTCAGAATGTTCTCCACATACTGCAGTCGTTCTTTGCATACATTCATTTGCTGGTGCATTTCGCTTTTCGTCTTGGCATCCGCCATCATGTAGAGGTCTGCCAGGCATGTGCCCCCGAATTCAATCCATGCACGGTTTTTTGCCAGGGTAAGCGGGTCCGAGGGCTTGAGCGTGCCCGGAGTCACATCGTCAACAAACTCATTGATCACTGCGGACTCGAACAGCACCTCGCTGTCATTCACTTTGAGTACCGGCACCTTGCCAAGGGGCGAGATCTGCCGGAACCAGTCCGGAGGGTTGCCCAAATCGATGAAAGTAATCTTGTACTCGCAATCTTTGTGGTTCAGCGTGATCACGCTGCGCTGCACGAACGGGCACACATTAAAACTGACAAGTTCTAGATTGACCATTTGCCGGCATGAAGTCTGGAAAGTGGGCCATTATACGTGCTGCAGACAAAATAGGAACATGCGCACACACCGGCATTTGCATGGCGGGCCTGCAGTGAGCCGATGCCACAGGAAATACGAAACGAAGGGCAGGGGGTCGTTGGAAAAGACAGGGATATGGACTTGGGGAAAGGGAGGCAGTTCGGTATCAAACGCCTCCCTTGATTTTAAAGTCAGGCCAGGTCGAAACGGTCAAGATTCATAACCTTGACCCATGCTTCGACAAAGTCCTGTACGAACTGCTGCTTGGAGTCCTCGCATGCATAGAATTCTGCAAGGGCACGAAGCTGTGAGTTCGAACCAAAGACCAGATCGACACGCGTGCCGGTCCATTTCAACTCACCTGTTGCACTATCAGATCCTTCAAACACGTCACACTCTTCCGAGGTCGGTGTCCAGGTCGTGTCCATGTCAAGCAGGTTCACGAAGAAATCATTGGAAAGCGTCTCCGGCTGATCGGTAAAAACCCCGTGCCGGGTCTGTCCAAAGTTGGTGTTCAGGACGCGCATGCCGCCCACGAGAGCCGTCATCTCGGGTGCCGTGAGCGTCAGCAATTGTGCCTGGTCCACCAGCAACTGCTCAGCCGAAACGGTGTGTTTCGCCTTGAGGTAGTTGCGGAACCCGTCTGCAGTGGGTTCGAGCACGGCAAATGACTCGGCGTCGGTTTGCTCCTGGGCTGCATCGGCCCGGCCCGGGGTGAAGGGGATCTCCACATCGTGCCCTGCGTTCTTCGCAGCCTGCTCAATGCCCGCACAACCCGCAAGAACAATCACATCGGCCAGCGAAACGGCCTTGCCATTGGATGCGGCATTGTTGAACTCCTGCTGGATGCCTTCGAGGGTCTGCAATACGTTCGCAAGCTGATCCGGCTGGTTCACTTCCCAGTCTTTCTGAGGTGCAAGACTGATACGTGCCCCGTTCGCACCTCCACGCATGTCAGAACCCCGGAAGGTCGATGCAGAGGCCCAGGCAGTGGATACCAGCTGTGAAATGGACAGGCCCGAGGCCAGGATCTTGCTCTTGAGAGCGGCAATGTCCTGCCCGTCAACCAGTTCATGGGTGACCGCAGGAATGGGGTCTTGCCAGATGAGCTCTTCTTCCGGAACCTCCGGGCCAAGATAGCGGGCGCGGGGGCCCATATCGCGGTGCGTCAGCTTGAACCATGCGCGTGCGAACGCGTCTGCAAACTCTTCGGGGTTCTTGTGGAAACGCCGTGCGATGGGTTCGTAGGCGGAATCCATCCTCATGGCCATGTCAGCCGTGGTCATGATCGGAGCATGGCGCTTTGAGGAATCATGGGCATCCGGCACCGTGTCTGAACCGGCACCATCCTTGGGGACCCACTGGAATGCACCTGCTGGGCTCTTTGTCACTTCCCAGTCATAGCCGAACAGGTTGTCGAAATAGCCCATGTCCCACTGGGTTGGGTTGGCTGTCCATGCGCCTTCGAGTCCGCTGGTGATGGCATCTCCGGCTTTACCGGATCCATGGCTGCTGATCCAGCCGAAGCCTTGCTCTTCGATGCTGGCGCCCTCGGGCTCAGGTCCGACCTGTTCCGCATCGCCTGCGCCATGACACTTGCCAAACGTGTGTCCACCTGCCGTGAGTGCAACGGTTTCTTCATCGTTCATTGCCATGCGCGCAAAGGTCTCGCGCACGTCCACTCCGGAGGCCACCGGGTCGGGATTGCCATCGGGGCCTTCCGGATTCACGTAGATCAATCCCATCTGAACCGCCGCAAGCGGATTTTCGAGATCGCGTTCACCGGAATAGCGCCTGTCACCAAGCCACTCGTCCTCGGTGCCCCAGTAAATGTCATCTTCGGACTGCCACACGTCTTCACGCCCGCCACCGAAACCGAAGGTCTTGAATCCCATCGACTCCAGTGCGCAGTTGCCGGCCAGGATCATGAGGTCGGCCCAGGAGATCTTGTTGCCGTACTTCTGCTTGATCGGCCAGAGCAGTCTACGGGCCTTGTCGAGATTTCCATTGTCCGGCCAGCTGTTGACCGGAGCAAAACGCTGGTTGCCGGTTCCCGCGCCGCCGCGGCCATCACCGATACGGTAGGTGCCGGCTCCATGCCACGCCATGCGAATAAACAGGGGCCCGTAGTGGCCATAGTCTGCCGGCCACCAGTCCTGAGACGCGGTCATCAATTCAACGAGGTCGTTTTTCAGTGCGTCGTAGTCAAGACTCTTGAAAGCCTCTGCATAGTTGAAATCCTTCTTTGTCGGATTCGATTGGGGAGAATGCTGGTGCAAGAGGTTGATATTCAACTGGCTCGGCCACCAATCCCTGTTCGTGGTGCCGCCCTCTGCTGCATTGTTCTCCAACATGAGCTTTACGGGACATTTACTCACTTCGGTCATGAAATTGTCTCCTTGTGGTTATCAGATCTTTATTATTGCCAATTCGTGTTGCATTTATATTGTACTGGCATGAAGTTTTCTAATTCATTTTCCCGAATGTATTAATCGATTTTGCTAATGGATGGGACTCTGGAGGGCATTTGGAAGTGATACCAGGCTGTCGACCGATCTTGAGTACGCTCGCTGAGATGACCTGCCAAATAGCCTGAGACGCGGACCCGGATGCCGGTTTCACCCGTTTTACCTGTGCCAGAGGCCGGATCCGGTGGTATATTGCGCAATGCACACTCCCTAAGAAGATCATCTTGTTCCATGAAGCCTTCTGTAACTGATCGGCGCCGGGCGAATCCGAATCACGGCGCGCGCGTCGATATTGATACCTCACATATCAACCGCGACGCCCTGCGCGTGATTTCTGGACTGCATGCGGCAGGATTCCAGGCCTACCTTGTCGGCGGCGGTGTCCGCGATCTTCTCCTGGGGTTTTCACCCAAGGACTTCGATATCGCGACCGATGCGCATCCCGAAGACGTGCGCAGGCAGTTTGAAAACAGCCGCATCATCGGTCGGCGTTTCCGGATTGTGCATGTATATTTTTCCAAGGGGTACGTGGAGGTTGCAACATTTCGCGCGGCCGGGCGCGCGCATGTCAACAAGCAGGGCCGCATTCTCGCCGACAACACCTACGGAAGCATCGAGGAGGATGCATTTCGCAGGGATTTCACGGTCAATGCCCTGTACTACGATCCCGAGGCAGGACAACTGCTCGACCTGGTAGAGGGTCGCCAGGATCTAGGCGCCAAGCTGTTGCGGGTGATCGGTGACCCGGAATTGCGCTTTCGTGAAGACCCGGTGCGTATGCTGCGTGCCGTACGCCTGGCTGCCAAGCTGGGGTTCGAGATCGAGGCCCAGGCAAAGGCCGCCATTGACCGTTTGGGTTATCTGCTGGCTGAAGTGCCGCCTGCAAGGCTGTTTGATGAGATGCTCAAGCTGTTTCACGGCGGGTATGCGGTACAGACCTTCCAGGCATTGCACAACTCCGGTCTGTTCAAGTACCTGTTGCCGCTGACCGAAAAGGCACTGCAGGACCCGTCACAGAAGAGGTTTGGTGACCTGGTCTACGGTGCCTTGCAAAACACGGATGAGCGAATCCGTGCAGGGAAACCGGTCACCCCCTCGTTCTTGTACGCGGTCTTTTTGTGGGGGCCGATGCAGGCGCTGGCCCGGCAACTGGAACTGGAAGGCCTGTCTCCCAGGGTCGCTCGCGAAGCCGCCATGAAAGACACTATCCTCTCTCAACTGCGCTACACCTCAATCCCGAAAAGACTGGGGTTTCCAATACGCGATGTCTGGGAGTTGCAGTACTGGTTTTACCGCAAGCGCGGCAAGCAGGTGTTTCGCCTGTACCGTCATCCCCGTTTCCGTGCGGCCTATGATTTTCTGTGCCTGCGTGCCGGTGCAGGAGAACCGGTGGACAAGTTGTGTGAATGGTGGACGGTGTTTCAGGCAGCCGAACCGGTCATGCAAAAGAAAATGGCACGTTCGTCAGGTGGCAAGGCGGGCCAGACACTCTACCGGTCCCGGTCCAAGACCTACCACTAGGCACACATGGCCTGAAGCGCGGACCCGGGAGCTGAACCATGCTGGCATACATCGGTCTGGGCAGCAATCTGGAGAGTCCTGAAAAGCAGCTCCCGCGTGCCATGCAGACCTTGCAGCAACTGCCTGACATCCAGTTGCTGCGAAGTTCGAGTCTGTATAGAAGCCAGCCCATGGGAATGGCCGGGCAACCCGATTTTGTCAATGCAGTTGCCAAGATTTCCACGGACCTCTACCCTATGGAGTTATTGGCCATTCTGCAGGAAATTGAGCAGCAGCATCAGCGTGTGCGAACGGAGGAACGCTGGGGCCCGAGAACGCTTGATCTGGACATCCTGCTGTACGGGGACCTGCAGATGCACACGAAAGAGCTTCAGATACCGCATCCCGGCATAAGTGATCGGGAATTCGTTTTGATTCCCCTGCAAGAGATAGGGGGGGACCTCGTGATCCCCGGCAAGGGCAGCCTGCGGGAATTGATCGCCAGGCTTCCCGCGTACCAGTTAACCAAGATAGCGACCCCGGATGTCGGAGCACAACCTTAAATACATCGTCATCGAAGGATCCATCGGTGTCGGCAAGACCAGTCTGGCGCAACGCCTTGGCGATGAGTTTGGCTCATACCTGCTGCTTGAGCAGGCGGATGAAAATCCCTTTCTTGAGCAGTTTTACCAGAACCCCAGGGAAGCGGCCCTGTCCACACAGTTGTTTTTTTTGCTGCGACGGACCAAGCAGTTGCAGGAATTCAGGCAGGCCGATATCTTTTCACCGGTCCGGGTATCCGATTTTCTGATCGAAAAAGACCAGCTGTTTGCGCAGATCACTCTCAATGCCAGTGAATATGAACTGTACAAGCAGGTGTACTCCTACCTGACGATCGATGCTCCCAAGCCGGACCTGGTGGTGTATCTGCAAGCCCCTGTGGAAGTCCTGCTGCAACGCATACGAAAACGCAAGCGGGGGTACGAGCGCCTGATTGGATCCGCCTATCTGGAGCAGTTAAATGCAGCCTATGCAAAATTCTTTTACAACTATGTTGACGCCCCCTGTCTGATTGTGAACGCGAGCGAAATCGATTTCATTAACAGCGAAAAGGACTACCAGCAACTGCTGCAACAGATCCTGGGCACCACGGCAGGAAAACGCTATTTCAATCCACTGCCGTTCGCCAGCTGAATTCACGAGTACCCGGTTCGCCTTATGAGTGTCCATCATCCCGCCAAAAGCATCACCCTGAAGCGCTTGCAGGCCATGAAGTCGCAAGCTGAGAAAATTGCCTGCCTGACCGCCTATGATGCGAGCTTTGCCGCCGTGCTGGATGCGACGGGGGTTGATGTGATTCTGGTCGGTGATTCCCTGGGCATGGTCATACAGGGCCGTGAGAGCACGGTATCCGTGACCATGGACGACATGATCTATCACAGCCAGTGCGTCACTTCGGCAGTCCGGCATGCCTTTGTAATCGCCGACATGCCCTTCATGACGTACACCAGCGTGCAGCAGGCCCTGGACAATGCGACGGACCTGATCCAGATGGGAGGTGCCCAGATGGTCAAGCTGGAAGCCTCGGTCCGTCAGGCAAGCATCGTGCAGGAACTGAGCGAATGCGGCATCCCCGTGTGTGCGCACCTGGGGTTGCGCCCGCAGTATATTCACAAGCTCGGCGGATATTCCATGCAGGGCAACGACCAAAAAAGTTCAGATGATTTGCTGAGAAGTGCGGAAAGCCTGCAGGCTGCGGGTGCCGATATGCTGCTGCTCGAATGCATCCCCGAAACGCTGGCCCGGCGGATCACAAGCAGTAGCTCCATACCGGTCATCGGTATCGGTGCCGGACAGGATTGCGACGGGCAAATTCTGGTGCTGCACGATGTGCTGGGCATCACCCGGGGCATTACGCCGAAATTTGCGAAAAATTTCCTTGCCGACACACACGACATTCCATCGGCGATCCGCGCATACGTGGACGCTGTGAAAAGTTGTGGTTTTCCATTGAAGTCCTGATTACATCAAACCGAACCATGCAAACCGTCGCGACAGTGGCTGACTTGCGCCAGCAGATCTCTTTGTGGAAGTCGCAGGGCGAGCGCATTGTGCTGGTGCCCACCATGGGAAACCTGCACGAAGGGCATCTCGCGCTGGTCAGGCATGCTGCCCGCTGTGGCAGTAAGATCGTGTGCACCATTTTCGTAAACAGCCTGCAGTTTGACCGTCAGGAGGACCTGGCTGCTTACCCGAGGACTCCCCGAGAAGACCTGGATGCCTTGCGCTGTGAGAATACCGACCTGGTGTTCATGCCGGAACATGCAGAAGTCTACGCCGAGCAGCACCGCGTTCAAAAAAGCCTGCCAGTGAATCCGCTGTATCGGCAGCTGTGCGGGGAGTTTCGGCCGGGATTTTTTGATGGTGTCGCTGAGGTGGTGAGCCGGCTGTTCCACATGGCAGATCCCGACGTGGCTGTATTTGGCGAGAAGGACTATCAGCAACTGCTCATCATCAAGCAGTTGGTGGAAGACCTGGGGTTGTCTATACAGATTGAACAGGTGCCGACCCAGCGCGAGCATGACGGTCTGGCATTCAGTTCGCGTAATGCCTATCTTGACCCGCAGGAGCGCGCCATGGCCCCGCAACTGTACGCCGAGCTGGTCCGTGTGGGCGAGCGGATCAAAAGCGGCCTGCGCGCATTTTCGCAAATGGAATCGCAGGCCACCGAGCGACTGCAACGGGCCGGATTTCGCCCGGATTACGTGGCCATCCGGGATGCCGAAACACTCGAAAACGCCGCCTATGAAGCCGACCACATCGTCATTCTGGCGGCTGCCTGGCTTGGCAAGGCGCGGCTGATCGACAACATAATGGTGCGGCCAGACTGAATGAGCGGTCTGCGCCTCCTGTCCATCGCATTTTCTTGCACAGGTGGGGACTTGCCTTGCGGTGGATGATGTACCGGCCGTGTGGCAGAGAAGGCGATGCGTAGACCCCTTTCAGAACTGGCTTCCTACCAGGCGCTTCGCTCCCATGCACAGGAAATCGAGAAATGCAGCTTGCGTGACTGGTTTGCGCAGGATCCGTTGCGGTTTGAGACGTTTTCACGGGAACTGGAGCAGTTCCTGTTTGATTTTTCCAGAAACCGCATCTGCGACGAAACGCTAGACAAGCTCCTCGACCTTTCTTCGGAATGCGAAGTCGAGTCCTGGCGTGACAGGATGTTTGCCGGAGAACCCATCAACCTGACGGAGAACCTGCCCGTCCAGCACACGGCACTCCGTGATCCGGATCCCGCGTCCGGTGCGCCGGGAGGGTTGCAGAGTCAGACACTGGAACGCATGGAGGGACTTGCCGGAGAGATCCACGAGCAGGGGTTCACGGATGTGGTCCATCTGGGCACAGGGGGTTCTCAGCTGGGCCCCCGGCTGGTATGTGATGCATTCAGTGATGATGCTCGGGACGGCCTGAACATGCATTTCGTAGCCAATGCAGATGCTACGGAAATCAACCGCGTGCTGAAGGGGCGGGAAGCAGATAGCACGCTTTTCATCATCGCATCGAAAAGCTTTGCAACAGCGGAGACCCTGGCCAATGCGCAGGCTGCAAAAAACTGGCTCTTGCAAAATGGCATTGCAGACCCAGGGATTGCACGACATTTTATTGCCGTGACCTCCAGGCCCGAACGGGCCAGCACATGGGGGATACCAGAATCCCGGGTGCTGCCGGTATGGGATTCTGTGGGCGGGCGCTTTTCAGTATGGTCTGCTGTCGGACTCGGTATCGTGCTTTACCTCGGCATGCCGGCATTCAGGCAACTGCTGCAGGGTGCCAGGGAGATGGACCACCATTTCCGGACCGCTCCACCAAGGCAGAATGTGCCGCTGCTGCTCGCCTTGCTGGGCATATGGAGTCAGCATTTCATGGGTACGGTTGCGCAGGTTGTCCTGCCGTATGATGCGCGCTTGCGTTATCTGCCGGGATATCTGCAGCAACTGGAAATGGAAAGCAACGGCAAATGTGTGGACCGGGCCGGTCGTGTACTGGACGTGCCGGGTTCTGCCATGGTTTTCGGGGATGTCGGCACGAACGCACAGCACGGGTTTTTCCAGTACCTGCACCAGGGAAGCCATGTAGCGCACTGCGATTTCATCGGCGTTGTGCGGGCCGGGCACTCCAACCGCTCCCAGCATGAAATGCTGCTCTCCAACATGATTGCGCAGGCCCGCGCCCTGATGCATGGCCAGACACTGGAAGAAGCCCAGGCCCGTGCCCAGACAGCGTATGCCGAGCACAGGGTGTTTCCCGGCAACCGCACCAGCAACACGATTTTGCTCAGGGAGCTTACCCCGCACAGTCTGGGCCAGTTATTGGCTCTGTACGAACACAAGGTATTTGTCGAGGGCATCGTCCTGAATGTCAACTCATTCGATCAACCAGGTGTCGAACTGGGGAAGAATCTGGCCGAATGCCTGCTCGAGAGCCTGCGGTCCCGGGATTCAGTGCAGGATCTCGACCCTGCAACGCGTGCGTTGCTGGATTACTACAGGAAACATGCCTGAATCCAGACAGCCGGAGTCCTGAATCCCGTCTCACAGGGCAGCATGTTGCTCCAAGGCCCAGGCGACATGCTCACGCACCAGCTCGCTCGAATGATGCTGCCTCGCTTTCAGTGCCTGAATGACCTCTGCGGTGGATTCGGCATTACCCAGGGCCACAGCGAGGTTCCTGAGCCAGCACTCATAACCGATTCTGCGGATTGTGGATCCTTGCGTTTTGTACAGGAAGTCATCTTCGCTCCATGCAAACAGCCTGATGAGCTCGGGCGCATCCAGGTGATGGCGTACCGCGAAGTCCGCCAGCGTGGCTTTTTTCCCAAAGCGGTTCCACGGGCAAAATAACTGGCAGTCATCGCATCCGAAAATGCGGTTGCCGATGGCTTTGCGGAACTCGAGGGGGATGGCGCCTTTCAACTCGATCGTGTGATAGGAGATGCAACGCCTCGCATCCAGCTGGTAGGGGGCGATGATTGCCTGCGTGGGGCAAACCTCCATGCAGGTGCTGCAGGTGCCGCAATGGTTTCCGGAAGGCTGGTCCACGGGCAACGGCAGGTCCGTGTACAACTCTCCCAGAAAAAACCAGGAGCCGGACGTACGGTTGATCAGGTTGGTATGCTTGCCGATCCAGCCCAGCCCGGCTTTTTCTGCAAGCGCCTTTTCAAGTACGGGTGCACTGTCTGTAAATGCTCGGTACCCGAACGGTCCTGCTTTCGCTGTGATGCGTTCTGCAAGTTTCTGGAGGCGCTTGCGAATCAACCGGTGATAGTCGCGGCCCAGGGCATACCGGGAGATGTACGCCAGGTTGCGGTTGGCCAGCACTTCGGTTTCATCCTTGGCATCCGGAGGCTGGTAGTTCATGCGCACGGAGATGATGCGAACGGTGCCGGGTACCAGTGTTTCCGGTCGGGACCGCTTGTGGCCATGCTGACTCATGTAACCCATCTCCCCATGGAATCCGGCATCCAGCCAGTTGACGAGGTGGGCCTCGTGCTCATCCAGTCGGGTGTCGGTGATCCCGACCTCATCAAATCCAAGATCCCAGGCCCACGTCCGGATGTCTTCGGCCAGACCGGAGAAGTCTGAAAAGGATGTGCTCATGTAGGACTCATCGTCATCTGCCATGATCGTGGATATCGTTAATCACGTATAATTTAGGGAATTAAATACTTAAGTCCGCAATGGACGATCAGTATCCATTTGACGCTTCACAGGCCAGCTGATGCTGCCACCTCCACGTCCAGCAGCCCCATTCCCGAAGGCCAGTATGTTCAATGCGGCGTTCACGTCCGCATGGTCCCGATACCCGCAGGCCACACATCCATGGTAGGCCCGGGTCTTCCTGTTCTTCCTGTCCGTGTGTCCGCACGCGTGGCAGGTCCGGCTGGTATACGCAGGATTGACCTTCATCACGCGGGACTTGTATCCAAGGTACCGCTCCAGCCGGTGCCAGCCTGAGTTCAGTATCTCGCGGTTCAGCCCGGCCTTCTGTTTCACGTGCTTGCCCGGATGGTCCGCAGTCCCCCTTCACCTTTCCAGAACTGCTTATAGGTGGTCTCGATCGGCTTCAGTGACAGGCGAACGATCCCGAAAGAATAGTCCTGCAACCACTTCTCCTGGTGCTTTCTCCAGATTGAGAACAATGTGGCGTTGCTGTACCAGCGTGGATCACATCGACCGCTGTAGCTGTAATCGTCTTTCAGCTTGCCGACGAAGTGGTTCCACGTGAACCGGCAGGCCTCGGCCGTGCCCCGCAGCTTGTAGGCCTTGGTGCGTGAACCGGGGTGCAGACGGTAGCGGATGGTGCGGTGCGTCTTCATGCGGTAGCCATATGAATTTCAGTGAGCAGACTGGCTTCAGAGTAATTGAAAACGGCACTATTATATAATTCTCATAAGTTACCGATGTCTTTCATTCCTGAAAATATGTACTTGGTCAGGCAGGTCCGTGAAATGGACCGCATGGCGATCGATACATGCGGGATTCCCGGCTACACGCTGATGCAGCGCGCGGGCCAGGCCGCCTTTGACCTAGTCCGGGCAAGCTGGCCGGATGCCAAGGATCTTGTGGTGGTTGCTGGGCCCGGGAACAATGGCGGAGACGGCTATGTCATAGCCCGCCTGGCCCGCGAAGCAGGGATCCAGGCGCTCGTCGTGCAGTCAGGCGATCACTCCAGGCTCACCGGCGATGCCGGGCATGCCCGCGACGAGTACCTGGAACACGGTGGTCAATGCGAGACCTTTGCCGGGCAGCCGACACTTCCGGGGTGCGATCTTGTCATTGATGCCTTACTGGGTTCCGGGTTGACCCGGGCTGTTGAGGGGGAATTTGCGGAGACAATACAGGCCATGAATGCCCAATCCGCTCCGATCCTGAGCGTGGATGTTCCCTCGGGGCTTGATGCCGACTGTGGCATGGCCCTGGGAGAAGCGGTGCTTGCACAGGCCACCATCACCTTCGTTGGCATGAAGCTCGGCCTGATCACCGGGGCAGGGCGGCGTCACGCCGGCAGCATCTTTTTCGACGATTTGCAGATTCCGGATGAAGTGTTCCAGGCGATTCCAGCCTGCTGTCATCGAGTGGCCCTGGAAGGTCTGCACGGGTTGCTCGGGGTACGGTACCCGGACGCTCACAAGGGCGATTTCGGACATGTGCTTGTGGTGGGGGGCAACGCGGGGATGGCCGGGTCTGTCAGACTGGCAGCCCAGGCCGCTGCACGGGTAGGCAGCGGGTTGGTATCGGTGGCTACGGTGCCACAGCATGCCAGCCAGATCAGTGCTGCCTGTCCCGAGGTGATGGCGCACGGCGTGCGCAATCGCAGGGAACTCGACGCACTGATCCACCGTGCCACGGTCGTGGCAATCGGGCCCGGGCTCGGGCAGGATCCGTGGGCCAGGGAACTGTTTGCCCGGGTTCTGGAACTGGATCTTCCAACAGTCGCAGACGCCGATGCATTGAATTTGCTCGCACTCGATCCGGTACACAAAGAATCCTGGGTTCTGACCCCGCATCCCGGGGAAGCCGCCCGGCTGTCGAAGACGAGCACCTGGGAAATCCAGCAGGGGCGCCTTGAACGGGTACAGGCCTTGCAAAAGCAATACGGTGGTGTCTGCGTTTTGAAAGGCTGCGGCACACTGGTAGCAGACGAGGACCGGGTGTCCGTGTGTACGGCGGGAAATCCCGGCATGGCCTCAGGAGGCATGGGGGATGTGCTGACAGGAATCATTGCAGGGCTGCTCGCCCAGGGGCTCGAACTGTACGATGCGGCACGCTTTGGCGTGCAACTGCATGCACAAAGTGCAGACATAGCCGCGCGTGACGGCCAGCGCGGCCTGCTGGCCAGCGATCTGTTTTTGCCGCTTCGCACCCTGGCCAATGCGGCCTGTGACTGATCCACATGTATCTGGAGAATGACACATCGACGCTTGAGTTTGGTGCTAGCGTGGCTCATCTCATCCACCCGCCGCTGGTCATTTACCTGCGCGGGGACCTGGGCACGGGCAAGACCACGTTCGCGCGCGGCTTCATTCGTGCCCTCGGGCATTCCGGCCGGGTAAAAAGCCCGACGTTTTCCCTCCAGGAAAGCTATGTGCTTGAACAGGCGACACTTTTTCATTTCGATCTGTACCGGATACAAGACCCGGGCGAGCTTGAGTTTATCGGCATACGTGATGCCGCGGGCGAAGCCGATACCATCTGCCTGATCGAATGGCCGGAGCACGGGACAGGGGAGATTCCCGGGGCCGATGTCGAGCTTGCGTTCCGGTATGCGGGGGAAGGTCGAGAGGTCGATTTCCATGGCAGGTCGGCCAAAGGTCGCTCAGTTATCAAGCTGTTATAAGACAGGACTCTAACTTGGGCAGCTATGCTAATAATTCCATTACAAAAATCACTTGTAGTCACGTAAAATCTTTGTCACACTTTCACCATGGTTTTATAACCAGGGTTGTATTTTCTCAGTGCGACGTCAGACAGGCATGGTTTTGCGGGCGAGTTGGTTCGGTGCGGACATGTACCGGACAGGGATCTGCGCGCTGCTGGCCCTGCTTCTGTTCCCGGCGCTGACGGCGGCCGGAGTATCCAAGATCGAGGATGTCCGGATCGCAGATCGCGGCGACAGTACACGCATCGTGTTTGACCTGTCTTCTCCCGCAAAACATAAGGTCTTCGTACTTTCGAACCCGCACCGGGTAGTCCTGGACATCGAGCGCTGCAAGGCCAACGGCAAGCTCAGTTCCGTCAAGGCCAAAAGCGCTTTGCTGAAAAGCCTGCGCTATGCACAAAAGTCACCCCAGAAGCTGCGCGTAGTGCTGGACATGCATACTGCGGTGGCACCGAAAAGCTGGCTGCTGGGCCCTGCCAATGGAAAAGGACACCGACTGGTGCTTGACCTGTCCTCGAAGGTGAAACAACCGAGTGTCAAGCCCGTACTCGCCATGCCGGATACTTCGCACAGAAGGCGGGATGCCATCATCGCCATAGATGCCGGACACGGCGGCAAGGACCCGGGGGCCATCGGCCGCAAGGGCACTTACGAAAAGGTGATCGTGCTGTCCATTGCAAAACGGCTCAAGAACCTGATTGACAAGGAAAGGGGCATGCGCGCCGTGATGATCCGTAACGGCGACACCTACGTACCCTTGC
Organism: Gammaproteobacteria bacterium; assembly: GCA_965205685.1. Taxonomy (GTDB): domain Bacteria; phylum Pseudomonadota; class Gammaproteobacteria; order UBA4575; family UBA4575; genus WTFY01. The sequence goes on along the minus strand of OZ242174.1, from coordinate 1,543,205 downwards.
GAACGCGGATCAGAAAGGCGAGCCGGCTGAATGCGGATATGTTTATTTCTATCCATGCGGATGCATCGGTGAACCGCAATGCGCGGGGTTCGTCCGTGTATGTCTTGTCCCAGCGAGGCGCCACCAGCGAGGCGGCCCGGATCCTGGCACAACGTGAAAATGCGGCGGACAAGATCGGCGGGGTCAGCCTGGATGACAAGGACAAGGTACTCAAGTCAGTGCTGGTCGACTTGTCCCAGACGGCTACGATTGACGCCAGTATCGATCTTGCCGAAGACATCCTTCACGAACTCGGTGCAATCGGGAATCTGTTGCACAACCGCGTGGAGCAGGCCGGATTCGCAGTGTTGAAATCGCCCGATATCCCTTCCGTGCTGGTGGAGACGGCCTTTATTTCAAACCCCCAGGAAGAACAGCGTTTGCGGACCCGGGCACACCAGCAAAAGCTGGCGGTAGCCATTCTGAAAGGTATACGAAGGTACCTGAAGGATCATGCCCAAAGTGACATGCTCCTGGCCGCATCCGGCAGTGGCAGCAGGCACGTGATACGAAGAGGTGAGACCCTGTCCACCATTGCCAATTACTACCAGATCAGAGTCGGTGAACTGCGCAGGGCCAATGCCCTCAAGTCTGACAAGATTCGTGCAGGGCAGGTTCTGGTGATCCCGGGGTCCACCGGAACCTAGCCCAGACCCGGTACCTGCCGGCAATACCCCGTTTTCAGGTTGGGGCAACCGGGCTGGAATGCTGCCCGCACCCGGGCGGGGCCCCTTTCAGGCGATCCGTCGCTACTCAGGCCATGAACCTCGAGTCCTGGGCTTTTTGCCACCAGGAAAAAAACACCTTTTCGGTGCTGGCATGAACGCTTGCTGCAATACGCTCGCTGAGAGTCTTGGGCACCGTGTAGTTGACCTCGTAAATATCCGCGTCGTGGCTGGCCTGCAGCAGGTAGTCATCGCTGGTAATCAGTGTATCCACCAGGTTGAGTTCGAGGGCACGGCTCGCCAGCCAGTGTTCCCCGGTAGACACCTTGTCAATCTCGAGCCCGGGACGGTGGTCTTTGACGAATTCCTTGAACAGGGCGTGGGTGTCTTCAAGTTGGCGGTTGAAATGTTCGCGGTCCTCATGGGTGTTTTTGCCGAACATGGTCAGCGTGCGTTTCAGTTCGCCGGCTTTCATGAGTTCGAAATCGACACCGTGCTTGTCAAGCATGCGGTTGAAGTTGGGTATCTGTGCCAGCACGCCAATCGAGCCGACTACGGCAAACGGGGCGGCAATGATCTTGTCGGCTACACAAGCCATCATGTATCCCCCGCTTGCGGCTACCTTGTCTATGGATACCGTAAGGGGAATGTCTTTTTGTTTGATGCGCAGCAACTGCGATGCGGCAAAACCGTGCTCATGCACCAGACCGCCGGTGTTTTCCAGGCATACCAGCACCTCATCCCGACTGGTGGCTACAGACAGGATCGCGGTGATCTCCTTGCGCAAATGCCGCACGGCCGTGGCGCGGATGTTGCCCAGAAAGTTCAGCACGAAAATGCGTTTGCGAGCTTCGGAAGACGTTTTCTTTTTTTCCTGGCGGGCTTCTTTCTTGCTTTGCTTTCGTGTTTTTCTTAATTCCTTCTTCGGCAGCAGGGAGAGCAGCAGTGTGTCCGCCATGGATTTGTATTTCTTGTTCAGGTGGGTAATTTCCAAATGGTCAACCGCACGTGATTTCTTGGACAAGGAAGACAGCAGGCTGATGACGATCCACACGAAGATCAAAATGGTCAGTACCTTGGTTAAAAATAATCCGTACTCTGAAATGAACTCAAGCATGTCAGATGCCTCTCGTTGGTTATGTGTCGTAAATGCATTCGTAGCTGACAAAAAACTGCCCGCAGCCATTGTCTGAAACCTCGTCCAGCAGCAGTGAACTCAGCTGTAGCCTGCAGTGTGCCAGCGTTTCGCCTTCCAGCAAGGTCCTGTACGTTTGTCCGCCTAGCACCTGGTGCGAGATGCTGATGTACAACGTGTCCAGTTGCCGGTCCTCTAACATGGTGTGCAGCATCCTGGGACCCGCGATCAGGTAGATGTTGCGGTAGCCGCGCCGGGCAAGCGCATCGATCAGGGGCTTGCCCTGCACCATACCGGATTTTCCGGCAAGCAGGACTTCCAGTCCCTGTGACTGCCAGTGCCTGTGCAAGTCAGGATCCGTGGCTTGCCCGGCAGCAACGTAGACCTTTTGTCCGCTTTCCTTCAATGAAGGATGCAATGGGAACTCCAGGCTCGAGCTTGCGATCACGACGTCCGGATGTTCGCGCAGGCCCTGCTGCCTTCGCCAGGCATGCAGATCCTTGTACTCTGGGGTGTTCGGCAATTGCAGGATATTTCCAAGTTCGGATGAAGCGAGGCTTCTCATGTACTTGCCGTGGGTGATCAGACAATCCGCTTGTGCATGAAGTTCCAGAAACAGCCGGAAGTCCTCCCCGCTGGTCAGGGATTCGGGCAGATGAAGTTCCGGGTTGGTCCGGGTGGTGGCAGCAATCCGTCCATCCAGGCTGGTCACGAAGTTGGCCGCCACGACCGGCTTTTTCTGGCCGGATTCTCGCCAGCCGAACTGCTGGAGGTACACGTTCTGCAGGGCGCATGCTGCCGGAGGCTGGGGGAAAAGCCGCAACAGCTGTTTGGTACTCATTCTTGAATGATACAGGTATGTTCCGGATGGTATATTATCCTAGCATGCCGACATCCAGCACCCATGCGAAAACCGAATATTTCCAGAGCCATTCCAAAGCAGCGTTACAAGCTCGGGGATTACACAATCGTCGTGCTCGAAGACATTGAGAGCAAGGACCAGATCGAGTACGAATATCTGCTAGCCGCCGTCAAAGACGGGCACCACGAGCCCGAGGTGTATATCAGCTGCGAAAAGTCACAGACGGAAACAGCGGCTGACAGCCACGCCGTCCGGGTTTTTGCCACCCGCCTGGGGGACCAGGCATCCGGGCAGATCATCGAGCACTCCGAGCGGTGGGCCAGCCAGGATGCGTTTGTTGCCTATGCCCTTTCGGGGTTTCAGCAGATGCTTGAGATGCAGGACGAAGAGCCCGTCCCGATCATATGAGTAGACCTGCCGTGTCGCCCATTCAGCATTTGCCTCCACAGCTTGTAAACCAGATTGCAGCTGGCGAGGTCATCGAACGTCCCGCGTCGGTTCTGAAGGAGCTTCTTGAAAATGCCCTGGATGCGGGAGCCACGAAAATCTCGGTCGAGCTCGAGCGCGGTGGGATGGATTGCGTGCGGGTACGTGACGACGGCAATGGCATTCCCAGGGAAGAAATTCCACTGGCCCTGCAGCGTCATGCGACCAGCAAGATTTCGTGTCTGGAAGATCTTGAGAGTATTACCACGCTGGGATTTCGCGGCGAGGCCTTGCCCAGCATCGCCTCGGTGTCCAGGTTCAGTCTTGCATCCAATCCCGAGGACACTACGAACGAAGGCTGGATGATCTCGGCAGAAGGCGGTGAATTTGCACAGGGCACTGTACCGGCACGCCAGCCGAAGGGCACGATGGTGGAGGTCAAGAACCTGTTTTTCAATGTGCCTGCCCGCAAGAAATTTCTGCGCACCGAGAAAACCGAATGGCAACACTGTCAATCCATGCTGCTCAGGATTGCCCTGAGCCGTTTCGATGTCGTGATGTCGGTTCGGCACAATGGGCGGGACTGCCTGCAGCTCGATGCAGCCAATGACAAGCCAGGCAGGATCCGGCGCTTGCAGCAGGCTTGCGGGCAAAAATTTGCGCAACAAAGTATCGGTCTGGAAAATTCCGCGCAGGATCTGCATATGGATGGCTGGATCAGCCTGCCCACGTTCTCACGCAGCCAGGCGGACCTGCAGTACTTCTATGTGAACGGCCGTGCAATACGGGACAAGGTGGTCGCACATGCCATCAAGCAGTCCTACCAGGACGTGTTGTACCACGGGCGCTTCCCTGCCTTTGTGTTGTTCCTGGAAATGGACCCGGCCCAGGTGGATGTCAATGCCCACCCCATGAAGCATGAAGTGCGTTTCCGCCAAGCCAGGTACGTGCATGACTTTGTCCGGCACACGGTGGGCAAGGCGATCGCAGAAACCATGCCCGAGTCCGGTCAGCAGGATGCCGGGAAATACCGTGAAGTCGTGGATGACTACGTACGTGCACCCCAATCCGGCATGTTCCCCCGCAGCGCCTTGGGGGATGGATTGCCGGGTACGCCTTCCATGGCCTCCCAGGTGCAGGCCGCAGCCGGACTGTACGGGGATACGGCGATGGAAAGGGCGCTTAGTGCTGACTCCCCGGACCGCGAGAAACCGATGCCCCCGCTGGGCTATGCCCTGGCGCAGCTACAGGGAATATACATACTTGCGCAAAATGACCAGGGCCTGATCATCGTGGACATGCATGCCGCGCATGAACGCATTGTGTACGAGAAGCTGAAGACCGCGTATCAGCAGCAGGGGGTTCCCGTGCAGTCCCTGCTGGTGCCACTGACCCTCGAACTCAGCCAACAGGAAGCGGCCCTGGCTGAACAGCAGGCACCGCTGTTTTCGAAATTCGGCTTCGGGGTCGAACGGTTCGGCAACGAGAGCATTGTCATACGGGAAATTCCGGCATTGCTGCAGCAGGGCGAGACCAACGTCGGTAGTCTGGTCCGGGATGTGCTGTCGGACCTGAGCGAATACGACGCTTCGGGAAGGCTGGAGCAAGCCAGCAACGAGATCTTGTCGACCATGGCGTGCCACGGTTCCGTGCGTGCCAACCGCAAGCTGATGATCACCGAAATGAACGCCCTGTTGCGCGACATGGAAGCGACGGAACGAAGTGCACAGTGTAACCACGGGCGTCCAACCTGGGTGCAATTGAGCGTGGACCAGCTGGACAAGCTGTTCAAGCGTGGCCGCTGACATGGCAGGCCCTGCACCGGTCCTGCGGGCCTGAATTCAAGAGCGTTGGATGCGATACCTGCAGTTTGCCTGATGGGCCCGACGGCCAGCGGCAAAACCAGCCTTGCATTGAGGATTGCAGCAGAGTTCCCGTGCGAGATCATCAGCGTGGACTCGGTCATGATTTACCGTGGTATGGACATCGGTTCCGCCAAACCGGACAAGACCGTCATGCAAACTGTGCCCCATCACCTGATTGACATCCTGGACCCTGCTGAAACCTATTCGGCGGCAAATTTCAGGGCCGATGCACTGCGGCAGATCCGTGCCATCCATGCCCGCAAGCACATCCCCTTGCTGGTGGGCGGTACCATGCTTTATTTCAGTAGCCTGTTGCGTGGCCTGTCCAACATGCCCGGGGCCAACGCCCGGGTCCGTGCAAAGATCAACCTCGAGGCAAAAACGCATGGCTGGGAGGTCCTGCATGAGCGCCTTGCCGGGATCGATCCGAAGGCAGCTACCCAGATTCATCCGAATGATCCGCAGCGCATACAGCGAGCCCTGGAAGTCTATGAGGTCAGCGGCATTCCGATCAGTGTGTGGCATGCGAAATCCGGCGCGCCCCGACCGGTGTTTCAGGCCCTGAAAATTGCGCTGGTCCCGGAAGACCGCGGCCGGTTGCATGAGCATATCCGGGAGCGTTTTGAGGCCATGCTGGCAGACGGGTTCCTGGGTGAGGTAGAAGCATTGCGGTGCAGGGAGGAGTTGCACAGCGGCTTGCCGTCGATTCGTTCGGTAGGCTACAGGCAGGCCTGGAGTCACCTCGCCGGTGAGTATGGTTACGAGGCAATGTGTGAGAAAGCGGTGGCTGCCACGCGCCAGCTCGCGAAAAGGCAACTGACCTGGTTACGCGGCGAGACGGACCTGACCCGGGTGCAGGCTGAGCGATGCGATATTGGTAATATCTATCGTGCAATTGACTCCCATATAGGAACATCGACCTGTTACACTACAAGGACACCAAGCCGGTGAGGGTACAACTCGCTAGTAGGTAGTAATAACAATAGATAATAAACTAGAGGTACTACAGTGATGTCAAAAGGCCAAACTTTGCAGGAGCCTTTTCTGAATGCACTGCGGAAAGAGAAGGTTCCCGTTTCAGTCTATCTCGTAAACGGAATTAAGTTACAGGGCCAGGTTGACTCTTTCGATCAATTTGTGGTGTTGTTGAAAAACAGTGTAAACCAGATGGTCTATAAGCATGCGATATCAACGATTGTTCCGTCGCGCATGGTGAAGATCCCCTACAACGACGAGCGCCGGGAGTAGCTACACCTGGTGGATCGCAGCAGACCGGAGCAATTGTTTGTTTGAGCGCCCTGATACAGGCGAGCGCGTGATTCTCGTGCATACGCGGTTTCGAAGCGTAGCCAACAATCAGGAACTGAACGAATTCGAGGAACTGGCCCGTTCGGTCAGTGCGGAAATTGCCACCGTCATTACGGTGCAGCGTGACAAGCCGGATGCAAAGCTTCTGATTGGCAGCGGCAAGGCGGCTGAGCTGGCTCAGCTGGCCTGCCTGCTGAATGCAGATATCATCATCTTCAATTATGCCCTGTCCCCGAGCCAGGAACGCAACCTAGAAAAAATCTGCAAGCGGCGGGTGCTGGACAGAACCGGACTGATCCTGGATATCTTCGCCCAGCGTGCTCGTTCCTATGAGGGCAAGTTGCAGGTTGAGCTTGCGCAACTGAAATACCTTTCCACCCGGTTGATACGCGGGTGGAGTCACCTGGAGCGCCAGAAAGGGGGCATTGGACTGCGTGGACCGGGGGAGAAGCAGCTGGAATCAGACCGGCGGCTGCTGCGACAGCGCATCAAGCAAATTTCCAAACGCCTGGAGAAAATACGCATCCAGCGCAACCAGGGACGGGCCGCACGGCGCAAGACCACGACCCCCACAGTGGCGCTGGTCGGCTATACCAATGCAGGGAAATCCACGCTGTTCAACCAGCTCACCAATGCGGACGTGTACTCTGCAGACAAGCTGTTCGCGACCCTGGATCCTACCCTGCGACGCATGGAACTTTCGAAAAGCCGGCATGTCGTACTGGCGGATACAGTCGGCTTTATCCAGGACCTGCCGCATGACCTGATTGAAGCGTTTCATGCGACACTTCAGGAGACCGGGGAAGCCGATCTGCTGTTGCATATTGTGGATGCCGGGGATGACAACCGGACGCATAATATTCTGGAGGTCGAATCCGTGCTGCGGCAGATTGATGCTTTGGATATACCCCAGATTATGGTTTACAATAAGATTGATCTGATCAACATGTTGCCCAACATACAGCTGGACTCGCAGGGTCGCATACAGCAGGTGTGGGTATCTGCGCTACAGGGGCAGGGCCTGGATCTGCTGAAACAGGCGTTGCGGCAGCATTTTGACATTCAGTGTGAGTGTATCTGGCTGCGCCTGCCGCCCACTGCAGGCCACATTCGCAGCGAGTTGTACGCCAAAGATCATGTCGTGCAGGAATTTGTCGATGATGAAGGGCATTGGCAGATCGAAGCCGAGGTACCTGCACAAAGAGTCAAGCATTTTGCAGACTACCAGATTGCAGTGCAGTCTGAGCAGCTTGCAGGTTGAAGCCACTTTTTGACGGTAGCTTGATACAATACCTAATTGCTTCAGAGTTGAAGCATGGGTTCAGTAATCATTCTTGGAGAAAACCATGCCCTGGAACAGCCCGCAAGGCGGCAAAGATGATGACCCCTGGGGTCAGAAGTCGAGCAATCAAGGGCCACCGGACCTAGACGAGGTATTCCGCAACCTAGGCAAGAAATTTGGCGGAATTTTCGGTTCCGGCATGCAACGCGGTTCGTCGGGTCCTAAAAGGCCCTACCTGTGGCTTGCACTGGCGGCAGTCGTTGCGATCTGGGGCGTGTACGACCGGTTTGGATTCTACACCGTGCAGCAGGCGGAAAGAGGCGTTGAGTTGCGCTTCGGCAAATACAGCGAGACTACGACTGCGGGACTTAACTGGAAGATGCCGTTTCCGATTGAACGGGTTGAAATCGTCAACATCGATGAAGTGCGTGAAGTCAACAACAAGACCTCGATGCTGACGCAGGACGAAAACATCGTCGAGGTATCACTGGAGGCCCAGTACAGGATCAAGAGCGCGGAGGACTACCTGTTCAATCTCCGTGATCCTGACATGACGGTGAAAGATGCCATGGAGAGTGCGGTGCGCGAGATCGTGGGCAAGAGCACCATCGACTTTGTCCTGTTCGAAGGACGCGGCCAGATTTCGAGCGCCACGCGAGAACTGCTGCAGGGCATCATGGACGAGTACGGATCCGGTATCTACATCCAGAAGGTGAACCTGGAGAAATCCCAGCCGCCCGATCCGGTGAAGGCAGCGTTTTCCGATGCGATCAAATCCCGGGAGGACTATGAACGCTATATCAAGGAAGCCGAGGCCTATGCGAACAGCATCCTTCCCCAGGCGCGCGGCGAGGCCGCCAGGCTCCTGCAGGAAGCCAATGCCTATCGTGACCGAGTGGTCGCGAATTCGGAGGGCGAGGCCAAGCGGTTCCTGAAATTGTTGGGTGAGTATGAAAAGGCTCCTGAAGTGACACGTGAGCGCCTGTATCTTGAGGCAGTGGAATCGGTGTATGCCAACAGCAACAAGCTGCTCATGGATGTAGAGGGCGGGAACAACCTGATTTACCTGCCACTGGACCAGATCGTCAGGCAGCGCTCCATGCCGGGTAATCCGGGCGCCATCCAGGACCGGCTGTCTCCGGAAGTTGGCATGAACAACTCACAGAGTGGTCTGACCCGACCCGGGCGGGGCAGGGGGGAGCGCTGACATGAACAGCAAGGTAATTCTTGGGGTTGTGATCGCAACCATCGTTGCGATCTGGGCATTCACCTTCCAGGTCGATCAGCGGCAGAAAGCCATCAAGGTGCAGTTTGGCGAAATCAAGGACGCTACGCTTAAGCCAGGCCTGCACTTCAAGATTCCCATCGTGCACAAGATCAGACGCAACGACGGGCGAATTCTCACGCTGGATGTGCCTCCTACCGAGTTTCCGACGAGCGAGAAAAAATACGTCAAGGTTGATTTCTACGCCAAGTGGCGCATCGAGGATGTGGAGAAGTACTTCATTGCCACGGGGGGGCAGGAAACGCGGGCAAACCAGCGCCTGGAACTGATCCTGGTGGATGGCCTCAAGAACGAATTCGGCAAGCGCACGATCCAGGAGGTAGTCTCCGGCGAGCGCAGTGAAATCATGGATGTCATCCAGGTGCAGTCCAACGAAGACGCCAAGAAGTTCGGCATCCAGGTGGTGGACGTGCGTGTCAGCAAGATTGACCTGCCGGATGATGTGAGCGATTCGGTGTTCAACCGCATGCGTGCGGAGCGTGCCCGGGTTGCCAAGGACTTCCGTGCACGCGGGAAAGAACAGGCAGAAATTATCCAGGCCACGGCGGACAAGGGGCGCACTATCATTCTGGCCAACGCCTACAACGAGTCCGAGCAAATCCGCGGGGATGGCGATGCACAGTCGGCAAAGATCTACGCCGATGCGTACCAGCGTAACGAGGAGTTCTACCGGTTTACGAGGAGCCTGAAGGCGTACATCAACACGTTCAGCGGCAGCAACGATTTCCTGATCATGCAGCCGGATTCCGAGTTCTTCCGTTACTTCAAGCAGTCGGAAAAAAACTAGCAGTTTTTCCGGCTAACCTGTTTCAATGTGGAATGAATTACTGGTCGCAGTTGCACTGGTGCTTGTGCTTGAAGGTATTTTCCCTTTTCTGGCACCGGAAAAATTCAAGCAGGCACTGTCCCAGCTGGACGAGTTGTCCGGCCAGACCCTTCGCATTGCCGGCCTGGCCAGCATCACGATCGGAATCCTTCTCCTGTACATCCTCAGACCTGGTGGATGAGTCGCCATGAGTGAGCGCAACCGCTGGCTGTTGCCGGAAGGGATCGAGGAGTCGTTGCCGGATGAGGCGGCCTGGCTTGAGCACTACCGGCGTGCCCTGCTCGACATGTTTTCCACGTGGGGATATGAGCTCGTGATCCCGCCCCTCATCGAATACCTGGAATCCCTGCTGGTGGGCCCCAGCGACGATCTCGATCTGCAGACATTCAAGGTCACGGACCAGCTGACCGGGCGCATGATGGGTATACGGGCCGACATGACCCCGCAGGTGGCGCGCATCGATGCCCACCGGCTGCGCCAGGATGCCCCGGCACGCTTTTGCTACTTGGGAACGGTCCTGCACACCCGGCCCGGCGGGCGCGACATGACGCGCAGCCCCCTGCAGCTGGGTGCGGAGTTGTATGGTCATGCCGGTGCGGACAGTGACCTTGAGGTGATCTGCCTGATGCTCGAGGCCTTGCAGCTGGTGGGGATCGAGAATATTTGCCTGGACCTGGGGCATGTGGGTGTGTTTGAAGATTTGGTGAAGCAGGCCGGTCTCGGGGAAGATCAGAGCAGGGCATTGCTTGCGCTTCTGGAGCAAAGGGCCTTGCCGGAGTACGAGCAGTTGTTGTCGCAGTGTTCGCTTGCTGAGAACTGGAGAAAAATCCTGCTCGCACTTTCCGATCTCAGCGGGGGTGAAGAGGTGATTGCTCAGGCAAGAGAGGTGTTGCAGGGGACGGGCGGGCAGGCGATCGAGCATGTCGATTATGTAGAGGCTCTGTCTGAACGGATCAGGAAGCGTGTTGCAGGAATCCAGTTGCATTTCGATTTCGCGGCCCTGAGTGGCTATCACTATGAAAATGGTGCCGTATTTGCCGCGTATATCTCCGGACAGGGGGAGCAGATTGCCCGCGGTGGACGGTATGACATGATCGGGCAGGTATTCGGGCACTCGCGCCCGGCGACCGGCTTCAGTCTTGACCTGAAAGCCCTGGCAAAGATATCCCCGCTTGCGGAACCTGCACGGCCCGGAATATTTGCCCCCTGCGATGAAGACCCCGAGCTGTATGCGGCCATTGACCGGCTGAGAAGCCAGGGCGAGCGGGTCATTCGTGGGTTGCACGGGCAACAGGGCGGTCCGCAGGCGATGCATTGTGACCGCGTGCTGGAAAAACAAGACCACCAGTGGTGTGTCATAGGAGTGGGTTGAACGGATATGAGTAAAAGCGTGGTCATCCTCGGGATCCAGTGGGGCGATGAGGGCAAGGGCAAGATTGTGGACATGCTCACCGAACATGCGCATGCCGTGGTGCGTTTCCAGGGCGGACACAATGCGGGCCACACGATCGTGGTGGAAGACCAGAAGACCATCCTGCACCTGGTTCCTTCGGGCATTCTGCATGAGGGGGTCGAGTGTCTGATCGGCAACGGCGTGGTGCTGGCACCTGATGCCTTGCAAGAGGAGATCACCATGCTCGACAAAAAGGGCGTGCAGGTGGCCGGGCGATTGCGGGTCTCTCCGGCCTGCCCGCTGATCATGCCGTACCATATCCTGCTGGATCATGCGCGGGAGAAGAAACGGGGCAAGGCAGCCATCGGCACGACAGGGCGTGGCATTGGTCCCGCATATGAAGACAAGGTCTCAAGACGCGGTCTGAGGGTTGCAGATTTGTTCGACGAATCGCATTGTGACCAGCGCCTCGAGCAGATTGTGGACTATCACAACTTCGTACTCCGCGAGTATTTCAAGTCTGAAACGATCGACCTCGGTCGCACCCGGGATTTCTGTCGCCACCATGCCGAGTGGCTGGCGCCACTGGCAGCCGATGTATCGGAGCGAATCAGCACGTTGCGTGCAAAGGGGTGCAATATTCTTTTTGAAGGGGCGCAGGGGACACTGCTGGACATCGATCATGGAACGTACCCCTTTGTGACATCCTCGAATACGACGGCCGGTGGCGCATGCACGGGCAGCGGGACCGGTCCGCGGGACCTGGACCATGTGCTGGGGATCGTGAAGGCCTATACCACGCGCGTTGGCGGCGGTCCGTTCCCGACAGAGCTTTCGGATGAGGTTGGCCAGCATCTTGCCTCGCGTGGCAACGAGTTCGGGGCTACCACGGGCCGGGCACGACGGTGCGGATGGCTGGATGCTGTTGCCCTGCAACGTGCCGTGCGAATCAACGGGGTCAGTGGCCTGTGCATCACCAAGCTCGATGTTCTGGACGGACTTGAGAAAGTAATGATCTGCACGGGATACACCTGTGAAGGCCAGGCTTTTGATCCGCCCGTCATGGATGGACAGGCATTCGAGAAGTGCGAACCGGTCTACGAGGAACTGCAAGGCTGGCAGCAGCCAACCTCCGGGGCCACGGAACTCGACCAGCTCCCGGAGCAGGCCCGGGTGTACCTCGACCGTATCCAGGACCTCACGGGTGTACCCATCGACCTGGTTTCAACGGGGCCGGACCGGGGGCATTGCATTGCCTGCAATACGGTGTATTGATGCCCGGGCTGCGATGCGCTGAAAGATTTGGATTTTTAAGGAGGTTTTTAATGAGTGGATTGCGGTACCTGTTCGTGTTTGTGCTGGCCCTGGGGCTTTGCGTACCATCCGTCCAGGCAGACCCGGCACAGGCATCCCGGGAGAGCAGCCAGTCGCCAGGTGTGATCCAGCTCAAGGTGTACAAGGATCCGAAATGCGGCTGTTGTGCGAAGTGGATCGAGCATGCACAGGGCGATGGTTTCGAAGCGGAGGTCCACCATCCGTCGAATCTGGATCGGATCAAGGCCGGTCTGGGTATCGCGGGCCCGTACCGGGCCTGTCACACCGCCATTTCCAAGGAAGGCTATGTATTCGAGGGGCACATACCGGCCAAGTTTATCCGAGCGTTTCTCGAAAACCCACCGAAGGATGCGGTGGGCATTACCGTCCCCGGAATGCCGGTCGGGAGTCCGGGCATGGAGTCGGGAAACAGGTTTTCTCCTTACCAGATCTTTCTCCTTAAGGCTGACGGCAGCACTGAGGTCTTCGCAGAAGTCAGAAGGGCTCGGGAGCAATATCGTTGAACTGGTATTCTTTGCGGCAGGGAGCCGACTTCCTTCAACTGGCGTTTCGCAGTTGTTCAGTAATCTGGTGCCGAGGAGAGGACTCGAACCTCCATGGGATTGCTCCCACTAGCACCTGAAGCTAGCGCGTCTACCAATTTCGCCACCTCGGCATTTGCCCATCCTGGGCCGGAACTGGCCCGCCGGAAGGTGGGCACTTTACGAAGCGCCCGGATACTTGTCAACGCGGCTCACGGTGATGTGGTCGGCCTGACAAGATCGGGAAGTTTCCGGTTTTCGGTGTGAAAAGGTAAAGTGCATTCCCCATGACAAGGAAGAAAAAGAAATTCAAGGATCCCTACAGCCGACGCGAGGCTGCAAAATACAAGCACCCGATCGCCAGCCGGGAGTTCATTCTTGACGTGCTCGAAGACAGCAAGGGCCCACTGTCGGCAACGGCCCTGCACGAGGCACTGGACATCCGCACAGACAAGGATGAGAACGCGCTGAAACGGCGCCTGGTGGCGATGGAGCGCGATGGGCAGATCATACGCAACCGTCAAAACCATTATCTGCCGGTTGCCAAGGTCAACCTGGTACGGGGACGGGTGATGGGCCATACCAGCGGCTTCGGTTTTCTGATTCCGGACGAAGGAGGGCCGGACCTTTACCTCTCTCCCTACGAAATGCGCTCCCTGATGCATGGAGATCGTGTGGTCGTGCGGCCTACCGGAAATTCCAAGAACGACAAACCGCAGGGAAAGCTGGTTGAAATCATCAAGCGTCACAACAAGCAGATCGTGGGCAGGTACTACCAGGAATCCGGCATCGGGTACGTGGTGCCCGATGACAAGCGCCTGGGCCAGGATGTCATGATTCCTGGCGGGTCTGCAGGGGAGGCGGTGAACGGACAATTCGTGGTGGCGGCCATCGTAGAGCCGCCCAACCGCGCACGACAGGCCATCGGAAAGGTCGTCGAGGTGCTCGGGGACCACCTTGCTCCCGGCATGGAGATCGATGTAGCGATCCGGTCCTACGATATACCGTATCGCTGGCCCGAGGAGGTGCTGCGTGAAGCTGATCAGTTCCGGAAAAGCACGATCAAGCAGCAGCTCGGGAAACGCAAGGACCTGCGCGCACTCAACTTCGTCACCATCGATGGCAGCGATGCCAAAGACTTCGACGATGCAGTGTACTGTGAGCCGCGTGAAAACGGCTGGCGCCTGTGGGTCGCGATTGCGGATGTCTCGCATTATGTGCAGATGGATTCAGCACTGGATCTCGAGGCCCGCAAACGTGGTACCTCGGTGTATTTTCCGGAGCGCGTGGTGCCCATGCTTCCCGAACGGCTTTCCAACGGGCTGTGTTCGCTCAAACCGGATACCGACCGGCTGTGCATGGTGTGCGAGATGTTTGTCTCCAAGGATGGGGCACTGAAGCGCTACAGTTTCTACGATGCGGTCATGCGCTCTGCGGCGCGCCTGACCTACGAGCAGGTCCAGAAGATCCTGTACGACAGGGACAAAAAAATGCGCAAGCGTTTCAGCCGTGTCCGTCCTGACCTGGAACATCTGCAGGGTGTCTTCCGCGCCCTGAGAAAGCAGCGCAAGAAAAGAGGTGCGATCGACTTCGATACCCAGGAAAGTTTTTTTGAATTCGACGAACACAAGAAGATCAAGGCCATCGTCCCGCAAGAGCGTTTCCAGGCCCACATGATCATTGAAGAATGCATGATCAGCGCAAACATTGCGGCAGCCAGGTTCATCAGCAAACGCAAATTGCCCACCCTATACCGTGTTCACGACGGCCCGACCGGTGAGAAAACGCGGGAGCTGAGGGAGTTCCTGCAGACGCTCGGTGTGGGCTTCACCCGGTCCGACAAGCCCGGGAGTGCAGATTATCTTGCAACGCTGAAGAAGATCTCGCATCGCAAGGACAGGCACATCATTGAAATGATGCTGCTTCGCTCCATGGCACAAGCTGTGTACAGCCCTGAGAACATCGGACATTTCGGGCTGGCATTGCCCCTGTACGCACATTTCACTTCCCCGATCCGCCGATACCCGGACCTGGTTGTGCATCGAACCATCCGGCACCTGCTCGCAGCCGGCAAGAAGGATCCGTTTCCGTTTTCCGGAAATGATCTTCTTTTGCTGGGAGAGGAGTGCTCGATGTGCGAGCGCAGGGCCAATGAGGCCACGCGCGATGTGGACGCCTGGCTCAAGTGCGAATTCATGCTGGACAAGCTGGGGGAGCAATTTTCGGGCGTCATCAGTTCTGTCACCGCGTTCGGATTTTTTGTCACTCTGGACCACATATTTGTTGAAGGGCTGGTGCATGTGACCTCGCTGGCAAGTGACTACTACCATTATGACGGGCCGTCGCGGTGCCTGTTTGGCGAGCGCAGCAAAAGACGTTACAGGCTCGGAGATGAAGTAAATGTGATCGTTTCGCGGGTGGGTCTGGATGAGAGAAAAATAGATTTTGTCCTGCCGGACTCAAACCGGGACACCAAGCACAGCTCGAGAAAACGGAAAAAACGCCGCTGAAGCGGTCCGCCTTCAACAGGAGGTCCCAAAGCTTCCATGCCCATTCTCCCGCGGGCTTGCCCGGTATGGACTCTTCCCGTAGACTTCGCGGTTTCTGAAGGCATCAACGATTCCTTGTCTCACCGGATACTCCGACAGGAACTCCCGGGAGACTGTAAACCCATAAGGAGAACCGAATGCGTCATTACGAAATCGTGTTTCTGGTCCATCCAGACCAGAGTGGCCAAGTGCCAGCAATGATTGAACGCTATCGCTCAATCATTGAAAAAGAGGGCAACGGCAAGGTCCACAGACTGGAGGACTGGGGCCGTTTGCAACTCGCCTATCCAATCCAGAAAGTCCACAAGGCACACTATGTGCTGATGAACATCGAGTGTGGACAGGAGATCCTGAATGAAATGAACACAGCGTTTCGTTTCAACGATGCGGTGGTTCGCAATATGGTGATTTCCAGGAAGAAAGCGGTCACCGAGCCCTCACCGATGATGAAAATGATCGAAAGTGAAAGGGCCGAATCTGAAAGTCAGGATACCGAGGAAAAACCCAAGTCCACCAAGGACACGGCGCAGACTCCCGAGGAAAAACCGCAATCCCCGGAGAACGAGCCACAGCCTTCTGAAGAAAAGCTACAATCTTCCGAGGAAAAGCCCCCGTCTTCAGGGGATGCCGACAGTGGCCCGGATGAGAATACAGAAACTGAAGCCACGCCGGAGAATGCAGATGAAAATAAGTGACTGTCCTTCGCAACGGATGCTTCGGCAGATCATGACCAGCCTGGCAGGAGGGTGCTGATATGGCGAACTATTACAGAAAAAGAAGGTACTGCCGTTTCACTGAGGATGGTACCAAGGAGATTGACTACAAAGACGTCAAACTGCTGAAGGATTTTGTCAGTGAGGCAGGTAAGATTGTCCCGAGCCGGGTCACCGGAACAAAGGCGAGATACCAGCGCCAGCTGTCAAAGGCAATCAAACGGGCTCGCTATATTGCCTTGCTGCCATACAGTGACCAGCATTGAGTGCTTTTCATAAGCCGTACCTTGACTGATTCGTAGTCAGCCATGCGTTCGTTGGCGCGCTATATTCTCTCCGGGCCGTTTCAGGCTGTGACGGTCGTGTTTTTCTTTGCACTGCTGTCATTTGTGTTTCCCTTCCTGATCATTTTCAGCGGCGGTGCGCTTGCCCTGATCACACTGAAGGTCGGAATGCGACATGCGATCCGTATTTTGCTCATCTGTGTTGCACTGATAGCGCTGAGTACCTGGCTGCTGCTTGGGAACTTGACCGCGGGCCCCCTGATCGTCTGGGTATCCATCGTTGCCGTCGCCTATATGTACCAGCACTTCCAGTCACTGAGCATCGCATTGCAGGCGCTGACCGTTTTCGGGGCAGTGCTCACACTGCTCGTTGCGGTCCTGTTCCCGGACCTGCAGGCAGACTGGTTGCTTTACCTGACGAACCTCCTGGAGGCGATCAAACAGGGTCCGTCATTTCAGATCATGATGCAGGGTGCAAATCTCAGCCTTGAGCAGGCTGAGCAATTTCTGCCCGGAATCGCCTCCCTGATGACCGGCATGGTGGTCGCCGTGTACCTGCTGACCGTCAGCGTGACGTTGTCTTTTGGCGGCTGGTGGAATGACTTGCTGGACGATGCGCAGGCTTTTCACAAGGATTTTGTACGCTTCAACCTGGGGCGGACACTGGCCATCGCGGTGGCCTTGTTTGTAGTGGTGGCCTGGGGCACCAAGGCTGCCATTTTCTGGCAGTTGACGATTGTATGCCTCAGCATGTTCTTCTTGCAGGGCCTGGGTCTGGCACATGCAGTTATCGGTGCATTCTCCAAGCCACTGCTGGGTTTCGTAGCCGTGTACGGCCTGCTTTTTATCGTGACTCCGCAAATGATGCTGGTGCTTGCGTCGGCCGGTGTGCTGGACGGCTTCGTGGATTTTCGCAAGCGATTTATAAAACCTGAAGAGTGAACGGGGCATGAACAACCGTTTATAATGAACCTTTACTGAGAAAGAGAGATACAAGATGGAAGTGATTTTGCTGGAGAAAGTGGACAATCTCGGGGATCTGGGTGAAAAGGTCAGGGTCCGGCCCGGATATGCGCGCAATTACCTCGTACCCAGCGGCAAGGCCAAGGTTGCGACTGCGGAAAATCTTGCCGAATTTGAGGCGCGGCGTGCGGAGCTGGAAAAGATGGCAGCAGACTCGCTGGCTGCGGCCGAGGCCCGCAAGGCTGAGCTGGACGGGTTTTTACTTACGATCACGGCAAAATCTGCCGGCGAGGAGGGCAAGCTGTTCGGTTCTGTGGGGACTGTAGATATTGCCCAGGCCTTGAGCGAGGCAGGAAAACCGGTGGAAAAAAAGGAGATCCGCCTGCCGTCCGGCGTATACAAGCAGGCTGGCGAATACCAGGTTGATATCCGTTTACACACGGATGTGATCGCGACGATCAATCTGAAGATTGTCCCCGAAGAATGACCGGTCAATATCATAAGCCTTGGCAGCGGCTGGGAGGACAGCGGAAAATATTGTGGCCGAAGTGACGAAAACGGGTTCCGACTACGGCGTGACCTATGCAGAGAACCTGCGCACGCCCCCGTATTCACTGGAAGCCGAGCAGGCGGTCCTTGGTGGGCTGATCCTGGATAACTCTGCCTGGGATCAGGTCGCAGACAAGATCAACGAGGATGATTTTCATCTTTTCAATCATCGCCTGATTTTCCGGGCCATCGGTGAACTGGTCGACAAGCGCCAGGTGTTCGATGTTCTGACCCTGTCAGATCTGCTTCGCCAGAGAAGCGAAATTGAGAACACCAATATCCTGGCGTACCTCGGGACTCTGGCAAACGACATTCCAAGCGCTTCGAATATCAAGGCCTATGCGGACATCGTGCGGGAAAAATCTGTTTTCCGGCAACTGGTCCAGGTGGGCAATGAAATAGCTGCAAGTGGTCTTTCACCGGACGGTAAGGACATCCAGAATCTGCTGGATGAGGCAGAGCAAAAGATTTTCCACATCACTGACCGCAGTGCGCAGTCCGGGCAAGGCTTTGTCAACATCAGGTCTTTGCTCAAAACAACCGTTGAGCAGATCGACGAGTTGTCCGAACGTGCAGACCACATCACCGGTGTCCCCAGTGGCTTTAATGAGTTCGATGAAAAAACGGCAGGCCTGCAGGACGGGGACCTGATCATCATTGCCGGTCGGCCTTCCATGGGCAAGACCAGCTTTGCCATGAACATCGTTGAATACGCCGCGCTTCAGACGAAAATCAACGTGGCCATTTTCAGCATGGAGATGCCCGGTCGCTCACTGACCATGCGCATGCTTTCCTCCATGGGCCGGATTGATCAGCAACGGGTGCGCACCGGTAAATTGAAAGACGAGGACTGGCCTCGCCTGACCAGTGCGGTATCTGTGTTGTCGGAAGCCAATCTGTTCATTGATGATTCCGCGGTATTGTCACCGACGGAACTGCGGGCGCGTGCCCGCCGCTTGAAACGCGAGCATGGCCTGTCGCTGATTGTTGTGGATTACCTGCAGCTTATGACGGTCGGTGGAACCTCCGAAAATCGTGCGACCGAAATTTCCGAAATATGCCGCTCATTGAAGGCACTTGCCAAGGAACTGAATGTGCCGGTAGTCGTACTGTCCCAGCTGAACCGCAGCCTGGAACAGCGTTCGGACAAGCGGCCTGTGATGTCCGATCTGCGCGAGTCAGGTGCGATTGAGCAGGATGCGGACCTGATCGTTTTTATCTATCGCGACGAGGTGTATCGCGAAGACTCCCCCGATCAGGGGACTGCCGAGATCATTGTCGGCAAGCAGCGCAACGGCCCCATATTCAAGACCCGGCTCACTTTTTTGGGTCAGTACACACGTTTTGAAAATTATATCCCCGAGATTCAGACCGGCGACCACTTTCCATAGCCTGCCATATGGAAAAAATCTGGCTAAAAAATTACCCGGAGGGCATCCCCGAATTCGTTGAACTGGACCAGTATGTGTCGTTGGTCCAGCTTCTGGAGGAGGCTGCCGCACGCTACAGTCATCTGCCGGCTTTCGAGAACCGGGGTGTCCGTATGAGTTTCTCGGCGCTCAATGTCGAGAGCCGCAACTTTGCTGCCTATCTGCAGGCCGAGATGAATCTGCAAAGAGGTGATCGTGTTGCGATCATGCTTCCCAATCTCCTGCAGTTCCCGGTCGCGATGTTTGGCATCCTGCGTGCGGGGCTGACAGCCGTCAATATCAATCCTCTGTATACCTCAAGAGAACTCGGGGAAGCGCTGAAAAAGTCAGAGGCAAAGGCCATCGTCGTTCTGGAGAATTTTGCGAATGTGCTGGCCGAGGTGGTTGAGGACAGTTGCATCGACCATGTGATTGTTGCGAGGGTGGGTGACTTGCTCAGTTTCCCCGAATCCCTAGTTGTAAATTTTGTGCTGGAATACGTGCAGCACAAAATCCCCGAATACGAACTGGAGAACACGGTATTTTTTAATGAGGTCCTTGCTGTTGGCCGTGACAGACGGTTTGTCAAACCAGCGCTTACCCCGGATGATGTAGCTTTCCTGCAGCTGACGGGCGGTACGACAGGTTCGGCAAAACTGGCAATCCTCACGCATGGCAACCTGCTATCGAACATTGCTCAGGTTGATGCGTGGTTCAAGCAGGTTCTGGAAGAAGGCAAGGAAATCGCGATTACGGCATTGCCGCTGTACCATATATTTTCCCTCACTGCGAACTGTTTCTTGTTTGTTCACCTCGGAGGCCTGTGCCATCTGATCACCAATCCCCGCGACATGAAAGGCTTTGTCAGGGAGCTCTCGGAAGTGAAATTTTCCGTGATGACGGGGGTCAACACCCTGTATAACGGGCTGCTGAACACCGAGGGGTTTTCTGAGCTGGATTTTTCGAGTCTCAAGATCTCCCTGGGAGGCGGCATGGCCGTTCAGGAAGCCGTGGCCGAAAGGTGGCAACAGGTCACGGGCTGTGTGCTTGCCGAGGCGTATGGCCTGACAGAAACCTCCCCGGCCGTGACAGTCAACCCGCTGGATCTTGAAAAATTCAACGGCAAGATCGGGTTGCCGGTTCCGAACACGGAGATTTGCATACGCGATGACGACGGCAAGGATCTCGGTGTGGGAGAGGCTGGTGAGCTTTGCGTTCGCGGGCCTCAGGTGATGCAGGGCTACCTGAACGACCCGGAGGAAACCCGGAATGCGCTGAGCGAGGATGGCTGGCTGCACACCGGCGACATTGCCATGGTGGACGATGGCGGATTCGTAAGCATTGTCGATCGCAAGAAAGACATGATTCTGGTTTCGGGGTTCAACGTCTATCCCAACGAGGTCGAACAGGTCGTGGCCTCCCACGGGGGCGTGCTGGAGGTTGCGGCCATCGGGGTGGAGGATCCGGCCTCAGGTGAAGTTGTAAAGCTCTGCATCGTAAAAAAAGATCCCGAGTTGACCGAGGAGGATGTGCTGGAGTTCTGCAAAGACCGCTTGACCCGGTACAAGTGGCCCAAGCACATTGAGTTTCTTGCAGAGCTGCCGAAGACCAATGTAGGCAAGATCTTGCGACGCGCTTTGCGCGACAAGAAACCGTCCAAATAGGTCGCGCGGTCTCGACAGAGACCCGGTGAAGACGCTCAGTTCAGTGATTGCCCGGGGTGTTTCACGGGATGGTAGTGGTTGTCCACGTATTCCTGCACGATGTTCTGGAATTCCTCTGCGATGTTGTCCCCACGAAGCGTTGTAAATTTGCTTCCATCCACATGCACGATCGCCACAGGCGCTTCACCTGTGCCTGGCAGGCTGATGCCGATGTCCGCATGCTTGCTTTCGCCTGGTCCATTCACCACACAACCCATGACCGCAACCTTCATGGTTTCTACCCCCGGATACTGCAGCTTCCAGACCGGCATGTTTTCCTGCAAATAGCCTTGAATGCCAGCTGCAAGATGCTGGAAGTATTCACTGGTCGTGCGGCCACAGCCCGGGCAGGCCGTGACCGAGGGCATGAATGAGCGAAGATCCAGGGTTTGCAGGATTTGCTGGGCGACACGCACTTCCTTGGTGCGATCACCGCCTGGCTCCGGAGTCAGGGATATCCGGATCGTATCCCCGATTCCTTCCTGCAACAAAACAGATAGTGCAGCGGTGGATGCAACCACTCCTTTGGTGCCCATCCCGGCTTCGGTCAAACCTAGGTGCAGCGCATAATCACAGCGCGAAGCGAGATCACGGTACACACTGACCAGCGCCGGCACTTCGCTCAACTTGCATGACAGGATGATCTTGTCATGCGCCAGGCCAATCTGCTCGGCCAGTGCGGCACTTTCCAGGGCCGAGGCAATCAGGGATTCGTGCATCACTTCCGGCAGGGACTTGGGTTTCGGCAATTCGGAGTTTTCATCCAGTTTTCTGGCCAGCAAGTCCTGGTCGAGGCTGCCCCAGTTGACCCCGATGCGGACTGGCTTGTCATGCTGGCATGCGATTTCCACGATTTCGCCAAATTGCTTGTCGTGCAGGTTGCCCCGACCTACATTTCCAGGGTTGATACGGTATTTGTCGAGTGCTTGCGCACATTCGGAATACTTTTTCAGCAGGCGATTGCCGTTGAAGTGAAAATCACCCACCAGAGGCACATCAATTCCCTGGGCTGACAATCGTTCCCGAATGTCCGGTACGGCACGGGCGGCTTCCTTGTCGTTGACAGTTAGGCGCACGATTTCCGAGCCGGCCTCGGCCAGTGCGGCAACCTGTTCCACCGTGCTTTCAATGTCGGCGGTATGGGTATTGGTCATGGACTGCACAACAATCGGTGCTTGGCCCCCCACTGTTACGTTGCCAATCTGTACGGCTGTGCTTGTGCGTCTGGTGATCACTACCGTCTCCTTGTCAGCCAGCGGCTGCGAATCAGGAATTACTGGTTCCAATTGTATCCGATCCGGGTCCGACAGTAATCTCTCTGCATATTGTGACTGTCAGATAGATAGGGGGAATCGGTTTAATACGAAACCTCGGCATGTTCCCCACTAGCAGAGTAAAGCGATGGTGCCCCGTGCAGGATTCGAACTTGCGACCTTCCCCTTAGGAGGGGGACGCTCTATCCAGCTGAGCTAACGGGGCAGTATATGGCAGTCATTTTCAGGCGGGGTATTGTAGAAGTTTCGCTGCAGGTGTGTTTGGTGCCGGGAGAGAGACTCGAACTCTCACTCTGTTTCCAGAACCGGATTTTGAATCCGGCGCGTCTACCGGTTCCGCCATCCCGGCGCATTCTCAAAAAGTTTAGGGTAAATTAGCGGGTCAGCGCTACTCAGACCGTGACCTCTGGAATATACCATACGTTTTGAATTTAGTTCAGTTTGACTACAAGCTCCCGGAAGCACTCGTTGCCCAGGCTCCGCTCGCTGAGCGAACCGCCGGCAGGCTGCTGCACTTTGCTTGCCATGGCAGTGAATACCGGGACCTGAAATTCCTGGGCCTGAAGCATTTGCTGAGCGAAGGCGACTTGCTGGTACTGAACGATACCCGGGTCATTCCCGCTCGACTATTTTGCAGAAAATCATCCGGAGGCAAGGTCGAACTGCTGATTGAGCGCATTCTCGATGCGGGCGAGGCGATTGTGCACCTCAAGGCCAGCAAGCCCCCGGCATCGGGAAGCCACCTGGTCTTTGCAAATGGTGCGACCGCAGAAGTTAAAGGCCGAAGGGATGATCTTTTTGTACTTCAGTTCAAAGACCAGGGAGAAATCGAGATGCTGCTGGAGCAATTTGGCAAGACCCCGTTGCCTCCCTACATCAGCAGAGAACCGGATTCTGGGGATCGTGAACGCTATCAGACGGTGTATGCGCGAAATCCAGGTGCAGTGGCCGCACCGACCGCCGGACTGCATTTTGACCGCTCCATGCTTGAGCAATTGCAGCGACAGGGAGTAGAGCATGCCTTTATCACCCTGCACGTGGGTGCCGGTACGTTCCAGCCGGTTCGCACGCAAAGCATTGAGGCGCACACGCTCCATGCCGAGCAGGTGCAGGTCACACCGCAGGTGTGCCAAAAAGTGCTGGCATGCAAACGACGAGGCGGGCGTGTAATCGCAGTGGGTACCACGGCTGTACGTGCACTGGAATCCGCGGCGCTGGAAGGCAGCCTGCATTCGTATTCGGGAGATACCAGCCTGTTCATTTTCCCCGGATTTCAATTTAGAGTGGTGGACGGGCTGGTGACCAACTTTCATCTGCCGAAATCGACGTTGCTTATGCTGGTATGTGCCTTTGCCGGGTATGAGACCACCATGGCCGCCTACCGGCATGCCGTGGCACAACGTTACCGCTTTTACAGCTATGGCGATGCGATGTTTATCGAGCCCGGGAAATAGGAAATACGACGGACGAGCAGTATGCAGTTCAAGATTCATACAAGGGATGGCGCTGCCCGCAGCGGTTGTTTGATGTTTGAGCGGGGCCAGGTGGACACACCCGCATTCATGCCGGTCGGCACGTATGGCACTGTCAAGGCCATGACTCCGGAGGAGTTGCTCACCTCAGGTACGCAGATGATCCTCGCCAACACCTTCCATTTGATGCTGCGCCCTGGCGTCGACATTATCCGGCAACATCGGGGACTGCATGATTTCATGCACTGGCAAGGACCTATCCTGACAGATTCCGGAGGATTCCAGACCTACAGCCTGGCGTCCATGAGAAAAATGACAGAGCAGGGCGTCTTGTTCAAGTCACCTATAGACGGTGCAGAGGTCTTTCTCAGTCCTGAACTTGCAATCGAGATTCAGCAACAGCTGGGTGCCGATGTCATCATGGTGCTGGATGACTGTACGCCACATACGGCCAGCCGAAGCCAGGCACTCGACTCAATGCAATTGTCCCTGCGCTGGGCCGAGCGTTGCCGGACAGCCCATGGGTCGCACGACAGCACCCTGTTTGCGATTGTGCAGGGCGGGCGCTATGCGGAATTGCGAAAGCAGTGCGCGACTGAACTGGCGGATATGGATTTCAGTGGCTATGCGCTTGGAGGGTTGTGCGTGGGAGAGGCGCCGGATGAACGCCTTGTCTTGCTGGATTCAATGACGGAGATACTGCCCGAAGCCAGGCCCCGCTACATGATGGGTGCCGGTCGACCACAAGATATCATTGAGGCTGTACGGCGTGGCATTGACATGTTTGACTGTGTACTTCCCACGCGCAATGCCCGCACAGGTTTTCTTTATACCCGAAAGGGACTACTACGTATCCGTAACAGCCGCTACCACGAGGATACGCGCCCGGTGGATGAGGGTTGCAGCTGCTACACCTGCAAGAACTATTCACGTGCGTATCTGAGGCATCTGGACAAGTGTGGCGAGATACTGGGTGCGCGCCTCAACACTATCCATAACCTGCATTACTTCCAAGACCTGATGCGCGAAATACGGCAGGCGATCCGGGCTGGAAATTTTTCGGAATTTTCCGAGGAGTTGTATCGCATGCAGTCCCATGATGCGGAGACTGTGGCATAATACGGCGCTGCAAATTCCAAGGAGGTCCCGGCACTTCGAAACGACCGGGTTCCAGACCAAAGCAAGGGTACTATGTTACTGATTTCTGATGCTATGGCCCAAAACACCGCCGGGTCCATGGGCGGCGGGTATGAAATCTTTATCATGATCGCGATTTTCTTCGCGATCATGTACTTCATGATCATCCGGCCCCAGCAAAAACGCAACAAAGACCACCAGACACTGATCGGTTCGCTGTCGAAGGGAGATGAAGTGATGACCTCGGGTGGCATGCTGGGCAAAATTCTGAAGGTCGGGGAGAACTCGATCACGCTCGAAATTGCTGACGGAGTGGCGGTCAAGCTGCAGAAAACCTCGGTTTCCTCCGTGCTGCCCAAAGGCTCACTGAAACATGACTGACGCAGGCGTATAGGCGTTTTTCATCTTTCTGCAAAGACATCTTGACAGGCTAGGCACATGGCAACGGCTCCTCTGAATCAGTACCCCCTGTGGAAGCATTTCTCCATTCTGGCAGTGATCGTGATCATCGGCCTGTACAGCTTGCCGAATCTGTACCCGAGCATGCCGGCAATCCAGGTCTCGCACGAATCCGGAGTGCTGGATGCCGCTACCCCTCCGGTACTCAGACGCGCTCTTCAGGAGAAGGGCATCCAGGCGCAGAGTGAGGACCAGGGAGATAATCGGCTGTTGCTGCGATTCTCAGATACGGAACAGCAATTGCAGGCGTTCGAGGCTGGCAAGCAGGCATTGGACGGGCGTCATGTGGTGGCACTGAACCTCGCGACTTCGATGCCCGGGTGGTTACGCTCGATCGGGGCTTCGCCCATGAACCTTGGCTTGGACCTGCGGGGCGGCGTGCATTTCCTGCTGGAGGTGGATATGAAGGCGGCAGGCGCCAAGGCAATCAACAATTATGCTGCGGCGGTCCGTGTGGACCTGCGCGAAGCCAAGCTGCGACGGTTTTCCGTAACCCAGACGGGTGATGAAGTGAAAATCCGGTTCCGGGATGCGGCCAGCAGGACCGAGGGACACGAGGTGCTCGATAAGGAATACGGGAATGAGTTGGACTTCGCCGAGGTGGACGGAAATGACGGCTTCTTGCTGGTGGCCACCATCAATGAGGAAACCATGCGCGAGACCCAGAGCCTCGCCATACAGCAAAACATACAGACCCTGCGTAACCGGGTGAACGAGCTGGGGGTTGCCGAACCGGTCATACAGCAGCAGGGGGCCGCACGGATCGTGGTCCAGCTTCCGGGTGTACAGGACACAGCTCAGGCCAAGGAAATCCTGGGAGCCACGGCCACGGTGGAATTCCGGATGGTGAACGAGCAGTCGGACCCGTTTGAGGCGGCCGAGACCGGGCGTATCCCAACCGGCTCAATCCTCTATTACGAACGCGACAGCAAAAGTCCGATCCTGCTGAAACGCGATGTCATGCTGACCGGAGATTCGATCATCAACGCGAACTCGGGCTTTGATGAAAACGGATTGCCGGCGGTGATCATCACCCTGGATGGCAAGGGTGCCGCCCGCTTCAGCAAGGTCACGGCCGAAAACATCAAAAAGCTGATGGCCGTCGTGTTCATTGACAACAAGACGGTAATCATCAACCAGGACGGTGAGCAAAGGAGAAGAACCGTCAAGAGCGAGGAAGTCGTCAGTGTGGCCCGCATCCAGGAACAGCTGGGCAAGCGCTTTCAGATCGAGGGACTGGATTCCACGCACGAGGCGCTAAAACTTGCTCTGCTGCTGCGCGCCGGCGCACTCGCAGCACCCGTTGAGATTGTCGAGGAGCGCACCGTGGGCCCAAGCCTCGGGCAGCAGAATATCGATCTGGGCAAGAAATCCATCATCATCGGATTCATTCTGGTGATGGTCTTCATGGCCCTGTACTACCGTCTGTTCGGGGTTGCAGCGGATCTTGCACTGGCAGTCAACCTGATCTTGATCATCGGGATCATGTCTCTCATCCCAGGGGCCACGCTGACCTTGCCGGGCATCGCCGGGATCGTGCTGACCGTGGGCATGGCTGTGGATGCGAATGTCTTGATTTTCGAGCGTATCCGCGAGGAGTTGCGTAATGGAAACTCACCCCAGGCCAGTATCCATGCCGGCTACAGCAAGGCGCTTTCCACCATTGCGGATGCCAACGTCACCACTCTGATTGCTGCAATCGTGCTGTTTGTGTTCGGTACCGGACCGATCAAGGGATTTGCAGTCACGCTGTCCATCGGGATCGTGTGCTCCATGTTCACCGCCATCATGGGAACGCGCGCCCTGGTTAATCTCTACTATGGCAGCCAAAAATCACCCAGTCTTGCGGTCTAGACATGCAGTTGCTGAAAGACAAGCTGAATATTGACTTCATGGGGAAGCGCAAGCTTGCCTTGATGGTATCGGGTGTCTTGATCGTGGTCTCAATCGTGGCAATGGCAGCCCGTGGACTGAATCTGGGTATCGACTTCACAGGCGGCACGCTGGTTGAAGTAGGCTATTCGGATTCGGTGCAGCTTGAGCCCGTGCGCCAGGCGTTGCTTGCCAACGGTCTGGACGATGCCATCGTCCAGCACTTCGGGACCAGCCGGGATGTCTTGATCCGACTGCCCGTGGAGGAGTCGGACCGGGACAAGTCCTCTCTCAGCAACAAGGTAATTCGTGCACTGGAGCCCACGGGTTCGCCTGAGGTACGGCGCGTGGAGTTTGTCGGTCCGCAGGTAGGGGATGAGTTGAGAGACAAGGGGGGGCTGGCCATGCTGTATGCCCTGTTTGGCATTCTGGTGTACGTTGCATTGCGATTCGAGTGGCGCTTCTCCCTGGGTTCCGTAGCAGCCCTGGTGCATGACGTGGTGCTGGTGGTCGGCTTTTTTGCACTCACCCAGACGGAGTTTGACCTGACGGTGCTGGCAGCGCTGCTGGCCGTGATCGGTTACTCGCTCAATGACACGATTGTGGTGTTTGACCGGATTCGTGAAAATTTCAGGCGCATCCGCAAGGCCACATCAGAAGGAGTCATCAACACCTCCATCAACCAGACGCTCTCACGCACCCTGATGACCTCGATCACCACATTACTGGTACTGATCGCCCTGTTTCTGTTTGGCGGCGAGGTGATTCACGCCTTTTCGATTGCCCTGATTGTCGGCGTGCTGGTCGGCACATACTCATCCATTTACGTGGCCAGCACTTCCTTGCTCGCGCTGGATGTCAGCAAGGAGCATCTGATGCCGGTGGAAAGTGCGAACAGGAGTGACGACGGCAGTCAGGTTTGATTACGGCTTTTTCTGGGCCCTGTGAATACTGTCCAGCATTAACCGGAACAGCTTCGGGTTGGCTGCAACAATGTTGCCAGTTTCAAGATGCGTGTGCCCGCCTTCAGGGTCGCCGACCAGCCCGCCGGCCTCCTGGATGATCAGACAGCCCGCGGCGATGTCCCAGATGTTCAGGCCGAATTCCCAGAATCCGTCCAGACGACCGGCCGCGATATAAGCAAGGTCCAGTGCAGCTGATCCCGCACGGCGTATCCCCGAGGTGTGCAGAATCAGGGCACGCAACGTCGCCAGGTAGGCATCCACGTCCTGGCCTTCGCGAAACGGCAGCCCGGTCCCGAGCAGTGCATCTTCAAGCCGGGTGAGCGCTGTCACGCGGATCTTCCTGTCGTTGAGGGTCGCGCCGTTTCCACGGCTGGCGCAGAACAATTCGCCCCTGAGCGGGTCAAAAATCACGCCTGCTTCCAGACGCTGGCGGTGACGCAATGCAATCGAAACACAGTGGTGTGGAAAGCCGTGCAGGTAATTGGTCGTTCCATCCAGCGGGTCGATGATCCACTGATACTCGCTCGTGTCTGTCCCGCCGTTACTGTGGCCGCTTTCTTCGGCAAGGATGCTGTGGTCCGGGTATGCGCGGCGGATTATACTGATGATTTCGCGTTCTGCGTGGTGGTCGATCTCGCTGACAAAATCATTTTTCCTTTTTGCATGTATGGAAAGGGAGTCGACACGCTCCAGGTTGCGGGTAATGGTTTTCCCTGCCTCGCGTGCAGCCGTGATTGCAATGTGTAGTGCAGCTTGCATGGGAATTGATCGGGCAGTCGCGGGGCCGGGACAGCATACCAAAAACCGTATATATTTTTGTGACAAGTTTGTAAGCAGGGTTTTGCCGTATCCATGAACACATCCAACACCACCAGCATTGTGCTCGTCGAGCCTTCGCATCCCGGCAACATTGGAGCCGCCGCACGGGCTGCAAAGACCATGGGCATTGAAAGTCTTGTTCTGGTCAATCCGCAGCGGTTCCCGGATCCTGAGGCAACGGTGCGCGCCGTGGATGCGGCGGACATACTCAAGCGTGCCACAGTCTGTACTTCGCTGAAGGAGGCCGTTCGCAGTTGCACATTCGTCGTTGGGACCAGTGTGCGCAAGCGTGGCCTGCCCTGCTCGCAGATTTTGCCCAGGCAACTGGGTTCCAGGGTGAAGAACGAGTTGGAACGGGGTCCCGTGGCGATTGTCTTTGGCCGTGAGAGCAGTGGCTTGTCAAATGAGGAGTTGGACCTGTGCCAGTACGTGACCGCCATACCTTCGATGGGTTCACTGAATCTCGCAGCAGCCGTGCAGGTGATCTGCTATGAAATTTTCATGGCGACCGGGGAACCCGATTCAGTGGATTGTGAGGATGAACTCGCCACGTCGATGGAACTGGAGCGGCTTTTTGAGCACCTGCAAACCGTGTTGCTGGAGATCGGATTTCTGGACCCCAGACAACCCAAACTGCTCATGCGGCGCCTCAGGCACGTCTACCAGCGTGCCCGCCTCACACAGGTAGAGGTCAACATCCTGCGTGGGATTCTAAGCGCTACCCAGAACCCTGCTTCACAATAATTTTCTCGAACGCCCCCAGTTTTTGAACGTGCACATGAAGCTTCCCTTACCAATGGGATAGCGTACGCAGGGCAAAACTATTCCTTTATATACCTGAGTGATTTACTCGGTTATTTGCTATACTGGCGTGTGAGACGACGGTTGGATTGGATGACAGAGGGCAACAGGTTATGAAACTCAGCACCAAAGGGCGATATGCGGTGACTGCCATGTTCGATATTGCCCTGCATCATGACGAGGGTCCTGTGTCCCTGGCCGATATTTCGGAAAGACAAGGGATTTCCCTGGCCTACCTGGAGCAGCTGTTCCCGTTGCTGCGTGGACGAGGTCTGGTGAAAAGCACCCGTGGGCCGGGCGGCGGATACTCGCTTGCTGTGGACTCGGAAGAGATTGCCATAGCCGATGTCATTGATGCGGTCGAGGAGAGTCTGGATGCCACCCGTTGCGGAGGCAGTGCAGATTGCCAGAATCACCAGCGTTGTCTGACACATGACTTGTGGGAAGGCCTGAGTGGCCAGATTCGCAGCCATCTCTCAGGCATCAGTCTTGCGCAGGCCGTCAGTAATGCGCATGTGCAGGAAGTATCCAGCCGGCAGGAACATCGGATGAACCGGGTAGAAGTTATTTAGGAGCCAGACAGTGACCGACATGAAACTACCGATATACCTGGATTACAGTGCTACCACACCAGTCGATGAGCGGGTGGCCGAGGCCATGATGAAGTGCCTGACGCTGGATGGGAACTATGGAAATCCTGCATCCCGCAGCCACAGCTTCGGCTGGAGTGCGGAAAAGGCTGTGGAAGAAGCGAGAGAACATGTTGCCGCATTGATCCAGGCAGACCCGAAAGAAATCATCTGGACCAGTGGGGCCACCGAGTCAGACAACCTGGCCATCAAGGGTGCGGCACATTTTTACCAGAAAAACGGCAAACACATCATTACCTGCAAGACGGAGCACAAGGCGGTGCTGGATACCTGCCGTCAACTGGAACGTGAAGGATTCGAGGTGACCTACCTGGAGCCGCAAAGTTCAGGCCTGATTGACCTTGATGATCTTCGGGCAGCGATCCGGGACGATACGGTTCTGGTTTCGATCATGCATGTCAACAATGAAATCGGCGTCATCCAGGACATCAAGGCCATTGGCGAGATTACCCGCAAGCACAAGATCATTTTTCATGTGGACGCCGCGCAAAGCCCGGGCAAGGCAGGGATTGACGTGCAGGACATGAACATCGACCTGATGAGCCTGTCGGCCCACAAGGTGTATGGGCCCAAAGGGATCGGTGCCTTGTATGTGCGCAGAAAGCCTCGCGTTCGCATTGAGGCGCAGATACATGGCGGCGGACATGAACGTGGCATGCGTTCCGGGACGCTGGCTACACATCAGATCGTGGGTATGGGCGAGGCGTTTCGTATTGCAAAAGAAGAAATGGCAGCAGACAACGAGCGCATTCTCATGTTGAGGAACAGGCTGTTGAACGGCCTGAAGGACATCGATGAAATTTATATCAACGGGGACCTGGAACAGCGCATCCCGGGCAATCTCAATGTCAGTTTTAATTTCATTGAGGGTGAAAGCCTGATCATGGCCCTCAAGGATATTGCGGTGTCGTCAGGTTCGGCATGCACAAGTGCATCCCTTGAACCCAGCTACGTGCTGCGGGCACTGGGTCGTGACGATGAGCTTGCGCACAGTTCGATTCGCTTTACAATTGGACGGTTTACGACAGTGGATGAGGTCGACTACGCGACTCAGTTGATCAGGAGCGCGGTAGTCAAGCTGCGTGACCTTTCTCCCTTGTGGGAGATGCACAAGGAGGGCATTGACCTCAAGACTGTCGAATGGGCAGCCCATTGAGGCCGCTGTTGATTTTTAGAGTTTAAATTTTAGTACATACTGGCATAGGAAATCAGGAGACGTGAATCATGGCATACAGTGACAAAGTGTTGGACCATTACGAGAACCCGCGAAACGTAGGGTCGTTTGATAAAAGCGATCAGAGTGTGGGCACAGGCATGGTTGGCGCGCCCGCATGCGGTGATGTGATGAAGCTGCAGATCAAGGTCGGTGATGACGGTGTAATTGAGGATGCCAAATTCAAGACCTATGGCTGTGGCTCAGCGATTGCTTCCTCCAGCCTGCTGACAGAATGGGTTAAGGGTAAGACCCTGGATGAGGCTTCTGAAATCAAGAACACGGATATTGCAGAAGAGCTTGCCCTGCCGCCTGTGAAAATTCACTGTTCGGTGCTGGCGGAAGATGCAATCCGGGCAGCGATAGAGGATCTCAAGTCCAAGGATGTGAGTGCAGCTGAGCACAAGAAAATCGCATAGGCAGGAAAAGCGTGTCCATCTCCTTGACAAGCAGTGCGGCCGAGCACGTAAAGAGCTACCTTGAAAAACGTGGCAAGGGGATTGGTGTGCGCCTGGGCGTGAAAACGACGGGCTGTTCAGGTATGGCCTATACCATCGAATTTGCTGATCAGGTTGAAAAAGAGGACCACATATTTGAAGACAAGGGCGTCAAGGTGGTGATCAACCCCAAAAGCATGGTGTATCTGAACGGCACCGAACTGGATTTTAAGCGCGAGGGACTGTCGGAAGGCTTTCAATTCAGGAATCCGAACGAAAAGGACCGTTGCGGTTGCGGGGAGAGTTTCAGCATCTGACCATTCCCGGCCTTGATCGTTTCAGCGATCATTTTCTTCCACTTATCCAATTAGCATGAATATAGATCTCACTCGAAACTATTTCGAGTTGTTCGGCCTTTCCGAGAGCTTTGAGGTGGACCAGGAAGAACTGGCCTCTAAGTACCGGGCTTTCCAAAGTGCCCTGCATCCGGATCGTTTTACCGGCAAGAGCGACCAGGAGCAGCGCCTGTCCGTGCAGCATACGGCGTTTGTGAACGAGGCGTACAGCGTTCTCAAGAATGACCTGAGGCGTGCCCACTATCTCTTGGGGTTGCAGGATCGGGAATTTGATGCGGATACGGAAACTTCAAGGGATGCGGAGTTTTTGATGCAGCAGATGGAGCTGCATGAGCGGGTCGCGGAACTGGATCAGGCCGCAGACCCCGGCACGGCTCTGGAGGAATTGGCATGCGAGTTCAGGCAGCAGCAAAGCGAGCTGATTTCCCGGTTCTCGACCGAGTATGCACGAGGCGACCTGGGCGCTGCAAAAGACTCGGCACTGAAGCTGCAATTCTATGAACGACTGACCAATCAACTCAGGGAAAAGCAGGAAAAGCTCGAAGAGCAGCTTTTATAAATCCACATGGCGCTTTTGCAGATTTCAGAACCGGGTCAATCGACGGCTCCACATGAGCACCGCCTTGCTGCCGGGATCGACCTGGGGACGACGAACTCGCTGGTGGCCAGTGTCCGAAGCGGTGTTGCAGAAACCCTGCCAGATGCCGAGGGTACGGACATACTTCCTTCGGTTGTGCGCTATACCCTTGAAGACGGTGTCATGGTGGGTGCCTGTGCACTGGAGCAGGCGACGTGCGATCCACTGAATACGCTCGCTTCTGTGAAGCGCATCATGGGCCGGTCTGTGGATGACCTCGCCACACTTCAGGGCTACCTCCCGTACCAATTTGTTGACCAGGAAGGCGGTGTGCCGCAGATTCAGACTGTGGCGGGACCGGTCACATCAATCGAGGTTTCTTCGGAAATCCTGAAGACATTGCGAACGCGCGCCGAGCTAACGTTGGGAGGAGAGCTTGCAGGAGTCGTGATTACGGTGCCGGCGTATTTTGACGATGCGCAACGTCAGGCCACCAAGGATGCCGCCAAACTTGCCGGTCTGAACGTCTTTCGATTACTGAATGAACCGACTGCGGCTGCGGTAGCCTACGGACTTGACCGCCAGGCGGAAGGGGTGACCGCCGTGTACGACCTTGGCGGCGGCACCTTTGACATCTCTATTCTCCGGTTGACCAAAGGCGTGTTCGAAGTATTGTCAACTGGGGGCGACACAGCACTCGGAGGCGATGATTTTGACCGGGAAATTGCGGCCTGGATTCTGGAGCAGGCCGGTCTGAACACAGGTCAGGACCACCAGTTCATGCGAAAAGTGCTGGAAGCGGCACGAAGCGCCAAGGAATCGCTGACCGATGCAAACGAAACCGAAATTCGTCTGGAACACGGGGATCAGATAAGGATCGATCTCAGGCTGACCGGCGAACAGTTTGAACGGTTGATCACACCCTATATCAAAAAGACGATTGCGTGGTGCCGCAAGACGCTGCGAGAAGCAGGTGTAGATCCCTCGGAAGTCAGACACGTCATTATGGTGGGGGGATCTACACGGATCCCGTGCGTGCGCAAACACGTGGAGGAACTTTTTGGCCAGCCTCCACTGTCCGATATTGATCCGGACAAGGTGGTAGCCACAGGAGCTGCCCAGCAGGCCGACATACTGGCAGGGAACAACCTCGGTTCCGACATGCTTTTGCTGGACGTTTTGCCGCTGTCCCTGGGGGTCGAAACCATGGGTAACCTGGTGTCCAGGATCGTCGAGAGAAACACGGTCATTCCGGTTGTCCGTGCTCAGGAGTTTACAACGTTCAAGGACGGGCAGACGGCAATGCGCATCCATGTCGTGCAGGGTGAACGAGAGAAAGTCGAGGATTGCCGGTCCCTGGCAACTTTTGATCTGACCGGGATTCCGCCCATGGTTGCAGGTGCCGCGCACATCCGGGTTACCTTTCAGGTGGATGCAGACGGATTGTTGAGTGTGAGTGCCCAGGAAAAGACCAGTGGTGTGTCCGCAAGCGTGGAAGTGAAGCCCTCCTACGGGTTGACGGATACAGAAGTGGAAAAAATGCTGAAAGATTCCTTCGAGCATGCCGAGGACGATGTGCACGCAAAGCAGCTGGCTGAGCAGCAGGTCAATGCGAAGCGGGTTCTGGAGGCTTTGCGTTCTGCGCTGGAGAAAGACGCCGAAGAGTTGTTGTCTGCCAGTGAACAGGAAGCGATTGATCGGGCCAGGGCCACACTTGAAGATGCCTGCGAAGGGGGAAGCAACGAACAGATCAAGCAGGCCATTGAGAACCTCGAGCATGCAAGCGAGACGTTTGTGGAGCGCCGCATGAACCGGAGTGTACGGCAGGTGATGCGCGGCCATCGTGTCGAGGAATTTGAACAGGACTGAAAATCATGCCGAAAATCAAGTTTTTACCCCATGAGGATATCTGCCCTGAGGGCAAAACCATCGAGGCCGAGGCGGGTATCAGCATCTGCAACGCCGCGCTTGCCAACGACATCGGTATTGAACATGCCTGCGAGAAATCCTGTGCCTGCACGACCTGCCACGTGTATGTGCGTGAAGGAATGGATTCCCTGAATGAAGCCGAGGAAAATGAAGAGGATTATCTGGACAAAGCCTGGGGTCTGGAGCCGGACTCGCGCCTGAGTTGCCAGGCTATTATCGGTGAGGAAGACCTGGTCATCGAGATCCCGAAATACACCATCAACATGGTCTCGGAAAGCCACTGAGGGGATGCGGTAAAAACTCTTTGAATGACCGCTGAATACCATGTACATTCCACCTTTTGATGTTGTGCAGGGTAGGCCTCTCGGAAAAATGAACCACGCGTACCGTGATGCTCAATACCAGCTCATGCCCGGGTAAGCCGTCATGAGCCTGAAATGGATCGATTCTTTGGAAATCGCGATTGCACTGGATGAAGCTCATCCTGATGTAGACCCCCAGTACATCCGGTTCACAGACCTGCATGAATGGATCTGTGCGCTGGAGGATTTTGACGATGATCCAGAGACATCCAATGAACGCATTCTTGAAGCTATCCAGATGGCATGGCTTGATGAACGTGACTGACCGCCCGTAATCCCCCGCCTCTCTAAAGTCTGCTGCACACCAAAGAAAACCGCTTTGTTCAATTTTAATTTGATTCAGGAATGTCGCTCATGGCAAAGGAACGCACTTTATCCATCATAAAACCAGATGCTGTACGGAAGAACTTGATTGGGGAAATCGAGACATGCATAGAAAAAGCGGGTTTATTGATTGTTGCCGCAAAAATGTTGAGAATGAGCCGGGTGCAGGCAGGTGATTTCTATGAGATTCATCAGAGCAAGTCGTTTTACGAGGATCTGGTGGAGTTCATGACCTCCGGCCCTGTGGTCGTACAGGTATTGGAGGCCGAGGATGCGATTACCCGCTATCGCGAAGTGATGGGACCCACGACGTTTGGTGAAGCCAGGCCAGGAACAATACGCGCAAAATATGCGACCTCGACGACTAGAAATGCGGTGCATGGTTCGGACTGTAAGAAAAATGCCAAACGAGAAATAAAATTTTTCTTTGCGGAACATGAAATTTTTTCGCGAGGTTGATTTCAGACCGTTCATTTTGTGCCGGGTAAGGTACAGGAGGGTAATGGACACGTTGTAATGCAGCAGGATCCCCAAAAGCGTGAGGAGACCATTGGCTCTGTGTTGGCTCATGCACGCGATCAGGCCGGTCTCAGCCAGGCGGAGGTCGCCAGGCAGATGAACTTGATGGTCAGCACGATCCAGGCGCTGGAGGAAGACGACTTTGCTAACCTTCCCGGACCGACATATGTGCGC
Source organism: Gammaproteobacteria bacterium (assembly GCA_965205685.1). GTDB lineage: Bacteria > Pseudomonadota > Gammaproteobacteria > UBA4575 > UBA4575 > WTFY01. Next base: position 1,506,753 of record OZ242174.1, on the reverse strand, counting down.
GGCTACCTGCATACGTATTGCAAGCTGGTCGGCCTGGATGCCGGGCAGTTGATACAGAATTACAACGAGCAGTACCCTGCAGAACCCGAATACCAACCACCATCGCGCCCTGACAGAAGGCGTGGGACAGCCGTCTTGTGGGCGGGAGCCGCGGTCATTGTCCTTGCAGGGGCGTATGTGTTCTTGCAGGCTCCTGATCCACAGCCTTCTGTGCAGCCGCCCGGACTGGCAGAAGTTCCGGGTGAGTCGCTGGCGAGTCCGGAAGAAGTTCCAGAGGTGTCAGAGGCATCAGCAGTACCGGAGGAACTGGGGGCATCAGAAGTTCCTGAAGCGCCAGAGGCATCAGAAGTTCTTGAAACCCCGGTGGCATCGAAAGTTGCCGATGCAGAAAGGCCTGGATCGGTTGAGAATCCTCAAACTCAGGATACACCGGTTGCAGAGGTTAACGGTACCGGGCGGGTCGGGCCACCTGATGAAGAGAGTGTGCAGAGGACAGAACAACGTCCGGTGACAGATGGGCTGCCTGTATCAGATGGGAATCTGGAAGTTTTGACGATGACCTTTATGGACGACTGCTGGATTGAGATTCGGGACGCCGATATGCAATTGCTTCATTGGGACTTGATGTGGTCTGGAGCAGCTCTGGAAATCGAAGGCAAGGCACCGTTTGAGGTGCTGCTCGGCAACTCGCCCGACGTGATCATCCACATTGACGGGAAACGCTTTGATCATTCCAGATTTCACCAGAGTGATCGTACATCCCGGTTCAAGGTGTCCGGCAGTTTGCTGAACTGAGTTCCCACTTTCATTCAGGCAACGGGGAGAAATGATGTCCAAGCGGATTCAATCGATTCGCGGAATGCATGACGTGGTACCGCCCGCAAGTGGCGTGTTGCGCAACCTTGAGCAGACCTTGCAGGCTGTATTGCAACAGTACGGGTACCAGGAAATCCGTCTTCCCGTTCTCGAACATACCGAGTTGTTCCGCAGGTCACTGGGTGCGGTCACGGACATTGTGGAAAAGGAAATGTACACCTTTGAAGACCGTAACGGCGACAGCCTTACTTTGCGACCGGAGGGTACTGCAAGTTGTGTGCGGGCTGCATTACAGCAGGGCATGTTGTATGGGCAACCTGCACGACTCTGGTACGGGGGACCTTTTTTCCGTCACGAACGCCCGCAGAAGGGGCGTTACCGGCAGTTCCACCAGTATGGAGCCGAAACGTTCGGACTGGCCGGGCCAGATATTGATGCAGAGTTGATCATCATGTGTCGGCACATGTGGCAGAGACTCGCCATCCTGCCGAGTACGTCGCTGCAGATAAACAGTCTCGGCACGTTGCAGGCACGACAGCGCTATCGTGCGGCACTGGTTGAATATTTCCGGCAGCACGAGCACCACCTTGATGACCTGGAAAAACAACGTCTGCATACTAATCCCATGCGGATTCTGGACAGCAAAAACCCGGAGTTGACGGAAATCATTGACGGTGCACCGGGCCTGACGGAGTATCTCGACCCGGAGTCGGCAGAGCATTTCGAGGGATTGCAAAACCTGCTTGATGCAGCGGGAATTGACTATGACATCAACCCGCATCTGGTCCGGGGGCTGGATTACTACAGCAAGACAGTGTTTGAATGGATCGTCCCGGAACAGGGGTCGCAGGCAACCATTTGTGCAGGGGGGCGCTATGATGGCCTGGTTGAGCAACTCGGTGGAAAACCGTATCCTGCGGCAGGGTTTGCAGTGGGCCTCGAAAGGATCATGGTCCTGCTGGAGGGAGCTCGGACTTTTGGCATGGAGATCGATGCCTACCTTGTACTGGTCGGTGAGCAAGCGATGCTTGCGGGGGTACAGCTTGCAAGCCAGCTTAGGGATCAGTTGCCCTCGCTGTCCATGGTTGTCAACTGCGGGGAAGGCAGCATCAAGACACAAATGAAACGTGCTGACAAATCGAATGCTAAACTTGCAATCATTTTGGCTGAGGATGAGATCAGGGACGACACGGTGGCGATCAAGTTTTTACGAGAAGAGCGTGAACAGGAATCGGTACCCCAGGAAAACCTGGTGTCGTATCTGAACGCATATCTTGAAACGTAGCGGTACGGCAGTCATGGCTCAATACGAAACTGAAGAACAGCAAGTTGAAGCGCTGAAAAGCTGGTGGAAAGAGAATGGCACGGCAGTGATTATCGGGGCGCTGCTGGGTATTGGCGCGTTGGGTGGATGGCGAGGCTGGGGCTGGTATCAGGAAAAACAGGCTGTGAATGCCTCCGACATCTTCGCATCCGTACAGGAATTCATGATTGCAGGCGATCTGACCTCTTTCCAGAAACAGGCCGAGACACTTCGCACCGAGTATGCATCCACGCCCTATGCGGTGTTGGCCACACTGCATGAAGCCAAGGCGCAAGCGGAAGGAGGAGATCTGGACGCGGCTGCTGAAAGCCTGCGCTGGGCTATCAAGAACAGCGCTCGGCCGTCCATACGCGATGTTGCCCGCATCCGGCTGGCACGGGTTTTGGTGGCAGACCGGAAACTGGACGCTGCGCAAACTGTGATCGATGAGGAATTTTCTGAGGGGTATCGCTCGCTTGTGCATGAAATCCAGGGCGACATTTTGATCCTCCGAGGTGAGCCCGAGCAAGCGAAAGAGGCCTACGATCTGGCGTTGGAGTCTGCCCGAGCAAGCGGCGTGGAATTCCTGCAGATGAAACGGGATGACCTGGGAAGCTAGGGCCGTCCACCTGTCTCGCATGCCGTACATCTACCCCACAAAAACATTTGTCTTGATGGCATTTATTTGCTGCATGCTGCTCTCCGGATGCGGCGGCGCAGGGGATCTGTTGAGTGCCCCCAAGCGGTGGATTGGCATTGAAGAAGACCCTCAGGCCCCTACCGCACTGACGGATCTGGGCTCGGAAAGTCTGCCCCTGAAGAAATTGTGGAGCGATTCGGTCGGCGCGTCGGAGATGATGTATTCCAAGCTTCAGCCGTATATCGCGGATGGGCTGGTTTATCTTGCCGGTGCAGACAATCGTGTTGAAGCCTGGCAACTGATTGACGGAAAACGCATCTGGTCGGTGAAATTGCAGGAGATGATTTCGGGAGGGGTTAACGGCGGCGAGCAAATTCTGGCTGTAGGCACCGAAAATGGCCTGGTGATAGCACTGGATGTCACTGACGGCAAGGAGAAGTGGCGCACTTTGCTTAGCAGTGAGGTACTGGCACTGTCGCAAGTCAGGCACGGGGTGATTGTTGCGCGCACCAGTGACAGTACGATCCATGCGCTCGACATCGGCGATGGCAGTATTGCATGGCGTGCAAGCCGAAGCTCTCCACCATTGACCTTGCAGGGTGCAAGCCAGCCGAGGGTTGCAGGAAGTGTCGTGCTGGTCGGTTTTGACGATGGCAAACTGGTGGCATTCAGCCTGCTGGACGGAGAGGAGCGGTGGAGAGCCACGGTATCCTTCCCGAGCGGTCGCTCGGAACTGGAACGTATCGCCGACATCGATGGGGAGATCGCGTTTCAGGATGACGAGGTTTATGCGGCCAATTTCAATGGCCGCACTGTAGCCGTGGACATGCTCACAGGCAGAGTCAAGTGGGCCCGCGACCTCGCTTCCCACATCGGCGTGGGCGCAGATGAATCCCGTGTATATGTGATCGGCACCAACGACGTCGTCTGGGCACTTGACCGAACGACAGGGGCTACTCTGTGGCGGCAGGACAAGCTGTTGTACCGCTCACTTACGGTTCCTGTACCGATCGGGGACTACATTGTAGTGGGTGACTACGATGGGTATCTTCACTGGCTGTCCAAGAAAGACGGTAGTCTGGTCGGAAGACACAGGGTGGCCCGTGACGCAATTGACAGTGTGCCGGTCATTATCGGTCAGCGTGTCTTTGTGCTGGCAGACAACGGCTCGTTCACCGTTTTGCAGCAACCCTGACCCCAAGCGGTCCTGCCATGGAGACTGCCGGGATTTCTCACGAAACGGCGGTTCGGGGCAGATCAGGATGCAAAGTACAAAGTGCTTTCACTACAATAGCTGCCTATCGTTCGCAATCGTAACATCCAGTGAAGCCTGTAATTGCCCTTGTCGGACGCTCGAATGTCGGCAAGTCAACATTATTTAATTTCCTGACACAGACCAAGGACGCGCTGGTCGCGGATCGTCCAGGGCTGACCCGGGACCGGATCTATGGAGTGACGCGCCGGTTCGGCGACCGCTACATAATCATCGATACGGGAGGCATAGAGTCGCCGCAACATCCCGATCGCACGGAAGATCTTCCGCACTTGATCGCATCCCAGGCCTGGCAGGCGGTGGAAGAAGCAGACATCGTGTTTTTTTTGGTAGACGGTCCACAGGGACTTGTCCCGCAGGATGAGCGGGTGTTTACCGAATTGAGGCAATTGGGCCAAAAGGTGTTCGTACTGGCCAACAAGGCGGACATGAAGCCTGCACATACGCTGGCGAGTGATTTTTTCCAGCTGGGTGCAAGGGATGTCTTTGAAGTTTCGGCCAAAACCGGAAAAGGGGTCGAGGAAGTTTTTTCCGCGCTTGACTCCGATTATCCCGTACAGCCCAGCCCTCCAGTGAATGGTGACCAGGCCATAATTCGGGTAGCCATTGCTGGGCGGCCCAATGTGGGGAAGTCGACCCTGGTCAATGCGCTTCTCGGCGAGGAGCGTTTTATTACTTCGGACATTCCCGGCACGACCCGGGACAGTATTTCGGCGCGTGTGGAAAAATCAGGCACGGTGTTTGAACTGATTGATACTGCAGGGGTCCGGCGGCGAAGCCGTGTTCACGACATGATTGAAAAATTCAGTGTGGTGAAAACGTTACAGGCCATCGAGGCTGCCCACGTGGCGATCCTGATGCTGGATGGCACCCAGGATTTTGCCGATCAGGATGCACGCCTGGCACGCACGATGTTGGACAGCGGACGCGCCCTGGTCTTGGCAATCAATAAAACGGATGCCTGCTCGAAAGAGGATTACCAGCAAATACGAAAGGGTCTGGATCTCAAGTTGAGATTTCTGGATTTTGCAGAGCGGCTGTTCATTTCCGCCCGGAAAAAGGAGGGAATCACAAAGCTGATCCATGCGGTCTCGCGCGCGCATGGCGCGGCAAGCATCCAGGTCAACACATCGACCCTTACCCGCCTGCTTGAGAATGCCGTGGAAAGCTTTCAGCCTCCGCTTGTGCGACGGCAAAGGATCCGGCTCAAGTACGCGACCCAGATTGCGGCCTGTCCTCCCACGTTTGTGATCTATGGCAACCAGATTGCAAGGATCCCGGGTTCCTACAAGCGCTACCTGGAGAATTATTTCCGTAAGGCGCTGCAATTGACCGGGACGCCGGTTCACCTGCTGTTCAGACAGCCTGCCAACCCGTATGAAGGCAGGCGCAACACGCTGACCCCCAGACAGCAGCGTACCCGAAGACGCCTGCAAAGAAACAAATAGAGCGGCCCATGCGCAAAGTCCATGTCTGCCAGAGCGCTGTATAGCCCATCATCTTGGCGGCTACCCGAAGCTTGTCGCGGCCTTGACCGGCCCGGCTTCCACCCTACAGGTCCTTTGAAATCGGGAGCTTGTGCAGGATACTTATGTCTGACTGGGAAGAGTAACCGGGGTCTCGGGTTCCCAGCCATCTTGCCGGTGCTCGGCAATCACCTGCGTGTAAATTCCACCCCGTACATTGAAGTCTGCGGTGATGCGCATAAATCGAGGCTTTAGCAAAGCTGCAATATCGATTAGAATCCGATTTGTTATTGCTTCGTGGAATAGGCCTTTGCTTCGAAAAGAGCTCATATACAGTTTGAGTGCCTTCAGTTCTACGCAAAGTTTGTCTGGGACATATTCGATCAAAAACTCCGCGAAGTCGGGCTGGCCGGTCAGTGGGCATAGACAGGTGAATTCCGGAATATGCATGCGGATCGTATAGTCGGCATCCGGCTGCGGATTTTCGAAGGTTTCCAGGTGATGGGTGTGATCGTCAGGCATGGCTGTAGAGTCTGATGCAATCAGGCTGCCTATTATAGGCGAACTGGCATAGATGCGGCTCAACTGCGTAAAACTTTCTGGGTTCAAGTCTTTTGTGGACCCGACCACGTTTTCCTTCCCATCTTCCATGGTGGGAATTGTAGGACCCAACGGCTGCGGCAAATCCAACATCATCGATGCGGTCCGCTGGGTGATGGGCGAAAGCAGCCGGCACCTGCGCGGCAATACGATGGAAGATGTGATCTTCAACGGCTCCTCGACTCGCAGCCCGGCCGGGCAGGCATCGGTCGAGCTTGTCTTTGATAACAGCCAGGGCAGGCTGGGTGGACAATATGCCGCGTACACGGAGATCTCCGTTCGCAGGCAGGTGGTGCGCGACGGTCAGTCCAAGTATTTTCTGAATGGCACGCAGTGCCGCCGCAAGGATATCGTGTCCGTATTTCTGGGCACCGGTCTTGGCCCCAACAGCTATGCAATTATCGAGCAGGGCATGATTTCGAGGCTGATCGACACGAAACCGGATGAACTGCGTGTGTACCTGGAGGAGGCTGCCGGGATCTCCAAGTACAAGGAAAGACGCCGGGAAACCGAGAACCGGATCCGGCATACCTGCGAGAACCTCGAGCGTCTCAACGATGTGATCGACGAGATCACCAAGCGGATCGGGCAACTGCAGCGCCAGGCCCGGGCCGCCGAGCATTACAAAGTGCTGAAGGAAAAAGAACGTCAGGCCAAGGCTGAACTGCTGGCCTTGCGCTGGCAGGCGAAACAGGAGGAAGCCGAGACGCTGAAGCAGTCTGCAGAGCACAAGCAGACCGAGATCGAAAGGATCGTTGCCGACATTCGTGCGACCGAGGCCGAGGTGGAAAGATTGCGGCTGCGGCATGCCGATGAGATGAACAGTTTTGGTGAAATCCAGGGCAAGCAGTACGGGCTGAATGCGGAAATTTCAAGGGTCGAGCAAGCCATTCGTCATGCCAAGGAGTTGAGCGGCCATTACAGCGATGAGCTCCAGCAGGTACAGGCCGTGTGGCACCAGGCGGAACAGGATTTGGAGAGCGAGCGCACCAAGGTACAGGACCTTGAGGCCAGGATCCGAGAAATTGATCCGCAACTGGAGTCTGCGCGTGAAAACCTGGGTTCGAATCAGGGCGACCTGGATGAAGCCGAGGCGGAGATGGCGACTTGGCAGGAAGCATGGGAATCTCTGCAGGCAAGAATGGCGGGACCGGCACAGACAGTGGAGATCGAGACTTCACGCATCCAGTATCTTGAATCCCATCTAGAGCAACTTAGAGACCGCCAGGACCGTCTTGAGAACAGCCTGAGTCAATGCACCCGGCGCCGGGAGTCAGGCGAAACGGAAGAGTTGAGATTGCGTGTCAGCACGACGAGCCAGCGCCTGAAGAAACTGTCTGGCAGTCTGGATAAACTGACGAAAGGAATCAGTCAGGGCCGAGATACCAGCCAGAATCTACAAGCCAGAGTCCAGCAGGCGCGTGAAAAGTTGCAGGAAACGCAGGTCAGACTTGCCTCCCTGCAAGCCATGCAGAAAGTGGTGCTGGGTGAGGAGAGTCAGGCCGTAGGCCGCTGGCTTGAAGAGCAGGGACTCAGCCAGGCCCCCCGCCTGGTCGACACGATCAAGACCGAGGCAGGCTGGGAGGGTGCAGTGGAAACTGTGCTCGGGGAATGCCTGGAATCTGTCTGTATCGAGGATATTGAAAAGGTGGCGGCCACGTGCAGCCAGATCAAGAATGGACGCTTGGTTTTGCTGGATCAGACACCTATACCGCAGACCACCCGGACGCCTGAAACGCTGGCCAGCAAGGTGCAGGCGCCAGTGAGCCTGGCAGGGTTTCTGGGCGCCATACAGGTTGCAGACGATCTCCGTGCGGCACTGGAGCAGCGCAAGCACTTGTCCCCGGGCCAGTCCGTGATCACGAAAGAGGGAATCTGGATGGGCAGGAATTGGATGCGGCTGGCAAGGAGTACTGCAGGGCAAAGCAGTGTGCTGCAGCGCAAGAATGATATCCGCATGCTTGAGAAGAAACTTGCCGGCCAGGAGCAGAGGATTGAAACCCTGGAGTCCGATCTCGAAGCTTGTCAGCGCGAACTGAACACGCACGAACGTGAAAGAGATGATGTCCAGACCCAGCTTGCCGAGGCACAGGAGCATCACCACCAGGCGCAATCGGAGATGGGAGCATGGGAGCAGGAACAGGAGCACTTGAGGCAGCAGGAAGAGCAATTCCGGGGATATTCAGAGGAGTTGGAGTGCGAACTCAGGCAGGCACGTGAGGAACTGGACCGGTCAACAGCCGCAAGACAGTCCGCCGCTGCCGTGCTAGAAGAGTTTGGGGGTGAGAAGGGAGCTCTGCTGCAACAGCGCGAGGATCTTGTTTCTGCGCTACAGGGTGTGCGTAGCAAGGATACTGAAGGCCGTGAACGGATCCATGATCTCAGCCTGGAGCAGGAGTCGTGCCGGAGTTCGCTGCAGGCGACACAGGCCGTGTTGGAAAAAACGCAGGAGCAGGCCGTGCAACTGCAAAAGCGCCATGAAACCCTGCAGGCTTCAGTGGATGAGAGTGACGCTCCCCTTGAGGGACTGGATGCTCAGTTGAAAGAACTCCTTGAGCAGCGTGTTGATATCGAGCACAGCCAGGCACAAGCGCGCAGTGTCATGCAGAAGACTGAAGAGCAGATGCAGGCCAAGCGGGAAAGTGTTGTCGTCCTGCAGGGCAGGGAGGAGTCTTTGCAGAATGAATTGAATGATGCCCGGCTTGCATGGCAGGAAGCCAATGTCCGCTGCACGACGTTGGAAGAGCAACTGGGTGAGTACGAAGTATCTCTGGAGTCGCTGATCGGGCAGTTGCCCGAAGGTGCGCAACTGCATGAGTGGCAGGAGCAGGTGGAGGCGCTGGCGCGCAAGATCACGCGTTTGGGCCCGATCAACCTGGCGGCGATTAGTGATTTTGAAGAACATCAGGAGCGAAAGGAATATCTGGACCACCAGCATGAGGATCTCAGCAAGGCGCTTGAGATGCTTGAACAGGCGATTCGCAAGATAGACAAGGAAACCAAGGACCGTTTCAAGAACATCTTCGATCGCGTCAATCAGCGCCTGCAGGAAATGTTTCCGCGTTTGTTCGGTGGGGGAAAGGCATTCCTGGTGATGACCGGTGACGACCTGCTCACTACCGGGATTTCCATAATGACGCGCCTGCCGGGCAAGCGGCTGTCTTCCATTCACCTCATGTCTGGAGGTGAGAAGGCATTGACGGCGGTGGCCCTGGTATTCTCCCTGTTTGAGCTGAATCCGGCCCCGTTCTGCCTGCTGGATGAGGTTGATGCGCCTCTGGATGATGCCAATGTCACGCGCTATTGCGAATTGCTGAAGGACATGAGCGAACGGGTCCAGTTCATTTCGATTACCCACAACAAAAATACCATGGAGTATGCAAACCAGTTGCTCGGTATCACGATGAGTGAACCCGGTGTCTCAAGGATGGTGTCTGTGGATATCGATGAAGCTGTCGAGATGCAGGCGGTTTCGTGACAGATCTGTGGACACACGACCAACACATTGCGCGGTGCACAGCCCATGGTGATTGAGCTGCGTATCGGACTGCTGGTGGCAGGACTGGCTGTCCTGGTCATGTTGTATTTCTTCACTCGCGCCAAAAAACGCAAAACCCGCAGAAAGGAATTTGAGGACTTCGATTTCGATAAGGATGATCTGCTGAATCCGCTGGATGCAGATCTGGGTTCCGAAATCGAGTCCGTCGGTCCGGTCCGGGTGATACAGCAAAATCCGGACTACCCCGGTGACAGGGTGGAAGGGCCGGACAGCGAGGAATCAACTGCCGGGCAGGATAAGCAGACCGGGGAGGAGGGCGCCTCCGAGGAGAAAAAACTGGTGGTGCTGCATGTAATGGCAAGACGCCCCCAGGCATTCAAGGGCACCGGCATCATGGACCTCGTCCGGGAGCTTGACCTCGAGTATGACGACATGCGCATTTTTCATAAGAAGGTCAAGCGGCTCAGTGGCAGGAAAGCCATGTACAGTGTCCTGAATGCAGTCAAGCCAGGCACGTTTGATCTGGACAATATGGACCAGTTTGAGACCCCGGGCATCAGTTTCGTGATGGGTTTGCCAGGTCCCGAGAAAGGCCTGAAGGCATTCAACATCATGCATGAGGCCGCAAAAAGGGCTTCCGAATACCTGCAGGGGGAGATATTCGATGAATCGCGCAACCGCCTGAGCCAGCAAACCGTTGCCCACCTTCAAGAAGAAGTGCAGCTTTTCAGCCTGAAGCATCCAGGTCAGGATCAAGACACATAGAGATCATGCTCTCGCAGAAAGTGTTGCCGGAATCGCTGTCTTAAATTCTGCCCCCTGCGACAGCCTCTGACCGGATTTCTGCATATCGTACATAGGGGTAAGACCTGGTTATGACCCGCGCAATCGAGAAGAAGATTGAACAGTTGCGCGAGGAGATCGAGGAGCACAGCTACGCGTACCATGTGCTGGATGATCCACTGATTCCGGATGTCGAGTACGATGCCCTTTTTCAGGCTCTGCAACAGCTGGAGGCCGATCATCCAGGCCTGGTCACGCCCGCATCACCTACACAGCGCATCGGCGCAAAGCCCTCTGATGCATTCCCACCGGCTGAACACACAGAGCCGATGCTGTCCCTGGGCAACGTTTTCGATGCCGCGGAACTGGAAGCCTTTGAAACCCGCATCCGGGACCGGCTTGGAGAGGACCAGGAGATCGAATATACCGCTGAGCCGAAGATCGATGGCCTGGCTGTAAGCCTGGTGTACGAAAACGGTGTGTTGGTGCGGGGTGCGACACGGGGAGACGGGTTTACCGGAGAGGACATTACCGAAAACATACGTACGATTCGATCGGTGCCGCTGCGCCTGCAACAACATCGGGACATGCCTGAAAGACTTGAGGTGCGTGGCGAGGTGTTCATGCCGAAAAAGGGGTTTGAAGAAATCAATGTACAGGCCAGGAAAGAAGGCAAGAAAGCCTTCGTGAACCCCAGAAATGCTGCAGCTGGTGCCCTGCGTCGTCTTGACCCGCGGGAGACGGCTGGGTATCCGCTGGATGCCTTTTTCTACAATGCCACGGGGATCGCGAAACAGACCCCGGTTCGCACGCAGTTCGGTGTGTTGCAGTACTTGAAAATGATGGGATTGAAAATATGTGCCGAAGCGCAGCAGGTGTCCGGCTGTCAGGGATGTCTGGAATATTATGGAGCGATTCTCGATAAAAGGGCCGCCCTGGGCTACGAGTTGGACGGCGTGGTGTACAAGATCAACGATTTGGCCTTGCAGGAAGTGCTGGGAATGGTTTCGCGTGCGCCACGCTGGGCCGTGGCCCACAAGTTTCCGGCGCAGGAAGCGGCGACCCGGGTTGCGGATATCCGCTTCCAGGTCGGGCGCACGGGTGCGCTGACTCCAGTTGCCAAGCTTGAGCCCGTGTTTGTCGGGGGTGCGACGGTCAGCAATGCAACATTGCACAATATGGATGAAGTCAACCGCAAGGATGTGCGAATTGGCGACCGGGTGATTATCCGAAGGGCCGGTGATGTGATACCCGAAGTCGTGAAGACGATTCCGGACCCCGGGACCCAACGTGGCGATCCCATCCAGGCACCAAAGAGATGCCCTGAATGCAATTCGGAGGTCGTGCGGATGGAGGATGAGGCATTGATTCGGTGCAGTGGCGGATTGTACTGCCCAGCGCAGCGCAAAGGCGTGATCAGGCATTTTGCATCAAGAAAGGCAATGGATATCGAAGGCCTGGGAACCAAGCTGGTGGACCAATTGGTTGACAAAGGCCTGGTCAGCAGCGTGAAGGACCTGTTTCATCTTGCCAAGGAAGACCTCGTCGAACTGGAGTTCATGGGCGAACTGTCTGCCACCAATCTGCTGGATGCCATCGAGAAGAGTAAACGCACCACGCTGGCACGTTTCATCTATGCGCTTGGCATCCGTGAAGTCGGGGAGGCCACGGCAGCCTCGCTTGCGGACCATTTCCGGGGTCTGGAGCCCTTACTGCAGGCGGATTGTGAAGCGCTGCAGGAAGTGGCTGACGTGGGGCCCGTCATTGCAGAAAATATCACCGCATTCTTCAGGCAGGCGCATAACCTGGAAATCCTTTCGGAGTTACAACATGCAGGGCTTGATCTGGAGGTCAAACCCAAGCCCGATGAGCAGGACAACCCACTTGACGGTAAGACCTATGTGCTGACCGGCAAGCTGGAAAAGTTCAGTCGTGCCGAGGCTGCCCTGCAATTGAAGGCACTGGGTGCAAAAGTCACCGGCAGTGTGTCCCGAAAAACCACTGCGGTGATTGCAGGAGAAGACCCGGGCTCGAAAGTGGACAAGGCCCGTTCGCTCGGGGTGGAAGTTCTTGCAGAGGAGGATTTGCTTGCACTGCTGCAGCCGGATCCCTAAGGCTCTGGATCCTGGCCACGGCTGGATTTCTGCTAGAATATGACCGGATCATCGCCAACTCACCGTAGTATGAACTTCCGTAAACCAGCCTTGCTCAGCTAATTGATTCGGTAGTCAGGCTTGCCAAACATCCACCCCACTGCAGTCGTCTCACCCAAGGCGGAAATCGGCACGAATGTGACCGTGGGTCCCTACAGTGTGGTGGAAGATGATGTAACCATTGATTCCGGTACCGAGATTGGCCCGCATTGTGTGGTTCACCGGTATGTCCGGCTGGGAGCGGATAATCAGTTGCATGCACAGGTGGTGCTGGGCGGGTTGCCCCAGGACATCTCGTTTACGGGTGAGGAAAGCTGGCTTGAAATTGGAGATGGCAACGTCTTCCGGGAAAACTGCACGGTGCATCGATCCACACACCCTGATGTGCCGACCCGGATCGGTAACCGGTGCTACCTGATGGGTTATTCGCACGTCGCACACGATTGTCAGCTTGGTGATGAGGTTGTACTGACCGCCTATGTGGGCTTGAGCGGGCATATTGAAATCGGGGACAAGGCTAATCTGGGCGGGCATGTGGGCACGCACCAGCACATACGTATCGGAACGCTGTCGATGGTGGCTGGCTATACACCGGTCCGCAAGGATGTGATGCCGTTCTGCCTGTTGGGTGGCGAACCTGTGCGCCACTACCGGCTGAATGCCATAGGTTTGCGGCGTGCCGGGGTCAAGGGCAAGCGCTACAGCGAACTGGAGCAGGCCTATCGGCGCCTGCGACAGGGGGAACCAGCAGAGCACCTGCAGGGCACGCCTGAGATTGAACTGTTGCGTGACTGGATGCTGGCGCCCTCCAAGCGCGGTATCTACGGGTTTTTGCAATCGCAGGATTGATCCGGATGCGGGTTGATTCATCCTGACATGGCTGGTGCGCTCAAAACATACTTGGACATCTGCCTGCTGCGGGAAGGGCCGGAGGCCTTGCCGTATTCCTGGGTCCTTCTCGGTATCGTGATTGCTGTCAGTCTCGGTGTTTCCGTGCTGATCGGATCGATGGCCTATGACATGACGGCGGTCCTGCTTGCAAGTATCGCAGGACTGTTTCTCTCATTCGTATTCGCAAGGGTCTTGTTGATGAAAAACCCGGAACGCTTCCTGCAAACCTTCAGCGCCATGCTCGGGACCGTTACCCTGATTAACATCGTATCTCTTCCCGGGACCTATTCCCTGAGGTACCTGAAACTCGGACACACTGCGGAGCTGTTTTTTGCCCTGACGGCATTCGCGCTTTTCGTGTGGATCGTCATCGTCTACGGGTACATATTCAGCAAGGCCCTGTCCTGTGCGATGAGCTACGGCATAGCCATCAGTGTGGGCTATGCCCTGTTGCAAGTCATGTTGCTGGAATTGTTTATATCGGGGAGTGTGCCAGCCTGATGCGTATCCATATTCTTGGCATTGGCGGCACGTTCATGGGAAGTCTGGCCATTATTGCCCGGCAATTGGGGCATGAGGTTTCCGGTTCGGACACCAATGCCTATCCGCCCATGAGCACGCAACTTGAAATGGCGGGCATCGAGATCATGGACGGTTATTCCGTTGATCATCTCTATCCCATGCCGGACCAGATTATTGTCGGCAATGTCATGACGCGAGGCAATCCAGTGGTGGAATATCTGCTCAACAACCGTCTGGCGTTCACTTCCGGCCCGGCCTGGCTGCATGACCATGTCCTGCAAAATCGCTGGGTACTCGCGGTTGCCGGAACGCATGGCAAAACCACCGTGTCCAGCATGCTGGCGTGGATACTGGAATGTTCCGGGCACGAGCCTGGCTTCCTGATTGGCGGGGTGCCGGAGAATTTCGAGTTTTCCTCAAGGCTCGGGAAATCGAAGTACTTTGTTATCGAGGCCGATGAGTACGACACTGCATTTTTTGACAAGCGCTCGAAATTTCTGCACTACTGCCCGCATACCCTGATACTGAACAATCTGGAATTTGATCATGCGGATATCTTTGACGGCATCCGGGACGTCAAGCGACAATTCCACCATCTGGTGCGCATCATGCCCAACGAGGGCCGCATGATCATCAACCACGACGACCAGAATATACGAGACGTCATGGAAATGGGCTGCTGGACGGATACCGAATCTTTTTCGATGAAGAACCCGTCGGCGACCTGGTTTGCAGACGAGGTTGATATACGCACTTCCGGGTTTTCGCTGCTGAGGCTGGGTAAGCCCTGCGGGACGGGCAGGCTTGATCTGTACGGTCGACACAATATTGCGAACGCGGTGGCCGCGGTTGCCGGTGCCCAACATATCGGGGTGCCGCCGGGGGAAGCCCTGCGGGCCCTGGCCTCCTTTTCCGGTGTCAAGCGCCGCCTGGAACACAGGGGGACATTTAACGGGGTGCGTGTGTACGATGACTTCGCGCATCACCCGACCGCGATCACGGCGACAATTTCAGCATTTCGTGAGCAGCAGCCACAGGGCCGAATCGTGGCGGTTTTCGAGCCTCGTTCCAATACCATGCGCATGGGAGTACACACGGACGAGCTCGCACATGCGTTCAACGATGCAGATTCCGTGGTCATATATGCACCGGACGAACTCCAGTGGTCCGTCCAGGAGGTGGCTGATCAAATGAGCCCGCCGGCGCATGTTTGTGCGACTACGGATGCAATCATCACCTTGCTGCTCGCTGATCTCGAAGATGGGGATAACATCCTGATTCTGAGCAACGGCAACTTCGACGGTTTATCCGACCGGCTGGTTTTACAGCTGTCCAGACGTGAGGCCTCGGTTGTGCACTGAGTGCACAACTGGCGCCATTGACCTGAATTGCAGCAGAGACGTATGATCCGTGCTTGGTTGGAAGTCACCTGTGTATAGGATACACACCCGGTACCGGGGCATAGCGCAGTCTGGTAGCGCATCTGCTTTGGGAGCAGAGGGTCGGGGGTTCAAATCCCTCTGCCCCGACCATACCGTCCCAAGTCCTCTTCACCCACAAATTTGGTACGCTGTCCAGGGACATGTGCACACTATTTCTGCATATGCGGGGTAACCTGGATCAATCAGGCAGACCCGGTCATCAACAAATCCGGAATGTAGAAATTCATGGGCCACTGTGACGAGACCTTGCCCGGGCGCCTGAAAGATGTCAGCCCGCACCTGCCACAGGATCACGGCAAGCAACAGGTTGCCCGGCCCGGTCACCGGTACCTAACCGGAGTGCGAAGTCCACTGAGATGAACTCCCTGTTTCGGGAGCTTGCAACTGAACTGCATGCGGACATCCGGGGCCCGAAGGCGGTTCCTTCACTGTCGGCCGGCATCATTTCCGGGCTGAACCTGCTTGTAGCCGAGCTCGCATTCGCGGCCTTCATTTTTTCGGGCCCGCTGGCTCCCTATATGTCCCAGGGTATAGGCTTGGTGCTGTTTGGAAACTTTGCAGCCTGCTGGTCATTGCGCTGCTCAGTGGCTTTCGCGGTGTAATTTCGGGGCTGTCACCTGCAATGGTGATCGTAATGGCCCTGATCGTGTCCACGATCGGTGTGGAGGGTTATACCGGATTTGTCACGGCTGTTGGCGCACTCGTGCTCAGTGCGGTGATTACTGGTGCAGGCTGCTTCTGGCTCGGCTATTTTCGGCTCACCAATCTGGTGCGCTTCATCCCGTATCCGGTTGCGGGTGGCTTTGTGGCCGGAATCGGGGGTGCTGTGTGTCTAGCGGCCATGTCCCAGATGGGAGCTGAACTGGATTGGAAGACGCTGCCCCGGCTGCTGGAGCCGGCCATGTTTGGGCGCTGGGCACCGGGTGTCCTGTACGGGGTTGCCCTGTACTGGGTCATGAAGCGCTGGAGCCATGTGATTATTCTTCCGGTGAGTATCTTGCTGGCAGGAACTGCCTATCATCTTGCCCTGGCCGGGCTCGGGATCACAGGAGAAGAGGCCAGGGCCGCAGGCCTGCTGTTTGCGAGCACTGCGGAGGGAGGCCTGTGGCCACCTTTGGGAGTTGGCGACCTGGCATATCTGGACTGGGCCGCGCTGGCCCAGCAAATTCCGAACATGCTGACGCTGATGCTGGTCGCGTTCATCTGCGTGATCATGAATATTGCCGGGCTGGAACTGGTGGCGAACCAGGATTTCGACTGGGACCGGGAATTTCGAGGGACAGGATTCGCAATCATGGTAGCCGGTCTCGGAGGTGGCACGTCCGCCAACATGATCGTGCCATCCTCGTTGCGAAGCAAACTGCTTGGCGCTGACACTCGGCTGACCGGGGTCGTGGCTGCACTTGTCGTGGGGTCCGTCTTGTTGGTGGGTGACGGTGTCCTGGAATGGACCCCCGTACCACTTCTTGGCGGCATTTTGATCTTTGCCGGCATTGCGATGCTGGACGAGGGGCTTGTCCGAAGACGCCGGCAGCTCCCACGGCCAGAGTTTGCCATCCTCGTTCTGATCACCGTCACGATCATAGTGTTCGGACTGCTTGAAGGAGTAGGCGTCGGGATGGTCGCCACACTCGCATTCTTTGTCGTGCATTTCAGCCGGGTGGACCCGATCGAGTCCCGGTTTACCCTGCGCGAGCAACGAAGCCGCAAGGCCCGTCCCGTTCCTGATCACGCCATCCTGAGGGATGCAGGTGAGCGGATGCATGCCTACCGTCTTCGCGGCTATCTTTTCTTTGGCAGTATCTGCCCTTGACCGAGCACCTGCGGCAGTCGCTGAGTGGTGCGAAACGCCCTGTCTGCCTGCTGCTGGACTTTGCCAGCGTGACAGGTTTCGATGCCTCCGCACTGCATGTACTCAGCCGGTTTTTGCAGAATGTCCATGCTGCCGGGGTGCAGATCGTTGTATCCGCCTTGTCTGAACCGCTGCGTGAGGGGCTGGAGCGGAACCTGCCGCCTGCCGTGCGGACTGTACTGCCGGTTGAGCCGGACATGGATCAGGCGCTTGAGCGCTGCGAGGATCTGGTCATTGCGGCTTGGAGAACGGACGTGGACACCTCTGGTATGCAGCGTACAACGCTGCTGGAGAGCGCGGGCGAGGAGCTCGAACGCTACCTCGACTGGCAGGTGCGTTTTGAGGATCTGGTGGCTGAACTCCGGCCATTGACGATGTCCCGACAGTACACTGCCGGTGAGACCCTGACGGCAGTGGAATCGCCGGTCGACGACCTGCAGCTACTGCTTGAAGGGCGCGCATCTGCCTACAGTTCTGCAGGCATGCGGCTCTATCAGTGCGGTCCGGGAGATGCAATCGGGCCCGGGGGTGCGCAGGATGTGAGAACAGCGTATGTAGTCGCAGATGAACCCTGCACAACCATGGTACTGACGCTTGCGACCTGCGAGCAACTGGAAGAGGAGCGTGTGCAATTGGCACTCAAGCTGTACCGCTACCTGCTGGACGGGCGTTTTCGGGCCGGTTCTGCATCGAGCGACCCGGCCATGTAAGCGCAAAATCCACGGGCATGAAGGTTGTCTGGTACACAGTGCGCCTGGATTCGACTTGCACGAAGGTGCGGGGAATAGAAGAATAGTCGCACAAGAAGTAGTTACCCGACAAATAACAGGAGTATGCACAAATGAGTCAGGCAGATATCAAAGCAGCAGTGGAAAAGATTGTGGACAGTGTCTCGGAGTCACCTGCAAGCGGGCAGTTCAAGTACCGCGTGGACACTGCATGGGAAGACGACGTGCGTTGTTCGGCCAAAGTCAGGAAATTTCCAGCCATGGTGATCGATGAGCCGCCGGCGTTTGGAGGAAGTGACCTGGGTCCGAGCCCGGTCGAGCTGGTGCTAGCAGCTTTGGGGACGTGTCAGGAGATCATGTACGTGGCCCTGGCGTCCGTGATGGGAATTCCATTGCAGAAGTGCCAGGTGACCCTTGAGGGCGACCTGGATGTTCGCGGTCTGCTGGGGATGGGCAAGGATGAAAATGTGCCTCCGGGTTTTAGCAAGGTTCACTACAAAACCACACTCGAGAGTTCCGCATCACAGGAGCAATTGCAGCAACTGGCAGCAGCCGTTGACGAGCAGTGCCCGGTCTTGGACATGCTGGTTCGAAGCGTCGACGTCAGCAAGGAAGTGGTCATCAACAGCACGGACTCCAAGGCGGCCTGAACTTTCTGCAACGGCAGTTGAAGGGAGCCGGAGAGTGTGCGGGCGTTTTTCGCTGGACCGTTTTCCTGAATCGGTCGTCGCGGCCCTGATCGATACAGAGATCGAGTTTGCCCCGCGCGCGGAAGTGTGTCCGGCTGACCGGGTTGATGTTGTGTTTCGGGGAGATGCGGGCAATGAGATTGCTTCCATGCAATGGGGCTGGAAGCGGTCTTTCTCAAGCAAACCCTTGATTAATGCCCGCAGTGCCGGGGCCTGGGAGAAAAAAACCTGGGCACAGGCCCTGCGCGACCGCCGGTGCATCATTCCGGCAAGTGGATTCTTCGAATGGGATGAAAACCAGCCACAGGGCAGGCGCGACAAGTACAGGATTGATCCCATGGACGAGGACGGATTCGCTTTTGCAGGCCTGTATGAAATCAGCACCGGGGGCGAGATGTTCATGAGCATTCTGACCACCATGCCCAGTCCGAGGCTGTCAAGAATCCATCATCGAATGCCCGTCATACTCAACAGGGATTGTTATGCGGGCTGGCTGGAATCGAAGGACCGCAAATTGGTGGATCCCATGATGCGCCCGCTCCACGACAGCCAACTCAGGCTGACCAGGGAACACAGGGAACCCGATCTATTCTCCATGTAGCCTTTCGTCTGCGGCCCACCAGCCGTCGAAGCCCAGGCACGGGATTTTCAGCCATACTGCAGCTTTTTCCATTTCCCACAGAGCACGGCCTATGCAATTTCATACTCTGAACGAAGCGCTGTCATGCAATCGCAGTGAAGCACGCTTCGTCACCTTCATTAATGGGCAGGAAGACGAGAAGTGCATCAGCTTCGAGGCCCTGTACCAGCGTGCCCTGGGACTGTTGCATGTACTGCAGCAGCACGGTATCAGCAAAGGGGACCACCTGATCCTTTTCCTGAATGACAATCAGCAGTTTGTCGATGTGTTCTGGGCCTGTCAGTTCGGGGGGATCATTCCAGTACCCCTCGCCGTCGGCATCAGTGACCAGCATCGTCAGAAGGTTTTCAATGTTGCAAGGCAGTTGGAGGGCGCCACGTTTTTGTACACGGACCGAAAGAACCTGTCTCGCCTTCGTTCAAGTACGTCCTCAAGCAGCGACTGGCCGCAACCGGAACAGGTGCTTTTGAGTGATGACATCACAGACATCACGACGCCTGGAGAAATGGCCCGGGTCGAGCCCGGGGATGTCGCTTTCATTCAGTTTTCATCCGGTTCCACGGGAAGCCCCAAGGGAGTGGTCCTCAAGCACCGCAACCTGGTCTCAAATATTGAAGGGATACGCGAGTGTGCGGCCATGTCCCCGGAAGACATCAGCCTTTGCTGGATGCCGCTCACCCACGACATGGGCCTGATCGGTTTTCATCTGAGCCCGGTGGTCAACAATTACAGTCACTGCATCATGCGCACGGACCTGTTCGTTCGAAGACCCCTGTACTGGATAACCGCTGCCAGCCAGAAAAAGGCAACCATGCTGGGGTCACCCAACTTCGGGTTCAAGCATTTCCTGAAGGCGTTCAATCGCAGGGGACTGGAGGGAATCGACCTGTCACGGATACGTCTGATCTTTAACGGGGCAGAACCGATCTCGGTCAGTCTTTGCAGGCAGTTTACGGATGCAATGGCCAGCTTTGGCCTGCCCGCAAAAAGCATGTTTCCGGTCTATGGCCTGGCGGAGGCAAGTCTGGCCGTCAGCTTCCCTGAAATTGGAGCCGCCCTGGATGTTGTGCATGCACACCGAAATTCACTTTCTGTCGGTGCCGATGCGGTCCTGAGCCCGCAACGGGGGCCGGACACTGTGTCCCTGGTCGGTGTCGGTGAGCCCATTACACACTGCAGTGTCCGGATCAGTGATTCCCAGGGAAGTGCGCAGCCTGAGGGGCGAGTCGGACACATCCGTATTTGCGGGAAAAATGTCACCGAGCAGATCCTCGGGGACGATGGCAGCATCTTTGATGGCGACTGGCTGGATACCGGAGATCTGGGATTTGTGCTGCACAAGGTGCTGTATGTCACGGGGCGGTACAAGGAAGTGTTGTTCGTGCACGGCCAGAATTACTATCCCCATGACATTGAGGAGGTGTTGTGTGAAACGGGGGACCTGGAACTTGGCAAGGTGGTGGTTGCCGGTGTGTCATCCAGACAGGATGAAATGGAGGAAGTGCTGGTGTTCATCCTGCACAAGGGCACGTTGCAGGATTTCCTGCCGCTCCGTTCGCGGGTGATCGCGATGGTCAGCGAGAGTCTCGCCATCGAGGTGCGCCATGTCATCCCGGTCGGCCGGATTCCGAAAACCACGAGTGGCAAGATCCAGCGTTCCGCGTTGGCCGGAGAGTATCTGGACGGCACGTATGACGATATCCTGCAGCGGCTTGCCGGAGAACTTGACCGCGCCGACACTGACGAAGAGGAGGGTCCGCAGGGTGAAATCGTGAACGCAATTCTTGCCGTCTGCCAGGATGCCCTGCCGGACAGGCGATTTTCGATCCATGACAATTTGCTTGAAATCGGAGCTGACTCCCTGGCTCTGGTAGAAATTCACTCAGGCCTGGATGACCTGTACCCGGATGCCCTGGCGATTACCGATCTGGTCGAGCACCCCAGCATTTCGGACCTGGCGAAGTTTTTGCAAAGCCGGGATTCAGTCGTATAACGATTTTGCCCGTTTCCACCTGCGGTGCGTCCACAGCCAGTCTTGTGGGGACCGCAGGATTTGCTGCTCGACGGCCCGTGCATAGCTTTCGGAGATGGCGTGCGAATGCTTGTCGTAGGGCGGTGCGGCAAGCGGTTTGAAGCTGGCCTCGTAGCGACCGCGGCCGGTGCGCTTGAGGTCCATGAAGAATACCGGGTACTTGAACAACTGGGCAATTTTTTCAAGGCCTAGGTAGAAGGGCGTATCCTGGTGCATGAACCGTGTCCAGTAGGCCTTGTCGCTGCGCCTCGGGGCTTGGTCGGCCACGATAGCAACTGCACGCGTACTGGCTGATCGTTGCAGCAGCGTGCTGACGCAGGTTTTCGCAGGTACCGGCGTGATGTTGAAACGGGACAGGGATTTCAGGGTCAGTTCATCCAGCCAGGCAAGGTGCGGCGGCTTGTATATGCCGTCCACCGGGGTTCCTAGTTTCTGCCCTGCGGCCAGCACCGCCCACACCGGGTTGCAATGGTGTGCCATGGCCAGCAGAACCGTCTGGTTCTGCTGCAGCGCCTGCTGGATGACCCCAAGGTTGGTGAAGCTCACGTGCCGCTCCAGTGCAGAGGGCGCCATGACCAGGCTTCGCGTGGTCTCGAGCGCGACATCGCAAAGCCTCCGGTAATGATTTTTCAGCAGTGCCGTGCGCTCGACAGCATCGAGATCAGGGAACGAGTTGCGGATATTGTTTTCGGCAACTTTTCTCCTGAAGCGCAAAATATAAAATAGCAGTAGGTAAAGCGGTCCCGACAGCCCGTGCAGTATCGGCAGGGGCAGGTAGGCGAGGGATTTGAGCAGGAATTTAAACAAGCGCGCTGTCAGGTGAGAATGTCATGCTGGCGGGTGGACATACCGGTGTCCGGGGAGTGGACGAACTTCCCAGTGATGCAAACGGATCCAAGGTTATACAGGGTGGATTAGACTATGAAACTTACCATATATGAAATCGGAGTGCTGAATCTGGCGATTGCCCTGATTCCTATCCTGGTGGTGATCGCAATTCTTGTGATGTGGTCATTGAAGAGCAAGACGGCCTTGTACGCATCTGCAAGAATGCTGATCCAGCTGACGGCGATCGGCTATGTCCTGACCTCGATTTTTGCGCTGGATAATGCAGGAATCGTTGTCGTTGTACTGGCCCTGATGCTGCTGGCTGCAAGCTGGATTGCATTGCGCCCGCTCCGGCAGAAGAGCGCCGACCTGTTTGCAAAGGCGCTGTTTGGAATTTCTGTCGGCGGGGTGTCGACGCTGGTGCTGACCACCTTTGCCGTACTCCAGATCGATTACTGGTATCAGCCGCAATATGTCATCCCGCTGGCAGGCATGATCTTCTCCAATGCCATGAACACGGTAAGCCTTGCCGCGGAACGCTTCGAATCCGACATGGCCGTCGCAGAAGATTATGTGCATGCACGCAACAGTGCCTTTACCGCGGCTCTCATACCCTCCATCAACACATTTTTTGCAGTCGGCCTGGTCGCCTTTCCGGGAATGATGACAGGCCAGATCCTGTCCGGCGTGTCCCCCCTGATTGCAGTCAAATACCAGATCGTAATCATGAGTGTCCTGTTTGGCTCCTCCGGGGCTTCTGCCGCCATTTACCTGTTTTTGCAGCGCGATGCCGGGGCTCCCGTCGAAGGCATGAACCCCCGCCAAACCTAAGTGCTACACTAGGGGCGCCTTGTATTGTGCGCCTGTAGCTCAACCGGATAGAGCATCGGCCTTCTAAGCCGAGGGTTGCAGGTTCGAGTCCTGCCGGGCGCATATAAAGGATACTTTGCGTGATACTTGATGATGGTCCGATTGTCCAAGCAAATGATCTGCGTTGCATGTGTGACCGTGTTCGTGGCGGCCTGCGCAACCCCGCCGCCGACAAAGCAAGCAAACCTCTGTGCAATTTTTGACCAGCATCCTGACTGGTATGATTATGCGCGTGCCTCGGCTAGAGAATGGGGTACGCCAATACACATTCAGATGGCGTTCGTGCGCCACGAGTCAAGCTACCGGTCTGATGCCAGACCGCCCTACAAATGGTTTTTGTTTATTCCGCTGGGGCGCGCATCGTCGGCCAAGGGCTATGCCCAGGCTCAGGACCCGGTGTGGGGAGAATACCAGGAAGAACGGGGCAGGCTTTTCAAAAGCCGCTCGGATATGGAAGACGCGCTTGACTTCATTGGTTGGTACAACTACAAGACATGGCGCGAACTCGGCATCCCTCGCACCGATGCCTACAACCTGTACCTTGCC
Organism: Gammaproteobacteria bacterium; assembly: GCA_965205685.1. Taxonomy (GTDB): domain Bacteria; phylum Pseudomonadota; class Gammaproteobacteria; order UBA4575; family UBA4575; genus WTFY01. The sequence goes on along the minus strand of OZ242174.1, from coordinate 1,483,180 downwards.
TACCATGAGGGTAAAGGGGGGTACCGGCGCGGCACCTGGAAGAAAAAGGCGGGGGTACAACGAACTGCAGCGCGGGTAAGAGACACTGCCCGGCGCTACGCATCACAGCTGGCACGCTGCGAGATGAGCTTCCGTTGCGACTCCTGGTACCAGGTCTGGCCCTTCTGCCGCTGATGTTCAAGGCCCGGCCCGGGCGTCGATACATGCGGCCCCGTTCAAAGGGCAACCGGCATCACTTCCTTTGAGAAACCTGTCCCGGCAACCCGTAGAATAGCCAGGCGAGGGCAGGGGCAAGCAGCACGGCCCCGGACATGTTCGCAAGAAACATGAAGGTCAGTAGCAGGCCCATGTCTGCCTGGAATTGCAGGCCGGAGAAAATCCAGGTGACAACACCAAGCGCCAGGGTCATCCCGGTGACCAGGACCGCGCTACCGGTCACCGCGAGGGTTCCCCTGAAAGCATCCACCAGTGCGGCACCGGCGATAAGCCGTCGCCTCAGGTCACTGAAAATATAGATTCCGTAATCGACCCCGATTCCCACACCCAGGGCGGCCACTGGCAGAGTGGATACTTTCAGTCCGATTTCAAGTACGGCCATGAGGGCAAATGTGAGGGTGGTCACCAGGGCAAGCGGCACCACGACGCAAAGCGTGGCGCGCAGTGAGCGAAAGGCCAGCAGGCAAAGAGTCAGCACGGCGCAATAGATCCACACCATCATTTCGACCTCGGCATCCCGGACCAAATCGTTGGTAGCCGCCATCACCCCGAGGTTTCCGGTGGCCAGGCGAAAACGCAAGTGCTCGTCGTCATGTGCCTCGGCAAATGCGTTGACTTCGGCCACCACACGGTCGATGGTCCCGGCCCGGTGATCCGTGGTGAAGATCAATACCGGCATCACGGAGCAGTCGGCATTGAGCAGACCGGAGCCCGTTTCGATCGGTCCGGTGGACTGTACCAGCGTGGCACTTGACCTCGGCAGCGTACGCCATTTTGGGTGCCCCTCGTTGTAGCCTGCATTGATCTTGCGTGCCACTTCCGGCAGGGACAGGGAGGACTGCACGCCCGGAACCTGGGCCATGCGCGCTGCAAAATCATCGATGCGGTCAAGTACGTCGAAATCGATGCAGGCGTCTGGACGAGTCTCAACAATCACAGTGAGGATATCCACGCCTACGGCGAAAAGCCGTGTAATGACCTCACTGTCGCGGTTGTAGCGGGATTCGGCACGTAACTCGGGCACACCCTCGTGTACGTCACCAATCGCATAATGACGCGCACCCTCGGCACCAATGGCGAGCAGGATCGATGCCAACAGCAAGGCCCCTGCGGCATAGGGCCAGGCGGCCAGTTGTGCCAGTCGTTCCCACACTGGAGTGCTGCTCCGTGCCGCACGCAACAGGCGTTCCCGGTATCCGGGGCCGGGGCGGGCATAGGACATCAGTACCGGCAGGAACAGGAGGTTCGTCAGCAGGATCGCCGCAACGCCGATGCTCATGGTGAGTGCGAGATCACGGATGATCTGGACATCGATGATCAGCATCGTCAGAAAACCGGCCCCATCGCTGGCCAGCGCCACCGTTCCCGGAAGGATCAGCCGGCGAAAGGCGGTGCGGGCGGCTTCGTGGGCATCGGCTCCATTGCGGATCGCAGCGCCTGCGGCCGCCGACATCTGGACGCCATGTGAAATGCCGATGGCCAGTACCAGGAAAGGGACCAGGATGGAAATCGGGTCAATGCTGAACCCGAACAGCGAAAGCAGGCCCAGTGTCCAAATCACGGCCACGATCGAGCACAGCATCAGCAACCCCGTGTATACGATCGAGCGGGTGAAGAAGTACACCGGAGCCAGGGACAGCACGAGGGCAATTGCAAAAAACAGCAACACCGTGCCAGCGTGGTCAGCGATATCGCCGACCATCTTGGCGAAGCCGATGATGTGGATGTCGGTCTCGGGTCCCGAGTAACGGGTGCGCAGCTCATCAAGAAGGTGGGAAACTTCGATATAGTCAAGCCGTTCGCCGGTGCGCGGGTCGGTCTCCACCAGTTCTGCACTCACCATGGCCGCAGACAGGTCGTTAGAGACCAGCCGCCCGATGATCCCTGCCTTTTGCACGTTGACCTGAACTTGTCTCACGTCGGCCACCGTGCCCTGGTAGTCCGGTGGTACTACATTGCCGCCTGCAAACCCGCCGCGAACGACTTCTACAAAACGGACATTGGGCGTAAACAGAGAACGAACCGAGGCCTTGTTGACACCTGGCAGAAAAAATACGGCATCGGTCACGGATCTCAGGGTTTCCAGAAACTCTGCCGAATAAATGTTCCCGGATCGCGCACGCACGGCGATCAGCAGGCGATTGGCTCCTCCAAATTCAGCCTGATGTTTCTCAAAGACCTGCATGAAGGGATGATCCGTTGGCAGGTGTTTCTCAAACCCGGCATCGATTTCAAGGCGTGCGGCCGACAGCAGCAGCACGAGACTGACCACCAGGAAGGTGCCGACCACCAGTGGCCGATGCTGAAACAGCACCGCTTCAGACAAGTTCAGCCAGCGGTCCCTTGCCACGGTCGCGTCTGCCCGTCCGTTATTGCCCGCGACCTTTTTCGGCGGGGAGGGTGTCTGAGAGGTCCAGCGGCTGGATTCCTCCTTCACCGAACAGGAGCGCGGTATCGGGGGAGGTCACCAGGATCTTCAGGATCGACTCGCTGTGAGTATGGGAGATGCGTTCAAATTTTCCTGCCGGAGTTTCCAGCAGCACGATTCCGTCGGCACCGGCAATGATTGCACGATGATCGGGCAGGAAAGCGGCATCGTAGAAGGATGCCGAGATGCCGGTTTCAAGGTGTTGCCATGTTTTGCCCCCGTCGGTGCTTTCCAGCAGGACACCTTCCAGGCCGTAGAGGAGCACCCGGCCTGCATGCCCTGACCTACACCCAAAAAATGTGCCGTCCCAGCCGACATCCAGCCGGGTCCAGCTTTGGCCCCGGTTGCCGGATCGCAGCACCGTGCCAAATTCACCGCAGACGAAAAGGTTCCCGTTTGGGGCCTCATCGATGGCATAGAAATGGGCTTCCTGCGAGTCGATTTCCTGGCGCGACCAGCTGCGACCGTAGTCCGTTGTGCGCAGTGCCAGCCCGTAGGCACCAACTGCGAGGCCGTTTCCGTGCTGGTCGATCCACAGGTCGAACAGGGGCGTGTCCAGCCCCGGGTCCGCATGGACCACAGTCCAGCCCGTTCCACTGGCAGGACTTGAAAGGATCAGGGCATCGTGTCCGACGGCAACCAGCTGCCCCTCACGGGTGGCTGTGACTGCAGTCAACATGCTGCGTACCGGCCCCCGGATCTGTTGCCATCGGTCACCGGACGATGTCCCGTGCACGATCAGGCCGCGAGCACCGACGCCGAGTATCCCGTCCTGGGTCCGGACAGCCGCATTGATCTGGCCGCAGTCCGGGCAGGCCAGGAGGGGTGCACTTTCGTTCAGGGGTTCTGCGCGGGGGAGAGAGGAAGCCGTCGCCGCCAAAATCAGAAGTAAGGCAAGCGCCAGCGGGTGCCGCACTGAGGGGTAGTCCTTTCCTGTCTAGCGACGGCCGTGCTGGCGCAATGCTTCGGTGGTGAACCGGTTGCGTGCCAGCGGGTGGTCAAACCGGGCGGGTTCGAATTCGTTGCTCAGTCCCTGGACAAGGTAGCGCCCGTTCTGGAGGTCGTACACTGTCGTGGCCGTGGTCCAGGTAAGGGGTACCTCGTAGTAATTGATCGTGTGTGCCTCGCTGACCCTCCAGATTTCACCGCGCCCGTCGTACTGGTCTGCAATGGCGATCTGCCAGCTGTCCTCATCCAGGAAAAAGGTGCGCCGCTCATAGATATGCCGCAAGCCTTCTTTCAGTCGTGCTTCAACCACCCATACGCGGTGCAGCTCGTAACGTGTCAGATCCGGATTGATGTGCCCGGGCTGGAGGATGTCCTCGAAACGGTTCTGGTCGCTGTGCAGCCGGTAGCTGTTGTACGGGATATAGAGTTCCTTCTTGCCCACCAGCGTCCAGTCATAACGGTCCGGTGCACCGTTAAAGATATCGGACTGGTCGTTGGTGCGCTGCCCGTCCGAGGCTGTGCCCGGATTGTCGTAACCGACGTTGGGTGCCCGGCGGACCCTGCGCTGGCCTGGGTTGTAGGTCCAGGCCTTGCGTGGCTCGGCGGCCTGGTTGAGGGTTTCATAGACGAGCAGCAACTGCCCGGCCAGCCGAGGCGGCGACAGGACCTCCTGGCGGAAGTAGGCTAGCTTGTTGTCAATGGTCGAGACGGTGGCCCCCGGCTGGTGATAAGGCCAGAGGATGTCCTCCTTGAGGCGCACCATGACATATGCTCCGTCCGCCGTGGGAATCGCCTGGCCGGCTGCTGTGCTGAGTGTTGTCCCACGGTAGCGAAGCAGGTGGTTCCAGACCGCTTCCAGGCCGTTTTGCGGAATCGGGAACGGAATGCCTTCGGCAGCATTCAGCACGCCGTTGCCCTGCTCGGTCAGGGTCGCTGTGGTGGCGTTGGCAATGGTTCGCTCGTAGAGCCGCTGCGGCAAAGATGCCGTGCGCCGGCTCGGGTAGACAGGCATGCGAAATGTATCCGGATAACGGTGAAAGAGTGCAATCTGCCCGGGAGAGAGATGAGACTCATGCTCATGCACGTTCTTTGCGGTGATCACGAACAGCGGCTTGTCCCCGGGAAAGGGGTCGGGGTGATGCATGCCCGGCTGGTACCCCTCCGGCGGCTGAGTGATGCCGCCCTGCCAGGGTGGGATGGTGCCGGCAGCGTTGCCCGCAGCCTCAGCACCCAGCGGGGTCAAATCGGCACCGAGCCGAACTGTCGTCTCGGCCGTGACCTCGGACACGAGCAGCCCTGCGAAGGCCAGCAGAACCAGTGCCGGCAGGCTTTTTCGGCATGCTGTCATGTATCTCATGTCATTCGTTCTCCGCCTGTCACTCAAAAGGAATAGTTCATCGTGAACGCGAGGAAGTCACGATCGTTCAGCAGGTTGGCTGCACCCCCTCCGAACGAATTGGTGTAGGACAGGCCGGCCCGCCAGGAATGCAGATAACCTGCATTGATCGATAGCGTGACCGTTTTCCGGTCCTCGATGAAATTGCCGATGGGCGTCGGGGCCGTTCCGTTCACGTCATGCGAGAAGGCGATCTGCGGCGAGAGGCTCACCGGACCTACTGCATTGTTGTAGGTCATGCGCAGCAAGGCGCGGTATCCCCAGGAGAACGAGTCGGCAAAGCCTCCATCCTGGGTGGCAGGCTGTATGCGTGCCTGCGTGAAAACCGGGTTGGCACTGGTCCACGTGCCGGCAGCCTCGTAGCGGAGTTCCGAGCGTTTTTCCAGGCCCTGCACCCGGGTAAAACCCGCCTCGGCCAGAAATACGGTCTGGCTTGATCTGAGCATGGAAATCGGGCCCAGTACCTTGGTGAGGGCCAACGAGCCCTGCAGCACGTCCTTGCGGCGAAAGCCCTGCAGTTCCTGCCCCGGGGTCAGGGCACCGGTCTGGCTCAGGCTCAGCAGGCCTCCTGCCTGCTGCAGTTGCTGCAGGCCTGCGGCGAGTGGCGCGGGGGCACCGTTTGGCACTTGCACCAGTCGTAATGGAGAGAGCGAGGAGTAGAACAGCTCGGTCGTATCGATTTGCAAAGGCTGGTCCCGGCGATAGGAAATCTCGGCCTGGAACGCGAAACCACTGGTACCGATCTCGGTGTTGATGCTGGCACCCATGAGGTCGATGTCTTCCGGGAATTCACGGAAATAACGGATGGACCCGGCAAAACCCTGGGGTGTGAAAATGGCTTGCGGCTGGCCTGCCTGAACGGACACCAGCGGCAGGCGGCTGTGGATGCGGGCATAGTAGAGACCCAGTTCTGCATCGTTCAGGAACGGGGAGAAGTAGCGCAGCGCAAGGCCAAACTGGCCATGGTCGTCCGCATCGCGGTCACTGGCCCTTGGTACCCTGGAGCATCTAAGGGGGCAGCTCGGGTCTGGCGCATCGTCGTTGTCATCCGCTGTGCCGGGCACGCCGAATCCGAAATGTACGGTTTTGCCTCCCGGACTGCCTGCATCACTGGTGGAGAAAAACGTGCCTGCCGGCTCGAGTTCGGTATGCGCCGAGCGGAACTGGTAGAAGCTTTCGACAAACAGGCTGTCAGTGAGACCAAGTCGCAGGTTGGCAGCCGTGATGGGTTTGAGTACATCGCGAATTTCCGCACCGGCCACGCGAAGCTTGGAGCTGTCCACGGGATTGATCGAGTTGAGGCCATTGCGGATAAAAACGCTTTCCCCCCAGTGGATCACCTGGTCGCCTGCACGGATCGAAAGCGGTGCGCCGCCCAGGTCGAACTGGCCGTCGAGGTAGGCGTCCAGCAACTCGAAATCGTACCCGGCATAACCTTTGGCGCTGTGCGACAGGCGCGTGCGGTCGGTGTGCTCGTCCGCGATGGCATAGTCGTAAAAGTACAGGGCGCGCGCGAAAATACCCAGATTCCCGCGGTTGAGCTCGAGTTCATGCGTGATCTTGGTGTTGGCGGAGACGAAGTCGCCCGTGTCGTAGTTGAGATTGCCATCATCCTCGTTGATGGACCAGGCCGAGCCGCCATTGGATACGGCGATCAGGTTGTTTTTTCGTCCCTGGGTGCGAATCGCGGCCCCGACCGAGACCGTGGTGTCGAAATACCCCGTGATGCCAGATGCACTGCCCGGTAACTCAACGGCGGTGGCTTGAAGCGGAAGCAGGCAGGCCAGTGCCAGCCCTGCAGTGAAGGCTGCCCGCCGCTTCAGGGAATTTTCTGGCATTTCTTCTTAGACTCCCCTCGGGTTGTTGCAGCCTGGCCTCGTGTGATGCTGCCCCCCGTCCTGTTGCAGTAACGATACCGTAGTAACTGTCATGCGGCAAACCAGGGCCAGAAATCTGTGACCGGAGTTCGTGTATGCCTGTGGTAGCTGGCCGGTTTTCAGTCACATTTTTCAGCAGTCAGTTGTTCCAGGCCCGTTTGCTCGCGTGGCGAGTGGTGCAGGTCGTACCGTGCCGTGATGCGCATGAACCTTAGCAGGTACTCGCAGTGAAACTGTGCATCGGGTGGAAGCCACGCAAGAGGTCCCTTGGCGCCCTTGTCCTGGTTCACGAAAGCCTCGACCACGAAAAGGTTTGCCGGGTCGTTCATGAAACGCCTTTGCTTTTCAGGCTCCCAGCGGTCCGCGCCCCGTCTCCAGGCGTAGTAAAGCGGAACAAGGTGATCGATATGCAGGCCTTGTGCATGGGTGTGGGTCATACCGGTATACGGGTCTTCCCACTGCCCCTGGATGACCCGGCACCCGTTTTTTGACAAGCGGACAGGGGCCCTGGACAGGTCGATCAGGTGTTCATGACGCGTGTTCTGACAGTCGCCGTCCGCATCTGCCCATCCGCCGAACACGTCTCGATCATAGAGTCTGGATGGCGGCCGGTTGGCGTGAGACTGGGGTTGTGTTTTGCCGGCGGTCGAATCGTGCTTCTGCGATGCGGAGCATTGTCCTTGTCCACGCTTGGGGTGCCGCCCCCCACTGGCAAGACAGGCATCGATGGAATCAAAGGCGGTATAGTTTGAGGTGCGTGCATAATAGTGTCCACCAGGGCAATGGCAGATGCCGGATTTCGACTTCTTTATCAGCTGTTCTGCAGCATTTGCTGAACCAGCCATGACAGCGAGTACAGTGGCAACAATCAGCCACTGTAAAGCGGTTCTCCATACCTGACCCTCGCTCACGACTCTTTCATTCAATCATCTCTAGAGGCATTGTATACTGGGAGACAGGCAGCCGTAGCGTAACTTCAATTCTGTGCCAGCCCGTCCTTATAGAACCCTACGAATTTCAGGAGAGATCCATAATCGCCTTGGTCAGCATCTCTCAAGGCATCGATATAGGCTGTACGACCTCTCGGATCGGCCTGCAGATCGAAGCTGCTGTTGCCGACTACCTAGGCATGCTTCAGGCTGAGCTGACAGGTAATTCAGTAGTTAAAGCAGTGCACAATCGGATGCTTCAGGCACAGATCGGCCGCTCGAAAGGCTCAATTGAATACAAGCATCAAAATATCAGTGCTGTCCTCGAAAAACTTGGTTTGCCCTACATCAAGGGTTACAAGCCTGCAACGCACTATCAGAGAGTTTTCTAATATACAGGATTTTAAGATTTTTATATAAAATTAAATTTGTTTATGATAGGCTGTCAACTCATCGGGATAGTCCCCATCATTTACATCCGGAACATGGTTCTCCTGCATCGCATTGACGAGTTCGAGTCCGCCTGATGCGCGTCCTGCAAGCCATTGGCGCGGGATTTCGCGGAAGCGGACTTGGTCTCTTCCTGAAGCGCTGTGCCTCGAATCCTCGCCGGATCGGCGCGATCCTGCCGAGCGCGAAGCCAGTAGCCCGGACCATGGCACGCGCGAGCGTAGAGGCTCGATGGGGCGCGGGCCCGGTCGTCGAGCTCGGCCCCGGAACAGGCAGCATCACCCGAGCCCTTCTCGCGAGCGGAATCGAGGAGGAGGAGTTCGTGCTCGTCGAGCGGGATCGAGAGCTCTGTCGGTGGCTCAAGCATAAATTCCCCCGCGCCGTGGTAGTCGAAGGCGAGGCGACGAGAATCGGCGCCATCCTCGACGAGCGTTCCGTCGGCACGCCTTCGGTGGTGGTTTCCTCCCTTCCGCTTCTCAACCTGGAGGAGGACGAACGCGATGCAATAGTCCGGGAAAACCTCGACGTGCTGCCGCGCGCAGGTGCGATCGTGCAGTTAACGTATGCGCGGCATCCCGCCGTCGCGTGTGAACGCCTCGGCGTTTCGTGTCGCAGGGTCGGGTTCGAGGCGCTCAACGTTCCACCGGCCAGCGTGTGGCGGATCCGACGGTCGCATGGGTGGGCAGCCAAGCGTGGTTCCGAAACCCACGTGCCGCAAAAGCGGCTCCGTCGTTCCGAGCATGTCTGTCGCAAAGACCCGAATGCCCCATACACTGTCGAGCTTGACGAAGAGGAAGCATGACCTTGATTGCGCCAGGCGAGGCTTGGTGACGGAGGACGCCATATCAAGCCTGCCTGGAATCCTGCCAAGCGATCACGCGCACTGGAATCAGTTTTCGAGTCGGTCTGCCTGCAGCGTTCCAAGCTCAGACGGGATCAGCAGGCTCCTGAATGGGACGGGTGAAGGTGTCATCTTGCACCCCTGAATGTCTGGACTATGATCCTTTTTTACTCTTCGTGGTATCGCCGGTCTCCGTCATGGCCCCTCTGAGCTTTTTTCGCATCTTGCCTATACTTTGAACACACTTGGTATGTTCTTCCGAAGGCAAACTGAACTTTTGGAGCGTGTACGTCATCTCTTCCTGTAACGACTTAAGGTCTTCCCGTACCTCAGCCATAACCAGGTTCATACTGTCAATTTTAGCCGTTAAAGCCGAAGTTTTTTTACCCATAAATTTAGTTACTCTCCAATTTTCTTTGGTTTGCCTTGCATCGCCAGCATCAATTACTTTCACTTCCTGTAAAGTGGGGGCTCTTTACTTTAATTCAAGAGAATATTGACAATACTCCCGTACCCCAGGTTCCCTGTGAGTACAAGTTCGTCTCATATTACGTTATTCGTGTGCTGCCTTTGTTATAAGGCCGAAATCTGATGACAGGCTCTCAGGAAAATGGCTGTAGATGACTGCTTCACTCGTTACAAGCTCGAAGTGGCTATTTTGGAAGAGCTGCTATGACTTTGATGGAGCACTTTGTCGTCAGGCATGTGAAGCGCAGAAATGAGAATTTTGGGGATCAGCGTTGCAAAGAAGGACGATCTAGCCGCATGATGTTCCAGGTGCTTGGTAACCGAATATCTGAATGAACCTTCGGGTGATGTACAGATTAGACATCTCGAGTGAGGGGAACCCTTTTGGTAATGCCTGTTAGGAATCTCATTGCATCATTCACCATTGCCTTGATGGTTTTCTCCTTGGGCCACCCGATTGATGCTGTCGAGTTGGTTGGCACTTTCGACTCGGCCAAACACCGGTTTCAGCTAGTCAAGTTGACCGGCGGACTTGAACATCCGTGGGGTCTGGCCTTTTTGCCGGATGGGTCCATGCTTGTGACCGAGCGCCCGGGCCGTTTGCGGCGCATCGTGCAAGGCCGTCTGGATCCAGAGCCCGTAGTCGGGGTTCCACAGGTCTATGCAAGCGGTCAGGGAGGGCTGCTCGATGTCGTACCCCATCCGCGTTTTGACGAGAACCACCTGATCTACCTGTCGTATGCAAGCCCGGGCAAAGGAGGAGGGGCCACTGCCGTGGCCCGTGGTCAACTGGTCGGCAACCGCCTCGAGAATGTCGAGGAGCTCTACGTGGCATCTCCTCGTACCCATGGCAGCCGTCATTTCGGTTCCCGCCTTGTGTTTTCAGATGGGTACCTTTACATCACCGCCGGTGAGCGCGGCGACCCGGACCGAGCCCAGGCACTGGGCGACCCGGCGGGTTCCGTGATCCGCCTGCATGAGGACGGGCGCATTCCTGTGGACAATCCGTTTGTTGACCAGCCGGGTGCAAGCGCGGAGATCTACACGTATGGCAACCGCAACCCGCAGGGCATGACAAAGGACCCGGTGACAGGAGAGATTTACCTGGTCGAGCACGGTCCCAAGGGGGGAGATGAGCTGAACCTGATCGAGTCCGGTGTGAACTTCGGCTGGCCGGTGATCACCTATGGCCTGAGTTATTCCGGCTTCAAGATCGGTGAGGGCACACACAAGGCAGGCATGACCCAGCCCGTGCATTACTGGACACCCTCGATTTCACCCTCCGGACTGATGATCTACGACGGGGATGCGTTCCCGAACTGGCGCGGTAGCTTCTTTATTGGGGCACTTTCTGCCAGGTTGCTGGACCGGCTTGAGATCCGGGATGGAAAAGTGTCCATCGAAGAGCGCCTGCTTGAGGACTGGGGACGGCGGATCCGGGACGTGCGCCAGGGGCCGGACGGGTTGATCTACCTGCTCACGGACGCTCGAAACGGCATGCTTTTGCGCCTTGAGCCGGCCGAGTAGGGCAGCGTGAGCGAAGCCCACCAAGTGATGGTTCTGCCTGCTCGACTGCGTGCCTGTGGCCTGTTTTTGGCCGTGCTTGCCCTTGTGCTCACCTGTGCGCTGCAGGCAAGCGAAGCGGAAATCGCCTCGCACGAAATGGCAGAGGATCCAGACACGGTCTCCGATGCCAAGGTACTGGCCGACCGCATGCTTCGAAGACAAAGCCCCGGATTGTTGCTGGACCCGAAGCGACGGGACCGGCTCAGCCAGGAACTCGGGCAAGTCCTGGGTCAGCTCCGGGAGGCATATCCGAAAACCTGGGAGGTTTCGGCGAGAGTGGAGCACAGGCCCGGGATGCTGCTGGTCGGGCTGAAGCCCGCACTGCTTGCCACCTTGGCATTGGCTCAGCGGGAAAATAGCACGCTGACCGGCAATGCGGAGTTTGATGCCCTGAATGAACGTCTCGGCCTGTCCGATGCGCAAGTCTTTCGCCGTGCAGGGGTTGCAGCACTGCACTTTGCAAAGTACGTCAACCTGGAGACGGCTTGCAAGAAATACCGCAAGATCCCCGGGGTAATGTTTGCCGAACCCGATGCCCAACTCGGCGATGGCCCGGATATCGAGGCGGCGAAGGTGCAGGGGATCTGGTATGTGGTTGTGCGCAAGGCCTGGGGTGATTGCGTGTCAGGATGTACCCATGAGGAGCTTTCCTTCTATACCGTCGGAAATGGCACGGCACACCGTGTTGAAGCACAGCAGGCACTTCAGGAAGCTGCATTCGCTAAACTGGCCGAAATCCGGGGATGGGATTGAACGCTCGGGCTGCTACAGGTGGAGCTATGCTATGCCATGCGTTAACATCAATCCCCCTGTGGTGAGCGTAGCTCAGTTGGTAGAGCGCAGGATTGTGGTTCCTGTGGTCGTGGGTTCGATCCCCATCGCTCACCCCATATTTATCAACAGGCCGTAGACTACTTCTTTCAAAGCCCGTGTCATTCAGTACACACGTACTGGAATTGACGCATGGCTGCACTTACAAAGGCCCCCTCCGATACCTGAAAAGTAATCATCCGCAAGCGCAACGGGTTGTTAAGTGATAAGTGATAGGTTACAATCCTTCCATGATTCTTGGCTTTCGCCACAAAGGGCTTGAGCGCTTGTTCGTGAAAGGGGATCGCAGGCAGGTTTCACCCGTGTTGATCGCGAAAGTCGAGCGTGTCCTTGCGCGTCTTGAAGAGGCTAAGGAACCCAATGATATGAACCTGCCAGGCTTTGGGCTACATCGGTTGAAGGGTGATCGGGCAGGGTATTGGTCAGTAAGGATATCCGGGAACTGGCGCATCATATTTTGCTTCAGGGGACAGGACGTCGAGGATGTAGATTTGATCGACTACCACTAGGAAGATTTCAGCATGGCTATGAAAAATCCACCTCATCCGGGTCTGTCCGTGCGCCACGACTGTCTGGTGCCGTTAGGACTCAGTGTGACCGAGGCTGCACGTGAACTTGGCGTCAGCCGCAAACAACTCTCGGATATCGTAAATTGCCGCTCGGGGATTTCACCCGAGATGGCGATTCGGTTGGACAAGGCTTTTGGGGGTGGTGCGGAAACCTGGTGTCGGCTTCAGTCCGCATACGAGCTGTCTCAGGCCATGAAAAAAGCCAACCGGATTAAGGTAGCTCGGCTCTCTCCCGTAACGTGACTGCATGCAGATAACCCCTTGGTTATGGATTCGATCCCCATCGCTCACCCCATTCCAGTTTTTTCTCCAGCCGGGCGGCTGATTCCCAGATAGAGCGCAATGGCCAACGCCAGGAATACGACCGCCAGGTATCCAATCACCTGATCGTAGGTCCCAGCCAAAAAGGTGTAGGCCGAGTCGTCATTCGAGTTGGTGACCCGCTTGAATGCCTTGATGGCAAACACCCAGCCGGCATGCATGCCAATGCACAGGGCCAGACGGTTGCTGCGCACCCGTACAAGGGCAAGCAGCAGGCCTGCGGTGAACAGAGCCAAAAATGAATCGAACACCTGCAGTGGGCTGGACAGGAAGGAAAACGCATCCAAAAGCAGGGCAAAACCGCTTGTCCAGTTGAGGGTGTCCGGGTCCATGTGCATTTCAGGTTGCAGGAAATGCACCAGTGCGTAAAAAAAGCTCGTTGAGATTACCGCCAGGGATACGGTGCCCTGTCGAAGCACCGCAGTGAGCAAGGCGCCCCTGAAAAAGGTCTCTTCAATCAGCGCTACGGCCGCACCCGAGACGAGTGCAGTGACCAGCAGGACGGCTACGCTTGGCAAGGACCAGTCCCATTGCAGGTCCAGCACCCGGTCTTGCGACAGCAAAAGGCCTGCCACGACCGGCCCCATGACCAGCAGGCCCGCGCCGAATCCATGCAGGCCGTCTTTGAAGAACTGCGCACTCCTGCAGGAAAGCCGACATCCTGCCAGCTGCGAAAACCGAATTTTCGAAACAGGGCCAGCAGGGTGAGAATGCCAAGGCCCAGCACCGTGCGGTTGGCGACCCGCTCGAAATCCGGTTCGAGGACAAGGCTGAGCAGGGTATACACGGGATAGGCCAGAACTGCCCCTGCGATCAGTACGCAGGCAAAAAGGAGAACAAATACAAACAGTGCGTACATGCGGGATCAGACCGGTCTCAGGTCAGGAAGCCCTGTCACAGGTTCAAATCCGGGAACGGGCTTGCAGGTATATAATACAGGGTAATGGATGCCAGGTGGTATGGCATGCCGGGGTTCTGGGGATGCGAAAGTGGCGGAATTGGTAGACGCGCTGGCTTTAGGTGCCAGTGGGGCAACCCGTGAGAGTTCGAGTCTCTCCTTTCGCACCAGATCCCGTGTCGGGATCAGGATGGCTGCCCGAAGCTCCGGGATGCAATGTACCCGGCGACTCCATATACTGGGCGCCGGATTTAACCGCCTGTGGATGAATGCTGTCAGCCCTGTACAGGAGGCACGGCATGCAGGATCCGGAGGATATCAATTACAGAGGTGAATGGATGCAGGTATCGTTGGAGACAACTGGAAATCTGGAGCGCAGGATCACGGTAGAAGTACCGGGTGAGAAAATCCAGACAGCGGTGGAGAAAAAGCTCCAGGACATGACCCGGAGCGTGAAGCTTCCCGGGTTCCGTCCGGGCAAGGTGCCGCTGGGGGTAGTGCGCCAGCGTTTTGGCAAGCAGGTTCGCCAGGAAGTTCTGGCCGATACGATGCAGTCCAGCTACCGGGAGGCAATTCACCAGGAGAAGCTGCGTCCTGTGGGAACGCCCAGGATCGAACGTCTGGGCCCGGAAGCCAGCCAGGATCTGAAATATGCCGCGACCTTCGAGGTTTACCCGGAAATCGAACTTGCGGATGTCTCGGGCTTTGAAATAGAAACCGCACAGGCCAAGGTCACCGATGAGGATGTGGACAGCATGCTCGAAAAACTGCGTGGGCAGAAGATGCGCTGGCGCGCCGTGGACCGGGCAGCCGAAAAGGACAACCGGGTTAACATCGATTTCAAGGGAACGCTGGATGGTGAGGCATTCCCGGGGGGCAGCCAGGATGATTTTGCCGTGGTACTTGGCAGCCAGACCCTGCTGCCGGAGTTCGAGCAGCAACTGGAAGGCGTGAAAAAAGGCGATACCAGGCAGATCGAAGTGGGCTTTCCCGAAGACTACCGGCAGCCGGAGCTGGCCGGCAAGCAGGCGGTCTTTGATGTGCAGGTAAAAAAGGTCGAAACCGGATCACTGCCGGCACTGGACAAGCATTTCGTTCGGGAACTGGGCATTGAGGACGGCAAGGTCGAGACCCTGAATGTGCAGCTCAGGCGCAACCTGGAGGCTGAACTCGAGCAGTGCAAACGGACATTCGACAAGAACCAGGTGATGCAGAAGCTGTTTGAATCCAACCAGTTTGAGTTGCCGGCGGCACTGCTGGAACAGGAAGTCCGCAGCGTGTTTGCACAGGCCATGAACAACCTGAACATTGAAGATGAATCGAAGTTACCGAAGGCCCAGCTGGAGGAGCAGGCGAAACGCAGGCTCTCGCTTGGTCTCATCATCGGGGAAATTGTCCGCCAGAACAAAATTCAACTCGATTCCGGGCGTGTCAACCAGCAGATCGATGCCATCGCCTCGGGGTACGACAAACCCGAGGATGTGGTCCAGTACTACCGCAACAGTGTCGAGGCCCGGGCTGGGATCGAATCGCAGGTCATGGAAGAGCAGGTGGTCGAATGGGTGCTTGAACAGGCCCAGCGGAGCACGCGATCGTTTACCTTCGATGAAATGGTGAACAATCAGTTCTGATACAACTATTTTTCAGGAGAAGCCATATGGGAGAAAGACATTCGAAGGACGGAGTCCTGAATACACAGGCCCTGAATCTTGTGCCCATGGTCATCGAGCAATCTGCACGGGGCGAGCGGGCCTATGACATCTATTCACGCTTGCTGAAAGAGCGCGTCGTTTTCATTGTGGGTGCGATCGAGGACCAGATGGCCAACCTGGTGGTAGCCCAGTTGCTGTTCCTGGAGTCCGAGAATCCCGACAAGGATATTTCCATTTACATCAACTCTCCGGGCGGTTCGGTCAGTGCCGGCATGGCCATCTATGACACCATGCAGTTCACCACGCCCGATATCAGTACGCTGTGCGTCGGGCAGGCTGCGAGCATGGGTGCCCTGTTGCTGGCCGGTGGCGCCTCGAACAAGCGCTATGCACTGCCCCATTCACGCATCATGATCCACCAGCCGCTGGGTGGTTTTCAGGGGCAGGCGACCGATGTCGACATCCACGCCCGTGAAATCCTGAAAATCCGGGAGGAACTGAACCAGGTGCTGGCACAGCATACCGGTCAGCCGGTCGAGCAAATTGCACGGGATACCGAGCGTGATCATTTTTTGAACAGTGCCGAAGCCAAGGCCTACGGTTTGGTGGACGAGGTTCTGGACAGGCGCGGCGATACTCTCCCGGATTCGGCCTCCTAGAGGGTGCGAACGGGTCACTGGCCGGCGCCAGGGCAGGGGTGCGGGCGCTGTATAAAATTTCAAAAAAGCGTATAGTTAAGCCTCGAGCATGTGTTTCCGAGGCGCATTCGTCTGATTCATTAAGGAACCCAAAGCACACTCTTCACCCTTTCGAAGTACAGATGGCCGGCTAGGTACGATGAGCGATAATACGACAACCAAGGATCGGGATAGCGGCAAGCTGCTGTACTGCTCGTTTTGCGGAAAAAGCCAGCACGAGGTCCGCAAGCTGATTGCCGGACCCTCCGTATTCATCTGCGATGAATGTGTCGAGTTGTGCAACGACATCATCCGCGAGGAAATGCAGGAGCAGTCCTCGGCCGAGGGTACCAAGCTTCCCAAGCCGGTCGAGATCAACTCCATTCTCGAGGAGTATGTCATCGGCCAGGATCG
Organism: Gammaproteobacteria bacterium; assembly: GCA_965205685.1. Taxonomy (GTDB): domain Bacteria; phylum Pseudomonadota; class Gammaproteobacteria; order UBA4575; family UBA4575; genus WTFY01. The sequence goes on along the minus strand of OZ242174.1, from coordinate 1,466,699 downwards.
TGCCAAGAAAATCCTGTCCGTGGCGGTCTACAATCACTACAAGCGCCTGGATGCCAGAAACTCCGGCAAGCATGCCGTGGAACTGGCCAAGAGCAATATCCTGCTGGTGGGCCCAACAGGCTCGGGCAAGACCCTGCTTGCGGAAACACTGGCGCGGTTGCTGAACGTGCCCTTCACCATTGCCGATGCCACCACGCTGACGGAAGCCGGCTACGTGGGTGAGGATGTCGAGAACATCATCCAGAAGCTGCTGCAAAAGTGTGACTATGATGTCGACAAGGCGCAGACCGGCATCGTGTACATCGACGAGATCGACAAGATCTCCCGCAAGTCCGACAATCCATCGATTACACGGGATGTGTCCGGGGAAGGGGTCCAGCAGGCACTGCTGAAGCTGATCGAAGGTACGATTGCTTCGGTACCGCCCCAGGGTGGGCGCAAGCACCCGCAACAGGAATTCCTGCAGGTCGATACCAGCAACATCCTGTTCATATGCGGCGGTGCGTTTGCGGGCCTGGACAAGGTGATACTCGATCGCACGGAGACGAGCGGCATTGGTTTTTCGGCAGAGGTGCGCAGCAAGGACAACGCGATAAAGATAGGCGAGGTCCTGCACAGTGTCGAGCCCGAGGATCTGATCAAGTACGGTCTCATTCCGGAATTTGTCGGGCGTCTGCCGGTCGTGGCGACGCTGGACGAACTCGATGAGGAGGCCTTGGTGCGGATTCTGACAGAGCCCAAGAATGCCATCACCAAGCAGTACCACCGCCTGTTTGAGATGGAAGGCGTGGAAATTGAATTCCGGGAAAATGCACTCTACGCCACGGCCCGCAAGGCGATGGACCGAAAAACGGGCGCACGCGGACTGCGCACCATTCTGGAAAACGTGTTGCTGGACACCATGTACGAGATGCCTTCACAGAACAGCATTGGCAAGGTCGTGGTCGATGAGTCGGTGATCCACGGCGAAAAACCGTACCTGATCTATGAAAGTTCAGAATATGAGAAAGTGGCATCGGATGAGTGAGTGCGCCCTCTGAAGGGACCGCACGGGCCATACAGGGCATGGTGGTGCCTGGAAAGCATTGAATTTTCAAGGGAATGCCCCCATATCAGGGGCAGGACGTATGGCAGGACATACAGATACGGCCGGACGTGCCATTCACGAATCACGAATTTTAGCCAGCTTACGGAATGAATTGAAATGAGCGAAGAACAGATCCCGGACCAACTGACGGATGACACGGTCATGCCGGTGTTGCCGCTGCGCGATGTAGTGGTGTATCCGCATATGGTGATCCCGCTGTTCGTGGGTCGGGAAAAGTCGATCAAGGCACTGGATGTGGCGATGGCCAGCAACAAGCAGATCCTGCTTGTCGCCCAGAAAAATGCGGAGGTGGATGAGCCTGATACCGAGCAGGTTCACACGATCGGTACGGTGTCGACGATCCTGCAGCTGCTGAAGCTTCCGGACGGCACCATCAAGGTGCTGGTGGAGGGCGTTGACCGTGCACGCGTGGTCCACTATCTGGAAGATGAAGACTTTCTCAGGGCCAGAGTTTCGCTGCTGGAATCGGACACTTCGGCAGAAGACGAACGGGAACTCGAGGTCATGGCACGGTCCGTGACCAATCTGTTCGAGCAGTATGTGAAACTCAACAAGAAGATTCCTCCAGAGGTCCTGACCTCGCTAGCAGGCATTGATGATCCCACCCATCTGGCCGATACGATTGCCGCACACATGTCCCTGAAGCTGGATGAAAAGCAGTATGTGCTTGAGATCGGCGACGTGCGCAAGCGGCTCGAGCACCTGGTCAAGCTGATTGAAGGCGAACTGGATGTCTTGCAGATCGAGAAACGGCTGCGCGGGCGTGTCAAGCAGCAGATGGAGAAGTCGCAGCGTGAGTATTACCTGAATGAGCAGATGAAGGCCATCCAGAAGGAGTTGGGTGAGCTGGAAGAGGCGCCCAATGAGGTTGATGAGCTGGCGGACAAGATCGAGAAGGTTGGCATGTCGAAAGAGGCCAAGAAGAAGGCCACGACAGAACTGAACAAGCTGAAGATGATGTCACCGATGTCTGCGGAAGCCACGGTGGTGCGAAACTACATCGACTGGCTGGTGGGTGTGCCCTGGAAAAAGAAATCCAAGGTGCGCAAGGATCTGGCTGCGGCGGAACGCATCCTGGAAGAGGATCATTACGGCCTGCACAAGGTCAAGGAGCGCATCATCGAGTACCTGGCCGTGCAACAGCGAGTGCGAAAGCCCAAGGGGCCAATCCTGTGTCTGGTGGGTCCACCCGGGGTCGGCAAGACCTCGATCGGAAAATCCATTGCCCGTGCCACCTGCCGGAAGTTCACTCGCATGTCTTTGGGCGGAGTCCACGACGAGGCCGAGATTCGGGGGCACCGGCGCACCTACATTGGTTCGCTGCCCGGCAAGATCGTGCAAAACCTGTCCAAGGTAGGGGTTCGCAACCCGTTGTTTTTGCTGGACGAAATTGACAAGATGGCCATGGATTTTCGGGGTGACCCGGCGTCGGCCATGCTGGAGGTGCTGGACCCGGAGCAGAACCACACCTTCAACGACCATTACCTGGAGGTGGATTTCGACCTGTCCGATGTCATGTTTGTGGCAACCGCCAACAGCCTGAACATTCCCGGTCCTTTGCTCGACCGCATGGAAGTGATCCGCTTGCCGGGCTATACCGAAGACGAGAAGAAGAATATTGCCACCCGCTACCTGATACCCAAGCAGCTGAAAGCCAATGGTCTGAAAAAAAACGAGCTGCATATCAGTGAACCGGCGATCCGGGACATGATTCGCTATTACACGCGAGAGGCCGGCGTGCGCAACCTGGAACGGGAGATTTCGAAGATCTGCCGCAAGGTGGTGAAATCGCTGGTGCTTGGCTCAGGCAGGAAACAGGTTTCTGTCACCCCTCGTTCCCTGACGAAGTACCTTGGTGTCAAGCTTTTCCGTTACGGGCTCGCCGAGGACAACGACCAGATCGGGCAGGTTACGGGTCTGGCCTGGACGGAAACCGGTGGTGAATTGCTCACCATTGAAGCGGTGGTGATTCCCGGCAAGGGGAAAACCAGTCGCACCGGCCAACTTGAGGACGTCATGCAGGAATCCATCCAGGTGGCACAGACGGTGGTGCGCAGTCGTGCCAGCGTGCTGGGCATTGAAACGGATTTCTATGAAAAGTCGGATATCCACATCCATGTCCCCGAAGGTGCCGTGAAAAAGGATGGACCCAGTGCGGGGGTCGGTATGACGACCGCTATTGTTTCTGCCCTGAGCAAGGTTGCCGTGCGTGCGGATGTGGCCATGACGGGCGAGATTACCCTGCGCGGCGAGATCCTGCCCATCGGCGGGCTGAAAGAGAAGCTGCTGGCGGCCCATCGCGGCGAAATCAAGACGGTGCTGATCCCGAAAGACAACGAGAAGGATCTAAGTGAGATTCCCAAGAATATCAAGCAAAAACTTGAAATCATTCCGGTGCAGTGGATCGACGAAGTGCTTCAGGTGGCGCTGGTCAAGATGCCCGAGCCGCTGAGCGACTCGGAGGTCGTGGGTGCGGTTGAGCCTGAGCACAAGAAATCCATCCAGAAAAGTGGGCCGGTCCAGGCCCACTGAGTGCACAGTTTATTGACTTGGTTCGGGCACACTTGGTATAACGAAAGCCATTCAAATGGCCTTTGCTACCACGTGCACATTACATATCTCGACTAGCCACGATGATTTCTCAGCTTGTTTTGTATGCTAATCATGCGGTCCGCAGGCTGCCTTCAGTTCTTAAAAATTAACGTGCGATTGTCTGGGTTGCATACTAACAATCAGGGGAGTTTAGACTAATGAATAAAAGTGAACTTGTAGAAGCTGTATCCGAAGCAGCGACGCTGTCCAAAGCTGATGGAGCACGCGCAGTGGATGCCGTGTTCGGTTCCATTGCCGCTGCATTGAATCGCGGCGATAACGTAACACTGGTAGGCTTCGGAACCTTCTCGGTAAAACACCGTAATGCCCGCACTGGCCACAACCCCCGAACCGGTGAGAAAATCCAGATCGCTGCAAGTAAAGTACCCAGTTTCAAGGCTGGCAAAGCGCTGAAGGATGCTGTAAGCTAGCGCGCCTTTTGGGTGCTTAGCTCAGCTGGTAGAGCGTCGCCCTTACAAGGCGGATGTCGGGGGTTCGAATCCCTCAGCACCCACCAAGGGCCATACTGTAGGAGTGGTAGTTCAGCTGGTTAGAATACCGGCCTGTCACGCCGGGGGTCGCGGGTTCGAATCCCGTCCACTCCGCCATAACTTGTACGTAAACCTTTGATAAATCACAGGGTCTGGGCCAGGATCGCTGATATTCCTGTTCCTGCCCCCTATCTGAAATCAAAAATGCATGGGCACTCGGCGCAGTTGCGCCTACGGGGTGCGGCTGGCCTCTCTTATTGACTGCACGGATGTCGCTGATCTTCTGACCAAGGCATTGGTTACCCCTGATCCATCCAAAGATAACGCGATGATGCGACTTGGACAGCAGCCTGGGGGTCTTGCCATGCAGGCAGTGCCGGATCGGTGAGTAGAAGACTTTGTGCGGCATGCAGGGATGCACAGACGGGCAGAACCGTTACAATGCGAGGGCGAATGCTTTGAAAATTGCAGATGATGGCGTTGCGGGAAAGAACACATGCTGATTGAAATCCGGGATCGTGCCAGCAGCCTGGTGGCCTACGTGATTATCGGGCTGCTCATCCTTTCCTTCGCGTTGTGGGGAATCCAGGAATATTTCGGTGCTGGCGGGGCACCTGCAGCTGCAGCCGTCAACGATGTGGAGATCACGGTCCCCGAGTTCAGCAATCGCTTTCAGCAGTACCGGCAACAACTGCGCTCCAATCTCGGAAGGACGTATGAGCAACAGTTTCCGGATGAGAGCGTAATCAAGCAGCAGGTGATTGAGGGCATGGTAGACATGGAAATCCTGCGCCAGGAAGTCACAGAGGCCGGATTTCGTATCAGCGATACCAGCCTGGTGCAGAAAATCCAGCAAGTGCCGCAGTTCCGAAGGGACGGCAAGTTTGACCCGGAGTTGTATACGCGGCTGCTGCAGGCACAGCGCTACGACAAGGCACGCTTCGAGGCCGAATTTCGCGAACAGGAAAAACTGGAGCAGTTCGAGCTCTCGCTAGCCTCCTCCTCTTTCATGACACAAGCCGACCTGCAGCGGTTCCGGCAGCTTTTCGCGCAGTCCAGGGACTTCAGCTACGCGGTGGTGCAGATCAGTCCCGATTCGATCGAGGTGTCTGACCAGGAGCTGGATGACTACTACACAGAGAACCAGGTGCAGTTTCAAACGCCCGAGCAGGTCAGGCTTGCCTATATCGAAGTGGTCGAGGAAGCCCTGTTTGACCAGATCCGTGTAGACGAGGACGAGGCGCTTTCCATCTACCAGGAACAACCGGAGCGTTTCATGACAAGCGAGTTGCGCAAGGCGCGGCATGTCCTGATCAGGGTGCCCGAGCAGGTCGCGGGCAATCCGGCCGAATGGGACCGCGCGCGGGAGCAGGCCGGAGAATACATTCGCCAGCTCGAGGCTGGGACCTCATTTGAGAAAATAGCCAGGCTGTATTCGCAAGACACGCTGTCTGCCGGCAAGGGAGGCGATATCGGTTTCATTGCACCCGGCGACCTGGCCAGTGATGCGCTGGAGAAAGCACTGTTCAGGCTTACTGTCGGTGCGTTCAGTCAGCCAATCCGTACCGACCAGGGTATCCAGATCGTACAACTGGTTGAGATCCAAGAGCCCGAGCAGCAGCCGTTTGCCGAGGTGCGCGAGAACATTGTCAACGAACGCAAATCCCAGCTGGCCCAGGCACGCTTTATTGAAATTGCTGATGAACTGGCCAACCTCGTGGTTGAACAGCCCGATGAATTGACAGAGGCGGCGGAAACTTTCGGGCTTGAAATCCAGGAAACCGACTGGCTCACATCGACTGCCACCACCGGAATCTTCGCCGATTCGAGAGTTCGCCTGACCGCGTTCACCCCCGAAATTCTGGAAGAGGGGCTGAATAGCGAGTTGATGGAAATCGCTGACGGGCACGTGCTTGCGTTTCGCGTGCTCGAACACAAGATACCTGAACTGAAGGCGCGAGAAGACGTGGCCGGACAGATTCGCGAACGGCTGCGTGCACGCAAGGCTTCAACGCAGGCTGTCGAGGCAGGGGAGGAGATGTACGCGCAGTTACAAAACGGTATCGGTCTGCAGGAGTTGGCGGACAAGAATTCGCTGAAGCAAGTCCGCCACGGTACCCTGCACCGCGATGATGACCGGGTTCCGGACAAGATCATGAACCTGGCCTTTACAATGGCCCGCCCCGAGGCCGGCCATGTTTCCGTGGGTGGTGTGGCTCTGGATGATGGAAGTTTTGCCCTGCTGGAGTTGCATACGGTCACAGATGGGCCGGAAGCGCTGGATGAGACCGTGGCCCTGCAGCTGTCCCAGCGCGTGAATTACGGACGCAGGGAATTCAGTGCCCTCCTGCAGTCAATCAAGGAAGAGTTCGATGTGCGGATTTTCGAGAATAATCTCTAGCCTTCTGGCTCAGTTGTATCCGGACATACCGATGATGTTGAAGCCTGCATCGACGTAGGTGATCTCGCCCGTAATCCCGCTTGCCAGATCAGAGCACAGGAACGCGGCGGCATTGCCCACCTCCTCGATGGATACGTTTTTGCGAAGCGGGGCGTTCTGTTCGACGTGATCCAGCATCTTGCGAAAATCTGCGATGCCAGCGGCTGCGAGAGTGCGGATGGGGCCTGCCGAAATACCGTTTACCCGGATTCCTTCAGGACCCAGGGCATAGGCCATGTACCGGATGTTGGCTTCCAGACTGGCCTTGGCCAGGCCCATGACGTTATAGCTGGGCATGGCACGCACCGACCCCATGTAGGTCAGTGAGAGGATCGCCCCGGAATGTCCGCGCATCATGGGGCGGGCTGCCTTGCCCAGTGCCGTCAGGCTGTAGCTGCTGATGTCATGGGCAGTTCTTGAGCCTTCGCGGGTGGTCACCTCGACGAAATCTCCCGTGAGCTCGTCTCTTGGAGCAAAGGCTGCCGAATGGACCAGGATATCAAGGCCGTCCCAGCTGCCTCCCAGCGTATCGAACAGTGACGAGATCTCGTCATCGTTTTCCAGGTCGCAGGGCAGGGTGACCTGAGCCCCGCACTGGTCGGCAAATTTTTCCACCCGGGGCCTTAGTTTCTCGTTCTGGTATGTGAACGCCAGTTCTGCCCCTTCGCGTCTCATGGCCTCGGCGATTCCCCAGGCAATCGATCGGTTGCTCGCAATGCCGATGATCAGGGCACGTTTTCCTGCCAAGAATCCCATTGGTGTCTCCTTGCCTGTTGCTTGATCGGTTAAGTATGGTGGATGCTGGGACCCCGGCATGAATTATTTTTGCCGAAGGACCGTCTATAATGCCCGCCCAGTGAAAAGCTATCCATACCTGTCAGAAGTAGACCCGGTGTCGACGTGAACGACCGAGTCATCCTTTGGTTTGTGGCCATTATAGCCTGCCTGCTCGGAGCATGCAGCGAGGACGCGTGGAACAATCCCTACCCGAATGGGGAGAAGGCCTCAAACGTCATATACTCATCATTCAGTGAGCGCCCCAAGCACCTTGACCCTGTCCGGTCCTACAGTTCGAACGAGTACCAGTTCATCGCACAGATCTACGAGCCGCCGTTGCAATACCATTATCTTGCCCGCCCCTACAAGCTGATCCCCCTGACGGCCTCGCAACTGCCGCAGGTGCGCTATCTGGATGCCACCGGCCGACCAGTGCCCAGGGAACAGCGCGAAGCCATCGCCTATTCCGAATACATCGTGTCCATACAGCCGGGCATCCGTTACCAGCCCCACCCGGCCCTGGCAAGGGATGCGCAGGGCAATGCCCGCTATCTGCACCTGAATGCAGAGAATCTGAAAGGTGTTCATGTGCTGGGTGATTTCACCATGACCGGCAGCCGTGAGCTCACGGCTGCCGATTACGTGTACCAGATCAAGCGCATCGCCAGCCCCTACCTGCATTCACCGATCGCCGGGGTGATGCGGGAATACATTGTCGGTTTCGATGCATTCCGCGAGCAGGTGGCTGCACTTTACGGAGACAGTCCGAAGGGAGTCTGGCAGGACCTGAGGGGTATTGATTTTGCCGGCCTTTCAGTAGATGACCGCTACACCTACCGTATCCGGATCCACGGAGAGTATCCGCAACTGGTGTACTGGCTGGCCATGCCGTTTTTCGCACCGATGCCCTGGGAAGCCGAAAAATTCTACAGCCAGCCCGGGATGGAGGAGCGCAACATCACGCTGAACTGGTACCCGGTGGGCACCGGGCCTTTCATGCTCACGGAAAACAATCCGAACCTGCGCATGGTGATGGAGAAAAATCCGAACTTCCATGGGGAGCAGTATCCTGTCTACGGAGAGCCGCAAGACCTGGAAAACGGCCTGCTGGACGATGCCGGAAAAGCGTTGCCGTTGGTGCACAAGGCGGTCTACAGCCTGGAAAAAGAGAATATCCCGTACTGGAACAAGTTCCTTCAGGGGTACTATGATGCCTCCGGGGTGTCCTCGGACAGCTTCGACCAGGCCATCCAGTTCGGTACGCAAGGTGATATTCAGCTCACCGAGCTGATGCAGGCAAAGGACATCCAGCTGGAAACCTCAGTGAGAACTTCCATCCTGTATATGGGCTTCAACATGCAGGATCCGGTGGTCGGCGGGTTTTCCGAGCGTGCGCGCCTGCTGCGCCGGGCCATCTCCATCGCCGTGGATTACGAGGAGTACATCTCCATCTTCGCCAACGGGCGGGGCATTCCGGCCCAGGGGCCGGTCCCTCCGGGAATTTTCGGCAACATCGAGGGCGAGGCCGGGATCAATCCCTACGTCTATGACTGGGTGGATGGAGAGCCAAAGAGAAAGGATCTTGAGGAAGCCCGGCAGTTGATGGCCGAGGCCGGTTATGTGAACGGCATCGATCAGGCGTCCGGCAAACCACTGGTCCTGTATTTCGATACCCCCGGCGCAGGCCCGGGAGCCAAGGCGCATTTCAGCTGGATGCGCAAGCAATACCAGAAACTTGGCATCCAGTTGGTGATCCGCGCGACCGACTACAACCGCTTTCAGGAGAAGATGCGCAAGGGCACCGGCCAGATCTTCCAGTGGGGCTGGAATGCCGACTATCCGGACCCCGAAAATTTCTTTTTCCTGCTGTATGGACCGAATGCAAAGGCCAAGCATGGTGGCGAGAACGCCGCGAACTACCAGAACCTGGAGTTTGACCGCCTGTTCGAACAGATGAAAAATATCGAGAATGGACCGGTGCGCCTGGAGATTATCCGGGAAATGACCCGGATCCTGCAGCGAGATGCTCCCTGGTTATGGGGACATCACCCCAAGGCCTTTTCGCTTTTTCACAGCTGGTACAAGAACGTCAAGCCCAACCTGATGGCCAACAACCTTCTGAAATACAAGCGTGTGGACGGTGAACTCAGGGACAGGAAGCGTGCCGAATGGAACCGGCCCAATTACTGGCCTCTGGTCATCCTGGTATTGCTGCTGCTGGTCTCATTCATTCCGGCTGCGGTCGGATTTTACCGGCGTGAACACGGTACCCTGAAATGATTGCCTATATCGTCCGCCGTGCCCTGTACGCCATACCGATCCTGGTGGGAGTCAACATCATCACGTTCCTGCTGTTCTTCGTGGTCAATACGCCCGATGACATGGCGCGCATGTTCCTGGGGCAAAAACACGTCACCGAAGTACAGATCGAGGACTGGAAGACCGAACGGGGCTACCACAACCCGCTTTTCTACAATGCGGATGCCGAGGGTCTGGACAGCTTCAAGGAAACCATTTTCTACACCAAGTCGCTGCGCTTGTTCGTATTCGATTTCGGGCGTTCTGACAGCGGCCGGGATATCAGTTTCGACATCAGCCAGCGGATGTGGCCGAGCCTTGCCATCGCGGTCCCGCAACTGCTCATCGGCCTGCTGGTGGCGATCACTTTCGCCCTGCTGATTGCCTTTTTCCGCGCCACGTACATCGATTACTGGGCCGTGGTCATCTGTGTGGCCCTGATGTCGATCTCCAGCCTGTTCTATATCATCGGCGGGCAGTTTGTCATGGGCAAGCTGCTGCGGGTGGTGCCGATTTCCGGATTCGAAAGCGGGATTTTCGGGATCAAGTTCCTGATCCTGCCGGTGCTGATCGGCGTGGTCGGCGGTATCGGCTCAAGCACCCGCTGGTACCGCACGATCTTTCTTGAGGAGATGAACAAGGACTACGTGCGCACCGTGCGGGCCAAGGGAATTGCAGAGCAGACGGTGCTGTTCAGGCACGTGTTGAGAAACGCACTGATCCCGATCCTTACCGGCGTGGTGGTCATTTTGCCGCTGCTGTTCATGGGCAGCCTGATTACCGAATCCTTCTTCGGTATTCCCGGGCTCGGGAGCTACACCATCGATGCGATCAACCGCCAGGACTTTGCGATCGTTCGCTCCATGGTCTTTCTGGGCGCGGTGCTGTACATCATCGGGTTGCTGCTGACGGATATCTCCTACACGGTCGTTGACCCCAGAGTCAGGCTCAGTTGATCATGCTGCCAGGCAAGCCGGTTTTCCTGCTCACCGATATCCTGATTTTCGTTCTGGTGCTGAGCATCGTCTCGTTTTTTGCCTACGCCATGCGCAAGCCGCATCTGCGCCAGCCCTGGGGCCAGGTGGTGCGCAGCCGTGCCGGTGTCATTTCCATGATCGTGCTGGCGGTGTACGTGGCGATCGCACTGCTGGACTCGCTGCATTTTCATCCCGTGCTGGAGAACCCGGCTGCCGACTCCACAGAGGTGCGGTACAGCGGCGAGGTGATCAGTGTCTTCGACCAGCTGGTTTCAGATCTGCGGGCAAGTACCGAAAAGACCTACTCGGCCCCGTTTTCCGCCCACCTGTATGCCAAGGAAACCGTACAGCAGGCTGATGGCACGCGTGTGCGGGTCTACCCGCGCCTTGCGTGGGGGGCGGCTCATCTCGAAGAACCCCATACACAGAAGACCGCGGACATCCTCGGGCTTGCAGTGACAGGTGCACTCAAGGCCGCCCTCGTGTGGGCCGTGTTGCTGGTGCTGTGGGCGCTGTATCTGTCTGTCAGGACCGCACGCGCGTTCCCGGTGGCGTTTCGCACCCTGTTCGACGGGCATTCGGAGGTACCCTGGAGGACCGTGAGCGTGACACTCGGGGTCGCGCTGCTGGTGCTGCTGGTCGGTGCGGAGTGGGCCTCGAAATACCACGTGCTGGGCACTGACAAGGTGGGCGAGGATGTCCTGTACCAGGCGCTCAAGAGTATCCGTACCGGCGTGGTGATCGGCACACTGACCACACTGCTGATGGTGCCTTTTGCGATTGTGCTCGGCATCATGGCCGGCTTTTTCCGTGGCTGGATCGATGACGTGATCCAGTATCTCTACACCACCCTCAATTCCGTGCCCGGCGTGCTGCTGATTGCCGCTGCAGTGCTCATGCTGAACGTGTACATGAGCAAGCATGCCGAGGCGTTTGCCAGCCTGACCCAGCGCGCCGACATGCGCCTGCTGTTCCTGTGCCTGATCCTGGGGCTGACCAGCTGGACCGGCCTGTGCCGGCTGTTGCGTGCGGAAACACTGAAACTGCGCGCCGTGGATTTCGTGCAGGCGGCCACCGCCTTCGGGGTAGGCCCGATGCAGACCATATTCCGGCACATCCTTCCCAACGTGATGCACATCGTCCTGATCACACTGGTTCTGGATTTCAGCGGACTGGTGCTGGCCGAGGCCGTGCTGTCCTATATCAACATCGGGGTGGACCCGACCATGAACAGCTGGGGAAACATGATCAACAGTGCCCGCCTGGAGATGGCCCGCGAGCCCATCGTCTGGTGGTCCCTGGCAGCTTCGCTGTTCTTCATGTTCACCCTGGTGCTGTTTGCGAACCTGTTTGCCGACGTGGTGCGAGACGCACTCGACCCGCGCGTGTCCAGATAGCCATGTCCAGGACGCTCCTGCAAGTACGCCAGCTGACGACGGAATTCAGAACCAGCCGTCGCACCCTCACGGCAGTAAACGGGATCAGTTTCGAGATCCGGGAAGGGCAGACGTTTGCCTTGGTCGGGGAGTCGGGCAGCGGCAAGTCGGTCACGGCCCTGTCCGTCATCCGCCTGCTTCCCGAGGCGGCCAGACTGGTATCTGGAAGCATTCATTTTGAAGGCCGGGATCTGCTGACACTGCCCGAGCGCGAGATGCGGGACATCCGGGGCAGTGGTATCTCCATGATCTTCCAGGAGCCGATGACCTCCTTGAACCCGGTGGTCAAGGTGGGCAGGCAGATCACAGAAGTACTGATGCGCCACCAGAGCATGTCCGCGAAACAGGCCCGGGAGCGGGCCCTGGACCTGCTCGATGCCGTCAGGATTCCCCAGCCTTCCTACACCATTGACACCTACGCCCATGAGCTGTCCGGGGGCATGAAACAACGGGTCATGATTGCCATTGCGCTGGCCTGCAAGCCCAGGCTGCTGATTGCCGACGAGCCCACGACTGCACTGGATGTCACGATCCAGGCACAGGTGCTGGACCTGATCAATGACCTGCAGGAGAAATTCGGGATGGCGATCCTGTTTATCACGCATGACCTGGCGGTCGTCAAGCAGGTGGCCGACCATGTTGCGGTCATGAAGGAAGGTGTGATCGTCGAGCAGTCCAGCAACGAGGTGTTTTTTTCTGCGCCACAGCATGACTACAGCTGGGATTTGTTTGCGGCCCTGCCGGCAATGGAGAAACGTGGCAAACCGCTGCTTGAACGCAATCACGGGTCGCACCGGCCCTCAGCTGCAAACGCGACAGGGAATGACACCCTGCAGGTCCGTGACCTGGCCGTGTACTTTCCCATTCGCAAGGGCCTGTTCAAGCGCACCGTCGGCCACGTCAAGGCCGTGGACGGGGTTTCCCTGGAAATCCCGCCGGGCAAGACGGTCGCCCTGGTGGGGGAGTCGGGCAGCGGCAAGACGACCGTCGGCAAGAGCATCTTGCGTCTGATCCAGCCAACCCTGGGCGAGGTGACCTACCAGGGCATGCGCTTGCACGAGATCGACCGCAGCCAGTTACTGGAGCAGCGGGCCAATCTCCAGATCGTTTTCCAGGATCCCTACTCCTCGATGAACCCGCGCATGCTGGTCGGCCAGATCATCGAGGAGGGCATCAAGGCCCTGAATGTGATTGAGGATGCCGAGGCCCGCAGGCAGCGGGTGCTGGAGTTGCTCGAGCAGGTGGGTCTGGACAAGGATGCCCATCTGCGGTACCCGCATGAATTTTCCGGCGGACAGCGCCAGCGTATTTGCATTGCACGTGCTCTGGCAGTCAACCCGAAGATCATCATCTGCGATGAGCCCACGAGTGCCCTGGATGTTTCCGTGCAGGCACAAATTCTCGACTTGCTGAATCATCTGCAGGCGCGCTACGGGATCAGCTATCTGTTCATTACCCACAACATGTCCGTGGTGGCCTATTTCGCAGACCGGGTCGCGGTCATGTACCAGGGCAGGATAGTCGAGCAGGGAGAGGTGGAACAGGTGCTGGGCAACCCGCAGCACGAGTATACGAAACGCCTGCTGAGTGCGGTTCCCAGACTGGTGCCGCCTGTGCGGGCTGCATGATCTGCCGGTGCAGTCACTGACAGTCCCCGGGGCAAGTTGATTCACCGGGAGGGCTCCACTACGATGAGTAGCTCTCAGACGGTACAGGCGGCTTGCTATGCATTGCAGGCCGCTTTGGGAAACAAGGAGATAGTGGCATGAGATCAGGATTACATCGGGCAGGGGGGGTCATTTTGCTGGGACTGGGTGTACTGCTGGGTGCACCGGGCATGGCGGATGATGCACGGCATTCGGGCTGGTACGTGGGGGCTGGTCTTGGAGCAAACTGGATGTCCGATGCTGACCAGGCCGGCTACAACCGTGACGCGATCTGTTATCCCGTGGATGACTGCACCAACAAGGGCACCATTGACGGCTACCGCTGGTTTTATGACCTGGATGCGGACCGCGGCAACATGTTTGAACTGGTCGTTGGCAGGGGATTTGGCAACCTCCGCCTGGAATTGTCCGCGAACCGGCGCGAAAACGACATCGATCAGGAATTTGCCGCTATCACCTACTTCGACGGCACGCGAATCCTGTCGGACACCATGAGCAACTACACCAGCACAAGCGAGTTCTCCATTGACCGGCTGAGAACACAAACCCTGCAACTGAATGCCTACTACGATTTCCCGCATGTGCACCCCCGGGTGACCCCATACGCGGGGGTTGGAGTTGGCATGTCCCGTGTCAAGCTCTACGGGCTGTATTTCCGGGGCGAGTACTCATGTACCAGCGGATGTGACGCCGCGCTGTCTCCTCCCGAAGCCTACAATTCTTTGCAGGACGAGGATCTGAGTGACACCGTATTTTCCTGGCATCTGCATGCCGGAGCGGACTACAGTCTGGGAGACAGGCTGCTGCTGGGCCTGAAGCTGACCTACAGCGAGATGGATGACCTGCGTGACTCCGGGAACTACATCGATCATCCGTTCCCCGATGAATCCAACCATACCAAAATCAGCGACATGGACCACTGGTCCCTGACGCTCGGCCTGAAGTACCTGCTCGGCGGCTGAGGAACTGTTGCCCGCCTGGATTCGTTCCCCGGCCGTTTTGCATGGACAAAACGGGCGGATCGAATCAGTGCGGAATGATCAGGGTCTTGCCTGCAAGGATCAGGGAACTTGTCAGTTTGTTTGCCCTGCGCAGGGCCGATACCGTAGTCCCGTAACGCACTGCGATGACGCTCAGCGACTCGCCATGCGCAATCCTGTGCCGGTACCAGCGGGGTTCCTCGGGCAGGCGTTCCATCGCCAGTGCAACCAGTTCGGTTTTTTGCCGCGGCACCAGCATGCGATAGCCTCGCGGCAGCGGGTAATGGAGATGCTGCATGGCCGGATTCAGTCTGCGCAGCTCACCTGTTGTGACGTCCGCTGATCTGAGGAGTTTTGCAGGCGAGACGCGCTTTTTGGTTTCCAGGATTTCAAGGTGCGGGGCATCGGCCACCGGGTACAACAATGTGCGACTCAAGTGGCGATCAGCGACGATGGCACAAAATGCGAGCAGTTTGGGCACGTATTCGCGGGTTTCACGGGACACGGCCAGATTCCAGTAATCGCCAGTGCGGAGTATAGCCGGACTGGACCGCAGCACCTTCTTGAGGCGGTTGGGCCCGGTGTTGTAAGCCATCAATGCCAGCAGCCAGTCCTGGTCGAATTCCGCATGCAGATCCTCAAGGTAGTCAAGTGCGGCCATGGTGGAGGCATGGATGTCATAGCGCGCGTCATAACAGCAGGTGCGCTTCAGGCGGAATTGCCTGGCCGTCTGGGAGGTGAACTGCCACAGTCCGGTGGCCTTGCTGCGTGATCGGGCCAGCGGGTAATAGCCACTCTCAATAAAGGGCAGGATCGCAAGCTCCGACGGCATGTTGCGCCGCTCAATCTCGTTCAGGATGAAATAAATAAAGGGCTCGGAGCGCTGCGAGGTGACAAGCAGCAACCGCTCCCGTTGCAGGTACCTTTGTTTTTGGGCAGCCACCCGGGGATCGTCATAGAGGTGCGAAAAGGCAAAGTTTTGTGCAATGCGCTGCCAGATCAGTGGTGGAGCTTCATCGGTTTCCTGCACGACCCGGGGCAAGTCGGCTGCGGCCTGTTCCGGGATGCTTTCGATGCGGGAGAAGGCCGGAGCCTCCCCGGGTATTTTTTCAGCAAGGGAATCGGCAGATGGGGACACCCCTGAACAGGCAGTGAAAAAAAATGTTGAAGCTGCGAGCAGCAGGCAGGCTTGACTCTTCATGGACGAAAATACATTCGGATACCGGCCAAAAGTACTGATAACCCGGTTTTATAGGACACATATAGTAAACGAATCTGCAGTCCTGTACACCTTGCGTGGCCGTGGCCTTTTTAGGCTAGAATGAAGCGATGCGAGAATCGGAACCCCTGTCTCCGGTGGAGGTCATCCGGGACCTGCAGGACTGGTATGCCAGCCCGGCAGGCGAGCACCTGTACGGGGAGCTGCAAGACAGTCTTTCGGGGGTACTGCCGGGGCTGTTTGGCTACTACGCAGTGCAGGTCGGTGCATTGTCCAAAGAGGTCGACCTGTTGCAGAGCAGCCGCATCGGTCGAAAGATCTACATGACACTGGAACCGCGCCAGGGAACGGTCTCGGCCAGCCCATTGGCCTTGCCTTTTCAGCATGATTCGCTCGATCTGATCGTCCTGCTGCATACCCTTGATTTCTCGCCCGACCCGCATCAGGTCCTGCGTGAGGCGCATCGGGTGCTGATTTCCGAAGGTCATCTGGTGGTGATCGCCTTCAACCCGATCAGCATGATGGGTCTGGGCAAGCTGGCACTGCTGCGCAGCCGAAGGGCCCCCTGGAGTGGCCATTTTTATACAGCCCGGCGCCTCAGGGACTGGTTTTCCCTGCTGGATCTCGCAATCATGGAAACCCGGTACATCGGGCTGCGCCCTCCCGTTCGCAACCAGCGGGTGCAGCAGCGCCTGGGGTTTCTCGGTCGTGCCAGCGATTACGGGATGGCGCGTCTTGGCAGCGTGCAGATCTTCGTGGCCAAAAAACGGGTGCTGACACTGACTCCGCGTCCACAGCCCTGGCGTGCGCCGAAACGGGTGCTGCCGGTGAACGTTGCAGAACCCTCCGCACGGGAAGCCAATCATGCCAGAGCGGGTCGATATCTACACTGACGGTGCCTGCCGCGGCAATCCCGGCCCGGGAGGCTGGGCTGCCCTGTTGCGTTACGGCGACCGGGAAACCACGATTCACGGAGCAGCGCAGGAGACCACGAACAACCGCATGGAGTTGCAGGCGGCATTGTCCGCCCTGCAAAAACTCAAACGTCCGTGCACGGTCAGCATTACCACGGATTCGAGATACCTGATGGACGGCATCCAGCAATGGCTGCCCCACTGGAAGCGCAATGGCTGGAAGACCTCTGCTAAAAAGCCTGTCAAGAACCAGGATTTGTGGCAGCAGCTCGACGCACAGGTTGAACGTCACACGGTTACCTGGAACTGGGTACAGGGGCACAGTGGGCATGCGGAAAACGAACAGGTCGACCAGCTGGCTAATGATGCCATTGATGCCATGCTTTTGTAGTCACCGGAATTGACCAGGATCGGGAGGAGGAACATGCGGCAGGTTGTTTTGGATACGGAAACCACGGGCCTAGAGGTTGCGCAAGGACACCGCATGATCGAGATCGGATGTGTAGAGGTCCTGCATCGCCGGATTACCGGCCAGACATTTCACCAGTTTTTGAACCCGAGTCGCGACATTGACGAGGGTGCCTCGCAGGTGCATGGAATCACCCAGGAGTTTCTCGCAGGCAAGCCCGAATTCGCCAAGATTGCCGATGATTTTCTTCGCTTCGTGGAAGGGGCCGAACTCGTCATACACAATGCCAGTTTCGACATAGGGTTCATCAACACCGAGTTGTCGCTGGCCAGCCACGAGATCACCGATATTGGCAACTGCTGCACAGTGACCGATACGCTGGAGCTGGCCCGCAAACTGCACCCAGGACAAAAAAACAGCCTGGATGCGCTGTGCAAGCGTTATGAAATCGACAATTCTGCGCGCACCTATCACGGCGCGTTGCTGGATGCCCAGATTCTGGCCGACGTCTACCTGGTGATGACGGGAGGACAGTCGGTATTGGGCCTTGGCACGGAGTCCGAACAGGCAGCGAAACAGCGGCTGGCGGCAAGGCAGTCGAAAGGACCCCGCTCAAGCTTGCGCGTGATCGAAGCCAGCGCAGAGGAGCAGGCGGCACACGAAGCCTTCATGGAAAAGATTCGCAAGGAGAGCGGATCCGGCCAATGAGCCTGCACCTCGGTAACGGTTGCCGTAGTGCCTGATTTCCGTTACATTGCTTCGGAGTAGTTCAGACCAACCTCTGAGGGGGCATATAATTATGAGACAAAAGCCTTTGGCGTGTTTGCTGCTGATCAGTTTCCTAGCCATTTCCGGGTGCGGTGATGACAATGCAGGGTCAAAGTGGTTTGGTGCAACGGGCTCCGGCGCTGATGCCATACACATGGAATTCGGTTCCTACCATGACTGTGTCGTGGGGATGCAGCCACAGGCTGCCTCCGGAGTGTTCAACTGCGGAGTGAATTAACCGGCACCCAGCACAGTCTCCAGTAGGGTGCCTGACAGGTTCCCTACTTTGCGTTTTTCATCAGCCGCTGCTGGTCGCGCTTCCAGTCCCGTTCCTTGATGCTTGCACGACGGTCCTGCTTGTGCTTGCCTTTTGCGACGGCTATCCCCAGTTTGACGACACCCTTTTTCCAGTACATGGACATGGGAATGATGGTGTAGCCTTTTCGTTCCACCGCTCCCACCAGCTTGGCAATTTCATCCTTGTGCAGAAGAAGTTTTCGGGTTCGGGTCGGGTCTGCCGCCTTGTGGGTGGAAGTCGTGGCCAACGGGGCGATGTGGGCGCCTAGCAGCCAGGCCTGCATGTCCCGGATCAGGACATAGCTTTCCTTGAGCTGGATGCTTTTTTCCCGCAGGCTTTTGACCTCCCAGCCCTCAAGTACGAGTCCCGCTTCCAGCTGTTCGACGATAAAGTAATCGTGTCGGGCCTTTTTGTTGACTGCGATGCGAAGGTCCGGCTGCGGCTTGGGTTTGGGCATGCGAGTATTGTAATGAATTCATTCGGCGTGCGTTCAAAAGATCGGCCATCCGCTATAGTATAGAAGGCCGTTCGGCCACCGATGGTTTTTGCAAAGGGATGACAACGCACTCATGACTGCGACAAGAACATCGATCCACGGCTACTGGTCGTCGCGGTTTATGTTCGTACTGGCTGCGGCCGGTTCGGCAGTCGGTCTCGGCAATGTGTGGAAATTTCCGTACATGGCAGGCGACAGCGGGGGTGGCGCTTTCGTGTTGCTGTATTTCGCCTGTATCGCACTGCTGGGCCTGCCCGTGATGATATCGGAAGTGCTGCTGGGCCGCAGGGGCCGGAGCAGCCCGGCCAACACCATGCGCGCGCTTGCAAGGGAGGAGGGCCGAAGCCCCCTGTGGGGCATGCTTGGGGTGATGGGCATGCTGACGGGGCTTCTGATTCTCTCCTACTACAGTGTTATCGCAGGCTGGACGCTGGCCTACGTGCTGGAAGCCGCCGGTGGCTCGTTCAGCGGAATTTCCGCGCAGGGCGTGGGTGAAATATTCAACCGCCTGGTAGCTGACCCGTGGCGGCTGATGTTCTGGCATACGCTGTTCATAGTGCTTACGATGTTCGTCATACTCCGCGGCGTGCGCCGGGGGCTGGAAGCGGCGGTGCGGTTTCTGATGCCCGGCCTGTTCCTGCTGATCCTGGTCATGGTGGTGTATGCCGTCATCGCCGGGGATTTTCTCGGCGGGCTCAGGTTCCTGTTCACTCCCGATTTTTCCAAGATCACACCGGATGTTGTGCTCAAGGCCATGGGCCAGGCTTTTTTCACCCTGAGCCTCGGCATGGGTGCGATCATGATGTACGGGGCCTACCTGCCCCAGGATGCATCGATTGCAAGCACCAGCGTCCAGGTCGCGCTCACCGATACCCTGATCGCCATACTTGCCGGGCTGGCAATTTTCCCGATCGTGTTTGCCAACGGGCTGGAAGCGGGGCAGGGCCCGGGGCTGATCTTCAATACCCTGCCGCTGGCTTTCGGGCACATGCCGGGCGGCACCCTGTTCGGACTCCTGTTCTTCATCCTGCTGGTATTTGCGGCCTGGACCTCGGCCATCTCAATGATCGAGCCTGCGGTGGCCTGGATGGTGGAAAAGTTCTCGTTTACCCGATTCCGCTCTTCCCTGGTCTGCGGCTTGATTGTCTGGGCGATCGGAGCAGGCACTGTGCTTTCCTTCAATCTCTGGACCCGGGTCAGGCTGCTGGACGGCACGGCCTTTGAAGGCAAGTCATTTTTTGACCTGCTGGATTACCTGACGTCCAATATCATGCTGCCACTTGGCGGGATCCTGATCTGCCTGTTCGCGGCATGGGTCATGAGTGAGCCGTCGCGCCGTGACGAGCTTCGGATCGGGCACTCCGCAGGCTACGCCTTGTGGCGCTTTCTGGCACGCTACATTGCCCCGCTGGGGGTGGTTTTGATATTCCTGCATGTGCTCGGTATCGTCTGAGTACCTGCAAACCCCTGTCACTTCGCATGACCCGCATACAACGCAGTGCACGGTTGCCCCATTCAGCAGCGCAGATGTACGCCTTAGTCAACGATATCGAGGCCTATCCCGAATTTGTGACCTGGTGCGTAGGCAGCGAGGTCAGCGAGGCCAGTGAGCATGTCAAGCAGGCTACCCTGCATTTCGCCAAGGGCGCACTTCATGCCTCGCTGACCACGCGCAATGAGCTCGTCCGTAATCGCAGCATTGTCCTGTACCTGGTCAAGGGCCCGTTCCGCCACCTGACAGGCACCTGGGAGTTCCAGGAAGTCGATGCGCATTCCTGCGATGTGAAGTTGCTGATGGAATTCAAATTTTCCAACCGCCTGTTCGAGCTGACCCTGGGGCCGATCTTCAGCCAGGTGGCCAACGGCATGATTGCTACTTTCAAGAGCCGGGCGAAGGCGGTCTATGATGGGCCCTGACCGTATTTCGGTGACGGTCTGCTTTGCGCGTGTCGATCACCAGGAAGTGATCCCGCTGACCGTACCACCCGAGACCACCGTCCTGCAGGCCATCGAGCAGTCCGGAATCGCCTCCAGATGCCCGCAAGCCCAGGTGCGTGAAGGCAACGTCGGAATCTATGGCGCCCCGGTCCGTCTGGACCGGCGCCTCAAGGATCACGACCGGATCGAAATCTACCGGCCCCTGCACAGGAGTCCTGCCGAGGCACGCCGCAAGCTTGCCGAACGGGGGAAATGAAGCGCCTGGTTCCGGACAGGCAGCCCGGTCTCAGTCCACGGCCTGCGGCTCGTCTTCAGGAGCGCTGACAGCGTCCGAGTCGTGCCGGATCATCTCGATGACCTTGTCACGGTCAAAAACCAGCGTCAGTTGACTGCGCTGCGTCGGTGCGTAGCCGGGCTTCAGCATGTAGACATAGTCCCACCGGTCCGGGTGGAAGCTGTCCACGATCAGCGGACTGCCAAGGACAAAGAGCACCTGCTCCCGGTTCATACCGAGCTTGATTTTCTCAACATCCTCAGCCTTGAGCGCGTTGCCCTGCTGGACATCGATCTTGTAGATCGTCAACAGGCCCTTCTCGCAGCCTGAAAGGACTGCCATGCAGCAAAGCATGCACGCTATCGTTCTAAACCATTTCATGCTGACCGCCGTTTTCCCTGTTGCAGCATCTCCTTGGCATGCTCCTGTGTGTGACGGGTCATCTTGATGCCGCCGAGCATGCGCGCCAGTTCATCGATGCGGGCCTGTTCCTGCAGCTGCGAGATTTCAGTCCGGATCGAGGTGTCGTGTTCGCGTTTGTCCACCTTGTAATGATGGTCCGCCTGGGCCGCGACCTGGGCCAGGTGGGTGACGCAGAACACCTGCGCATTGTAGCTTAGTTCATGCAGGTGTTTGCCAACGATTTCGGCGGTGGCGCCACCGACACCTGAATCCACCTCGTCGAAGATCAGGGTCGGAATGGCGAGATTATTGGCCGTCGTGATCTGTATGGCGAGACTCAGCCGGGACAGCTCGCCTCCCGAGGCCACCTTGTTCAGGGGGCGCAGTTCCTGGCCGGAGTTGGTGCTGACCAGAAAATGCAACTCGTCCAGCCCGTGGGACGTCGGCTCCGCTGAAGTCCGTGGGCAGACATCGATCTGGAAACGCCCCCCCTGCATGCCGAGCGTCTGCATGGAGTCCGTGATCTTTTCGTTCAAAATGCCGGCTGCAGCCTTTCTTGACGCACTGACCTGTTCAGCCAGTGTGCGGTAGCGCTGTTCCGTCTCAGCCAGTGCGCTGCGAAGGTCTTCGGGATCCACGTGACTGCGTTCCAGGGTTTCCAGTTTTTCGCCGAGGGTCAGGTACAGGGTCGCCAGTTCGGCGGCCTTGACCCGGTGCTTGCGCGCGATCTCCTCGACCATCGAGATCCGTTCCTCGACGGACTGCAGTTCCTGCGGATCGGTGGAAGTCTGCTCCGAGTAGTCGCGCAGGCCGCCAGCCGTCTCACCCAGCTGGATCTGGATGCCCTGCAGGTCTTCCAGCAGCCCTTCGAGTGCCGGGTCGGTCGCGCTGAGCTTTTCCAGTTCGACCAGCAGTTGCCCGAGTGTGTCAAAGATCCTGTCATCCCCATCGCCTGCCAGCCGGTCCGAGATCCGCATGCTGCCCTCACGCAACTCCTTCGCATGGCTCAGCTGAATGTGGCGGGCATTCAGTGCTTCGTATTCCCCGTCCTCCAGGCCCAGCTGTTCCAGTTCCTGGTACTGGTAACGCAGCAACTCCAGTTGCGCGTGCGCACTTTCATGGCTTTGCTCGACGTCTCTCAGCTGTTTGCCGAGCTCTTGCCAGCTTTTGAAGAGTGCGGCCAGTTCTTCCACTGCAGCTTCGTTGGAGGAGAAGCTGTCCAGCAAGGCACGCTGCTCGTCCCTGCGCATCAGCGACTGGCATTCGTGCTGCCCGTAGATGTCGACGAACTGCTCGCCGAGGGCCCGAAGCTGCATGACCGGACCGGGCGTGCCATTGATGTAGGCCCGGGACTTTCCGTCCGTCGAGATGACCCTGCGCAGCACACAAAGTGTGTCCGCCGCCTCCAGGCCGTGTTCAGCCAGCCAGCCCCGGGCCGCGTCCACCTCGCCGGCATCGAGTGTCACCGCGATTTCGACCGGCTGGTCCGGGTTGCGGGCCATGGAACTGTCTGCACGGGCGCCGAGTGCCAGGTTCAGCGCATCGATGATGATGGATTTCCCGGTACCGGTTTCTCCGGTGAGCACGCTCATGCCGGAATGAAAGTCCAGTTCCAGCTCGTCGATGATTGCAAAATTTCGGATGTAGATGGACTTGAGCATGGTCTGCGCTGAGCCCTGCGCTACCTTTTGCCGCGGGGTGCCGCGTTCCAGCGCAGTTTTTCCTGCAGCACCTTGAAGTAGTCGTAGTTGCGCGGCTGGATCAGGCGCAGTTCGTGACTGGCCTTTTGGATGGTCAGCATGTCTCCCGGCTCAAAGTCCAGGTTGATCTGGCCGTCCACGGAAGCCAGCGCCGAGTGGCGTGGATTTTGCCTCGCCAGGACCAGTTCGATCCGGCTGTTGGCATCGACCACGACGGGCCGGTTGCTCAGGGTATGCGGGCAGATCGGCACCAGCACGATAGCCCCAAGGCTCGGATGCAGGATGGGTCCGCCGCCCGACAATGCATAGGCGGTCGAGCCGGTCGGGGTGGACACGATATAGCCATCGGCACGCAGGGTGTCGAGGAGCTGGCCATCCACGCGTGTTTCTATTTCGATCATGCGCACCATCTGCATGGCATGCACGACGACGTCGTTGACTGCGTGCGCCACGCGGTGGGTCACGCCATCGCGGACCAGGGTGGTCTGCAGCACGAAGCGGCGTTCTTCGATGAATTTACCTGCGAGGATCGCATCCAGCTCCCGCTCCATGTCCTTGGGGGCCACTTCTGCCAGGAATCCCAGGCGCCCCAGGTTGACGCCCAGCAGGGGGATGCCTTTCTCGATCATGCTGTGGGCCGCATACAGCAGCGTGCCGTCGCCGCCCACCACGATCACCAGGTTGCTGCTTTGGGCAATCTCTTCCGAGCTGCTGGCACCGACCGAATACTGGTCGATCAGGCTGGCGGTCACGTCGTCGACGGAAATATGCAGGGAGCGCTCGGACAGGTAGCGGTACAGGGCACGTACGGTGTCTGAAATCAGCGGATCGTCCGGCTTGGAAATGATCCCTATGTTGGTGAATGTACTCACGGTCTGGGCCTGTGTCTGGATCAACCAAACGCTACCACGGATTGACCAACCGCACTAGTCAAACTCCTTCTTGACAATTTCTGCGCAGTGCTGCAATTATGTTTCAGGCACTTTTTGGCTTGGAATTCACGGCCCACAGCTTGGAATGCCCTGGACCATGGCTGCAATCGAAGAGCAAAACTATTCATTAAACGAGCGGACCCAGTTGCTGCTGAAAGTCCTGGTGGAGAGCTATATCTCGGAGGGACAGCCGCAGGGTTCACGTACCCTGGCACGCAAGTCCGCCCTGGAGATCAGTCCGGCCACCGTGCGCAACGTCATGGCGGATCTGGAAGATTTCGGCTTCGTGGAATCCCCGCATACCTCGGCCGGGCGCATCCCCACGACCAAGGGCTATCGCCTGTTCGTGGACACCATGCTCAAGGTCCAGCCGATCACCACCGACGTGGTCTCGCAGATGAAGGAAAACCTGGATCCTTCCCAGAATGTAAATGGCCTGGTGGAGAGTGCCTCGACACTGCTGTCCGGCCTGACCGGCATGGCGGGAGTGGTTACGCTGCCCAGGATCGAGCGCGCCGAGTTTCGCCACATTGAATTCCTGCCGCTTTCAGAGCATCGGGTGCTGGCGATCCTGGTCATGAACCAGCGGGAAGTGCAGAACCGGATTTTGCAGGCCGATCGCGACTACACCGAGGCCGAATTGCAGCAGGCAGCCAATTACATCAATGAGCTGTGCGCCGGCCAGGACCTGGTGGCGGCACGGCAGAAGATCCTCCAGGAACTGGACCGCCTGCGTGAACACATGAACGACCTCATGCGTTCCGCTGTCGAGATGGGAGAACAGGTCTTTTCCAGCTCAGGGAAAGCCGACTACGTGGTGGTGGGCCAGACCAATCTCATGGAGTTTGACGACCTGTCCGATATCGAGAAGCTCAGGAGCCTGTTTGAGGCTTTCAGCCAGAAGCGGGAATTCCTGCGTTTGCTGGACCGCTGTATCTGTGCCGACGGTGTACAGATTTTCATTGGCCAGGAATCCGGTTATGCGGTGCTGGATGACTGCAGTGTCATCACCTCGCCGTACACGGTGGATGATGAAGTGATGGGTGTGCTGGCGGTCGTGGGGCCGACCCGGATGTCCTACAACCGGGTGATCCCGATCGTCGACCTGACGGCCCGTCTGCTCGGCGAAGCCTTGAATACTCAAAACTAGCCCACATAATGCTGTTTCGAGACGAGCTGTTTTCAATGGCATGCTGAATTATGGCTGATACTGTGAAAAAACCTGATCCGGCCACCGTGCAGGAAGAGGAAGCGTCCCCGGATCCGGCAGACTCGAACGGCGATGCTGACGGGGCAACGGAGGTTTCGCTGCAGGACCGACTGGAAGAGATCAGGAAAAAGGCGGACGAGTACCACGACAGGGTGCTGCGCATGCAGGCCGAGATGGAGAACCTGCGAAAGCGCGCCGAACGTGATCTCTCGAATGCACACAAGTACGCGATCGAGAAGTTCGCCGGCGAACTGCTGCAGGTGAAAGACAGCCTGGAACTGGGTCTGGATGCGGGAGAGGCGGATGCGGCGAAGCTGCAGGAAGGTTCTGCGCTGACCCTGAAGGTGCTGACCAGTGCCCTGCAGAAGTTTGCCATCGAGGAAGTGGACCCCCTCGGGGAGGCCTTTGATCCAAACCTGCATCAGGCCATGACTACGGAGGAGAGCGGTGAGCACGAGCCGAACACGGTCATCCGGGTCATGCAAAAGGGGTATACTTTGCACGAAAGACTGCTGCGCCCGGCCATGGTGATCGTCTCCAGGGCGCCGGAGGAATCCAGCGGCTGACGGATTCCCCGTTCATCCACACTCACAAGGGGTATCGGTGAGCCTTGAAACGCCGGAATTTGACCCTATATTCATTAAAACACGAGATTCAACGAGCTATCTGACCGGATACCGGACTTTTTTGGAGATATATGATGGGTAAGATCATTGGTATTGATTTAGGTACCACCAATTCATGCGTGGCCGTCATGGAAGGCACAACGCCCAAGGTGATCGAGAACAGCGAGGGGGACCGAACCACGCCCTCCATTGTCGCTTTCACGGAAGATAACGAGGCCTTGGTCGGCCAGTCGGCCAAGCGCCAGTCCGTTACCAATCCCGCCAACACCCTGTTCGCGATCAAACGACTGATCGGCCGGCGCTTCGAGGAAGATGCCGTGCAAAAGGACATCAAGCTGGTGCCCTACAAGATCATCCGTGCCGACAACGGCGATGCCTGGGTCGAGGCCAAGGGTGACAAGATGGCACCGCCTGAAATCTCCGCGCGCATCCTGATGAAAATGAAAAAGACGGCCGAGGAGTACCTGGGCGAAGACGTCACCGAGGCCGTTATTACCGTGCCGGCCTACTTCAATGACTCGCAGCGCCAGGCGACCAAGGATGCCGGCAAGATCGCAGGCCTCGATGTGAAACGGATCATCAACGAGCCGACGGCCGCGGCCCTGGCCTATGGCATGGACAAGAAGCGCGGCGACAGCAAGATTGCAGTGTATGACCTGGGCGGTGGCACGTTCGATATTTCGATCATTGAAATTGCGGAAGTCGACGGCGAACACCAGTTTGAGGTCCTGTCCACCAACGGCGACACCTTCCTCGGCGGAGAGGATTTCGACATGCGCCTGATTGACTACCTGGCCGACGAGTTCAAGAAGGATCAGGGGTTTGACCTGCACAATGACCCGCTGGCCCTGCAGCGTCTGAAGGAAGCGGCCGAGAAGGCCAAGATCGAATTGTCATCCGGCCAGCAAACGGAAGTGAACCTGCCCTATATCACGGCAGACCAGTCCGGGCCCAAGCACCTGAACATCAAGGTCACGCGGGCCAAGCTCGAAGCACTGGTGGAAGAGCTGGTGCAACGCACCATCGCACCCTGCAAGCAGGCCCTGCAGGATGCCAACCTGTCGGCCTCCGATATCAACGACGTCATCCTGGTCGGTGGACAGACCCGGATGCCGAAGGTGCAGCAGGTGGTACAGGACTTCTTCGGCAAGGAGCCACGCAAGGACGTCAACCCGGACGAGGCCGTGGCCGTGGGAGCTGCCATTCAGGCCGGTGTCCTGGGCGGTGATGTCAAGGACGTGCTGTTGCTTGATGTCACGCCTTTGTCGCTTGGGATCGAGACCCTGGGCGGGGTGATGACCCGGCTGATCGAGAAAAACACCACGATCCCAACCAATGCCCAGCAGGTGTTCTCGACGGCGGAGAACAACCAGACGGCCGTCACCGTGCATGTACTGCAGGGGGAGCGTGAGCAGGCTACGGCGAACAAGTCGCTGGGGCGCTTTGACCTGACGGACATTCCGCCGGCCCCGCGCGGCATGCCCCAGATCGAGGTGACCTTCGATATTGATGCCAACGGCATCCTGAACGTGTCCGCCAAGGACAAGGCCACCGGAAAGGAGCAGTCGATCGTGATCAAGGCATCCAGCGGCCTGTCCGATGACGAGATTGAAAAGATGGTCAAGGACGCCGAGGCGCATGCGGAAGAGGACAAGAAGTTCAGCGCACTCGTGGGTGCGAGAAACCAGGCGGACCAGATGATCCATGCCACGGAGAAATCCCTGGCGGAGATGGGCGACAAGGTCGAGCAGGAAGAGCGCCTGCAGATCGAGAACGCCATCAAGGACCTGAAGGATGTGCTGGACAAGGACAACCAGGAGGTCATTGAAACCAAAACCCAGGCCCTGGCCGAGGCCTCGGGCAAGCTGGCCGAGCGCATGTATGCCCAGGCCAGTGCCGCCGGTGCAGATGCACCGTCCGCGGACCCGGGTGGTGCGACCGATGCCGGAGGTGGCGCTGGTCAGGAGGATGTGGTTGATGCCGAGTTCGAGGAAGTGGACGACGGCAAGAAGTCCTGAGGCTGGTGCGCGCCCGGGTACGGTCTGCCGGTACCTGTAGCGCTGCGCGACACGTTTTTCCCTGACACGGAATCAGGGCGTTCCGGGAGTCCGGGTTCGTTAGGTCGAACCCGGACTTTCGTATTTACGGATAGTGATGAGCAAGAGAGATTATTACGAAGTTCTTGGCGTTGACCGCTCCGCGGATGCGGACGGGCTGAAAAAGGCGTACCGCCGGCTTGCCATGAAATACCATCCGGACCGCAACCCCGGGGACCACGAGGCCGAACGAAAGTTCAAGGAAGCGAAAGAGGCCTACGAGATTCTGGGCGATGCCCGCAAGCGCCAGGCCTATGACCAGTTCGGCCATGCCGGGGTGCAGGGCGGAACCGCTGGCAGTACCGCGGATTTCAGTGACATTTTCGGCGATATTTTTGGCGACATCTTTGGTACAGGCCGCGGTTCCTCGCAGCGCGTGTACCGGGGTTCCGATCTCCAGCACGACCTTGAGATCAGCCTGGAGGAGGCGGTGTTCGGGACCGAGTCGACCCTGGAGATCCCGCGCCAGTCCACCTGTACGGAATGCGACGGTTCCGGGGCGGCACCGGGCACCTCGGTAGAAGAATGCAGCACCTGTGGCGGTGCAGGTCAGGTCCGCATGCAGCAGGGCTTTTTTTCGATCCAGCAAACCTGTCCCCGATGCCGCGGCCAGGGCAAGACCATCCGGGTGCCGTGTGACTATTGCCGCGGCACCGGGCGAAGGCGTGTCACGAAAAAGCTCTCCGTGAAGGTGCCGGCAGGTGTCGACAGCGGTGACCGGATTCGCCTGTCAGGTGAGGGTGAAGCGGGCACGAACAACGGCCCTCCGGGGGATCTCTACGTACAGATCTATGTGCGTCCCCATGAGCTTTTCACAAGAGAAAACAGTGATTTGCACTGTGAAGTTCCAATCAGTTTCAGCATGGCTGCGCTGGGTGGCGAGGTGGAAGTTCCCACCCTGAAAGGCAAG
The DNA here is from genome assembly GCA_965205685.1 of Gammaproteobacteria bacterium. Lineage (GTDB taxonomy): Bacteria > Pseudomonadota > Gammaproteobacteria > UBA4575 > UBA4575 > WTFY01. The sequence goes on along the minus strand of OZ242174.1, from coordinate 1,437,741 downwards.
GTCAAGCTCAAGGTTCCAGCCGAAACCCAGACCGGGCGGTTGTTTCGCCTGCGCGGCAAGGGCGTGCGGCCCGTGCGTGGCAGCACACCGGGCGATCTGATCTGCTCGATCGTCGTCGAGACCCCCGTCAACCTCAGCAAGCACCAGAAGGAATTGCTTGAGAAATTCTCCCGGGACGTCGACAAGGGCGGGAACCGCCACAGCCCGCGCTCACATTCCTGGACCGATGACGTGAAAAGTTTCTTTGACGAGCTCAAGTTCTGGTCGCATTAATCGCGTCTGCGACCGGTCCGGACATCCCTGCATCGTATCCCCAGTACCCATGGAAAGTGACCGCACCGCTTGTGCGGCACGGAATGTATAATCGTGCGAGTGATATTTCGTGGGGACAGTGGAATGCTTACGCTTGGGATCAATGGGGCTGCGGGTCGAATGGGAAAGACGCTGGTGCAGGCCTGTGTGGAAGATGAACGGACTCGCCTGGGTGCCGCATTCGAGGCGTCCGCGGCAGACTCGATCGGGTGCGATGCCGGAGAGGTGGCCGGGGTAGGGGCTACGGGCGTGATCATCAGCCATGACCTTGAAAGTCAATGCAGGGATTTCGACATCCTGATCGACTTCACCGTGCCCGAATGCACGATGCGGTCACTGGACAGTTGTCGCAGGCATGGCAAATCCATGGTCATCGGCACGACTGGCCTGGACGAGCACCAGGTACAGGAACTGCAGCAGGCCAGCGAGGACATCTCCATCGTGTACGCACCGAACATGAGCGTCGGGGTGAACGTGTGCCTGAAGCTGTTGCAGGTAGCTGCCGATACCCTGCGCGATGACTACGACATCGAGATTATCGAGGCACACCACCGCCACAAGGTGGATGCGCCTTCAGGAACCGCATTGCGCATGGGTGAAGTGGTGGCTGAGCGTCTCGGGCGAAAGCTGGCGGACTGCGCGGTCTTTGGCCGGCAGGGCCATACCGGCAAGCGCGACCGTAAAACCATTGGTTTTGAAACCATCCGGGCCGGGGACATTGTGGGTGAGCACACGGTCATGTTCTCCGGGGAGGGCGAACGCATCGAAGTCACACATCGTGCTTCCAGCCGGATGAACTTTGCCAGGGGAGCCTTGCGCGCTGCCGCTTGGGTGTCAGGCCGCGGTCCGGGACTTTTCGACATGCAGGATGTGCTGGAGATCTAGCGCTGCCTGCCAGCCACTACTGGGGTGCGCTGCAGCCCCGGGTAGCATGACGGGCCTCTAGCAGGTCAGGGCCTGTCGTCATAACGAAAGACTTTGACCGGGGAGGCGATCAATGGCTCTGAACTATACGTTATTCATCTTGTCCGGCATCTTGGTCGGGGTAGGTGCATCATTTACGGGGCTGGGCGGCGGATTTTTGATGGTGCCGTTGCTCATCACCCTCGGATATACCGCGCAAAAGGCGGTTGGCACCTCGTTTCTGGCAATCCTGATCATCTCGCTGTCGGCGCTGTTTGCGCACGGTCGGCTCGACAATGTGGATTACCGGGTGGCGATTGCCCTCGGCCTCGGTGGGCTGCTGGGTGCACAGATCGGCCCGTACCTGCTTGAGCATGTCGCCACGGCAAACTTCAAGAAAATCTTCGCGGTCATCCTGGTGGGCCTTGCAGCCTATCTGGTATTTCAGAAATAAGCCCGGCCTTCACGGAGTCGGGTAAGGTGCAAGGAAGGCTTTCAGGCAGCTTCGACGCCTGGGTTAAGGGCGAACGCGTTTTGCTGTTCTCGCGCATCCTCTGAACCTGTCTTTCCCCATAGTCCTGCCAAAATAATTAACGACTGGTAAAGCAGGTGGTATAGTGCCCCCTGCTAACGTCGGCTGGGAATCTCGCCAAGTCGGTTACCTGCCAAATACCACAGCCTTCATGAGTGTCGGGTGGTTTCCGATGCCTGGGTGAATGAGCAGGGACTTCTTGTTCTCGAGCGTTGTTAGCAAAGGCCCGGCACCTTTGCCGGACCCCATAACAACAAGAGGCAGTGCCCATGAGACCAGCATTCACCTGTTTATTGTTCCTGTACGTTCTGTCCGCCTGTGGGGGCAGTCCCTACCGAGAACCCCCACCCCCTCCTGAGCAAATCAATTTCTACCGCGATACCACCTTTTTCAGTGGCGGGAAGGTCGAGATCGTTGAGGAACGCGGAGGCAGAACCTACAAGATCAACAGCGAAGAGCACACGGTGCAGAGTACACCTATCCCGGCACGGATTCCCGGCCATGTTGCGCAGTCGTGGCTGATGGTCAGGCCCGAGGCTGAAGGCACGCAGATGGCTTACGTGATAATCAGCTGGGACAACAACGACCCGACGGACTACCTCGCAGGCGGATGGTGGTCAGTATTCCCGCAAGATGAGGAGGAAGTGGATCTGTTCACGGCAGATCGTCTCGTGTATTTCATCGACGGCCCCGAGATTGATCCCACCAATCCTCCGGTCCTGCCAGTCACAGGTACTGCCACGTATGCCGGTATTTCGTCCGGGCTGTTCCAGTATGTAGAAGCCGTCGGGTATGCACAGCACTACATGTTTGCCGAGTTCCTGGCACCCGTACAGCTGACAGCAGACTTCGATGCCGGAGTCGTGCAGGGCTGTGTCGGATGTACCGGGGAGATTACCGCTGGTGAGGTGCATATCGCCTCCCTGCTGCAGTCGCAAACCGCTGCAGCTACTCCGCGGGCAGACCCGTCAGGTTACGAGCTGCACTTCGGTCCTGTCGGCTGGCGCGAGGACGGCACGATCTACCAGGAGGCCATGACCGTCATGCACGAAAGCCGCACGGTCGCAGGGTCCGAGGGTGTCTTCGGGGCGTATTTCTCGAACCGCCCGGTGCAGACAGGTGAGCCTCGGCTGACAGCGGGACTCTACGAAGCAAATTTCGAGGAAGAGGACGGTTCGTTTGGACGTTTCAACGGTTCCTTTGAGGCCCTACTGCAGAAGCCCGAATGAAGAAGCGGGTTAGCGCCCCCCGCTGCAGGGGACCGCTTTTTTATACGTTCAGGGTGGTGCAACAGGGATAGCAGACATTGATATTCGCCGACTGATCTAGGCGCTACGCGAAAAATGAAGCACTTGCATTTGCCGGTCACGGCAGTTATATCATTCTCCCAGCCTTTCCCGACACAACGCACCCATTCGAACAACACCAGATGATGTGAGGAAAATCATGAACAAGTACGCTGTCATCCTGTTTTCATTGTTTCTCTGCGCCTGCGGAGGCAGCCCCATGGACCCCAGGCAGACCGCCTTCTCACAGGGTACGGAGACGGAGATTTCCGGTTTTGGCGAAGTTTCCGAGCAAATCATCGGCCTCACCCAGCAGGTAGGCGGTGCTCCGGTGTTCGGAGAGGGAGGTGATCAGGGTAGCGTGATGAGTTCCTACACCAACAGCCTTGCGGATGTAGAGAGCTTCGACACGTCATTCGATGGTGAGCAGTTCGTGCTTGAACTCAATCGCCAGGATGGCTCCTCGTCCATCGTGGATACCGATACTGCAACGTATGCAGTAGGCGTCAATCTCACCCCGGAACAGAACCTGCTGTCCAACCGCGATGCGGTGCAGGCCCATACCCTGTCCACCACGGATTCCGGATGGACCATCATGGGTACGTTCATCGAGTGGGAGGACGATGACTTCACGAACTACCTGGCAGCCGGCTACTGGATCCATGCAGATACCGGGACTTCCGGCATAGAGTTCGGGGCATTCATGGACGGCCCGGAATATAACGAGGCGATCACCGTGCCAGCCTCCGGCAGAGCCACGTACACGGGCCGTTCTGCCGGTTTTTACGTAGCCACCTACGGCCCGGGACTGCCTTATCCTGTAGGCACGACAGTCGCCGGCGAATTCCAGGGTGTGTTCACGATGTTTGCGAACTTCGATACCAGCATGGTCTCAGGGCAGGTTCGAGACGTGGAATTCACCTACGAGTCCGTGCTCTTTCCCGGAGGCCAGGCCCGGGAAAACCGGACCTTGACTCCCACAGGCTACATGCTGGACATGCCAGCGACCTCGTTTGATAGCGCAGGCCAGTTCTTCGGGGACAACATTACGCTCAGTCACCCGGCCATCACCTTCGTTGAGACCGGCGGGTCGTGGGCAGGCCGCTTTTCGGAAGTGGACGATGCCGACGGCTTCCCCAGGGCGGTCGCTGGAGTACACCGCGGTTTCGGGATAAGTGCAAGCGGAAGTACTGCACTTTTCGTGGGTGCGCACTACGGGTCTACTGAGCAGTACGAGTAGGTAGGGATAGCGGTTGCACTCACCTGTGCGGCCTCTATGATGGGTTGCTGATTTTCGGCAACGGAGCCAGCCTGCCACTTCAAGAAGGCACGTTGATATCCATTCCTGGTACGAGGGCCTCGTCAGGATTTTCGACCATGGCCTTCAAGGAGGTTGCAGGGCACTGCATGCAATTCTCCCAAATTTCCGGTTCCGAAACCTGCCCGAGTTCAGTACAATCGGGCCGGTCAACCCAAAGCACTGATTATTTCCCGACGGGACGGCCTGGATGCGCGTCCCGTTTTTATGTGTAGCCGGAGGAAACTGTTTGAATTTGCAGCCCGCCTTGCTTGCCCTGGAAGACGGGACTCTTTTTTGGGGAAAATCAATTGGCGCCGCAGGTCTCTCCACCGGAGAGGTGGTTTTCAACACTTCCATCACTGGCTACCAGGAGATTCTCACTGACCCCTCCTACGCGCGGCAGATCATCACACTGACCTATCCGCACATCGGCAACGTCGGCACTAATTTCGAAGACGAGGAGTCTGCAAAAATCCATGCCAGCGGGCTGGTGATCCGGGACCTCCCTGAGCAGGCCAGTAACTGGCGTGCTGATGCCGGCTTGTCCGAATACCTCATCCGCCACAACATTGCCGGGATTGCGGATATTGATACCCGCCGCCTGACCCGGGTGCTGCGTGAAAAGGGTGCACAGAATGGTGCGATTGCGGCCGGCGAGATCGACGCTGCCAAGACCCTGGAAGCGGCACGGGGCTTCCCGGGCCTGAAAGGCATGGATCTGGCCCGTGAGGTCACAACGAAAGCCCCATACCGATGGAATGAGGGCTGCTGGACCGGTCCCGGAAGTGGACCGGTGGCCTCCGTGAAGCTGCAGTATTTTGTGATCGCCTACGACTTCGGAGTGAAGCGCAACATCCTGCGCATCCTGCACGAACACGGTTGTTCCATCGAGGTGGTGCCTGCGACCATGACCGCCGAGGAAGTACTTGGGCGAAAGCCTGATGGCGTTTTCCTGTCCAACGGTCCAGGTGATCCGGAGCCCTGTGATTACGCCATCCGAGCCATCCGAGACATTCTTCACCAAGGCGTGCCCGTCTTCGGGATTTGCCTTGGGCACCAGTTGCTCGGCTTGGCATGCGGTGCCAGCACGGTCAAGATGAAGTTCGGCCATCACGGCGCCAACCATCCCGTGCAGGACCTGCACACCGGCTCGGTGATGATCAGCAGCCAGAACCATGGATTCGCGGTCGATGAAGACACCTTGCCGGACTGCCTGCAGGCTACTCACCGCTCGCTGTTCGACCGTTCCCTGCAAGGTCTTCGGCACGTGCAAAAACCCGCCTACGGGTTTCAGGGACATCCGGAAGCAAGTCCCGGTCCCCAGGATGTCCGCCCCCTGTTCGAGCTGTTTGTTTCCATGATGAAAAGCTACCAGGCTTCCCGGTGAACTTATGCCCAAGCGGACGGATATCCAGAGCATACTGATCATCGGTGCAGGACCGATCGTGATCGGCCAGGCATGCGAATTCGACTATTCCGGAGTACAGGCCTGCAAGGCCCTGACAGAAGAGGGTTACCGTGTCATCCTGGTCAACTCCAATCCCGCGACCATCATGACCGACCCGGAGATGGCCGATGCCATTTATGTCGAGCCGATCCTCTGGCAGACCGTTGCGACCATCATCGAGAAAGAGCGCCCGGATGCGTTGTTGCCCACCATGGGTGGACAGACGGCACTGAACTGTGCCCTTGACCTGAAACGCGAAGGGGTGCTGGAGAAGTTCTCGGTAGCCATGATCGGTGCGGACACCGATGCAATTGACATGGCCGAGGACCGCGAACTGTTTCGCGAGGCCATGAACGAGATCGGCCTGAAGTCTGCGCGCTCACACCTCGCGCACAGCCTGGAAGAGGCCCTGCGCCATCAGCCGGAACTCGGCTTCCCGACCATCGTGCGCCCGTCATTCACGCTGGGTGGCAGTGGCGGGGGAATCGCCCGTGATCTGCAGGAATTCAAGTCCATCGTCGAGCATGGCCTGGACCTGTCCCCGACCACGGAGGTGCTGCTCGAGGAGTCCCTGCTGGGTTGGAAGGAATTCGAGATGGAGGTGGTGCGTGACCAGAACGACAACTGCATCATCGTGTGTTCGATCGAGAACCTGGATCCCATGGGGGTGCATACCGGGGACTCCATCACGGTCGCACCGGCGCAAACGCTCACCGACAAGGAATACCAGATCATGCGCAATGCCTCCATCGAGGTGCTGCGCAAGATCGGCGTCGACACCGGAGGCTCCAACGTGCAGTTCGCCGTGCACCCCGAGGATGGCCGCCTGGTGATCATCGAGATGAACCCGAGGGTTTCACGCTCATCGGCACTGGCCTCCAAGGCGACTGGTTTTCCGATCGCCAAGGTCGCCGCCAAGCTCGCGGTCGGCTACACCCTGGATGAGCTGCGAAACGAGATCACGGGAGGGGCGACCCCGGCTTCCTTCGAACCCACTATCGATTATGTGGTGACGAAAATACCGCGGTTTACCTTCGAGAAATTTCCGCACACCCAGCCCAAACTTACCACCCAGATGAAGTCGGTTGGCGAGGTGATGGCGATTGGGCGAACCTTCCAGGAATCTTTCCAGAAAGCCCTGCGCGGCCTGGAAACGGGTACGGACGGGCTCAACCCGATGCAGGAGCATTATGCCGCGGAGCAGCGCGAGTCACTGGAACTCGAATTGCGCGAACCGGGCCCGCACCGTATCTGGTATATCGCCGATGCCTTTCGTACTGGCTACAGCGTGGACGAGGTTCAAGCTTTGTCCGGGATCGACCCCTGGTTTCTGGCCCAGATCAGGCAACTGGTGGACCTTGAGAGCGATCTCGTTGGCAAGGGGCCTGGGGACCTGGACCGCGATTCGCTTCGCGAACTCAAGCGCCGGGGATTTTCAGATCAAAGGCTTGCGGGACTGCTGCAATGCAGCGAACAGCAGGTGCGAAAGGTCAGGCATGACCTGGAGATCCACCCGGTGTACAAGCGTGTGGATACCTGTGCTGCGGAGTTTGCCACCAGTACGGCCTACATGTACTCCAGCTATGACGAGGAGTGCGAGGCCTGTCCCACGGATCGCAGGAAAGTCATTGTGCTCGGCGGCGGGCCCAACCGGATTGGACAGGGGATCGAGTTTGACTACTGCTGCGTGCATGCGGCCATGGCGTTGCGCGAGGATGGTTATGAAACCATCATGGTGAACTGCAACCCGGAAACCGTCTCGACAGACTACGACACTTCGGACCGCCTGTATTTCGAGCCGTTGACCCTGGAGGACGTGCTTGAAATCGTGCGCCTGGAGAAACCGCAGGGAGTCATCGTCCAGTTCGGCGGGCAGACCCCGCTGAAGCTGGCGCGTGCCCTGGAGGCCGAAGGGGTCCCGATCATCGGCACGACTCCGGACTCGATCGATCTGGCCGAGGACCGTGAGCGCTTTGTACAGCTGATTCACCGCCTCGATTTGCTGCAGCCTCCGAACGCAACCGTGACCAGCGCCGAGGCCGCCATCGAAGCGGCCAGGGAAATCGGCTACCCGCTGGTCGTGCGCCCCTCCTATGTACTTGGCGGGCGAGCCATGGAAATCGTGCACCAGCAAGATGACCTGGAGCGATACATGCAGGAGGCCGTCAGGGTCTCCAACGATGCCCCCGTGCTGATCGATCATTTCCTGGCGGATGCCGTGGAAGTCGATCTGGATGCCATCTGCGACGGCAAGGATGTGCTGATCGGTGGCATCATGCAGCATATCGAACAGGCCGGCATCCACTCGGGAGACAGTGCCTGCTCGCTGCCTCCCTATAACCTGAGCGAGCACGTGCAGGACATGATGCGGGCACAGGCGCGCCAGCTTGCACTTGGCCTGAACGTGGTCGGACTGATGAACGTGCAGTTTGCGGTGCGGGACGAGAAGGTGTACCTGATCGAGGTCAACCCGCGGGCCTCGCGTACCGTACCGTTTGTCTCCAAGGCGATCGGCATGCCGCTCGCCAAGATCGCAGCACGCTGCATGGTGGGCCGGAGCCTGGAACAGCAGGACGCACTGCAGGGGGGCATCCCGCAGTATTCCTCGGTCAAGGAAGCGGTATTTCCGTTCATCAAGTTCGGCGGGGTCGACCCGATTCTGGGGCCCGAGATGAAGTCCACAGGCGAGGTGATGGGGATCGGTGAAACGTTTGCGGAAGCTTTCGGAAAATCGCAGCTTGCCGCAGGCACGCTGTTGCCGGAGCAGGGTTGCGCATTGCTCAGCGTGCGTGATGAAGACAAGGAGCAGACCGCCAGGATCGCACGGGACCTGCAGGCGCTGGGATTCACCCTGGTTGCGACCCGGGGCACGGCCCGCTACCTCAATGACAACGGGCTTGAGTGCCAGGCGGTGAACAAGGTCAGGCAGGGCCATCCGCATATCGTGGACATGATCACTGCCGGTGAGGTGGATCTGATCGTGAACACCACGGAGGGAAAACAGGCGATTGCGGATTCCTTTACCATCCGCAGGGAAGCCCTGCAGCACAAGGTCTGCTACACCACCACGATGGAGGGTGCGTGGGCCCTGAAGGAGGCCATCCAGAGCCGCGGGCAGTATAATGTGTATTGTCTGCAGGATTTGCACACGGGTAGACTGCATCAAGGCGGTACATTCAGGGTCTAGCACGCCCACATTCACAGTTCGGGGTTTCAGTATGGACAGGGTTCCACTCACAGTACGTGGCGCAGAACTGCTGCGCAAAGAATTGCAGGAACTTAAATCAGTGAAGCGGCCTCAAATCATTGAGGCGATTGCCACTGCACGCGCGCATGGCGACCTCAGGGAGAATGCGGAATACCATGCAGCCCGCGAACAGCAGGCGTTCGTCGAGGGACGGATCAAGGATATCGAGGGCAAGCTTTCCAGTGCGGAGATCATTGATGTCAGCAAGCTCCAGTCGGGCGGGCGGGTCACGTTCGGCGCCACCGTCGTGCTCGCCGATGAGTCTTCGGGTGAAGAGTCCACCTATACCATCGTGGGCGAGGACGAGGCCGACATCAAGCAGCGCATGGTGTCCATTTCCTCACCGATCGCCCGGGCCATGATCGGCAAGGAGGAGGGGGATGTCATCACGGTGGAGGCCCCGGCAGGACACAGGGACTACGAGGTGGTTGAAGTGCATTACGGAGACGCCGAATAGCAGATTTCGCGCAGGGCCTGGGGCCTGTCAGCGAAATCTTCCTTGTTTTAGGTGAATCTGCCCCAAATATAGTAGTATCAGGGCAGGGCACTGGTTCTGTAAGGTATTGATTTGCATACAGGTGGTTCTGTGATGGTATGTACACAACAGGTGCATCGAGTGGCAGAATCACGGTATAGTTAATCATTAAAGGGATTTGAATCCAGACTACGAGGTAGTTCTTGAACGACATGGTTAAAAATTTGTTGCTGTGGGCGGTGATTGCGGTGGTTCTGATGACCGTGTTCAACAACTTCGCACCCCGTCCGGAGTCCCCCACTGAGCTTTCGTATTCCAAGTTCATTGAGCAGGTGTATTCCAACAACGTCCGGTCCGTTCTGATCAGTCCGGATGGGCGCCGTATCGAGGGCACTTACGAAAATGGTGAATCCTTCGAGACCTTCAGTCCCGGAGACCCGGGCCTGGTCAAGGATCTGCTCGATCATGATGTGGAAATTGAGGCAGGCGAAACCAAGCCGCGCTCGCTGCTGCTCGATATCCTGATCAGCTGGTTCCCCATGCTGCTGCTGATCGGCGTGTGGATATTTTTCATGCGGCAGATGCAGGGCGGCGGTACCGGCCGTGGTGCCATGTCGTTTGGCAAGAGCAAGGCCCGCCTGATGGGCGAGGACCAGATCAAGGTGACCTTCAATGACGTTGCAGGCGTGGAAGAGGCCAAGGAGGAGGTCTCCGAACTGGTGGAGTTCCTGCGCGACCCGGCCAAGTTCCAGAAACTGGGGGGCAAGATTCCCCGTGGCGTCCTGATGATCGGTCAGCCGGGTACGGGTAAAACGCTGCTGGCCAAGGCGATTGCCGGGGAAGCCAAGGTGCCGTTCTTTACCATCTCGGGCTCGGATTTCGTGGAGATGTTTGTCGGCGTCGGGGCATCCCGTGTACGTGACATGTTCAACCAGGCCAAGAAGCATTCTCCCTGTATCATTTTCATCGATGAGATCGATGCCGTCGGGCGCCATCGTGGTGCCGGGCTGGGCGGTGGCCATGACGAGCGCGAACAGACCCTGAACCAGTTGCTGGTGGAGATGGACGGTTTTGACGGCAATGCGGGCGTGATCGTGATAGCGGCTACCAACCGACCCGATGTACTGGACCCGGCCCTGCTGCGGCCAGGCCGCTTTGACCGCCAGGTGACCGTACCCCTGCCTGACATTCGTGGACGCGAGCAGATCCTGAAAGTGCACATGCGCAAGGTACCGGTCGGCAAGGATGTGCGTGCCGATTTCATTGCCCGGGGAACGCCGGGATTTTCAGGAGCCGATCTGGCAAACCTGGTGAACGAGGCTGCACTGTTTGCCGCGCGCGGCAACAAGCGTACCGTGAACATGGAAGAGTTTGAACGCGCCAAGGACAAGATCCTGATGGGTGCGGAGCGCAAGTCGATGGTGATGAGCGATGAGGAAAAAGAACTCACTGCCTACCATGAGTCGGGCCACGCAATCGTGGGCCGCCTGGTGCCCGAGCATGATCCGGTCTACAAGGTCACGATCATTCCACGGGGCCGTGCCCTGGGAGTGACCATGTTTTTGCCGGAAGAGGACCGCTACAGTCACAGCAGGCAGCGTCTGGAAAGCCAGATTTCAAGCCTGTTCGGCGGACGGGTTGCCGAAGAGCTTATTTTTGGTGATGAGGCGGTGACCACCGGAGCTTCCAACGACATTGAGCGGGCGACCGAGATTGCACGTGCGATGGTCACCAAGTGGGGCCTGTCGGAGAAGATGGGTCCACTGTCCTACGGCGATGAGGACGGTGAGGTGTTCCTGGGCCATTCCGTCACCCAGCATAAAACGGTGTCGGATGATACGGCCAATTCGATTGACCAGGAAGTGCGGCGCATCATCGATGTCAACTATGAGCGTGCGATGAAGCTGATCAAGGAGAACATGGACAAGCTTCACATCATGGCGAAAGCCCTGGTGAAGTATGAAACGCTGGACACCGAACAGATTGACGACATCATGGCCGGGGATGAGCCGCGCCCGCCCCAGGACTGGGAGGACGTGGATGACAATCCGACTTCGGGATCGACGGCCAAGTCGCCGAAGGAAAGTCCTTCCAAGGACTCGGAGCCGATTGGCGGCCCGGCCAGCGAGCACTGAACCGCTGACCGTATTGTCAGGATCCTCCGATGACCGGGGTGTCCGGTTCCAGGCTCTGCCAGGCGGAGAAACCGCGCACTTTATACACTTGCATATCGAGACTCTTTAGAACATCCGGTTTCGGGGACTGATCGGAAACGCGTATGGGGCGGAAGTTTTTTGGTACGGACGGGATACGTGGCCGGGTCGGCGACGGCGTGATGACGCCGGATTTCGTCCTCAAGCTTGGCTGGGCAGCCGGTTCCGCACTGTGTACCGATGACAGGAGCCTGGTGCTGATCGGCAAGGATACGCGGATCTCCGGCTACATGTTCGAGTCGGGGCTTGAAGCGGGGCTGTCCGCTGCAGGCGCCAACAGCCGGCTGCTGGGGCCCATGCCGACTCCGGCCGTGGCCTACCTGACCCGCACACTTCGGGCGGCGGCAGGCATCGTCATCAGTGCATCCCACAACTGCTACACCGACAACGGCGTGAAGTTCTTTTCCTCGGAAGGCAAGAAGCTGTCTGATGAGGCGGAGATCGAAATTGAAAACCGCATGGAGCGCGCCCTGGAAGTCGTCAGTGCGGACAAGCTGGGCAAGGCGGAGCGGGTCAACGATGCTGCCGGTCGTTACATCGAGTTCTGCAAGAGTACCGTACCGACCCACATCCGGCTGAACGGTCTGAAAATCGTGGTCGATTGCGCCCATGGCGCCACCTACCAAATCGCGCCCAGCGTGTTCACGGAACTGGGTGCAGAAGTGATCAGCACGGCATCTCAGCCCAACGGCTTCAACATTAACGAGGACTGCGGGGCCAATGACCCCCAGGTACTGGGTGCGGCGGTACTGGAGCATCAGGCCGACATGGGGATTGCGATTGACGGAGACGGGGACCGCCTGATCATGGCGGACCATACCGGTGCAACCGTGGACGGGGATGAGCTGCTGTTCCTGATTGCACAGGCGCGGAAATCGGAAAATACCCTGCAGGGTGGTGTCGTTGGAACCCAGATGAGCAACCTCGGGCTGGAGCATGCCCTGAGGGATGCAGGAATCCGGTTCAAGCGAGCCTCGGTGGGAGACCGCCATGTGGTCGAGATGCTGCAGGCACACTCCTGGATCCTCGGTGGCGAGCCGTCCGGTCATATCATCAGCCTGGATCGCATGACGACCTGTGACGCTATCATTTCCGCATTGCAGGTGCTGCAGATCCTGGTGACGGCACAAAAGAGCCTGCACGAAGCCAAGTCCGGCATGTACAAGTACCCCCAGACCCTGATCAATATCCCGGTGCAGTCCAAGATCGACATCGACAGCACGCCTGAAATCCAGCAGGTTGTGAAGGATGCCGAGTCAGACCTGGGTGAGTCCGGGCGCGTGCTGTTACGGCCTTCTGGCACTGAACCTCTGGTGCGGGTCATGGTCGAGGGCGTGGATGCGATGAAGGTGGAGAAACTGGCACAACACATCGCAGAACAGGTCTCTGCATCCTGCTGAGCGCAGGCTCCGGTTGTAGACAATCCGGCATATTCACCGTGGTTTGCTTAATCATGCCGTGGTGGGTAAGCTGCGCACTTTTAATTTTTAACGGACGAATCACCTGATGCGCCAGCCTCTGGTTGCAGGAAACTGGAAACTGAATGGCTCGCTGGAGTCAGTCTCGGCACTTCTTGCCAGGATTACCGGACAAATTTCCACGGTCGGGACCACCGAAGTTGCCGTGTGCCCGCCGTACGCCTACCTGCAGCATGCCGGTCAGTTGTTGCAGGACACTGGCATTGTGCTCGGTGCGCAGGACTGCTCTGACCAGGCACAAGGTGCCTACACAGGGGAAGTTTCGGCAGCCATGATCCGGGAGTTGGGCTGCACGTACGTGATCGTCGGGCACTCCGAAAGGCGGCACATCTATGGGGAAAGCGATGCCCTGGTGGCTGCAAAGTTTGCACAGGCCCAGGAAAATGCGCTGGTTCCGATTCTTTGCGTTGGCGAAACCCTGGATGAGCGTGAGGGCGGACAGACAGAAGCCGTCATTGCACGCCAGCTGGATGCCGTGCTGTCGGGTTCTGGAATCGAAGGCTTTAACAAAGCAGTTATTGCCTATGAGCCCGTTTGGGCGATTGGCACCGGCAAGACCGCAACTCCGGAGCAGGCCCAGCAGGTGCATGCGTTTGTCCGCGACAGGCTGGGGAAGCAGGATGAAGGGATTGCAGACCGTATCCGCATCCTGTATGGAGGCAGCATGAAACCTGAAAACGCCGGTGCATTGCTGCAGGAAAATGATATTGACGGAGGCCTGATTGGGGGTGCATCACTCAATGCAGAGGACTTTGTCGCAATTGCGGCCTCGGGGACATAAGGGCCATCTCATCAGGGACAGGTAGACAGACGTATGATGTTATATAGCATTCTGGTTGCGATCGATGTGCTGTTGGCCATCGGTATTATCGGTCTGGTGCTGGTCCAGCACGGCAAGGGGGCGGATGTCGGTGCCGCATTCGGCAGTGGTGCCTCGGGCACAGTGTTTGGAGCTAGGGGATCGTCTACTTTCCTGACGCGTGCAACTGCGATTCTTGCGACCCTGTTTTTTGCCAACAGCCTGTTGCTTGCTTATCTTGCCACTCATCGTCCTGTTACTGAAAGTGTCATTGACCAGTCGGTACAGGTCATTGAAGAGATGGTAGAGGTGCCTGTGGAGGAAAGTCCGGAGGAAGAGCAAGCCATGCCGGAATCCACCGTATCCGACCTGCCTGATGTGCCTCAAGTGAATCCCCCTGCAGCCGATCTGGACACCAACTGACCTCTTGGGTTCATTACTGGATCATGTGATAGACCTGCCTTCGGAGAGGTCAGGATTCAGGTATTTGTCTCTTGCGTTAGAATAGCCAGGCGAAAGCCGACGTGGCGGAATTGGTAGACGCGCTAGCTTGAGGGGCTAGTGAGGGAAACCTCGTGCCGGTTCGAGTCCGGCCGTCGGCACCATTTGGACAATCCAAGAGTGTCCGAAGAAATCCGACGCATCCATCTGTATTATTAGTGGCATGGAGTGTTTGAGTTCTACATACATTTCAAGATCCTAGTTTTATCCTTCAATGCCAACTGACCTTTCAGATACGCTTGTAATTGGCATTTCCTCCACTGCTTTGTTTGATTTAAATGAGGCAGATTCAGTATTTCGTCAGAAACTCAAAGAGAATCCTGGTACGGCCGTTAGCGAGTACCGCACATACATGCTTAGGCATGAGGATGACTCTCTCGGACCTGGGACTGGTATGCCATTAGTGGAGGCACTTTTAAAACTCAACGAGCATGGGAAGGGTACTGAATCTCCACTTGTAGAAGTTGTTGTGATGTCTCGAAACAGCCCTGAAACTGGCGTGTGTGTATTGAAGAACATAAGGAGATTGGACTTGCAAATCTCAAGGCATGCATTTACGGGAGGCGAGTCTGTAACCGATTATTTGGATGCATTTGATGTGGATCTATTCTTGACGACGGATAAAGATGATGCACAAAAAGTCATTGATGGGTGGGAGTGTGCTGCTGCAATTGTCAAATCTCCTCCAACTGAAAGTAGCAAAATTCCCGAAGACCAAGTTCGAATCGCTTTCGATGGTGATGCGGTTTTGTTTGATGAAAGCAGTGAACTTGTATTCCAGAAAGGAGGACTTGAAAAATTCCAAAGTGTGGAAGATGCGCAGCAAGACATGCCTATGAAAGATGGTCCATATGCAAAGCTTTTACGCAAACTTGCTCGATTGCAAGATCGACTTCCTTTTAGAGTCGAGTATTCTCCAGTGCGAATTGCGATAGTTTCGGCTAGAAATGCACCTGCGGAGATGCGTGTAATTAAAACTCTACGAAATTGGGGAGTCTACGTAGATGAAATTTTCTTCTTAGGGGGAATGGAAAAAGCAAAAATATTGAAAGCGTTTAGGCCACATATTTTCTTTGATGACCAAGATCTTCATCTGGAAAAAATATCTCATACCCATCCCGCAGGAAGAGTGCCTCTCCGTTCTGATTCACCCCTTGATCAATATAATTCGGACAATAGTGAAACTGAGTCCTAATGTTAAGAATTCAAGTCTAGTCATCACTAGCAAGGGTAGTTCCTGATGTGACAATTTTCTGGTAACCAACCAAAGCAATCACAACAAATGCAAGCAACATCCATAA
This sequence comes from Gammaproteobacteria bacterium, assembly GCA_965205685.1. Classification (GTDB taxonomy): domain Bacteria; phylum Pseudomonadota; class Gammaproteobacteria; order UBA4575; family UBA4575; genus WTFY01. The sequence continues at coordinate 1,421,947 of OZ242174.1, read as the reverse complement.
CACTGTCTAAATTTGATAGACACACAAGGTTGGCCTGAAATGCAGGTTGGTTTGTTTGCAGTAGTCTTTATTGCAGTGTTCACTGTAGCCGGTACTGGCACACGGCTTTGGCTAAATGGAAACCTGAACGCCTACTATTGCCTGTTAAGTCTGTTCTTCTCCATCAATCTGCTGATTTGCTATTGGGAAGCCTGTCTTTTCTGGCGCAGGGATTACATCGAAGAGCGCGTTGGTTACTGGCGCGAACGACGTATGCAAACAGGCCGGACACCGGCCGTGGAGTTCCTGGCCACTAGGGTTCCATTGAGAAAAATCCTGTCACCAAAGCTCTGGGCGGATGCCTGGGCCACGTATTGCATGTACGACGATTCGTATGCGGACCGGCGTACATATGGCTTCAGTGTCGACATTGCCAATGGGTTCTTTACCCCGATCCCTTCACTGATTCTGTACGCTGCATTCACGACCGCCTTCATGCCGGCCCTGTTCGCGGGAATTCTGGGTGTCATACTGTTTTGGCAATGGACGTATGTAAGCTCTGTCTACTGGGTGAGTTTTTTTGTTTCTCGAAGGCAGGAGTTGATCAGCAAGGCTGATACCTATATCTATATCTGGGGGGCAACCGCAGTCTGGGTATTGTTCGGGCTGCTGGGTTTGTATGTGTCCATTCGATTGATTATCGATGGAGATTATACTGTGCTGGGTTACTGGTAATTCCAGATGCACTGGGGTGCGACTGTCAGGAAGTTCGTGCCCTGAACATGTGAATGGCCCTGTCTGTAGGGTTCTGCTGCTTTTGTATACATGCCGTTTGCCAGACTGAAATTCACAGGCGAACAGGCAAAAATGAGGCTTGTGAAGTTGTAGCCAAAGCAGGTGTATTGGTGACTTTCCCGGCTTGGTCAGTTTTTCAATCTCGTATGAAGGAATTTAACTCATGAAGAATGCCGAATCCGAATACCCGGTCCATGAATTGATCAAGAAACGATGGAGCCCCTACGTGTTTGCAGACCGGGCTGTCCCCAAAGACGAGCTGCGCTGCCTGTTTGAAGCCGCACGCTGGACGATGTCCTCCTACAATGCACAACCCTGGCGTTACATCGTCGGCATACTCGGGCACAGCGATGCGCTAAGGGATCAGGTTTTCAGTGTCCTGCTCGAAGGCAACCAGGTCTGGGCAGGGCAGGCACCTGTATTGGCACTCGGCCTTGTCGAGCACAACTTTGAGCACAACGGCAAACCGAACAAGGCGGCGGTCCATGATCTGGGAGCAGCATCTGCCCAGTTGACGCTTGAGGCGACTGCAAGGGGCCTATGCGTTCACCAGATGGTAGGGATCGATCCCGACAAGGCGCGAGAGGTGTTCGATCTGCCGGATTCCATTGAACCGTTTACGGGCCTGGCCATCGGTTATCCTGGAAAATCAGAGGATGCGGATGAGGAATTTGCAAGTCGCGATCGCAGTCCGAGGGTGCGAAAATCACTGCAGGACATCCTCCTGATGGGATTCGATTTTCTGATACCCGGATAAGACCTCCGAATTTGGATCCATTATAAATGAAGTAAAAACAGTGATATAGACTGAAATGTTCGCAGTTGAATGACACGATGTGCAAGGGGATAGTCAACGCACATCTGAAATTTGCAGGTGACCAAATTCGGATACAATAAGGTAGGCGCAATGTGCCTCGCATGGACTGATCTGCCAAGACCTGGCACATCGGCCAAATACTGAAAACCACTGCCTTTGAGGAATGGCAATGCTCGAAAACTATCTTCCGGTACTTGTCTTTATCAGCCTTGCGGTGATCATGAGCCTGATCCCGATGGCTCTGGGCCTTGCTTTGGGGCCCCGCCGCCGTGACGAGGCCAAGGACTCTCCCTATGAATGCGGCTTTGAGGCCTTCGAGGATTCACGAATGCAGTTTGACGTGCGGTACTACCTGGTTGCGATCCTGTTCATCATATTTGATCTGGAGATTGCCTTTCTGTTTCCTTGGGCGGTGGCCATTCGGGAACTTGGCCTGGCGGGATTTTTGTCCATGGCGCTGTTTTTGGTGATTCTTACGGTCGGCTTTATATATGAGTGGGGCAAGGGTGCCTTGGACTGGGATTAGGCAGTGGGATCGAGTGGAATTGAAGCATGAAACGATACGACTGCCAAAAACGGGTGCAGGACTGACATGGGCATCGAAGGCTACCTGAAAGAGGGTTTTGTTACGACCCGCCTGGATGAGCTGATCAACTGGGCGCGAACCGGCTCCATGTGGCCGATGACCTTTGGACTTGCCTGCTGCGCCGTGGAGATGATGCATGCGGGTGCAGCACGCTATGACCTGGACCGATTCGGAGTCATGTTTCGGCCCAGTCCGCGCCAGTCTGATGTCATGATCGTGGCTGGCACGCTGGTCAACAAGATGGCCCCGGCACTGCGCAAGGTCTACGACCAGATGGCCGAACCCAAGTGGGTGATCTCCATGGGCTCGTGTGCGAACGGCGGTGGGTACTACCATTACTCATATGCCGTGGTGAGAGGCTGTGACCGCATCGTGCCGGTTGATGTCTATGTGCCCGGCTGCCCGCCGACCGCCGAGGCCCTGCTGTACGGAATCCTCCAACTGCAAAACAAGATTCGCCGAACGAGCACCATTGCCCGCTAGGCCTGGTCATCATGGGGGAACGTATCCATCAACTGAGTTCTGACTTGCAGCGCGTATTGGCTTCTTCGTTACAGAGCCTCGATATCAAGCACGATGAAATCACGCTGACCGTAAAATCCGGAGATCTCAACGGGGTGATGCTGCAACTGCGGGATACACCGGAATTCCGGTTTGAACAACTGGTCGACCTGTCCGGGGTGGACTATCTGGAATACGGAGTCGACGAGTGGAGTACGCATGATGCGACCTCGGCCGGTTTCAGCCGTGGTGCGGAAAAGGCTTCCTTCGGGCGCTTTACCTTTGACGATTCACCGCAGGCCCGGACACTGGAGGGTCCACGTTTTGCCGTGGTCTACCACCTGCTCTCTGTCGCCTGCAATCACCGGCTGCGCGTGCGGGCATTCTGTGATGACGATGAACTGCCCATGGTGCCCTCCGCCCATCACATCTGGGCCTCTGCAGACTGGTACGAACGCGAGGCCTTTGACCTGTACGGGATCATTTTCGAAGGTCATCCCGACCTTCGTCGGATCCTCACCGATTACGGCTTTACCGGGCATCCGTTTCGCAAGGATTTCCCGCTGGTAGGCCATGTCGAAGTGCGTTACGACCCCGAGCAAAAACGCGTCATCTACCAGCCGGTATCCATTGAGCCCCGTATCACCGTACCCAAGGTGATCCGCGATGACCACCGCTTTGAGTCAGGCGAATCCCAAGAGAACGATGCCTGAACTTCGCAACTACACCATGAACTTCGGGCCCCAGCACCCGGCCGCCCACGGGGTCCTGCGGCTGGTCTTGGAAATGGAGGGCGAGGTCGTACAGCGGGCGGACCCGCATATCGGTTTGCTGCACCGCGCGACCGAGAAGCTAGCAGAAAGCAAGCCCTACAATCATAGCATCGGGTACATGGACCGCCTCGATTACGTTTCCATGATGTGCAATGAGCATGTCTATGTGCTGGCCATCGAAAAACTGGTGGGTCTTGAGGTGCCGGTTCGCGCCCAGTACATCCGGGTCATGTTTGATGAGATCACGCGGATCCTCAACCATCTGCTGTGGCTGGGTGCCCATGCACTGGATATCGGGGCCATGACGGTGTTCCTGTATGCCTTTCGTGAGCGCGAGGATCTGATGGATTGCTACGAGGCGGTATCCGGTGCACGCATGCACGCCACATACTACCGACCGGGCGGGGTACACCGCGACCTGCCTGCGCAGATGCCCAAGTATGTCGAATCCCGCTGGCACGACGAGAAAGATGTCGCGAGACTCAACCAGGCGCGCACGGGTTCGCTGCTCGACTTCATCGAGGACTTTACGCGGCGTTTCCCCGCGTGCGTGGATGAATATGAGACTCTGCTGACCGAGAACAGGATCTGGAAACAGCGTACGGTCGATATCGGCATCGTGAGCCCGGAGCGTGCACTGCAACTGGGCTTTACCGGTCCCATGCTGCGCGGTTCCGGAATCGAGTGGGATTTGCGGCGCAAGCAGCCGTACGAAGTGTACGAGCATCTGGACTTCCAGGTCCCGGTCGGAGTCAACGGGGATTGTTATGACCGCTACCTGGTGCGTATCGAGGAGATGCGCCAGTCCAACGAAATTATCCGCCAGTGTGTCGACTGGCTGCGCGCGAACCCGGGGCCGGTGATGGTGGACAACCACAAAATTTCCCCTCCTGCGCGAACCGAGATGAAGATGGGGATGGAGGAACTCATCCACCATTTCAAGCTGTTCACCGAGGGCTACTGTCTGCCAAAGGGCGAAGTCTACTGTGCCATTGAGCACCCGAAGGGTGAGATGGGGATCTACCTGGTGTCGGATGGTGCCAACAAGCCGTACCGCCTGAAAATCCGTGCTCCCGGGTTTGCCCACCTGGCTGCGCTGGATGAGATGTCACGTGGCCACATGCTGGCCGATGTCGTCGCAATCATCGGTACCCAGGACATCGTATTCGGAGAGATCGACCGATGACACAGGCTGACTCACCGCTGGCGTTGTCCGACTATGTGCGTGGCGAAGTGGAGGACTGGCTGGCCCGCTACCCGGTCGACCAGAAGCAGTCTGCCGTGCTGGGTGCCCTGCGTGCCCTGCAGCATGAGGACGGCTACCTGAAGACCGAGAAGATGGATGCGGTGGCGGCCTATCTGGATATGCCCGCCATCGCAGTGTACGAAGTTGCATCGTTTTACTCCATGTTCGTACTCAAACCGGTCGGCAGGCACACCCTGGCAGTCTGTACGAATCTTTCCTGCATGCTGTGCGGTGCGGACAAGATCGTCGAACACCTTGAACACAAGCTCGGCATTGGACTGGGGGAAAGTACGCCGGATGGCAAGTTTTTCCTGAAAAGGGAGGAGGAGTGTCTCGCGGGGTGCTGCGGTGCACCCATGATGCAGGTCAATCACGACTATGAGGAAAACCTGACGATCGAAAAAGTGGACAGGATCTTGGAAGCTCTGGACTGAATCGATGCCTCAACTGAACAACGTTTGCTACGAGACCCTGGAATTCGACCAGCCGTGGACGCTGGAGAACTACATGAGCGTCGGCGGGTACTCAGCTTGGGAAAAAATCCTGCAGGAAAACATCTCGCCTGGCGAGGTCATCGAGCAGGTCAAGGCGTCCGGTCTGCGTGGTCGCGGGGGCGCGGGGTTTCCCACCGGGCTGAAGTGGAGCTTCATGCCGCAGGGTACAGGTATCCAGCGCTATGTCGTGTGCAACTCGGATGAATCCGAGCCCGGTACCTGCAAGGATCGCGACATTCTGCGCTACAACCCGCACGCCGTGATCGAGGGGATGGCCATTGCCGGCTATGCCATGCAGGCTTCGGTGGGCTACAACTACATCCGCGGAGAGTTTTCCGGTGAGCCGTACCTGCGTTTTGTGGAAGCCCTGAACGAGGCGTACTCCGCAGGCTACCTGGGAGACAATGTGCTGGGTTCGGACTTTACCTTCTACCTGTACGACACACTGGGGGCGGGCGCATACATCTGTGGCGAGGAAACCGCGCTGCTGGAATCGCTCGAGGGCAAGAAGGGCCTGCCGCGGTTCAAGCCGCCGTTCCCGGCCAGCTACGGCCTGTACGGACAGCCCACTACGATCAACAACACTGAGACTTTTGCCTCGGTGCCAGCCATCATGCGCAAGGGAGCCGAATGGTTCTCGGCCCTGGGAGTGGAGAAAAGCGGTGGCACGAAGTGCTTTTCGGTGTCCGGGCATGTGAACAACCCAGGCAACTTTGAAGTTCCACTAGGCATGCCCTTTGCCGAACTCCTTGAACTTGCGGGAGGAATACGCACAGGACACACGCTGAAGGCAGTGATCCCGGGAGGCTCTTCGGTGCCGGTGGTCCCGGGCGAGGTCATGCTGAACGTATGCATGGACTACGAATCGATTGCCCAGGCCGGATCCCTGCTGGGGTCCGGGGCCGTGGTAGTCATGGATGACAGCACGGACATGGTCAAGGTCCTGCAGCGGATCTCGCGGTTTTATTTTTCGGAATCCTGTGGCCAGTGCACGCCTTGCCGTGAAGGCACCGGCTGGTTGTATCGCATGCTCAGCCGAATCGTCGAGGGCAAGGGCGAGATGGAGGACATCGAGAAACTGGATGATGTGGCCCGCAAGATTGAAGGCAGGACTATCTGCGCGCTGGGTGATGCAGCCGCCATGCCGGTGCACAGCTTTATCAAGCATTACCGCGAGGAGTTTGTGCACTATATCGAACATGGATGCAGCCTGCTGGATAGACAGGTCCTGGACAGGGTCGCAGGATAAATGGAGTCGGGTGCAATGTCTGAAGAGCAGATCCAGCTTTTTATCAATGACCGGGAGGTCCACGCCTCGAAAGGTGCCATGCTGATCGAAGTTGCGGACCAGCACGACATCCGGATCCCGCGCTTTTGCTACCACAAGAAGCTGTCCGTAGCCGCCAATTGCCGCATGTGCATGGTGGAGGTCGAAAAGGCACCCAAGGCCTTGCCGGCCTGTGCGACTCCGGTGGCAGAAGGCATGCGGGTCTACACCCATTCCCCGGCTGCCCTCGATGCTCAAAAGAGCACCATGGAATTCCTGCTGATCAACCATCCGCTGGATTGCCCGGTATGCGACCAGGGTGGGGAATGCGAGTTGCAGGATACGGCGATGGGGTACGGGGAGGATATCTCGCGCTACACGGAACGAAAGCGTGTGGTTGCAGACAAGGACCTGGGTCCGCTGGTCTCGACCGACATGACACGCTGTATACACTGCACACGCTGCGTGCGGTTTGGAAGTGAGGTGGCAGGGATCCGTGAACTGGGCGCGACCGGGCGTGGAGAATTCATGGAAATCGGCACCTATGTCGAGCGCGCGCTGACTTCCGAGCTATCCGGAAATGTCATCGATGTGTGTCCGGTGGGCGCGTTGAATGCCAAGCCTTCACGTATGCGCGCACGCTCCTGGGAAATGCTGCAACATGCAGGACTGGCCCCGCATGACGGGGTGGGTTCGAATATCTACATGCATGTGCTGCGTAACACGGTTGTGCGGGTGGTGCCCAGGGAAAATGAAGAGTTGAACGAAACCTGGATCCCGGATCGAGACCGGTTCAGCTACGAAGGCCTGCATACCCCCGACCGTGCTACTGAACCGCTTGTCAGGGGTGCACACAAGTGGGAAGTTAGCAGCTGGCCTGTAAGCCTGAAACAGGTGGCCCAAAAGATCAGGCAGTTCAGGCCGGAGGAGGTCGGGGTAATGGCAGCGCCGCACTCTACCCTGGAAGAGTTGTACCTGTTGCAAAAGCTGTTTCGTGGCCTGGGCATCCAGAATATCGACCACCGGGTCCGGCAGGCTGATTTCACCGACCAGGAGTACATGCCCCTGTTTCCGAACCTGGGACAGTCCATCGAATCCGTGGAACAAAATGATGCAGTATTTCTCATCGGCTGCGACATCCGCCTGGAGCAGCCCATGCTGGCTCACCGGATCCGCAAGGCCTCGGCCAGGGGTTGCCAGGTGATCGCGCTGAACTCCAGGGACCTTGATTTTCTTTTTGCAGCGCAGGTGACCTGGAACCAGGCTCCACAGGCGTGGCTTTCTGCCCTGGCTGAAATTGTAAAGTGTATACCTGACAATGACTTGAAAGATCTTCCTCATGAGCTTTTAGAAATCGTGGAGCAGGCCTCTCCATCCAGGTATGCCCGGCATATCTTTGAGGTACTGAGCCAGGCGGGCACCTCCACCGTCTTTCTGGGCGCGATGCTGGAAGCCCACCCCCAGGCCTCGGCATTGCGGGCACTGGGTGCTTTTCTTGCCCGCCATACCGGTGCCAATCTCGGGATTCTTCCGCAGGCCGGCAACACGGCCGGAGCCTGGCTGTGCGGCATGCTCCCGCATCGCCTTGCGGGCGGTGACCCCAACCCCGATGCAGGCCTGAACGTTACCGAGATGCTGACAGGGCCCTGCAAAGCCTTTGTGCTTTTCAATCTCGAGCCGGAATTTGATTTTGCCAGTGCACCGGACACTCTCAAGGCGATACAGGAGGCCGAGTTTGTCGTGGTATTCACCCCCTACGTGAGTGAATCCATGCGCGGCTATGCGGATGTGATCCTTCCGATAGCCACGTTTGCAGAAACGCGCGGCACGTATGTGAACGCCGAGGGACGCTGGCAGACCGCAGATCCGGCCATCAGTCCTCCCGGTCAGGCAAGACCGGCCTGGCGCATCCTGCGTGTTCTGGCCGAGCATTTTGGCCTTGAAGGCTTCGCACATGAGTCCTGTCAACAGGTTCTGGATGAAATCAAGGTCCAGACAGGGGAAGCCACAGGGTTCGAAGGCCGCCTGCATGAATCGAAGGCTGTCAATGCACAGGCAACCGCGGACGGGACGTACCGCGTATCCGCAACCCCCATGTATGCGGTCGACAATGTTGTGCGCCGTGCAGGCTCCCTGCAGCAAACCCCGTTTGAGCGCTCACCTGGTGTTGCCATGTGCGAACGCCAGGCACGCGAGCTGGGGGTGCTGGATGAAGACGAGGTCCGCATCGTACAGGACGGTCGCGCGAAGGTACTGAGGCTGGAACTTGACCCGGACTTGCCCATGGGCTGCGTGTGGGTGCAAAAGAGTGCACGGCATGTCGATGTGCTGGGAGATGCCATCGCACCTGTCGATATACAAAAGCTGAGGCTCGATCATGATTGACTGGTGGCAAGCTCTGGTCGCACCGTTTCCGCCACTGCTGCTGACCGTGGCCTATATGCTGGTGTTTATTCTGGTGCTTTTTGCCTGCGTGGCGTATGCCACCCTGGCCGAGCGCAGGGTCCTCGGTTTCATGCAGGTGAGGCTGGGTCCGAACCGGGTAGGACCCCAGGGTCTGGGTCAGCCGATCGCCGATGCCCTCAAGCTGATGTTCAAGGAAATGATCCTGCCCAATGATGCCGACCGCTTTCTGTTTCGCACCGCACCGCTGCTGTCCATGGCCCCGGCCCTTGCCGCCTGGGCCGTGATCCCGTTCTCGGAGCACCTGAACTTTGCCGATATCAATGCAGGGTTGCTGTACATACTGGCCATGACCTCACTGGGTGTCTACGGCGTGATCGTTGCCGGCTGGGCCTCGAACTCCAAATACGCATTGCTGGGCTCCTTGCGGTCCGCCGCCCAGATCGTGTCCTACGAGATCGCCATGGGATTTGCACTGGTTGGTGTGCTCATGGCGAGCGGCAGCCTGAACCTCGGCGACATTGTCATGGCCCAGCAGGGCAGCATCCTGCACTGGTACTGGTTGCCCCTGTTGCCGCTTTTCCTGACCTACCTGATCGCCGGCATCGCAGAGACCAATCGTGCGCCCTTTGACGTGGTCGAGGGCGAGTCCGAGATCGTTGCGGGATTTCATGTCGAGTACTCGGGAATGGGCTTTGCAATGTTCTTCCTGGCCGAGTACGCCAACATCATCCTGATCTCCGCACTCACGGCGCTGCTGTTTCTGGGAGGCTGGCTCAGTCCCCTGGAAGGCATCCTCCCGGCGCACATCTTTAACCTGCCCGTCATCGGTGTACTGCTGGGATCCGGGGCACACTGGTTTATCGCCAAAACCAGCTTTTTCATTTTTTGCTTCCTGTGGTTTCGCGCCACGTTCCCCCGCTACCGGTATGACCAGATCATGCGCCTGGGCTGGAAAGTGTTGCTGCCCATAACCTTGATCTGGATCGTGGTGGAGGGTGTTTTGCTGTACCTGCAAATCCCGCCCTGGTTTGACTGAATGCCATGCTGAAGAGAATCAGAAACCTTGTCCGCAGCTTTACCTTGTCGGAGCTTTTGAGGGGAATGAGCCTGACCGGGCGGCGTTTTGGCTCCAAAAAGCTCACGGTCCGCTACCCGGAGGAAAAAACTCCGCAGTCTCCCAGGTTCCGGGGGCTGCACGCGTTGCGCAGGTACCCAAGCGGAGAGGAACGCTGTATCGGATGCAAGCTGTGTGAAGCGGTGTGTCCTGCACTGGCCATTACCATCGATACGGAAGAGCGTGAGGATGGAAGCCGGCGCACCACGCGCTACGACATCGACCTGTTCAAGTGTGTTTATTGCGGATTCTGCGAGGAGGCCTGCCCGGTGGATGCCATCGTGGAGACCCGCGTGTTCGAGTACTCGTTCTTCGAGCGAGGCCAGCAGGTGATGACCAAGGACATGCTGCTCAAGGTGGGTGCAAAGCATGAAGACCAGATTGCTTCCGACCGGGAAGCCTCGATATTTGACTGACGAGTTTGTAAACCCATGCTGATAGAGAGTGCGGTCTTTTATTTTTTCTCGTCGATCCTGGTGGCCTCGGCACTGGCCATGATTTCGGTTCGCAATCCCGTGCATGCCGTGCTGTTCCTGGTACTGGTGTTCTTCACCAGTGCGGCCATCTGGCTGCTACTGGAAGCGGAATTCCTGGGCATCACCCTGGTGCTCGTGTACGTGGGTGCTGTCATGGTGCTGTTCTTGTTCGTGGTGATGATGCTGGACATCAACCTCGCCAAGATGCGCGCCGGGTTTGCCCGTTACCTGCCGGTAGGACTGCTGGTGGGGATCATCATGGCCGTCGAGATGGCCGTGATCCTGAGCCGCCCGGCCTTTGACCTGCAAAAGCCCCAGGCCAAGCCTGCTGACTACAGTAATACGCAGGAGTTGGGCGAGTTGCTGTTCTCCGAGTACATCTACCCGTTCGAGATTGCAGGCGTCATCTTGCTGGTGGCAATCGTTGCAGCGATCACCCTGACCATGCACAAGCGCACCCGTGCCAAGCGGCAGAGTCCCGCAATGCAGGTCAGCGCGGACCGGGCCGAGCGCGTGCGCCTGGTTTCCATGGACAAGGACTGACTTGCCAAGGCCAACACACGAGAGACCACGATGATCACCCTGACCCATTTCCTGGTACTTGGCGCCATTCTTTTTTCCATCGGCGTGGCCGGGATTTTCCTGAACCGTAAAAACGTGATTCTTTTGCTGATGGCCATCGAGTTGATGCTGCTGGCCGTCAACATGAATTTCGTTGCTTTTTCCCATTACCTGGATGATCTGGCAGGCCAGGTTTTCGTGTTTTTCATTCTCACGGTATCTGCGGCTGAAGCTGCAATCGGTTTGGCCATCCTGGTGGTGCTGTACCGCAACCGCCGGACTATCAACGTTCAGGACCTCGAAAGCCTGAGGGGCTAGATTCGCGAGAAAGCCGTGAAGATACTCAGCTTGATAATTGTGTTAGCTCCCCTGGCAGGCGCCCTGATCGCGGGCTTGTCCGGTCGCAGTATCGGGCGTACCGGAGCGCACTGGGTAACGATTGTGGGAGTAGCGCTGTCGTTTATCCTGAGTCTGGTCGTATTCAAGCAGGTCGTTTTCGACCAGGTGGGTCCGATGTCGATCGATGTGTACCGGTGGGCCGTTCTGGGAGGGCTGAACCTCAAGGTCGGTTTCCTGATCGATCCGCTGACCGCGATCATGATGGTCGTGGTGACCTTCGTGTCCCTGATGGTGCACATCTACACGATCGGTTACATGCATGACGACCCCGGCTACCAGCGCTTTTTCGCCTATATCTCCCTGTTCACGTTCTCGATGCTGATGCTGGTCATGGCGAACAACTTCCTGCAGCTGTTTTTCGGCTGGGAAGCCGTGGGCCTGGTGTCCTACCTGCTGATCGGTTTCTGGTACACCCGCGAGTCTGCGATCCATGCCAACCTGAAGGCCTTCCTGGTCAACCGGGTAGGGGATTTCGGCTTTTTGCTGGGCATCGCAGCGATATTGGCCGTGTTCGGCAGCCTGGATTACCTGGCGGTGTTCAGCCAGGCCCCCGGCGCTTCCGGGCAGACGATCACAATTGCCGCAGGTGTCGAATGGCCGGCCATGACCGTCATCTGCCTGCTGCTGTTTGTGGGTGCAATGGCCAAATCCGCACAGGTTCCCCTGCATGTGTGGCTGCCGGATTCCATGGAGGGTCCGACACCGATCTCGGCACTCATCCATGCCGCGACCATGGTTACGGCCGGGATCTTCATGGTGGCGCGCATGTCACCGCTGTTCGAGTTCAGTGACGTGGCCCTGTCGGTAATCCTGGTGATCGGTGCGCTGACCGCGTTTTTTATGGGTCTGGTCGGGATCGTGCAAAACGACATCAAACGGGTAGTGGCCTATTCGACCCTGTCGCAGCTGGGCTACATGACGGTGGCACTGGGCGCCTCGGCCTACTCGATTGCCATCTTCCACCTGTTCACGCATGCCTTCTTCAAGGCACTGCTGTTTCTGGCAGCGGGCTCCGTGATCGTGGCGCTGCACCATGAACAGGACATGCGCAAGATGGGCGGCCTTAAAGAGCGCATGCCGATCACCTACTGGACCGCGTTGATCGGCACCCTGGCGCTGGTCGGATTTCCGGGCTTCTCCGGGTTCTTTTCCAAGGATGCCATCATCGAGGCCGTGCATTACTCCAGTCTGCCGGGGGCAGGATTTGCCTATGTACTGGTCACCGCAGGCGTGTTCGTGACGGCCTTCTACTCGTTCAGGCTGCTGTTTTTGACGTTTCACGGGGAAAGCCCGGACCGTGGCAAGGTGGTGGGTCGCATCACGGAGTCCCCTGCGGTCATTACCGTGCCTCTGATCCTGCTGGCGGTGCCCTCGGTGTTTGCCGGGATGTTCATCGGACCGCTCGTGTTCGGAGATTATTTTGCAGAGAGCCTCGTGGTGCTCGACCGTCACAATGCAGTTGCCGAGCTCCAGTCCCATTACCACGGCCTGGGGTCCTTCATCGTGCATGGCTTCCAGGGTCCGGCGGTCTGGCTGATGTTTGCAGGAATCTTCAGCGCCTGGTGGGTCTACCGGCGCAGGCCCGGGGTTGCACAGATGGGCAAGCAGCGCCTCGGCCTCCTGTATAACGTGCTGTCTCACAAGTACGGCTTTGATGAGCTTTACCAGGGGCTGTTTGCCACGGGTACGCGCAGGGTCGGCACCGTGTGCAGTTCGTTCGGGGACCGGATGCTGATCGACGGGCTGGTGGTGAACGGGTTTGCACGGGCCGTCAACTGGTGTTCGCTACGGGTTCGAAACGTGCAGTCCGGCTACCTGTATCACTATGCCTTCACGATGATTCTTGGCCTGCTGGTCCTGCTCGGTATCCGCTACCTGTAATCCAGTCATGCCCACCACGTTTCCCATACTGAGTCTGCTGATCTGGCTTCCCATCATCGGCGGTCTTTTGGTGATCGTTGCCAAGAAGGTTTCCGTGCATGCGGTGCGCTGGCTGGCCCTGCTGGTCACACTGGTCACCTTTGTCGCAAGCATCGCGCTGCTGAATGCATTTGATTCCCAGCAGTACGCCATGCAGTTCAGGGAGCACCTGCCCTGGATCGAGGCGTTCAACGTCTACTACTCGCTGGGAGTGGATGGGATATCGGTGCCGCTGATCCTGCTCACGACCGTCATCACGTTGCTGGTGATCATTGCCGGATGGGAAATCGAGTCGGGGCGCATCGCGGAATACTTCGCCTCGTTCCTGGTCTTGGAAGGCCTGATGATCGGAGTGTTCTGTGCCCTGGACGCCATCCTTTTCTACATATTCTTCGAGGGCATGCTGATCCCGATGTTTCTGATCATTGGCATATGGGGCGGCCCGCGCAGGGTGTATGCGACGATCAAGTTCTTCCTGTACACCTTCCTGGGCTCGGTATTCCTGCTGGTCGCACTGGTGTTTTTGTACCTGCAGGCCGGCACCTTCGAGATCGCGCAGCTGCAGCAGACGCCTTTGAGTGCCCGTGAACAGTACCTGATTTTCCTGGCGTTCCTGGTTGCGTTCGCGGTCAAGATTCCCATGTGGCCGGTGCACACCTGGCTGCCTGATGCGCACGTCGAGGCACCCACGGGGGGCTCTGTGGTGCTGGCAGCGATCATGCTGAAGATGGGCGGTTACGGGTTTTTGCGCTTCACCATCCCCATCACATCGTATGCCAGTGACCAGCTGGCCGTGGTCATCATCGCGGTTTCGCTGGTGGCCATCGTCTACATCGGGCTGGTCGCACTGGTGCAGCAGGACATGAAAAAACTGATCGCCTACTCCTCCATTGCCCACATGGGTTTTGTCACACTGGGATTTTTCGTGGTATTCGCACTGCTCGCCAAAACCGGCTCTTCGGCGGAGCTTGCCATGCACGGCGGCATGGTGCAGATGATCTCCCACGGCTTCATCTCAGGTGCCCTGTTCCTGTGTGTCGGGGTGCTGTACGACCGCATACACAGCAGGCAGATCGCCGATTACGGGGGCGTCGTGAACAGCATGCCGAAGTTCGCGTCGTTTTTCGTCATTTTTGCACTGGCCAATGTGGGGCTGCCCGGAACCTCGGGGTTTGTCGGCGAGTTCATGGTGATCCTGGCAAGTTTCAATGCCAACGTGTGGTATGCCCTGCTGGCAGCATCGACACTGGTCCTCGGGGCCGCCTACACCCTGTGGATGCTGAAACGCGTGGTCTTCGGTGCGCCCGGAAACGACCAGGTAGCCGCCTTGAGCGACCTCAACCACAGGGAGTTTTTCTGCCTGCTGACCCTGACGCTGCTGGTACTCTGGATTGGCCTGTGGCCAGCACCGCTGATTGAAGTCATGGATGCCTCGGTGGCACATTTGCTGCACCAGGCGCAACTGCCCAACCTCAGGTACTGATCATGGAAAGCCTGAATGCCGATGTGCTTTTAGCCTTGCCTGAGATCTTCATGCTGGCGGCTGCCTCGGTGGTGTTGCTGATCGGCCTCTACACCGGCAGGAAAGCCGAGACACTGGCTTATGTACTGAGCCTTGCAGCGCTCATCACCACTGCAGTGCTGGTGTATTCCACACCCGCATCCAGGGAGTCGTTTGCCTTCGGGGGGATGTACCTGAATGACCCGCTGGCCCAGGCCATCAAGCTGTTTTCCTGTGTGACGGTGGCCGCCGTGATGATGTACGCACGTCCCTACCTGCGCCAGCGTGCCAACCTCAGTGCAGAGTTTTACGCGCTCGGGCTGTTTGCCACCATGGGGACCCTGGTGATGGCTTCGGCACATAATTTTGTATTGATCTACCTGGGACTTGAACTGTTGTCCCTGTGCCTGTACGCACTGGTCGCATTCGTGAGGGACTCCCGGGATGCAAGCGAGGCCGCCATCAAGTATTTCGTCCTGGGCGCGATCGCCTCGGGCATGCTGCTGTACGGCATGTCGATCATGTATGGATTGACGGGCAGCCTGGACCTGGCCGAGATCAATGCCTACCTCGCGCAGGCTGATGCCAACCGCATCGCCCTGGTATTTGCGCTGGCCTTTATCGTGGTGGGTCTGGCTTTCAAGTTTGGTGCGGTGCCTTTCCACATGTGGGTCCCGGACGTCTACCAGGGAGCGCCCACGGCAATTACCCTTTTCATCGCGACCATGCCGAAGCTGGCGGCGTTCGTCATGGCCATCCGCCTGTTGAACTATGGCTTGCAGGAGTTGCTCGCGGACTGGCAGCAGATGCTGATGGTCCTGACGGTGTTGTCCGTGGTATTCGGCAATGTGATCGCCATTGCGCAAAGCAATATCAAGCGCATGCTGGCATATTCGGCCATCTCCCATATCGGCTTTATCTTGCTGGGAATCCTGCCGGGCACTGACTTCGGGTATGCAGCAGCCCTGTTCTACACCGTGATTTACGTGCTGATGGCTGCCGGAACGTTCGGTGTGCTGATATTGCTCGGCAACCGTGAGCGGGAAATGGATCAGCTTGTGGACCTGAAGGGCCTGGGGAAGATCAGTCCGTGGTTTGCCCTGATCATGCTGGTATTGATGTTTTCCATGGCCGGAGTGCCGCTCACGGTGGGCTTTTACGCCAAGCTCTATATTCTGCAGAGCCTGGTGTACGAGGGCTGGTTGTGGGTGGCGGTACTGGCCGTCATGATGTCCGTTGTCGGAGCGTTTTATTATTTGCGCGTGGTGAAATACATGTATTTCGATGAGGCGGACGTCACGTTTCAGGTACAGCCCTCGGGACTTGCACAAACGGTGTTATCGGTGAACGGCCTGCTGGTGGTTGTGCTGTTCATTTTCCCGAATGGCCTGCTTAACTATTGCGTGCAGGTACTGGGTTGAGCACTGCCATCCAGGCCCATGCCAGTGGCCCGCACGCAGACCACGCCCTTGAGATGTAGAGCCTGAATCAGTACACTTTCCTCCCTGATGCGGGGTGGAGCAGTCTGGCAGCTCGTCGGGCTCATAACCCGAAGGTCGCAGGTTCAAATCCTGCCCCCGCTACCAAATCAAAGTTTAAAAGCCGTCCAAAGACGGCTTTTATTTTTTAAATGTCAGTAATCTGCAAGTGGCCCGCAATCCGCACTACACTCATGGTGCCAGCGGTGTGTACCTCGGTCGACAGTCATCAGTGTCGGCGTTAGTAGCTGTAAGCCCACACGCGTGACCAGCGTAGTTAGCCCTGTGACGAGCAGTCGCCAGTGGAGGACGAAATTGATGTAGCGGTTCACGGAATTAAGGGGGGGGGGGGTTGCTAGCATGTCCGCAGCCTCGGTGGCCGCATTCACTCCACTGGCCAGTGCACCATTCACGCTGGGCACGCGCATGTAATCGCCTGCAAGAAAGAGGTTCTTGACTGTCCCGCCGAGCTGATGGCGCATCTGCGCAACCTCCTTGAACATGCCGGGCGACATCATACATACGGCCTCTTTCCAGCGGTATACACGTGTGAACAGCCCCTCGTCGTCGCCAGGGAGTGCGGAGCCGGGAGGGGGGTTGCGTCGTGCATCACCAAGCATCTGGCGCTTGATCGCTTCATCGTCCAATGGAAACAGCTCTTGCGCACGCTCGCGGCCGACCAGCATGTCGAGTGTGCTCTTGCCCTGTGGCGCGATGGCTGGAAGGTTGATAGACCGGTCCAGCAGGAGCGGCGTCTCGTCTTCAGGGTACAACGCACCGTACCAGCCTGGGGGAAGGGGTGCGTGATCCAGGCCAATCACCACCCTGCAGCCGTGCGAGTAGATAATCCTGCCGAGTGTGTGGCGGATCCCAGGCGGCAAATCGGGGATGATGCCTGTCACCTTGGTGGCGGGAAGGGCGCAGATGACCGCGTCCGCCTCGATCGGACCATCGTCGGTGATCACCCTCGCCACAGCGCCATCCTGGATATCCACGCGGTGGACAGGACTCGAAACACGGATGACATCTTTGCATGCGGCAGCCAACGCGTGGGACAGAGCGCCTGCGCCCTTTTCCGGCACATGGATGTCGGCCGCCTTCAGCACCATTTCTGTCAGATAGGTTCGCATGTACTCCTCACCGGCATCTTCGATGTGACCCATCGTCATCTCAAGGAATCCGGCCAGCACGGTCTTTGGACCGTCGGGCAAACCGATCCGCTCCAGGTATTCACCGAAGGTCTCTGTCCCCTCGATCTCGGCGATCCTGCTATCGCTGGAGAAGTTCAGATATTTTGATTGCCGATTGATCCCCCCGATCAGTTTCAGCATCGGCCACATGGCCCGGGGCGAGAGGAACCCCAGCGTCCAGGCTGCAGGCAGGTTCAGGGCGAAGTCACGGACAGACTGGACCGGCCTCGTCACTACCCACTGGTCGTTTCTGTGCCAGCCCAGGGGCATCTTCGAGCGAACCAGGCGCAAACCCAACTCTTCGCACATGCGAAAAGCAACGTCATACGAGGAGCAGAAGAAGTCTGCACCTTCGTCTATGCAGAAACCGTCTACCCGATCACCACCCAAGCGTCCACCCACGCGGTCACTGGCCTCGAACAGTATGGGCTTGATCCCGTGCTTCTTGAGGGTATAGGCAGCGCTCAGCCCTGCCGCACCCCCGCCAATGACGATGATTCTTTTCTTCTCCATGACTGGTCTCTGATAACGATTCACCCCAGTACGCTAGATGTCAGTGGCCAGAGGGGGTTACTTGGGCTGAACCGCTTTTGGGAAGATGGGAAGATCGCTTTAGAGTTCTGCCTTGAAGTCATAGCGAAAGCTGACGCTGACGTGATCGTGCACATCGTAGCAAGGCCTTTACGATCTTAGTGTGATGTATTCGGTAAATATCGTGAATATTTCGTGAATTCATACGAAATCAGGTCATGACCGGTGCCTGTCAGCGGCACTGGGGACCATCTACAACAGGCACACACAGTCTCTTGACCCGCTTGGCCACACCAAGAAGTCAGGCAGCTGGAAATCCGGCCATCACTCTATATGGAGGATTTTTGAGAGCACCTTAGGCCCCCAAGCCTGGAGGTCCGCGACACGTGAAACAATCGCTTTTTGATACAATGTTGCAAAATGTACGGCTATAATCGGTCCCGGAAATGCGGGGCGGTGGTCAGGAATGCTGTACCCGTGTAAAAGACTTGGCATCGGGAAATTGTGGGTATAGCCGTGCAGGAAAGAAGTTTATTAAGATGCCAGCTACCGGATGTACACAGGAGAAGATGAGGGATAGGGACCATGTCGACTAGAGAGCCAATCAGTTTCAGCACCATACCGGAAGCGCTGGTCGAGCTGAGGCGCGGAAATGTCATCATCGTGGTGGATGATGATAACCGTGAGAACGAGGGTGATTTTGTCGGAGCCGCCGACAAATGCACCCCGGACATGATTAACTTCATGGCTACCGAGGGACGCGGGCTGATCTGTACTGCGATCACGGAGCAGCGTGCCGAAGAAATCGGTTTGAAGCTGATGGTGCCCCAGGGTGAAAATGATTCACTGCATACAACCTCCTTTACGGTGTCTGTGGATTTAAAACACGGGACCACCACGGGAATCTCGACAGCCGATCGTGCCAAGACCGTGAAGGCCCTCGCAGACTCGAACATCACCCAGGAGGACTTTTCGCGCCCGGGCCATATTTTCCCACTGAGAGCAGTCGATGGCGGAGTGTTCCAGAGAGAAGGGCACACCGAGGCAGCCGTTGATCTGATGGGCCTGGCAGGCATGCGCAAGGCCGGTGTGCTGTGCGAGGTCCTGAAGGAAGATGGCTCGATGGCCAGGCTGCCTGACCTGCTGGAGATCGCCGAACGGTTTTCTTTAAAAATCATCGCGATCAAGGACCTGATCCGCTACAAGCTTCGTTTTGAGTCCCGGGTAGAGCGGGTGGTCACCGTTCAGCTTCCGACACGCTGGGGCGAGTTCGAACTGATCGCCTTTCGCGACAACCTGACCGGCAAGGAGCACCTGGCGCTGGTCAAGGGATCATGGGACAAGGATGACGATGTACTGGTGAGAATCCACTCCGAGTGCCTGACCGGCGATGTATTCGGGTCGGCACGGTGTGATTGTGGCGACCAGATCCAAACTGCCATGAAAGTAATCCAGGAGCATGACTGCGGAGTGGTGCTCTACATGAGGGAGGAAGGCCGGGGCATCGGTCTGGTCAACAAGCTGAAGGCGTATTCACTGCAGGAATGCGGCTTCGATACGGTGCAGGCGAACCGCGCCCTGGGGTTTGATGCCGATGAAAGAGACCACTCAGTGGCTGCCCACATATTGCATGCACTGCATATAGAGCGCGTGCAATTGCTGACCAACAACCCGAACAAGTGTAGCTGGATTGAGAATTTCGGCATCAAGCTGGTCCGGCGTATTCCCATACTGTCGTATACCAATAACCAGTTTCGCAAGAAGTACCTGAAGAGCAAGCAGGAGAAACTGGGCCACATCATCAACATGGACACGAAGGAATAGTTTGGTTGCGAAACGGGATTTTCCTTCGGCATCCGGGATCGGGCTGCCGTAGGCGCTGGCAGGGAATGCCGGCCACCCCGGACAGCCTGTTTTGATTTCCAGGACAGCGCGCACATCAGTCCATCCGGTACGCTCAGTTGCACAGACACACTCACCCGGTTATGAGTTGAGAGATGGCAAAATATCCCAAGCTGCTGTCGAATGCTGAAAATCCGCTGAAGCCCCCGGCGTGGGTGGAGTCGGACCAGGTCGAGTTTGCCTACTGGCTGCCGAATGTCTCAGGGGGCCAGGTCATCACCAACCTGCCGATGGAGACGGGCTGGTCGTCGGAGGCGAATATCCGCTATGCGCAGGATGCTGAAGCTTCCGGGTTCGCGATGGGGCTTGCACAAACCCGGTGGTTGTCAGGCTATGGTGCCGACCACCAGCTGGAGGCATTCACGATTGCCAATACCGTTTTGCAGCATACCAAGACCCTGGAAGTGATCACGGCCTGTCATCCCGGCCTGTGGCATCCCGCCATCGTGGCAAAAATGCAGGCCTCGCTGGACTGCTGTGTGCAGGGAAGGACGTCAATCAACATCGCCAGCGGCTGGTTCAAGGAAGAGTACACCGGGTATGGGTTGCCCTGGCTGGAGCATACTGAACGCTACCGCAGGTCCGAGGAGTTCATCCGTATCCTGAAGGGCATGTGGACACAGGACAAGTTCACCTTTTACGGCGACTTCTACCAGATCAACGGAGTGGCCATGCTGCCCAAGCCGCTGCACCGTATCACAGTGTTCCAGGGAGGCAACTCCAAGGATGCGAGAAGAATGGCGGGACATGTAGCCGACGTGCTGTTCATGAACGGCAACACCAACAAGGGCTTCAGGGAGATCATCGAGGATTCAAAAGCTGCGGCGGTTGAATCCGGCCGGGACCCGGATGAAGTCAAGTTCGGATGCAACGGGTTCTGCGTCGTTCGTGACACCATGGAAGAGGCGGCCGAGACACTTCGGGACATCATCATGAATGCGGATGTCAAGGCGGTAAAAAATTATGGGGAAGCCGTCAAGCAGGCAGGGCGCTCCTCCAAGGAAGGTGAGGGGATGTGGACAAACTCCACCTTTGAGGACCTGATCCAGTACAACGACGGCTTCAAGACGGGGCTGATTGGCACGCCGGAATCCGTGGCCGACCGGATCATCGAGCTCAAGCAGCTTGGCATCAAGGTCATCCTGACCGGGTACCTGCATTACGACTGGGAACTCAGGCAGTTCGGCGAGAAGGTCATTCCGCTGGTCCGCGAAAAAGAGGAAGACCTCCGCAAGGGTAAAACGCTCGGCAAGAAGAAGTCCGCCTAGCGAACCTTCGCAATCAATAGGTTTCCACCATGCCCGCAAGAGCCGAGCCCAAGTATAAAAAGTTACAGCAAGTGGTTGATTCAGAGACCTATCGGACGGATACGTCTACGCTATTGGCATACGATGAGGCGGCCGGAAAATTCCTGTTTCGTGCGTTGAACTCCAACTACTTCGTGCAAAGTGACGGCGATGAAAGCATCGAGGTGCTGGAGGCGGATGAAGCGGAAAGGATGTACGACAGTATGCCGTCCAAGCATGTCACCAGCATCGTTGCAGCGTTTCCCAAGTATCACGGGGGGATCGGCCTGGACACCTACACCAACCTGTATGATGACTGAAACTGGTTGGGCTGCCTCCAGCAGTGGAAGATGCCTGCACGGCAGGCAGGGGTTTTCGCGCTGAATCCTTGGACAGATCACCGGAATTTGTTCCAGGGTAGCAGACTTGCCGAAAGCGCGGTAATTCTCTTGATGTTTGGAGCATTCTTACCTATACTTGATCATCTGGATGACATATAAGTCATTGTTTGGTCAAGAATTTGGAGGGGCCCTGGATGGGCCCTTTTTATTGGACGAATGAATTTGTACAGAGATCCGTTTGGCATAGTGCCCATCGTCGAGCCGGTGGTTTCTGGCATGGGCTACCAATTCTGGGGACTGGATTGCCAGACCGGTCACCGGACAGCCCAGGTACGGGTGTATATCGATCGCGAGAAGGGCGTAACGCTGGACGATTGCTCGCAGGTGAGCGAACAGTTGAGTGCCGTATTGGATGTAGAGGACCCGATTCATATGCCCTATACCCTGGAGATATCATCTCCGGGCATCAACCGGTTGCTGTTCAGTGTTGACCAGATGCAGGATGCGGTGGGCAGCAAGGTGAGAATCAAGACGTCCTGGCCGGTTGAAGGGCGAAGAAATTTCAATGGTTTTCTGGAGAGCGTCGAAGAAGAGCATGTCAGGATCAGGATCCAGGGCGAGGCGTCATTCACGGTACCACTGAATGCCGTAAGGAATGTGAAGCTGGACGTGGAAATAGAATTTTGTGATCAATCATGAGTGAACCGTCTATGAACAAAGAGATTTTACTGGTGGTCGATACAGTTTCGAACGAGAAGGGCGTTGACAAGGAGATCATCTTTGAGGCGATCGAAGCTGCGCTTGCCACTGCAACACGGAAAAAGCATGGCCTTGAAATGGATGTGCGTGTTGCAATCGATCGCGAGTCGGGAGATCACGAAGCCTTCCGGCGCTGGCTGGTCGTGGATGATGAGGATCCTGAATTTGAGTCACCCGAAAGACAGACACTGTACAGCTATGCGATCAGCGAACACCCGGAAATCGAAATCGGCCAGTACATCGAGGTGCCTATCGAGTCGGTAGCCTTCGGGCGAATCTCTGCGCATACGGCCAAACAGGTGATTGTGCAGAAAGTGCGCGAAGCCGAAAGATCCCAGGTGGTTGATGCGTTCAAGGATCGGGTCGGCGAGCTGATCATGGGGGTGGTCAAGCGTGTTGACCATTCCGGGACCTACGTGGACCTCGGCGGAAATGCGGAGGGTTTTATCCCGCGTGAGCAGATGGTGCCGAGAGAAGCTGTGCGCCCGGGAGATCGAGTCCGTGCATATTTGCGCGAGGTTTGCGAGGAGATTCGGGGCCCGCAGCTGTTTCTGACACGCACGGCACCCGAGTTTCTGATCGAACTGGTCAAGCTGGAAGTGCCCGAGGTTGGACAGGGGCTGATCGATGTGCTGTCGGCTGCACGTGATCCCGGGCTGCGTGCGAAGATCTCGGTCAAGTCGAACGATATGCACCTCGACCCGGTCGGCGCCTGTGTCGGTATGCGCGGTTCGCGCGTGCAGTCCATTTCCAATGAACTGGCGGGCGAGCGGATCGACATCATTCTCTGGGACGAAAATCCGGCCCAGTTTGTCATCAATGCCATGTCTCCCGCGGTAGTGACTTCGATCGTTGTGGATGAAGACAAACGCAGCATGGACATCGCTGTAGATGATGAGAAACTTTCCCAGGCGATCGGGCGCGGCGGGCAGAATGTAAAGCTTGCCAGTCAGCTGACCGGCTGGGAGCTGAACGTGATGACCGAAGGCCAGGCCGAAGAGAAAAGCGAGACCGAAACGCGCCAGCTGGTGGACATGTTCATGTCGCAGCTGGACGTTGATGAGGAAGTGGCCGTGATCCTCGTGCAGGAAGGGTTCTCCAGTGTCGAGGAAATTGCCTACGTGCCGCCGAAAGAACTGGTTGAGGTCGAGGAGTTTGATGAGGAGATCGTGGAAGAGCTGCGCAAGCGTGCACGGGATGTCTTGCTGACCACGGCCATCGCCACGGAGGAGAAATTTGCGGATGTCGAACCGTCGGCGGACCTGCTGAACATGGAAGGTATGGACAAGGATCTGGCATTTGAGCTTGCCTGCAGGGGGATCTCGACGATGGAGGAACTGGCCGAGCAGTCCATCGATGATCTGCTGGACATTGAGGGGCTAGATTCAGAGCGCGCGGGTGCTCTGATCATGCTTGCACGTGCCCCTTGGTTTGCCAGTGAAGGTGCTACCCGGTAAAGGAAGGTTTGAACTGACGCGATAAACGATCACCATGTCTGAAGTTACTGTCAAACAACTTGCTGAAGTCGTCAAGATTCCTGTCAACAAGCTGCTGGTCCAGCTTACGGAGGCCGGCCTTGATTTCAGCACGCCGGATCAGACGGTCAGTGACAAGCAGAAGATGCAACTGCTGAATTATTTGCGCAACAACCGCAGCAAGGTTGCTGCCCTGCC
Source organism: Gammaproteobacteria bacterium (assembly GCA_965205685.1). Lineage (GTDB taxonomy): Bacteria > Pseudomonadota > Gammaproteobacteria > UBA4575 > UBA4575 > WTFY01. The sequence goes on along the minus strand of OZ242174.1, from coordinate 1,397,952 downwards.
TGCGGATGATGGCAGGAAAATCGTGCTGCGCCGGAAAAGTACTTCGCAACTCAAAGTCAACACAACGCAGGGTCGCGGCAGCACCAGCAGCACGACTGTAAATGTGGAGGTGCGTCGCAAGCGCACGTATGTCAAGCGCAGTACTGTTCTTGAAGAGGAGGCCAAGGCCCGCCAGGAGCGTGCGCAGCAGGAAGCTGCAAGGGAAAAGGAAGCTGCCGCGCAACGGGAAAAAGCTGCCGAGGAGGAGGCCGCCGCCAAGGCCAAGCTAGCGGAGCAGGAGAAACAGAAATCGGCTGAGGAAGCTGCACCGGCACCTGAAAAAGAGGCCACACCGGCACCGCCCCCGCAGGTTGCAGAAGAGCCTGCTCCGAAAAGCGATCCTGCAGCAAGTCCCGAACAAGTGCAGGAGCCTTCGCCGGAACCCGAGAAGGCCAAGCCCGATACCAAGGTAAAACGACGAGAACTGCATGTCGCCACCGGCAAGGGAGGCAAACGCAAAACCCGAGTCAAGCCACGCCGGCCCGGCAAGATCGAGCCCAGCAGCAAGCACAAATTTGAAAAACCCACCGGACCGATCCGCAGGGAAATTCTGGTGCCGGACAATATCTCAGTTCTGGATCTTGCCCAGAAAATGAGTATCAAGGCCGCCGAAGTGATCGCCGTAATGATGAAGATGGGCGTGATGGCCACGATCAACCAGGTGATCGACCAGGACACCGCGATCCTTGTGGCCGAAGAACTGGGTCACGACGCGAAGCCGACCCAGCCGGTGGATATCGAAGCGGATATCCTGAAGGTGGATTACAGCGAGATGGAGGAGCTTCCACGAAATCCGGTCGTGACGGTGATGGGGCATGTCGATCATGGCAAGACATCCCTGCTTGACTATATCCGGCGCACCAAGATTGCGGAAGGCGAGGCAGGTGGAATCACCCAGCATATCGGGGCCTACAGCGTGTCTACCGACAAGGGTACGATCACGTTCCTGGATACGCCCGGTCACGCCGCATTTACCGCGATGCGTGCCCGCGGTGCAAAAGTGACGGATATCGTGGTTATTGTGGTTGCGGCGGATGACGGTGTCATGCCGCAAACCATAGAAGCCATTGAGCATTCCAAGGCGGCCGATGTGCCGGTCATCATTGCCGTGAACAAGATTGACAAGGAAGATGCAGACCCGGAACGGACTCGCAACGATCTTGCAGCCCAGGGGGTCATTCCGGAGCAGTGGGGAGGCGACACGATTTTTGTCGATGTCTCGGCTTCGACCGGGCAAGGTGTCGATGACCTGCTTGAAGCCATTTCCTTGCAGGCAGAACTGCTTGAGCTCAAGGCCGCGGATCATGGACCGGCATCCGGCGTGGTGGTCGAGTCCGCGCTGGACAAGGGACGGGGCCCGGTAACCACCATACTGGTACAGCAGGGCTGTCTGTCCAAGGGGAACATGTTGCTGACAGGGGAAGAATTTGGACGCGTACGCGCCATATTTGACGAACATGGCAAGGAGGTGGATACCGCAGGCCCCTCGACCCCCGTTGCCGTGCTGGGTTTGTCCGGCGTGGCCAATGCAGGGGATGAGGCAATCGTGGTCATGGACGAGCGCAAGGTGCGCGAGATCGTCGGCTTGCGCAAGAGCAAGTCAAGGGACAGCCGATTTGCCGTACAGCAGGCGTCCAAACTTGAAAACATCTTCAACCGGGTTGGCGAGGATGCCGCAGCCACAATCAATGTCCTGATCAAAGCCGATGTACAGGGCAGCGCGGAGGCGTTGCGTGATTCGCTGGAAAAACTGTCCACCGATGAAGTCGAAGTGAAAATTGTGATGGCCAGCGTCGGGGGCATCAATGAATCGGACATCAATCTGGCGGGTGCTTCGGATGCCATTGTCATCGGATTCAATGTGCGTGCGGACAATGCCGCAAAACGTGTGGCCGCAGAGCTCGGTATCGACATCCGTTACTACAGCATCATTTACGAGACGATCGATGATGTGAAATTGGCCATCAGCGGGCTGCTCACGCCGGAATTGCGCGAAGAGATTATTGGGCTTGCCCATGTCAAGGAAGTCTTCAAATCTTCCAAGATGGGCGCTGTTGCAGGCACCCAGGTGATGGAAGGATCCATCAAGCGTGGAAACCCGATCCGCGTTTTGCGTGACAACATCGTGATATTTGAAGGTGAGCTCGAGTCATTGCGCCGCCACAAGGATGATGTGAACGAAGTGCGTGCTGGCACGGAGTGTGGAATCGCGGTGAAGAACTATAATGACGTTCAGGTAGGAGACCAGATCGAGGTCTACGAACGTACAGAAGTTGCCCGTTCCATTTGAGAATTCCGGAGGGTCCTTTTGTCGAATGCAACAAGAATCTTTCAGGCCGCTGCGTATCGGGGAACAGTTGAGCCGCGAACTGGCTGCTTTGCTGCGTGCAGAGGTAAAGGATCCCCGAATTCCTGAAATTGTCATTTACGACATTGTGGTCAGCAAGGATCTCAGCCTGGCAAAGGTCTATTTCAGCCATCTGGATATCCGCCAGGATGCAACCGAAAGCCTGAAAGGCCTGCAAAGTGCCAGTGGCTTCTTGCGTACAAGACTGAGTAACCGGCTGAACTTGCGCAAAATCCCGCGGCTGCGCTTTATCGTTGACGATACCGAGACAAAGAGCGCACGCATCGAAAAGCTGATAGAAAGCAGCGCCAACCGATAATCCATGCCCAGGCGCAAGCGCAAGGGGCGCACACTCAACGGCTTGCTGCTTCTGGACAAGCCATCCGGCATGACTTCCAACCGGGCATTGCAAAAAGCGAAAAGACTCTTCAATGCGGACAAGGCCGGCCATACCGGAAGCCTGGATCCACTTGCCACCGGCCTGCTGACAGTCTGCTTTGGGCGAGCCACAAAAATTTCTGACTTTCTGTTAACTTCGGACAAGCATTACAAGGTGCTGCTGAGGCTGGGTGCAACGACTGATACCGGCGATGCGGACGGTCGTATCACCCGTGAACAGGATGCCTCCACGGTAACCGATGAGCAGGTCCGGCAGGCCATCCAGTGCCTGACCGGTGAGATTGAGCAGGTCCCGCCCATGTATTCTGCCCTGAAGCATCAGGGGACCCGGTTATACCGGTTAGCCAGGCAGGGGGTCGAGGTCACACGCCCTCCGAGAGCAGTCAAGGTATACCGGCTGGAAATCACTCGAAGGGAAGATGATCTCTTGTATGCTGACGTGCACTGTTCAAAGGGAACCTATGTCCGGACGCTGGTCGAGGACTTGGGCAAAGCTCTGGGTTGCGGTGCTTACGTGGTCGAGTTGAGGCGCACGGGGCTCGGCCCATTTGTGGACCCGGTCATGCGCACGCTGGAAAAACTGGAGAAATCCGCCGATACGGATTTTTCTTCACTGGACAGGCTGTTGCTCCCCGTCGATGCTGCCCTGCAGTCTTGGCCTGCACTGGCATTTGACGAGTACATGATGGAAGAGGCCCGCTATGGCCGTCCAGTCCAAATACATGAGTCTCCACCCGGGGAAATTGTCAGGATTTATGATGTGAACAACCGCTTTTATGGAGTGGGAACCGTTCAGGAGGATGGGCGAATCGTTTCCAAATGCCTGAGCTGAAACAGCAGGGCATGACCCGGGTACGGGGAATCGTGCCACAAGATCAGGCCTTACATATTTATCCTTGTTTGTAAGGGCTTACATGGTAGAATCGCCGCCCATACGCAGGTTAAACGTACCCACAAGCAAGTGGTGAAACAGGCAATACAGAAACATGGCATTTGTTGCAGCAGAAAAATCAAAGATTGTTAAGGAGTATCAGCGCGACAAAACCGACACCGGTTCTCCCGAAGTGCAGGTTGCACTTTTGTCAGCGCGCATCTCACACTTAAGCGGGCATCTCGAGACACACAAGAAAGACCATCACTCTCGCCATGGCTTGCTGAAGATGGTTAATCAACGTCGCAAACTTCTTGATTACTTGCGCAAAAAAAATCAGAAAAAATACCAGGAACTGATCAGTTCTCTTGGGCTAAGGCGCTAACGGACAGCCCCCCATGTTGGCAGGGGGAAGTTGGCAGGTAAGTAATGAGGGGTGTGCAAGAATTACAGCATGCATCTATTTCACAGCCTGATGCGGGCTGCTGCCTTCATGGGGCATGTGTTTTAAATCAGCTATTCAATAAATGGAATTAAACAGTGAGTAAAGTTACAAAGTCATTTTCATATGGGGATCACCAAGTCACATTGGAGACTGGTGAAATTGCACGCCAGGCAGATGGTGCCGTGCTTGTTGACATGGGCGAGACATCGGTTCTTGTTACAGCTGTAGCCAGGAAAGAGCCGGATCCTAACCGGGATTGGTTCCCGCTGACCATCAATTATCAGGAAAAGACGTACGCGGCAGGAAAGATACCCGGCGGTTTCTTCAAGCGGGAAGGCCGCCCGTCTGAAAAGGAGACGCTGACCTCGCGGCTTATTGACCGTCCGCTTCGACCGATGTTCCCAAAAGGGTTTCTCAACGAAGTGCAAATCATCGCGACGGTGGTGTCCATGAACACGGCCATCGACCCGGACGTGCCGGCCCTGCTCGGCGCTTCTGCTGCACTGGCAATATCCGGTATCCCCTTCAACGGGACGATAGGTGCAGCCAGAGTGGGTTACGTGGATGGTAACTATGTGCTCAACCCGGACAACTATCAGTTGAAAAATTCCAGGCTGGACCTGGTTGTGGCTGGCACGGAGAGTGCAGTTTTGATGGTGGAGTCCGAAGCTGACATTCTCCCGCAGGAAACAATGCTGGGCGCGGTGATGTTTGGCCATGAGCAACTCCAGAAAGCCATTCAGGCAATCAAGGAGTTTGCACAGGAAGCCGGCAAGCCGGCATGGGACTGGCAAGCCCCGCACACCGATGAATCCCTGGTTGACCAGGTCAATGGCCAGTGTCGCGAGAACCTCGGTGAAGCGTACCAGATTGCTGAAAAGGTCGAACGCCAGAACAAGGTTGGCGAAATACGCAGTCAACTGCTGGACTCCCTGGCGGGTGAAGCGGAGGGATCGAGCGAAGCGGAGATTCTTGGAGCCTTCAGCAAGCTTGAGAAAGATATCGTGCGCAGCCGGATTTTGGCGGGTGAGCCTCGCATTGATGGACGGGACCGAAGCACGGTTCGCCCAATTGGTGTCCGGGTAGGGATTTTGCCCCGGGTTCACGGCAGTGCCCTTTTCACACGTGGAGAAACCCAGGCCCTGGTCGCGACGACCCTGGGCACAGGCCGGGATGCACAGATAATTGATGCCATAGAGGGTGAGTTCAAGGACAACTTCATGCTGCACTATAATTTCCCACCTTACTGTGTAGGGGAAACGGGCATGGTTGGATCGCCGAAACGCCGTGAGATCGGGCATGGGAAACTGGCCAAGCGTGGCATACGGGCTGTGGTTCCAGGCGAAGATGACTTTCCTTATGTGATCCGGGTGGTGTCTGAAATTACGGAATCGAATGGTTCCAGTTCCATGGCCAGTGTTTGTGGTACCAGCCTCTCCCTGATGGATTCGGGCGTCCCCATCAAGGCACCGGTTGCGGGAATTGCCATGGGCTTGATCAAGGAGGGTGAAAGCTTTGCGGTTCTCACGGATATCCTGGGTGATGAGGATCACCTGGGCGACATGGATTTCAAGGTAGCAGGAACAGAGCAGGGCATCACTGCACTGCAAATGGACATCAAAATTGAAGGCATCACGCGGGAGATTATGGAGATTGCGATCAAGCAGGCCTGTGAAGGGTTGTCACATATACTCGGGGAAATGAATGCTGTCATCCCGGCCCCACGCGAGGAGATGTCCGAACATGCGCCGAGGTTTACGGTTCTCAAGATCAACCCTGACAAGATACGCGACGTAATCGGCAAGGGCGGTGCAACCATACGGGCACTGACAGAAGAGACGGGGACCACCATAGACATCGACGACGACGGGGTGGTTCGTATTGCGTCCGTGGATAAGGCTGCAGGAGACGATGCCAAACGCCGAATCGAAGAGATCACGGCTGATGTGGAAGTCGGTAAGATCTATGAAGGAAAAGTCGTGAAGATCATGGATTTCGGGGCTTTCGTAAGCGTGCTGCCAGGCAAGGATGGGCTTGTTCATATTTCACAAATCTCACATGAGCGAGTCGACAGCGTGGCGGATGAACTCTCGGAGGGGGATATCATCAAGGTGAAAGTGCTTGAAATTGACAAGCAGGGCCGCGTCAGGTTAAGCATGAAAGCCATTGAGCATTGAGAATGAACATTCGTAAGCCCGTGTTCCATGGGCGGCCTCGGTTTTCGGGACATTGACAAAGGTTAAAAAGTCAAAAAAAGAATGGCGGCAGCAACTGACACCGGAACAATTCTGGGTGTGCAGGCAAAAGGGTACAGAGCCTCCTTTCAGCGGCGAATACTGGAATCTCAAGGATGCCGGCATCTATCGATGTGTGTGTTGCAAGGCACCCTTGTTCGATTCTCAAGCCAAATATGATTCAGGCACCGGCTGGCCGAGTTTCTGGCAGCCTTTGGACCAGCAGAGTGTAGCCACGCGCCCAGATCTTGGACTCTTCAGCAGGGCAACAGAAGTGATATGCAGCAGCTGCGGATCTCACCTGGGGCATGTGTTCAATGATGGGCCCCCTCCCACACATCTCAGATACTGTATAAATTCTGTCTCTTTGGAGTTTGATTCCAAACAGGATTAGTGGGCCTGTTCCTATCCCAGATACGCCGAAAGGCAAACGGGACAGATGCGAGAAGGTGCATCACTTGATTCTGGCATCGGGATGGGGTGCGGTGCGGACATGTCCATCTGGGTGGCATTACCTTTGAATCTGCAAGGGTGATATACTTTCGGGCGATTGCATATGAAGTCCACTGACTTTATTTCGTGTTTACCGCAGGAGATAAGGGTGTGTCTTTTTAGGGAGCTATAACTACTCGAAAATTACGGCCGCAAGCAGTCAAGCTGGTCCAAAAAGTAAGATGGAGGAAACTTACGATGAAAGTAACATATGACGCAAATACCTGTATTCACGCCGGAGAATGTGTGAAAGGTTCCCCTACGGTGTTCAAGGTGGAAGACGGACAATTTGTAATTGATACGAGTGCTGCGCCTGAGGCGGAGATTCGTGAAACCGTCTCCAAGTGTCCATCCGGAGCATTGCAGATCGAGGAATAGCAGCCTTAGTTGCAGCACTCGGCACTAAAAGCATCCAATTGATCCTTCGAGCCTGGGAGGGCTGGCGCAAGTTGCAACCAGCCCATACCTGCGGCTTGTCAAGTGCTTGGCAATGTCTTTTAGTGGGAGTCCGAATCGCCAGGCACGGGGAAGCGTTTCCTGGCAATGTGTAAACGGGCAGTTTCGGCAGGTCTGGAGTAAATCGTCTGGCAGACCAATCGGGTGTATACCGGCACGCTCCTCCTCCCAAACACGGAAACAGCCTTGCCATACCATGGTGTTCGTGGGCGGGTGACTGCTGTGATTGATCAGGTGCTGAAGGGAAATCCCTTTGCCTTGTCTGTGACAGACAGATGATGTTAAATCAGAAATGGAGACAAACATTTCGATTCACAACTAAAGCGCATCCTTTGAGTTCACATAACCGGTATTTGCAGCACCAAATCAAACACCAGCCTTGGTTTAGGGATCATGTTTAAATTTTTTGGCGGCACCAAAAAAGACTGGCAAGCGGACATCAATTCCGGAGAGCATCAGTTTACAGTCAAGGCCGGAGACAATTTACTCAATGCTGCCTTGGAACTTGGGATACCCTGGCCGCATGATTGCCGCGTAGGAAGCTGCACCTCCTGTAAATGCATTCTGAAAAAAGGTAAAACCAAGTCACTGACTGATTTTACCTATGTCCTTGATCCTGATCAGCTGAAGGAAGGCTGGATTCTGGCATGTCAGACCAGGCTGAAAACCGATATCGAAGTTGAGGTTGAACTGGAAGATGCATCCCATGCACATCAGGTCGTCAGCTTTGAGGGGCAGCTTGCCCGCGTTACGGACTTGACGCATGACATCAAGGAGATCGTCGTGCAGTCCTTGTACTCCTTACCACAGCGCAGCGGTATTGCAGGCCAGTATGCAGAGATCAGCGTACCCGACCTCAGCAATCCACGGTCCTATTCCTTTGCCAAGGCGCCGGAAAATGAGGCAGAAAATGAAATGACGTTTTTTGTCCGCCTGGTCCCGGGGGGTGAATTTACAGAATGGCTGTTCAAGGAAGATCGCACGGGTGCAAAGGTTACTGTAGCCGGACCATACGGCCATTTCTGGTTACGCCCGGAACCGGCTCCGATCGTTTGTGTTGCAGGAGGCAGCGGTATCAGCTCTATAAAAGCGATTTTGGAATCTGCGGTGAATGAGCAGATCACACGGGACTGCCTGTTCCTGTTCGGTGCCAGGACCCAGAAAGACCTGTATTGCCTTGCGGAGATGGAGGAAATTGGCTCGAAATGGAATCCGGACAACTCATTCGAGTTTGTCCCCGTCCTGAATATGGAACCCGAGGACAGTGACTGGCAAGGAGCACGAGGGCTGGTGACAGACTATCTCCAGTCTGCTTATGTAGACACCGGGAAATTGACCTTGAGTGAGTCTCAAGGCTATCTGTGTGGACCGCCGCCCATGATCGATGCGGCCATTGAAGTGATGGTCGCACAGGGGATGAAAAAAGAGAACATATTCTTTGACAAGTTCCTGGATGCTAGCACGATGCCAGGGGGACGCGGCACGAACTAGTCTCGTATGTGTGGTTTGCAGTAAGAAGCTGCATGGCTTTCCGTCTGCAGGCGCATGGACTGCACCCTTCACAAGGCTTCATCAAAGCCGAAAGAAGCTCATGTAAAGCTCTGTTTTTCCTTGATTTCCTGTAACGTCTTACAGTCGATGCACAGGGTGGCCGTGGGACGGGCCTCTAGCCGCTCTATCCCTATTTCCACACCGCAGGACTCGCAGTAACCATATTCGTCTGCATCAATCGCAGCCAGCGTCTGGTTGATCTTGCGAACCAGCTTTCCTTCACGGTCGCGCGTTCGCAATTCCAGACTGAATTCCTCTTCTTGCGTTGCCCGATCCGCGGGGTCGGCAAACTGGCTTGCGTCTTTTTTCATGTGGTCAACGGTTCGGCTGACCTCATCAAGGAGGTCCTGCTTCCACTGCAGCAATTTTGTACGGAAATGCGCCAATTGATTGGGGCTCATGTAACTTTCACCCCGGTGCATGGTGTAGGCCGGAACGCCCTCTACCGGCAGATTGACGGCTGCACGCTTTTTCTTTAGCAGTTCGATACGTTTTTTCTTCTTCGCTTCTTTGACAAGCTGGGCTTTTCTCGTATCCGCTTTTGCAGCAGTTTGTTTTTTGGCGACAGCCTTCCGTCTGACCGGTGCCTTTCTCTTGGCAGCGGCTTTTTGTTTCGGCGCAGCTTTTCTTTTGGTGGTGGGCCGTTTGGCGGAAGCAGTCGCCTTTCTGGTCGGTGCTTTCTTTTTGGCCGCCGTTTTTCGGGTCACCCTCTTTTTGGCAGCGGTGCGTTTTTTGGCAGGCGCCTTTTTGGGAGCAGCTACCTTTTTCTTGGCAGCGGCTTTTTGTTTCGGCGCAGCTTTTCTTTTGGCGGCGGGCCGTTTGGCGGAAGCAGTCGCCTTTCTGGTCGGTGCTTTCTTTTTGGCCGCCGTTTTTCGGGTCACCCTCTTTTTGGCAGCGGTGCGTTTTTTGGCAGGCGCCTTTTTGGGAGCAGCTACCTTTTTCTTGGCGGCTGGTCTTTTCTTTGACTGGCTTTTACGCTTGGTCACGGTCTTCTTTTTAACCGGCACCCTGCGAGAGGTTGTCTTTCTGGCAACAGTGCGTTTTCCGGCAGCCGATTTCTTCTTGCTTACGGCTTTTTTTCGACTGGCTGTTTTTTTGGCGACCATGGGACTCTCAGTTAAAACCAAGCGCCTAGATACCAGATAATAAGCTGTCTGGCAAGAACTCTTGGCATTGAAATTTATTGCGGCAAATGGATTGCCGGTATAGCCAGATGGATTGTTTAAAAATTACTCTACGCGGGCAGAGAGACGTCCCTTGGCCAGTTGAACCTGAATCCTTTCGTCTGGGCTGGCCTTGGAGGCATCGCGCAGTATCTGGCCACTTTTCTCCAGCGTCACGATGGAATAGCCGCGTTTCAGGGTGGCGTTCGGGCTTGCCGTATCAAGTGCACGGGCAAGCGCCTCCAGCCGATGCTCCTCGTGTTCCTTTTTAGCTCGTACTAGGTGGTTCAGGCGTGCATGCAGGTGTGTAAGTTGAATTTGGGATTTATGTATCTGCAGTTCAGGCGACAGCCTCCCAAGCCGGGCATGGAGACTGATCAGCGCGTTATCCTGATAGGAATGTTTGAGTTTTGTTGCATTTTCGGCACGTCTTGCCAGTTCGACAAGGAGTTGTCTGTTCCTTTGTACGGTAAGTTTGGGATGCAGATGTTCAAGCCGCTGCCCCATCCAGTCAAGAGTCTGATGCAGGTTACCTGCAGCCGTGTGGATCAGGTAAGTCATGGATTCGCGAAGCTGTTCCAGGGTTTCAAGAATTTCGGCGGCATCCGGTACGACAAGTTCGGCCGCTGCTGAAGGTGTCGGTGCGCGCAAGTCCGCTACAAAATCGGCGATCGTGAAATCGACTTCATGCCCAATGCCGGTCACCACCGGCAACTTGGAAGCAAAAATGGCGCGTGCCACGGATTCTTCGTTAAAAGACCAGAGATCCTCGATCGAGCCGCCCCCCCGTGCCAGAATAATGACATCTCCATCCTTGCTTCGGTTGATTGTCTGTATGGCATCGACCACGGCGGGCGCTGAAGCCTCTCCCTGTACCGGAATGGCGTAAATCCGTACGGAGAGTGGAGGAAACCTGCGAGCCAATACGCTTAGAATGTCCCGTATCGCAGCGCCGGTGGCCGAAGTGACGATGCAGAGTGTCGCGGGGAAACCCGGCAGGGCCTGCTTGTGCGCATCACTGAACAGTCCCTCTTCGCTAAGCCTGCATTTGAGTTCTTCAAATCTGCGCTGCAAAATCCCGACACCGGCTTCTTCCATGTGTTCAACGATCAACTGGTATTGCCCGCGCGGCTCGTACAAAGTGACATCTGCCTTGACCAGAACATGCATTCCGTCGCCAGGCTCGAAAGGCAGCGACCGGTTGGCCCGGCTGAACATCACGCCGCGCACCTGTGCATGCTCGTCTTTCAGCGAGAAATACAAATGCCCGGATGCCGGTCGGGCGACATTGGAAAGTTCTCCTTCCAGCCAAACCTGAGGCAGGTTTTGCAGCAGCAGATGCTTTACTTCCCGGTTGAGCTGGCTGACGGAGTACACCCGTCTTTCTGCGGTACCGGAAACGGAAGGTGGGTGATCCGTGTCGGATGGATGGACCATTTTGTCTAAAACAGGATTGTAGTCAGTTAATGCTTAAAGTGAGTTTACCGCGAAATATGCAGTCCCTATAATAAACCGCCCCTTAAGGCGCAGGACAACTTATGCAAATCAAATACGACGCGTTGACATTTGATGATGTTTCCCTAATCCCGGCCCACTCCAGCGTATTACCGCGCGACGTCGATCTCAAGACGCAACTGACCCGCGAGATTTCCCTCAACATCCCATTACTTTCTTCAGCCATGGATACGGTGACCGAAGGCCGTCTGGCGATAGCGCTGGCCCAGGAAGGCGGACTCGGTGTGATTCATAAAAATCTGCCGATCGCGGGTCAGGCGGATGAGGTTCGCATGGTCAAGAAGTTTGAAAGCGGCGTCATCAAGGATCCGATCTGCGTTGACCCTGACAGCAGCATAGGGGAAGTGCTCGAACTGACCCGGGAGAAAAACATTTCAGGGGTTCCGGTGGTTGTGGGTGAGTCGCTCGTGGGCATAGTCACCAGCCGGGATTTGCGATTTGAAACCCGCAGGGATGAGCCCGTGTCCAAAATCATGACTAAACGGGAGCGCTTGGTCACCGTCAAGGAGGGTGCCGGAACAGAAGAAATCCAGGGCTTGCTGCATGAGCACCGTATCGAGAAGGTTTTGGTGGTCAATGATGATTTCGAGTTGCGGGGACTGATCACGGTGAAGGACATCCAGAAGTCGACGGATTTCCCCCACGCCTGTAAGGACGGGGAAGGGCGCCTGCTGGTCGGTGCGGCTGTGGGCGTGGGGCCTGATACGGATCTGCGCGTCGAAAAGCTCGTGCAGGCGGGTGCGGATGTCATCGTGGTGGACACCGCGCATGGACATTCCCAGGCAGTATTCGACCGTGTTCGCTGGATCAAGGAAAATTGTCCCGGAATCCAGGTGATTGGCGGCAATATTGCAACCGGCGAGGCTGCGAAAGGCCTGATCGAGGCGGGTGCAGATGCAGTGAAGGTAGGGATCGGACCCGGTTCCATCTGTACGACCAGAATTGTGGCGGGGGTGGGGGTTCCACAGATCAGTGCGGTGAACAATGTCCACCAGGCAATCCAGTCCGAAGTCCCGATCATCGCTGATGGCGGCATACGCTATTCGGGTGATGTTGCCAAAGCCATTGCGGCAGGTGCCCATACGGTCATGATCGGTGGCTTGTTCGCGGGTACCAAAGAGGCACCGGGTGAGGTTGAGCTCTACCAGGGGCGCTCGTACAAGACCTATCGTGGTATGGGGTCCCTGTCCGCGATGCAGATGGGGTCCGGGGATCGCTATTTTCAGGGTGAGGACTTCACCAAAGGAAAATACGTACCAGAGGGAATTGAGGGGCGCGTGCCGTATAAAGGGACCGTGCTCGCCATCATCCAGCAACTTCTGGGTGGCTTGCGTTCCAGCATGGGATATGTCGGGTGTACCGACATCGAGGAGATGCGCACCCGACCTGAATTTGTGAGGATCTCCTCGGCCGGGATACGCGAGAGTCATGTCCATGATGTGACCATCACCAAGGAAGCTCCCAATTACCATCTTGAATGACAGACGAGTTGTCAGGACATGGTCGTCTACAGCTTTTTTGATGACAGGCAATGACTGACATCCGGGCGGACCGGGTTCTGATCCTCGATTTCGGATCCCAGTACACACAGCTGATCGCAAGACGGATTCGTGAGATCGGCACCTATTGCGAAATTTTTCCCTGGGATGCATCCAGGGAGAAAATCGCGGCTTTCCGTGCAAAAGGCATTGTGCTGTCAGGGGGGCCGGATTCCGTTGCAACAGATCCTGCCGGGGATGCGATAGCGCCGGTTCTGGAACAGGGCGTCCCGGTATTGGGCATCTGTTACGGCATGCAGGCCATGGCCAAACAGATGGGGGGCGAGGTCGAGGTTTCAGGTCAGCGGGAATTTGGCTATGCCCAGGTGCAGGTGGAGGCCAATTCCGAATTGCTGGAGGGTATCAGTGACAACGAATTGCAAAACGGCATCAATATTCTTGATGTCTGGATGTCACACGGGGATCGTGTCGTAAAGCTGCCAGACGGATTCGAAGTGATTGGCAGCAGCGCGGGTTCGCCGATTGCTGCAATTGCCAATGAACGGGACAAGCTGTTCGGTTTGCAATTTCACCCGGAGGTCACCCATACCAGACAGGGCAAACAGATTCTGGAGCGGTTTGTCAACAGGATTTGCGGTTGTGGGACCAGCTGGACGGCCGCAAATGTCATTCACGAGTCGGTGGACCAGGTTCGCCACCAGGTAGGCTCTGACCGGGTTTTGCTGGCCTTGTCCGGTGGTGTGGATTCGTCCGTGGTCGCGGCTTTGCTAAGCAAGGCCATTGGCGATCAGCTCACCTGTATTTTTGTTGACACGGGCCTTCTGCGACTCCATGAAGGTGACCAGGTGATGCAGGCGTTTGCCGGATACCCTGGAATCCAGGTGATCCGTGTGAATGCCGGGCAGCAGTATTTCGATGCACTTGAAGGAATTGCCGACCCGGAACAGAAACGGGTCATCATCGGCAATCTTTTCATCAGGATCTTTGAGACTGAGGCCAAAAAAATCAGTAATGTGAATTGGCTTGCACAGGGAACGATTTACCCGGATGTGATTGAGTCGGCAGGTGCCGCAACCGGGAAAGCGGACCTGATCAAGTCCCACCATAATGTTGCCGGCTTGCCGGAGCAAATGGACCTAAAACTTGTCGAGCCCCTGAAGGAGCTGTTCAAGGATGAAGTCCGCAAGATCGGCCTGGAACTCGGATTGCCCCGCGAGATTGTTTTCCGCCATCCATTCCCGGGCCCCGGCCTTGGGGTGCGCATCCTGGGCGAGGTCAAGCCGGAATACGTGCACATGCTGCAGCGGGTGGACGATATTTTTCTCCATGAGCTGAGAAAACACGATTTGTATGACCAGGTTGCCCAGGCCTTCGCCGTATTCTTGCCGGTCAAGTCTGTGGGGGTCATGGGGGATGGCAGGAAATATGAGCATGTGGTGGCCTTGCGTGCTGTTGAGACAACCGATTTCATGACCGCACACTGGGCACAGTTGCCTTATGACTTTCTGGACCATGTCTCCAGGCGCATCATCAACGAAGTGCAGGGGATCTCCAGGGTCACCTACGATATTTCGGGGAAACCGCCAGCGACCATCGAGTGGGAGTGACAGGAGTTTTTAAAGCTTTGATTTATACGGATTAAGGCAGTCCCATCAACGATGTAATCTGCATCGTATTGGCATTGGCTTTTGAGGTGGCTTTTGCAATGCGTCAATCATTCGGCTCATCCAGATAACGGTGGATGAAGCGAGCAGTTCTTTGTAAAGCATCTTTCGTTGCCAGATCATCTGCAAAGGTACGAACGTGCGGTGGCCGGAAGTCAAAACCACGACCTACTCCGGGGTAGATGATCAATGTTGGATTGCGTCCTTTCTCTTTTAACGTTTCAATGCCTTCCAAAACGGGGCGTATGCGTTGATATTGATCATGCTCTCCAAAAAACACCAACACGGGAACTTTGAGTTCATTGATCTCTGTTGTATAGCGATAGACTTGGTAGGGCTCGGGTAAATTCGGATCTTGCCAGTGTGGGTATGACGAGACATAACAGGCAACTTCTTTGTCCTGCTTCTTATGCGTAACCAGAGCCTTTAGGGTTGTGTAACCACCACGAGTATGCGAGACCACGCACGCTTTCTCTGTGCTCACATCATCGCGTTCTAATAGAACCTCAATACCTCGCGCTACATCCGTCTCGGTATCGTAGTCATGTTCCATCGGGTACTTCTCAATGAAACGCGCGCTAAGCACGTCTGGAGCAAGAACGACGAAGCCGCGGGCTGCCAAGCGTCTTGGCATCCCCAACGTCAACTCATCAAGCCCACGGCGACCATGCTGAAACAAGACAGCTGGAAATTTACCCGCCTGTTTGGGACGAAACAAATAAGCTGGAACTTCGGTGTCGCCGTTACGATACTCCAGCTTTTCCATGACAACATCGTAGTTGTTGGGTGATTCAATTTTTCCGTTTTCCCACCAGTCATCGTTCCACCAGTTTTTTTCCGAGTCCTGAGGGTAATTCGTAGTATTCCAGGGTTCGTGATAAGCATATGCCAGCTGTAAGCAAAGCAAACCGACGAGTGAGATCGAAGAATATATTTTTTTCATTTCCTGTATTTACATACTGAAGAAAACCGTTCCGAACCGGGTGCTTTTGCTTCCCTCTATTTTAGGAGTCCGTATAGGAAACGGAGCGCTGGAGCACCCAGCGCTCCTCAAGCAATGTGCCTACTCAAGGCTTGATGTAGGCGTATCCCTGAGATTGTAAAATAGCTAATTGCGCTACACCGGAAGGTACGATATCGGCTTCTTCCACGTCATACAATGAATCCATAGCTATTTTACGCCCTTTCAACGTGTTGGCGCATACCTGAAACTCGACATCCTGATCTTTGAGGCCGCTGATGCGTGCCTGCATTTCGTCATTGGCATTGCCCTCTTTCATCTTGTTGCTGCCTAATGCATCCGGTTCCATAACCAACGAAACGCCATTGCCGTGCATGACAACCTTCAGATCAAGATTCTCAGCGCCGACGGCATTGATGTGGTTCTGAATGTTGCGCAGTGCTGCCGTTTGCTGCTTGGCACCATAGTAATTGACGTGATAGACCACTTTCTGTTTATCGACAGCAATGGCCGGAGTGGCAAAGGCGCCAATCAAGACTGCGGCACCCAGCAACAAGGCGAGTAGTTTTTTAAACATGATGTTTTTCTCCATATGGATAGGCTGTAGTACATAATGAATTTAGCTGCTTGGCGCGACGAAGACAATCCGGAAGAACAATGTTTGAAATACAGGGTTTTTACGGTGTTATTTGAAAAGCCCTGAGTTAACAGCGAGTTGCACTAGATTGGTTGATGATTTTGCACCGGTTTTCTGAATAGGGTTTGCGAGGTACATTTCCACCGTCTCGGGATTTAAACCCAAGGCGGGCGTACTCTGGTCGGCTTGCAAGGCATGGCGGTACCATGCCAACGTTTGCTCCCTGGTATCCTGGGTACTTTGGGTTCTCTTCCCAGAATGCTTTCGGCCTCGAGAGTGCGATAATTCTCATATGCTCGATCCGGCAGCCCCAAAATGGGACTGCCGCAACAATTTTTCTGCTTACACAGGCTTGGTCAACGCCGTCAAGCTAGGTATCCTCGCGGAAAAATGTTCGAATGAGGCATTCAGTACTTACGGATTCGTGGAAAAATCAGTTCATTTTTTGAGGATTTTCTGAGCATGGTATTGCCATTTAACAGGAAAATGAGCCGTTGAATATGGAAGATAGAAATTGCTTGTTTGCAATCGAGTGGGAATGGGCTCATCGGACGTGCGTTGGAACCGGGGACCTCTTCCTTGACCAGCGATGAACACTGGATGCATGTGGCCCTCAGGCAGGCACGGCTGGCCGAGGCTGGCCAGGAAGTGCCGGTTGGCGCAGTTGTCGTCCATCAGGGCCAACTGGTCGGCCAAGGCAGCAACCGTTCAATCACGGACACCGACCCCAGCGCTCATGCAGAAGTTGTTGCCATACGTGCAGCAGCGAGGTTCCTCAACAATTACCGCCTGCTTGATACCACCTTGTTCGTGACTCTGGAGCCCTGCGTGATGTGTGTCGGTGCCATGCTGCATGCCAGGATCAAACGCCTCGTGTTCGGGGCCCATGACCCGAAGACCGGTGCCGCCGGTTCGATGTTTAACCTGATCACAGACCCGCGACACAACCATGCAGTCGAGGTTGCGGGTGGAGTGCTTGAGCAGGAGTGTAGCCGGCTGCTGAAAGATTTCTTTGAGGAACGCCGCTGAACGAGTGTCTTCGGGGTTTGCCGCAGGGAATGCTCAATATACAGATCGATCAGGCTGGGCGTCTTTGAAGTCTTTGCAGCCAGACCTCAAGTCCGGCGGTATTCAGTTGCAGATCATACGCCAGAAAATCGGTCAGCCTGTCCACTTCTTCAGTAGTCTTTCGCTCGCTTAACCGTTTTCGCAGATAGTCGGTCAGCGACGTATGTATTTTTGCCTTGCGATCGCGCGAATGCATGTGCTTGCGGGCCATATCTGCATAGCTTTCGATGTCCTGGCGCAGTTCCTGCGCCAGGCGCCTGACTTCGCTTACACGGCCAAAGTGTGTGAGGTACATGTGGCCGGGGTGATGATCGAGCAGACGGGTCAGGGATTCCTGCCAGGCATCCGGGTCGAACTGCACAGGTGTGGTGGTCGGCATGATAAAAGCCCCGTTCTCGTCATCGAGTTCCTTGTATGAAAGCCCGAAGGTGTCCCCTGCAAAAATTCCGTCACTGGCCCGGTCGTAGATACAGAAATGGTGATTGGCATGTCCCGGTGTGTGCAAAAAAACCAGGGTCCGGGTGGCAAGATTCAGGTCAGAATTGTCTGCAGTCACCATCACACGCCGTTCATCGATAGCACGGACTTCTCCAAAGTGCTCTTTGAATCCACTCTCCCCGTACACTTCGGTTGCACCCATGACAAGCTTGGAAGGGTCGATCATGTGAGGCGCTCCTCGTGGGTGGATCACCAGCCTTGCATTCGGCAGACTGTCCATCAGCAGGCCTGCACCCCCGGCATGATCCAGATGAACATGGGTGGGGATCACATATTCGACAGCTTCGAGGGGAATGTTCTTCAGCTCCAGCGTCTTCAGCAGAAATGGCACCGTATGGGCTGAGCCTGTGTCGATGAAGGCTGCATGCCCATCCTGAACAAGCAGGTAGCAGGCAGCACGCCCGGTTTGCACCAGCATCGTATCGATGCAGGTGATACCTGACTCGTACTCGTGGAGAACGGGTTCCATGCTGACGACCGATCAGGCAGAGGTGATCAGGTTTTCTTCGCTGACGATGATTCCGTCCTTGTCGGCATACAGGAAATGGCCTGGGACGAAATCCACGTTCGCAAAATGAACGGGGACGTCTTTTTCCCCAGCCCCTTTTTTCTCGGTTTTAAGAGGTACGGTAGCGAGCGCCTTGCAGCCGATCGGGATGGTCGAGATGACTTGTGAATCCCGTATACATCCGAACACCACGATACCGGCCCATTGGTTGTCTGCTCCGGCTTGGGCCAGCAAGTCGCCGACCAACGCTCTTCGCCTTGAGCCTGCACCGTCGATGACCAGCACCTGTGCATTCCCGGGGCTCTTGAGTGCTTCGCGGACCAGCGAGTTGTCTTCGAAGCATCTGACGGTAGAAATTTTCCCGTGGAAGGACTCCACTCCTCCAAAATCCTGAAACAGGGGTTCGGCCACAGAGATGCTGGGCTCATGTGCGTCACAGAGGTCGGCGGTGTTGATCGTCATGGGGGGTACCATTTGAGTACGAAGCGAATTTAATAGTGACTTCAAATTGGTATCTGATAGTATACACTTCCCGCTCAACTATTGACTTTGATTCTTGGGTCAATAAGCAGTATTTGAATGATTTCTAAGAGCTTCATAAGGAGGCACGGTTGTGAGTGATAGCAGAGCTGAACAGGTCAAAGAACTGGAAAAGGAATGGGCCACGAATCCCCGATGGAAAAATGTCAGGCGTGATTATACGGCCGAAGATGTCGTGCGTTTGCGAGGTTCTTTGCGAATAGAGCACACACTTGCAAAAAATGGTGCGGAGAAGCTCTGGAAGCTGGTCAACGAGGAAGACTACATCAATTGCCTGGGCGCATTAACGGGCGGCCAGGCGGTCCAGCAGGTCAAGGCGGGCATCAAGGCCATCTACTTGTCCGGCTGGCAGGTAGCAGCCGATGCCAACACGAGTGAGACCATGTATCCGGACCAGTCGCTCTATGCCTATGACTCGGTCCCCACCGTGGTGCGGCGCATCAACAACGCTTTCAAGCGAGCCGATGAAATTCAATGGGCACGTGGAGAAAGTGACATCGACTACTTCGTGCCGGTTGTGGCCGATGCCGAAGCCGGTTTTGGCGGTGTGCTGAATGCGTTCGAACTGATGAAAAACATGATCGTGGCGGGCGCAGCCGGTGTGCATTTTGAAGATCAGCTGGCCGCGGTCAAAAAATGCGGCCACATGGGCGGCAAGGTGCTTGTACCGACCCAGGAGGCCTGCCAGAAACTCAACGCCGCCAGGCTTGCTGCGGATGTCATGGGCGTGCCGACGGTGGTGCTGGGACGGACCGATGCCGAAGCGGCCAATCTGCTGACCTCGGATTTTGATGAAAGAGACCAGCCGTTCCTGACCGGAGAGCGGACCTCGGAAGGCTTCATGCGCGTGAAAAATGGCTTGCAGCAGGCGGTCGCCCGGGGTGTGGCGTATGCCGAGTATGCGGATCTGGTCTGGTGCGAAACCGGAACTCCCGACCTGGAGTTTGCCAAGGCCTTTGCCGACGGGGTACACAAGGAGCACCCCGAGCAGTTGCTAGCGTATAACTGCTCGCCTTCCTTCAACTGGAAGAAAAACCTGGATGATGCCACGATTGCAAAATTCCAGCGCGAACTCGGCGCCATGGGCTACAAGTACCAGTTTATTACCCTGGCCGGCATTCACAACATGTGGTACCACATGTTCGACTTGGCCGCAGGGTACGCGAAGGAAGGCATGACGGCCTACGTGAACATGATGCAGCAGCCGGAGTTCGATGCACGTGATCGCGGTTACACCTTTGTCAGTCATCAACAGGAAGTGGGTGCAGGCTACTTCGACGATGTCACCACCACCATCCAGGGCGGCCAGTCTTCGGTGACAGCCCTGACCGGTTCCACGGAAGAGGTCCAGTTTGATTCCAAAGCTGAATGACAGCCGTGGTTTGCAGCTGATCGTGCCCCTGGATGATGCTGGAGGGCCAGTGAGTCCTCCGGGTCTTGCTATAATCAAAGACCAGTTGGTATTTTCCTGAGGGCGCATCATGCAGCAGCACAAGCCCTACGAACATGTCCAGGTCCCTGCGGAGGGAGAGGCGATCACGCTCAATCCGGACAAGAGCCTGGATGTCCCGGACAGGCCGATTGTTCCATTCATCGAAGGAGACGGAATCGGCCTGGATGTTACTCCCGTCATGCGTCGCGTGGTTTCGGCAGCGGTCAACCAGGCCTATGAAGGCAAGCGCCGCATCAGCTGGATGGAAATCTATTCCGGCGAGAAAGCTGCCCGTTTGTACGGCAAGCACCACTACCTGCCGGATGAAACCCTAGAAGTGATGAAAAAGTATGTGGTTTCGATCAAGGGCCCCCTGGCCACGCCTGTGGGAGAGGGAATGCGCTCATTGAATGTGGCCATACGGCAGAAGCTGGACTTGTTTGCATGCGTGCGCCCGATCCGCTATTTCCCGGGCACGCCCACGCCGTTAAAGGATTCGGGGACAACCGACATGGTGATCTTCAGGGAAAATACCGAGGACATCTATGCGGGGATCGAATGGGAAGCGCAGAGTGATGAAGCGAAGAAAATCATCGGCTTTTTGCGTGAAGAAATGAATGTCACGAAAATCCGCTTTCCGAAAACATCGGGTATCGGGATCAAGCCGGTTTCGAAGGAAGGCTCCGTTCGCTTGATCCGCAAGGCCATTCAGTATGCGATTGACAACAACCGCAAGTCTGTTTCCCTGGTACACAAGGGAAACATAATGAAGTTCACGGAAGGGGCATTCCGCAACTGGGGTTACGAGTTGGCGCTGAACGAGTTCAATGCCGAAGTGATCGGCGAGGGTCCTTGGTGCAAGATCAAGAACCCGAACAATGGCAGTGACATCATCGTCAAGGACATCATTGCAGACAATTTCCTGCAGCAGATCCTGCTAAAACCGGAAAGCTACGAGGTGATCGCGACCCTGAACCTGAATGGAGACTATATTTCAGATGCCCTGGCCGCCCAGGTCGGGGGGATAGGTATTGCGCCTGGTGCAAATGTCTCCGATGATGTCGCATGCTTTGAAGCAACGCACGGCACTGCACCAACCCATGCGGGCAAGGACCGGGTAAATCCCGGGTCCATCATTTTGTCGGCGGAAATGATGCTGCGGCATCTGGGATGGAAAGAGGCGGCCGATTTGGTCATTGCCGGAATTTCAGGTGCAATTGCATCCAGAACGGTGACCTATGATCTGGCACGGGCGCGGGCAGGAATCCAGGCCCGGGCAAGACGGCCTGGAACCTCCAAAGAGGTACAGGAAGACCTTGAACGGTTGATGCCGGGCGCTACCTTGGTCAGTACTTCCGGTTTTGGAGATGCCATCATCAAGAACATGCATGAGTAGATAGTCCTGAATAGAGGTCAGTTTCCCAACCATGCCGAAAAAGCCGCTTTACAAAATCAGCTTCTATAACTTGAATAAAGTTTATGAGATTTATGCAAGTCAGGTATATCAATCTGATTTATATGGGTTTATCACGATAGAGGGGCTGGCTTTTGATGAGCGAACGACGGTGGTGGTCGACCCGAGTGAAGAAAAGCTCAAGTCTGAATTTGAACAGGTCAAGCGGTTTTTCGTACCCATGCATTCCATCATTCGTATCGATGAAGTAGACAAGCGGGGGACGGCCAAAATTTCTGA
Source organism: Gammaproteobacteria bacterium (assembly GCA_965205685.1). GTDB lineage: Bacteria > Pseudomonadota > Gammaproteobacteria > UBA4575 > UBA4575 > WTFY01. The sequence continues at coordinate 1,375,940 of OZ242174.1, read as the reverse complement.
TGCGGGCGAGAACGTTGCGCATTTCCCCTCATCGGTGTACAGCCCCGGGAGCAACGATCAGGGCAAGAAATCCTGACGGGTCTGAATCCCCGGGCGACTGCAGGAAACATCGTGCTCAGGACATGGCAGTAGAATGTCTATTGCCTGGCCCATCGTGGAGAGATGCCGGAGTGGTCGAACGGGCTCGCCTGGAAAGTGAGTGTGTCCTCAACGGGGCACCGAGGGTTCGAATCCCTCTCTCTCCGCCACAGTACACCCAGGACCGGGAAAAATGGCGGTTGCCGCTGTGACTGCTGCTTGATCAACATCAGGTCATTTTGTACCCCAAACTAATCATTTGCATGTGTCTACTGCACGCAGTTTCGGTAAGATACAGCGCTTGGGGAATGTCGGATTCTGGAACTTGACGGTTCCGGTTTCGCGACAGTGTATCTCCAGTGTGCCATGGGCCTCGTACTCTTGTGGAGATCGCCACACAGGCCAACTGAGAACGAACCGGTCATGGGATGCTGCCTTGTGGACCCTGCGGCTTTCGGCTAGATAGACTCCTGTACAGGCATTTTTCCGGACATGATTGAAGAAGCACTGCTATCCATCGGCCTGCTGATTTTGGCCACCAAGTTAGCAGAGGCTGTCTTCAAGCGGTTCCACGTGAACTCGATTGTGGCCTATACGGTGGTAGGCATACTGCTGGGCCCTGTGACGGGAATCGTCGAACCCACCAGCGAGATGCAGATTCTGCTGGGGATCGGCATCTTTCTCCTGTTTTTTCTCATTGGTCTGGATGAGCTTGATGTTCCCAGCTTCGTGGCTGCCTTTCGCGGGCGCTTTGTTGTAGCTGCGGTCATATCGGTGCTCGTACCCATGCTGGCCATCATGGCCGTTACCAGCGACGTGATCTACGATTTCGGGCTCGGGCTGGACTTCACGGAGTCGATTTGCCTTGCCGGAATCTTGTCCCTGACTAGCCTGGGGCTTGCCGCCAAGGTACTGGTTGACGGGGGTCATCTGCGTGAACCCATCGGAATAAGAATCTTTACCACGGCATTGATGGCCGAGATGCTGGCACTGCTGCTGGTTGGGTTCACGATCGGTGAGCATACCCATGAACTGAGCTGGAGCGGTGTACTGGTGCTGTTGGGCCAGATTGTCGCTTTTGCCGTGGCTACCTGGGTGCTGGCGAGCCGGGTGATGCCGGCTGTAATCATGCTGCTGAAGCGTTTCCTGCATGTGCCGCAGCTCTCCTTCGGGCTCATCCTGGGCGGGTTGTTTCTGACCGTCTCCGGCGCCGAAAAAATGGGTCTGCACGGCTCCCTTGGCGCACTGCTGTTCGGTTCCGCACTGTCGGGGCTGCCGTATCAGGTGCGCCGGGATATCGTGCCTGGCATGCGCAGCATCGCAGAGGGGTTCTTCATACCACTTTTCTTTGCAGCAGCAGGGCTGCACCTGAGTCTTTCGTTCGTCGAGCTGCCGGCATTGACTATCGCGGCACTCGTGATTGTGCCTTTCGTGGGCAAGTTTGCAGGAGCCCTGATCGGTGCCTATGTTACCCGCCAGGAGATGCCATTTACCCTGGCCACGGGAATGATGGCCAAGGGTGTTGCAGAAATTGCACTTTTGCTGGTTCTTTTCGAGACCGGTGCCATCGACCCCAGTGTTTTCTCGCTTCTGGTGCTGATCATGGTGGCCTATATCCTGCTGGTGCCTCCGGTGATCAACACAGCCATACGCAGTGCCAAACCATCGCTACAGGACGCGTCGTCCGTACCGCAACTGCCGTCTCTGGCGTACCTGGACTTTGCGCTGGATGACATCACGGTCGGTGATATCCTGGACCACTCGCGCACCTATCCGGATGCTTCGCAATCCGTGCGGGCCTTTGTCGACCGGTGGGTGATTCCGAACCAGCAAGACTATCTGGTCGTCGAGCAAGGCCGGCTTTTGGGCATCGTATCGCTGAACATGCTGCGCTACCTGCCCAAAAATTTGTGGTCGAGTACACATGTGGGCAAATTCGTGCGCAAGGACCCGCCATGTCTTCGATCCAGCGAACCGGTGGAGGATGCATTGCAGAAAATGAGGGAGAGCTCGCTCACCGTGATGCCGGTACTGGAGGAGGGGTCCGAAAAGTTTCTTGGCATGATCACCAGCCAGGAGGTTCTGGATCTCATGATCATGGAGGCTCGCGGAGAACGCTGAGTCTGTGCAGTCCCGCCACACAAGGCTGGCTTTCACCACCATGAATCACGGATCACTCGTACCGGAAGGGCAGAATCCAATGTCCCTGTAACGAGAAACTTTTCACCGGTTTTTCCGTGTCTGCAGTCCGGCCTCTTTGTTTTCAAAACTCAGACGGTTAGGTTATAGTCAAGATGCGGTCTGTATCAGTATCTCTGGGTGGCAAAAGACTGTGAACCCCGCCAGGCCCGGAAGGGAGCAACGGTAGCGGTTATTTTGGGTGCTTTGGGACGGCTGATGCAGGTCGCCCCGCAATCGAGACAGAAAAGCCTGCAAGAATCCCGGCAATGAGTTATCAAGCATTAGCGCGCAAGTGGCGGCCCGGGAACTTTGCTGAGGTTGTCGGTCAGGTACACGTTGTAAAAGCGCTTTCAAATGCCCTGGACCAGCAACGGTTGCATCATGCCTATCTGTTCACGGGAACACGGGGTGTAGGCAAGACGACTCTGGCACGGATTTTTGCCAAGTGCCTGAATTGTGAGAAGGGCGCCAGCGCCAAGCCCTGCGGCACATGCAGTGCCTGCCAGGAAATCGATGAGGGCAGGTACATTGATCTCATCGAAGTGGATGCGGCCTCGCGCACCAAGGTAGAGGATACCCGCGAGTTGCTTGATAACGTTCAGTACAGCCCGACCCGGGGTCATTTCAAGGTGTACCTGATCGATGAAGTCCATATGCTGTCGGGACACAGCTTCAACGCCTTGCTGAAGACTCTGGAAGAGCCGCCACCGCACGTGAAGTTCTTGCTGGCGACCACGGATCCGCAGAAACTGCCGATGACCGTGCTGTCGCGCTGTCTGCAGTTCAACCTGAAAAAACTTCCGGAGGATGCGGTAGTACAGCAACTGGAAATGATTATGCAGGCCGAGAACGTGCCGTTCGAAAGGCCAGCCCTGTACTCCATCGCACGGGTTGCTGATGGCAGTATGCGTGATGCATTGAGCCTGCTGGATCAGGCTATTGCATACAGCAAGGAAAACGTCACTGACAGCGCCATGCATGAAATGCTGGGCACCGTACCGAGAGAGTACATGCAAAAACTGGTGCAGGCGCTGATCGATGAGAACGCTGCGGAAATCATGCAGTGTTCGCATGAACTGGCGCAGCTTTCAGCCGATTTTGCAAGCTTGCTTGATGACATGATCGATATACTTCATCAGGCTGCAATCTCCCAAGCAGTGCCGGATGCCATGAGTAGCACGGGGTCCGATGTTGCGCTTGCAGACAAGTTAAGCAAACGGCTAAGCCCCGAGGATGTGCAACTGTTTTACCAGATCGCGCTGGTCGGCCGCCGTGACCTGTACCTGCATACCTCGCAGCAAAGTGCACTGGAAATGACATTGCTGCGCATGCTTGCATTTCGTCCTGCGAGCCAGGACCCGGCAGGACAGGAAGTGCGGGCACCTCGCAACGATGCCGTGTCCAGGGACGTTCAAGACAGCACTAAACCGGCAGTCAAAAAAACAATCGGTGAGCTTGTCAAAAACGGATCCTGGCCCGAACTGATTGAAAAGCTGGGCATACACGGCGCTGCACATTCGCTGGCTTCAAGCTGTAGCGTGAAAACGGCCACCCAGGACAGGGTGGTTTTAAATCTGGCGAAACAGCATGAAGGCATTGCCATCCGGAATGCGCACCGGAAATTGCAGGAGGCATTGCAGGCGTATTTCAATCGAGATGTGGAGCTGGAAATCAAGCTTACAGATCAGGACATTGATACCCCGGCAAAAAAGAAAACCCGTGCAATGGAAGAAAGGCAGTCTCTGGTCGAAAAACAGGTCGAAGAGGACGAGGTCGTCAAGGCATTCAGATCAAGTTTTGGTGCAGAGGTTGTCGCAGGTTCAGTAAAACCCATTGGAGAATGACTGTCATGCAAGGTGGACTCGGAAATTTGATGAAAAAAGCGCAGCAGATGCAGGAAGACATGAAAAAGGCGCAGGAGGAGTTGAAAAATCTCGAGGTCGAGGGCCAGTCCGGTGGTGGCCTGGTGACCATCGTGATGACCGGGAAACATGAGGTGCGCAAGGTGCGTATCGACGAGAGCCTGTTAGAGAAGGACAAGGACATGCTAGAAGACCTGATTGCAGCAGCGCTCAACGATGCATCCAACAAGGTGGACCAGTCCACCAAGGACCGGTTCTCCAGCCTGGCCAGTGGCTTGGACCTACCAGCCGGGATGAAGCTACCTTTTTAACTTAGGTATGTCCGTCAACTATCTTGATGACGGTGAACTGGCCCCGCCGTCGCTGCTGAGTCTGTTGATCGAGTCCCTGCAATGTCTCCCCGGTGTCGGGCCAAAGTCTGCACAGCGTATGGCATTTCACCTGCTGCAGCGCAACCGGGATGGTGCGAAAAGTCTGGCAGATGCCCTGAACCGGTCCATCGATGAAATTGGACACTGCAAAAATTGCCGCATTTTCACCGAGCATGAGTCCTGCTCGATCTGTCTGGATGCTTCAAGGGTCCGCACGAAAATCTGTGTCGTGGAAAATCCCGCAGATGTCTTCACCATTGAGAAGAGCACGGATTACAAGGGTCTGTACTTTGTGTTGATGGGCAGTCTTTCCCCTCTGGATGGAATCGGGCCCCAGGAGCTCGGATTGCCGATTCTGGAGAGGCGCTTTTCCGAAGAGGCTGTGGACGAGGTGATCTTGGCAACCAACTCGACAGTCGAAGGTGAAGTGACTGCACATGTGTTGAATGAAATGGCAGCCAAGCAGGGCATCAAGACCACCCGCTTGGCGCAGGGAGTGCCGGTAGGTGGCGAACTGGAGTTTGTTGATCAGAACACGATTGCACAGGCGTTTGCCAGTCGCAAAACCTACTAGCAGCCAGTCCAGCACCGCCATGTCCCCAGGCCATATTTGTGCCGACTTGGACATGGCCCTGAAAATTTCACCGGGTCCGGCACAGTTATGTGTTAAATTTTTCCAGAGTAAATCCTTAAAGAAATGCAAGAAAGCGGGTATGTATGCGCTCTGGTAATCTGGTTTGGATCGATTTGGAAATGACGGGCCTCGACCCCTTCAGCGACCGTATCATTGAAATTGCGGCTGTGGTTACCAACAAGGACCTGGAAGAACTGGCGGTGGGACCCGTGCTTGCAATTCACCAGGAACCCTCGGTGCTCCAGGCCATGGATGACTGGAACACGAAGCAGCATGCCAAGTCCGGATTGACCGAACGCGTCAGAAACAGCGAGGTCAGTGAGGCACAGGCGGAGCAGGCGGTCCTGAATTTCATTCGCCAGCATGTGCCCAGCAATGATTCCCCGATGTGTGGCAACAGCATATGCCAGGACCGGCGTTTCCTGGCGCGGTTCATGCCCGAACTCGAACGCTACTTCCACTACCGCAATCTTGACGTCAGTACCCTGAAGGAGCTGGCACAACGCTGGTACCCGAAAAAGAAGGGCTTTGATAAAGAATCCAAGCACCTTGCGCTGGACGATATCCGGGGCTCAATCGAGGAGCTCAGATACTATCGGAGTCACCTCCTGAAAAGCACCGTCTGAGGGTTGGCCTCAGGAAGCCAGGCCCGCTGTTTTTGTGCAGAGGCTTCGGTGTTCGGGTCCAGCACAGTGTCGATGTGTTCCAGTTCAGGGTTCGTGCCCGGATAGTCGAGGGTGTAGTGCAGGCCACGACTCTCTTTGCGGGACAATGCGCTCTTGATGATGATGTCTGCAACCAGCGTGATATTCCTTAACTCGATCAGGTCACCGTTCACACGGAAGTTGCTGTAATACTCGTCAATTTCCGAGATGAGCAAATCCACGCGCCGCTTGGCCCGTTGGAGCCGCTTTGTGGTACGTACGATGCCCACATAGTCCCACATGAACCTTCTCAATTCGTCCCAGTTATGGGCGACAACAATCTCTTCATCGGGTTCTGTCACACGACTCTCATCCCAGGGCGGGATGTTCCAATCGAATGCTTCCGGGTGGTTGTCCGCATTGATCTCCTGGCTCGTTGTATTGGCAAAGACCAGGCATTCAAGCAGGGAATTGCTGGCCATGCGATTCGCACCATGCAACCCGGTGTGCGTGGTCTCACCAATCGCGTACAGATGGCTGACATCCGTGCGACCCTTCAGGTCCGTCATCACTCCGCCGCAGGTGTAATGCGCGGCAGGCACCACCGGTACCGGTTCCCTGCACATGTCATAGCCCAGTTTCAAACAACGTGCATAGACATTGGGAAAGTGCTGCTGTATGAATTTCTTGGGCTTGTGGCTGATATCCAGGTACACGCAATCGATACCCAGCTTTTTCATCTTGTGATCGATTGCACGGGCAACGATATCGCGGGGTGCGAGTACGCCGCGCGAGTCAAATTCATGCATGAATTCCGAACCATCGGGAAGCAGCAGTCTGCCTCCCTCTCCACGCACGCTCTCCGTGATCAGATAGGATTTTGCGTTTGGGTGGTACAGGCATGTAGGGTGGAATTGCATGAATTCCATATTCGCAATGCGACAGCCCGCACGCCAGGCCATGGCAATGCCATCTCCCGATGATCCATCCGGGTTACTGGTGTACAGGTACACCTTGTTCGCGCCTCCCGTTGCCAGTACGACGTGCCGGGCCCTGAATGTCTCCACACGCTGGTTAGCTGTATCCAGTACATAGGCGCCCACGCAGCGGTTCTCGGTCCCGGCACCCGGCGCACCCGGGAGCTTGTGCGTGGTAACCAGGTCAATTGTGATGTGCTGTTCGAATACCTGGATATGCGCTTTCTCGGAGACGGCTCGGATGAGCGTATTCTGTATGGCACGGCCAGTTGCATCCGCTGCATGCACCACCCTTCGCTGGGTGTGGCCACCTTCGCGCGTCAGGTGCAAATAGGATTTACCGTCTGCCCCTTTCTCACGCGTGAACTTGATGCCCAGGTCCGTCAGCCAGGCGATCATTTCCTTTCCATGGACAACGGTGTGATACACCGCGTTTTCGTCGCAAAGTCCCACACCCGCATCCACGGTATCCGCCATGTGCTGGTCAATGGAGTCACCTTCATCAATGACTGCAGAAATCCCGCCCTGGGCCCAGGCCGTACTGCCCGCATCCAGGTTGCCCTTGGAGAGCACAGCCACCTGCATGCTCGGGTCTATGCGCAACGCCAGGCTCAAGCCGGCGGCGCCGCTGCCGATGATCAGAACGTCGAAATCATGCATGAGTGGACGAATTTCCCGTAATGCAGACGGACTGCGTTGCAAATGATGTGTCCCAGTTTAGCAAAAGCGGGTGGTTACACAGTAATATGGGAAATCACAGGGGTCCGGTAAGAACTCTTTCGATTTGAAATTGTCATAGTGGGTATGGCAAGTCAGCTAGGGACAGCCGATGGTAAAGGAGCCAAGCCCAGATGGGCGCAAACAATCACGATAGGGAGCTGGTAAGAAGAGCTCAGAGAGGGGACAAGGCAGCATTCGATGCACTGGTAATCAAGTATCAGTACAAGGTGATCAATCTCGTGCGTCGCTTTGTACAGGATGAGGACGAGGCCCAGGATGTCGCGCAGGAAGCTTTTATCAAGGCCTATCGGGGGCTAGCAAATTTTCGGGGTGACAGCGCTTTTTATACGTGGCTGTATCAGATTGTGGTCAATTCCGCCAAGAATCATATCGTGTCGAAACGTCGCAAGACACCCACCTATACGGTGGATGTCGAGGATGCCGAGCACATGGAGTCTGCCACCCTGATGAAAGAGCAGGACACTCCGGAAGGGAATTTGCTTACACGCGAGATCGAGAATACCGTCTGGCAAGTGATACAGGGACTGCATGATGACCTGAGAACCGCCATCACGCTGCGCGAAATCGAGGGTATGAGCTATGACGAGATCGCCAGCGTTATGCAGTGCCCGGTCGGGACGGTCAGGTCCAGGATTTTTCGTGCACGTGCGGCCATCGATAAATGCCTTAAACCGCTGCTATACTGAATGTACAGAGAGATCACGCCATGAAGGAAACGGACCAGGAACTTGTATCCAGAATACTGGATGAAGAGACCTCCGAGTTTGAAACTCGGCGCATTCTAAAGAAAATACAGCAAGATCCGGATTTGTATTCAACCTACCAGCGTTACAACCTCATCGGCGATGCCATGCGCAGGCAACTGCCCGGTCGGCTGAATCCCGATTTCAGCAAGGAAGTCATGGACAAACTGTCTTTCGACCCGGAGTCGGGAACCCGGAGTCCGATGCACTGGTCCAGGAACATAAAGATCCCGGTGGGGATGGGAATCGCTGCCATGCTCGCCGTCTTTTCTTTCGTGATGCTGCAGGATTTTATCCCGTTGACCCCGTCATCAAGCGTCGCCCCGGTGGAGATCGCCGAGCACGCGGTCGAGGACGAGGTCCAGGATTTTGCCTCCAGCCCCAAGGCGGCCGAGGACTTCAACAGCTACATCGTCAACCATTCCGAATATGCATCGCCCCGCGTGTCCATGCCTCGCGTGAGAATTGTAAGTTACAACCGTCCCTACAGTGAAAATGGCAATCAATAGAATATGGTTCTGATTCGACTGCTGCTGGCCGCCTTGCTGGCAGGCAATATTTCTGCCGTTTTGGCCGAGGACAAAATCTGGAAGCTGTTGAACCAGATGAACCATACTCTGGAGACTGGCAATTACCAGGGTACGTTCGTGTTCATGCATGACGGCAAGGTGGAGACCTTGAAAATTGTGCATGGCCACTCGGACTACGGTGTGCGCGAAAAGCTGGTGTCCCTTACAGGCGATGCACGGGAAGTGATCCGGGACCGGGATGTACTGACCTGCATATGGCCGAAAGACAAGCTGGTCGTCATTGAAACAGCATCGTCCCGATACAGTCTGCCATCCTTTTTGCCGGAAAATCTCGACGATCTGGCCCTGCACTACAAATTGAAGGAAACAGGTTCGGCCCGGATTGCCGGGTTCAACTGCCAGATCGTGCGCTTTACCCCCCTGGATGCCTATCGGTATGGACATGAACTGTGCATCGATACCGATTCGGGAATGTTGCTCAAATCAAGGACCTTCGATACAGAAGGCGAAAGCATAGAAAGCATGATGTTCACCAGCTTCAGCATGCTCGAATCTGTGCCGGATTCGATGTTCAGGCGAAGCACATCCCTGGAAGGTTACACATGGAAGGTCGCGGGGCTTGGGCAGGACGGGGAAATGCCACCGGATCATGCATGGAAAATACGCAATTTGCCTCCTGGGTTTTCCCTGAGCAGCGTGACAAGGCGCCAGACGAGTGCAGGCAAAAGCCCGGTCCAGCACATTGTGCTGACGGATGGCCTGGCCTCGGTTTCCGTATTCATCAGCAAGGTGAAGGATCCCCGGCACTTTTATGAAGGCGTACACAACAAAGGGGTGATCAGCGCGTACGCACGTGATCTGAACCGGCATCAGATCACGGTCATCGGCGAGGTTCCCGAGGGGACTGTAATAAGTATTGGCGAGTCGGTTTTCTACTCGGGCCCCTGACTGCCGGTTGTCCCCATAAACCCGTTCAACTCTTTACTTGGGTCACAAGGTCTGGCTTGTAACGAAGTAGTGTGCAAGACAGACCAGTACGTTAACGCGGAGTGCAGATCATGAAAATTGGGAATACTGTTGTAAGTTACTTAATCGGGTTCGGTTTCCTGCTGGCGATTGCTGCCCAGGCCCAGAGCCGTTCCGGTCTTCCGGACTTTACTGAACTCGTCGAAGACACCGCCGGCGTTGTGGTGAATATCAGTACAAGCAAACCGACCCAGGTACATCGCGGTCTGCCTCCCGGGATGGACATTCCCGGGTTCCCCAAGGACGGTCCGCTTGGTGATTTCTTCCAGCGGTTTTTCGGCGAACAGGGTGAGGGCGGCGGAGAGTCCTTCAATTCACGCTCACTGGGCTCCGGTTTCATCATTTCAGATGACGGCTACGTCATTACCAATCACCATGTCGTGAAGGATGCGGAAGAGATTATCGTCAAGCTGAACGATCGAAGGATGCTGGTCGCCGAACTCGTCGGCAGTGACCCCCGCAGTGACATCGCATTGCTGAAATTGGACGCCACGGATTTGCCGACGGCCCAACTTGGCTCCTCCAAGAACGTGAAGGTTGGGCAGTGGGTACTGGCCATAGGCTCGCCATTCGGGTTTGACGCTTCGGTGACCGCGGGCATCGTGAGTGCCAAGGGACGCAGCCTGCCGAGCGAAAACTATGTCCCGTTCATCCAAACGGATGTAGCGATCAATCCAGGAAATTCCGGCAGCCCGCTGTTTGACCTGGATGGCAATGTCATCGGCATCAATTCCCAGATCTACACCCGCTCAGGCGGCTTTATGGGCCTGTCGTTTGCTATCCCGATCGAAGTTGCGGTGGATGTCGTGGACCAACTCAAGACCCATGGTTTCGTGTCCCGGGGCTGGCTGGGGGTGTACATACAGGAAGTGACCATGGAGCTTGCCCAGTCCTTTGGCATGGACAAGCCGGCGGGCGCACTGGTAGCTAAAATCCTGCCCGGAAGCCCGGCAGAGGAGACGGATATCGAGGTAGGTGACATCATTTTGGGCTATAACGGCGAAGAGATAGAAAGTTCTGCCGCATTGCCGGTCATGGTCGGCCAGACCAAGGTGGGTGAAACTGTAAAACTGAAGGTCATGCGCGATGGCAAGACCCGGATCGTCAAGCTGAAGGTCGGTCAGTTACCGGACAAGGACCAAGTCCTGGCAAGCCAGGATGACGCCGAGGAAGAACAGACCGATACCGTGCTGGGGCTTTCCCTGCGTGCGCTCTCCGAACAGGAGAGCGAGACGATGAAGCTGGACCAAGGCGGCCTTGTGGTGCTTGATGTACAGGGAAATCCTGCAAAATTTGCAGGCATCCGAAAAGGCGATGTGATCCAGATGGTCAATGGCAAGCCTGTGGATACGGTCGGTGATTTCAAGGCCCTTGTAGAAGACCTGCCGGCTGGCAAGTATGTCTCCTTGCTTGTGCAACGTCCACAAGGTCCGGAATTTTTGGCCATGCGGATCCCTGAGAAACCGTGACAGGATGCCGATGAGGTATCATGCACAGGCCCGGTGATCCACGGGTACAGGCACATGAGAGGACCTGCTGGTCCCGGTTGTTAATGACATGGAACGCATCCGCAACTTTTCCATCATCGCACACATCGACCATGGGAAATCCACGTTAGCGGACCGTTTTATCCAGCACTGCGGTGGCTTGTCCGAGCGCGAGATGAGTGAACAGGTGCTGGACTCCATGGATCTTGAGCGCGAGCGTGGCATCACGATCAAGGCGCAGAGCGTATCCCTGCGATACCGGGCCAAGGATGGCCAGGAATACGGGCTGAATTTCATCGACACCCCCGGGCACGTTGATTTTTCCTATGAGGTGTCGCGCTCCCTGGCTGCCTGCGAAGGCGCATTGCTGATCGTGGATGCCTGCCAGGGCGTGGAGGCCCAGAGTGTTGCCAATTGCCACACCGCAGTTGCCCTCGGCCTGGAGATCATCCCTGTGCTCAACAAGATTGACCTGCCGTCTGCGGACCCCGTACGCGTGGCATCCGAGATCGAGGAAGTGATCGGCATTGATGCATCGGAACCGTTGCTGGTGAGTGCCAAGACCGGGCAGGGTGTGGAAGAGGTGCTGGAAGCGATCGTGCACCGGTTCCCCGCGCCCACAGGGCAGGAATCCGCACCGCTGAAAGCGCTGGTCATCGATTCCTGGTTTGACAGTTACGTGGGTGTGATCTCGCTTGTGCGCGTGGTGCAGGGCGCCATCAGGCCAAAACAGAAAATCACGGCCATGTCATCGGGTCAGCGCTACCAGGTCGAGAAACTGGGAATATTCACTCCCAAGCGTACAAACACGCAGAGCCTGGGGTCGGGGCAGGTAGGGTTCGTGGTCTGCGGGATCAAGGATGTTTCTGCAGCGAAAATAGGCGACACCTTTACATCGGCCTCGAATCCTGCGGACGGTCCGCTGGAAGGATTCAAGGAAGTCCAGCCCAATGTTTTTGCGGGCGTCTTTCCAATCAACTCCAACGACTACGAGCCATTTCGCACTGCCCTTGAAAAACTCCGCCTCAACGACTCGGCCTTTACGTATGAACCGGAAACCTCGGATGCCCTGGGGTTTGGCTTTCGATGCGGTTTTCTCGGCATGCTGCATATGGAAATCGTCCAGGAGCGCCTGGAGCGCGAATATGCCCTGGACTTGATCACCACTGCCCCTACGGTAGTGCATGAAGTGCATACGACGGATGGTGAAACCAGCTATATCCACAACCCCTCGGCACTGCCTCCGGCCAACAGGATTCGGGAAGTCCGGGAACCGGTGATCCAGGCATCCATTCTGGTCCCGCACAAGTTTGTCGGCAATGTAATCACCCTGTGCATGGAGCGGCGGGGTACTCAAAAGAGCCTGCATTACCATGGCAGCCAGGTGTCCCTGGTGTTCGAATTGCCCCTGAGTGAGGTAGCCCTGGATTTTTTCGACAAGCTGAAGTCGGTCAGCCGCGGATACGCCTCGTTTGACTATGAGCAGTCTCATTTTGCTGCGGCGCCCTTGGTCAAGCTCGACATCCTGATCAACGGCGAGCGGGTGGATGCCTTGTCCACCGTGGTGCACAGAAACCAGGCCGAAGCCTACGGCAGGGAGCTCGCTGAAAAGATGAGGGAGATCATCCCGAGACAGATGTACGATGTTGCGATACAGGCGGCGATCGGTTCGAAAATCATTGCCAGGACGACGGCCAAGGCACTGAGGAAAAACGTTACTGCAAAGTGTTATGGTGGCGACGTTACCCGCAAGAAGAAGCTGCTGGAAAAACAAAAGGCGGGCAAAAAACGTATGAAACAGATCGGCAAGGTTGAAATTCCGCAAGAAGCCTTCCTGGCCGCACTGCATCTGGAAAAATAGCGTGAGGATATCCATGTCGAGAGTTTTTGCCTGCCTGCTTTTCTGCTGTGTGCTGCTGGCGGTTCCGCTCACGGCCCAGGCGGACTTCATGCGGGTGACATTGCTGGGCACCGGCAGCCCGCGTGTTGACCCTGACCGGGCGGGCTCGGCGGTTCTGGTCGAAGCAGGTGGCAAGGTTTTGCTGTTCGATGCCGGGCGAAGCGTCGTGCCGAGGCTCGGCCAGCTCGGAATGCACATCGCCAAAATCGATACGGTGTTCCTGACACACCTGCATTCGGACCATATCTTTGGCCTGGATGACCTGTGGATCACAGGCTGGGTGTACCAGCGCCCACAGCCGCTTACCGTGTATGGTCCGGCCGGTACCTCCAGCTTTGCCAGGGGGTTGGAGCAGGCCTATGCCTATGACATCTCCGTGCGCAACCAGTATGCCGGTCTGGACAAGGATGCCATTAGGCTGGTGACCCATGAAATTAAGCCTGGCGTGGTGTACTCGAAAGACCGGGTCAGGGTCACGGCATTCCTGGTGGACCACGGAGTGGTGACTCCGGCCTACGGCTACAGGATCGACTTTGGAGACCGCTCAGTGGTGATCTCCGGGGATACCTCATACTCTGAAACCCTGGTGGAGCAAGCACGGGGAACAGACCTGCTGATCCACGAGCTTTTTGCAGCCCGTGCGGACCTGCTGGAAAAGAACCCGCGCCTTCGCAGAATCGAGCATTACCACACCAACCCGGAGCAGATGGTGCGCATCCTTAAAGAAACGCGCCCGAGGTTTGCGGTGACGACTCATGTGATCCTAGCGGGCGTGCGCCCCGATGCGGTGATACGCAGCCTGCGCGAGCGCTATGCGGGGGAGATACACATGGGAGAAGACCTGATGCAGTTTGAAATCGGAGGACAGGTCAGGATGTTGAGATTTGAAGGTATCCGACGGTAGTTGGTACGCAAGGGAAACCACTGTGTCGCTTGATTATTCCAAACCACTTCTGATGGGCATACTCAATGTCACACCGGACAGTTTTTCCGATGGCGGGGCATACCCGTCTTCCCGGGAAGCCATTGCATGTGGAATCGAAATGGTTGCACAGGGTGCAGATATCATCGATGTAGGCGGCGAATCAACGCGGCCAGGCTCGCAGCGCGTAGACGCATCCGAGCAGAAGCGCCGGGTAATCGATGTTATCGCCGGGCTTCGTGCAGAGCTGCCAGAAGCCGTTCACATCAGTATCGACACGACCCTGTCCGAAGTTGCCAGCGCGGCCCTGGACTGCGGGGCCACCATGTTGAACGATGTCAGCGCGGGCCGGGATGACCCTGATTTGCTGGGACTTGCGGCCGATGCAAACGTTCCGATTTGCCTGATGCACATGCTGGGAGAACCTGCGACCATGCAGGAAGATCCCGAGTATCGGAATGTCACCCGGGAAATTTCTGATTTCCTGATGGAGCGCGCGGAGCAGGCAAAAACCATGGGGGTCCGGCAGGAGAACATCATTCTCGACCCGGGCATCGGGTTTGGCAAAAGAACCCGGCATAACCTGGAGCTGCTGAAAAACCTGGGAGAACTGACAGGACTGGGTTACCCGGTCTTGCTTGGCGCAAGCCGCAAGCGCTTCATTGGCGAGATCTCGAACCAGGAAGACCCGCAGGCAAGGATGCCTGCGACCTGTGCAACGTCAGCACTGGGTGTATTGGCAGGAGTCAAGATTTTCCGGGTTCACGATGTCTGGCAAAACCGACAGGCCATAGATGTCGCCTGGGCCATTCGCACCGGCTGAAGATTCCACCGCAGCACGGGGCAGCCCTCGTTTGCAAAGCAGTTTGGATGGCTAGAGCGGGTACTCGATCTCGGCATCCCAGTGGTAATGGGTATCCGAGAATGCCTTGATGCAGAACAGGATGGTGGAGATGGCCCCCCACACCAGCCCGATGACGACCCCGGCATCCAGCAGGCCTTTCCACGGCTGGGGGATATAGCGGAACACCAGGATAAAGAGAACAATCATGACCGTCAGGGCAAGGGTGCCCATCACCCGTCTTTGCGGGGCGTGAAAAAATCCCATGCTGAAAAAGGGAGCCAGGATGCACTGGGTCCAAGTGCTGTGGGTCGACAGGTATTTCGTACGGGCCGCATAACGTGGAGAAAAGCTTTTCTGGAATCCCTTGTAGCCTTCACTGTGTGCCATAAACAGCATGAAACTGATGAGTACCATCCAGTGTATCCAGTTCAATGGCATCTGCAGGGATTCGTAGGTGTACAGGGATAATCTCCAGATGGCATATCCCAACAGCAAAAGCAGCCCAAGCACACTCCATGCTGCCGCGATGATGCCTTTGACGGTCATAAGACGTTCATTCATTTTATCTGAGAACTAGGCGGCCATATCCCGCAACACATGCTGTTGCCCCTGAAGAACTTTTCCGGTGTTGAGGCAGTCCAACAAGCATGACGTTGCAGGTGTAGCAATCTGAAACGGCCGGCAACTGGATAGATCGACAACAGGTCTAGATCCCTGCACTGCCCGGACAGTTTGTCTGCGCTGCAATCGTGCAAATAGTATCACGGTTGGTCCAGCCGGATTCAATATGCTAGCTTTTTGGGCAAGGACAGCGGGTCGCACAGAGTGTCTCCTTTAGACACGGCACCTTGAAGAATAGTCAGAAACAAAACCACAGGAGAATCCTATGAAAACCAGATCCGAATTAAAACCACTGGTCGTGGCCGTGAGTGCAGCCCTGGCCACAGGCACGTTCGCAATTTCCACAGCGAATGCTGATGAAAACCCGTTCCAAATGACGGAACTTTCTTCCGGATACATGGTGGCTGATGCCCATGGTGCAGCGCAGGATGGGGCGGCAGAGGAAGAAAAAACTGAAGAAGGGAAATGTGGTGAAGGCAAGTGTGGAGAAGGAAAGTGCGGGGGCGAAAAGTCTGATGCAGATGCTTCGGAAGAAGGCAAGACCGAAGAAGGGAAATGCGGTGAAGGCAAGTGTGGTGGTGGCTAGGCCATCGGGGCTGATCACCGACGTTTAGTTATGTGGATTCCGGTGACCTCGGTTCGCCGGAATCTATCATCGTGCACCGGAGTGCCCGCAGGATTGATCTGGTATTTCTGAAAAACAGAACTGCAGGCATAAAGCTTGTTCTTGGCGGGGACAAGCCTGCAGTTTGCCTGGTATCAGGAACCCAATAAGAGTTTTGCTGATAAAATGCCGGCAGGCACACTGACCGTTTTTGGCACAGCATGATTTTGGTTGAATTCATATGGCTGCATCATTGATTGACGGCAAACTGATTGCTGCACAGATCAGGGAAGAAGTTTCTGTACAGGTCAGTGCACTCAAAAAAGAAGGTATACACCCCTGTTTGGCCGTTATTTTGGTTGGGGATGATCCGGCCTCTCGTACCTACGTCGCTGCGAAGCAAAAAGCGAGTCAGGAAGTCGGCATACGATCAATCCAGCACCTCCTTGCAAAGGATGTGGCTGAGGGCGGGCTGATGGATTTGATCGAACAGTTGAACCAAGATCCCGGTGTACATGGCATCCTGGTGCAGTTACCGCTTCCTCCCCATATCGATGAATACAATATCATCGCAGCCATCTCGCCACCAAAGGATGTTGATGGTTTCCATCCCTACAATGTCGGCAGACTGATCGCCGGGCTTGACACGTTCATACCCTGCACCCCTTTCGGAGTCTCACAGATGATCTCGAAAAGCGGTATCGAGACGACAGGGAGGCATGTGGTTATTGTCGGGCGCAGCAACATCGTCGGCAAACCGCTGATGAACTTGCTGGCCCAGAAATCCGATGCAGCCAATGCAACAGTGACGCTTTGCCACTCGAAGACAAATGACATCAAAGCCCATACCCTGCAGGCGGATATCCTGATCGCGGCTATCGGGCGCGCCCGCTTTATCACAGCTGACATGGTCAAGCCCGGAGCCGTCGTCATTGACGTAGGAATCAACCGTGTTGAAGAGCTGGGGAAGGCACGTCTGGTAGGTGATGTAGACTTCGAAGAGGTTAGCAAGGTTGCCTCGAGAATTACTCCGGTCCCGGGTGGGGTCGGCCCGATGACAGTGGGTATGCTGATGCAAAATGTTGCCAGGGCTGCCAGGATGTCAAACCCCTGAAAACCGTGTTGTGGTGGACAAGAGGGGCTTGCTAGAATCATGCTGAGTTGCAGGAAAGTTTTTGCGGGGTAGGAGTCTTATGTCCAAATGGCGCGATATCAAATCTGAACAAACCTATACAGAGGAACAAATAAAGGAGCGGCTCTCCGAAGAACTGCCTACCTGGTATTACGAAAATGGCTGGATTCGCAGGAAGTACAGGACACATAGCTGGAAAGCCACGCTCATGGTCGTGAATACCATTGGCCATCTGGCCGAAGCTGCATTTCATCACCCCGACCTTACCGTGTCGTACGCCTTCGTCGTCTGCAAGCTGATGAATCATGCAGCCAAGGGTGTCACGAACAAGGACTTCGAGTTGGCCGCAAAAATTGAGGGCGTGCTGATGTGGCAGCCTGGCCAAGAGGACGGTGATCTTGAGGGCACGCCAAGTGACCCGCGCTTTGCCTATATTCAATACAAGTAAGCCCCTTTACAGGGTGCTCGAGGCTCTGTGTTTACAAGCCATTTGATGAGCTGCCCGGCAATTACGGGCATCGACGAGACAGATCTTTCTGGCGGGTTGCCTCCGTCCTGTACAGCACTTGGTGGGCCCTGTATTTAGTGGGTTGGGGACAGAAACATCAGGCAGGATACAGCTTTGAATAGGTTATCAGATGTGGCATAATTTTAAATTGAACACTTCAAAGAAGAAATGTAATAGGTTCTAGTTCCAATCAATAAAAACGATACGGAGTCCTGAAGATATGAAAAAAATGGCAAAATTACACGCTAGATGGATACAAGGCAGCATTGCCTCCTTGTGCGTCCTGCTGGCATCTGTAGTTGGCTTTCAGTCTGCTGCCATCGCGGATGAGACTTGTATGTCTCCCTATATGGCTAAGATTGTTGGCCAGGAAGATTATGTGTATATCTGGACGCTAGGTAAGGAAGGCGTTGGTGATGGTCAAGACAAGCTGGTTACCGTTTCGGTGAACCCAGAGTCTAAATACTATGGGAAAGTCGTCAATGTACTTTCTGTTGGTGGTCGAAATGAGGCACATCATTCTGGCTTAACGGATGACCGACGTTATCTGTTTGCAGGTGGCTTGGACACCAACAAGATCTTTATCTTTGATGTCCATTCCAATCCAAGCAAGCCTTCCCTGCACAAAGTGATCACCGATTTCGTAGAGAAAACTGGTGGTATGGTTGGCCCGCACACCATGTATGCGCTTCCGGGCAGGATCATGGTCAGTGCACTGTCCAACAACAAGGACCATGGTGGCAGAACAGGCCTTGCAGAGTTCACCAACGAAGGTGAATTTGTAGCGGCGCACTGGATGCCGACCGATGAAGACATGCGTGGTGCTAAGAAAGTTGGAAATATTGCAGACGGCTATGGTTATGACGTCCGTGTATTGCCACGCCGCAATGTCATGGTCACCTCCTCTTTCACAGGCTGGTCCAACTACATGATGGACTTCGGCAAGATGCTTGCGGACCCCGAGGCCATGAAGCGATTTGGTAACACCGTGGTTGTCTGGGACCTGCATACCCGCCAACCCAAGAAAGTGTTTGAAGTACCTGGTTCACCTTTGGAAATCCGTTGTGCATGGGGTTCCCAAAATAACTACTGCTTTACCACAACCGCGCTGACTTCGAAGATCTGGTTGATCTATGAAGATGATGCAGGTGAGTGGCATGCTGCCGCAGTCGGCGATATTGGCGATCCTTCTCAGGTTCCGTTGCCTGTAGACATCTCCATTACTGCGGATGACAAAGGCCTTTGGGTGCAGACCTTCATGGACGGCAAAACCCGATACTTTGATGTCTCTGATCCGCACAATCCCAAGCAGACCTATGAGCATGTTGTTGGTTCCCAAGTGAACATGACTTCACAGAGCTGGGATGGAAAGCGCATGTATTTCACCTCATCCCTGCTGGGCAACTGGGACAAGACCGGTGACCAGGACGAGCAGTTCTTCAAGCTGTTCGAGTGGGATGGTGAAAAGCTTGTAGAGAAGTTTGCGATTGATTTCTATGCAGAGAACCTGGGCCGACCGCATCAAATGCGATTCGGTGCCTACTCACTGTATGGGCAAAAGTCGAACTCAAAAGACACATTGTTGTCTCAATTGATGGAGTAAAACGCGGCTTAGCTACAATGCTGTGATCATAACCAGATTTTATCTGGAGCAAGGCCGCCTTACAGGCGGCCTTGCTGTTTTTGGGCTACAATTTTACTGATGGAAAAAGCTTCTGGATTTCTGACGGTCTGCCTGATACTGCTTTTAGCATTGTCTGGCTGCGACCGTTCGTCCGATGAGGATGCCCCTCTTCCTGGGTCGCATGCGGCCATGGCCGATGTGCGGGTTATTGCCGATGGATGGAAACCGGAACTCCCTTACGATCCCCCGGAACCGGGTACCTACACCTTGCCAGTAGTCAGTGCTGCTGGTAGTGGCGCCGTACTGGATACGGACGGAAAGCAGAGGGAGCTGGGTGACCTGATGGGTGATAAGCTGGTTCTTCTTACCTTCATCTATACCAGTTGCTCGGAGATCAACGGGTGTCCTTTGGCAACGGCCGTGTTCTATAAACTCAAGGAACGGTTCAAGGGTAAGCCTGAACTGGCCAATAAAATCCGCCTAATCAGTGTCAGTTTCGATCCCAGGCATGACACACCCGAGGCGATGAAACTGTACGGTGGAGGGCTCAGCGAGGGGGATCCGGAATGGCTGTTTCTGACTACCTCCTCCGAAGAAGCACTGGTACCCATTCTCCGACAATACGGACAGATGGTCATTGAGGAATACGATGAGGACGGGAATTTTACCGGGACCATGGCGCACATTTTGCGTGCTTTTTTGATCGACAAATCCCGCAATATCCGGCAGGAATACAGCGTTTCATTCTTACATGATCAATTGATTGCAATTGACATAAAAACGCTTCTTATTGAAGACGGGGTGTTGACTGCACAAGTAGGTTCGTGATGCACCGCATGAACAAGGCCTTGGCAGTAATCAGTGCTCTGGCCGCATTCAGTATCTCGCTTTCGCTCATTTTTATTACAACATCACTAGGCTTGGCGGACACGCCTGAGCTGCAGAATCGGGCAATATTCGGGCCGGGAGACGTCAAGCACGGCTATGAATCTGCCGATTACACAACCGACACTCTGGATTTGCTGAACCGTATTGGCAAGGAGGCCGAGCTAATCGAATTCGCCAGGCGGCCGCCATTAGGGCTTCCACCGGTGCCGGTACCTGCTGACAACCCGCTCACCACGGAAAAAATTCTGCTGGGAAGAAAGTTGTTTTTTGACCGTCGTTTGTCGATCAACAATACGTTTTCCTGTGCAATGTGTCATATCCCAGAGCAGGGCTTCACCAACAATGAAATGGAGACAGCCGTCGGTGTCGAAGGTCGTTCCGGGAAGCGAAACACACCAACAGTTTACAATACAGCTTACCTCAGCAGGATTTTTCATGACGGGCGCGAATCTACCTTGGAGCAGCAGGTCTGGGCTCCATTTCTGGCACGGAACGAAATGGCCAATCCGTCGATCGGCTATGTGATCAATAAAATCAGGGTCATCGATGAATATGATGGTTTGTTCGAAGAGGCGTTCAATGGCCGCGGGCCGACCATGGAAACGATAGGTATGGCCCTGGCCAGCTATCAGCGGACACTGAATGCCGCGGATTCTCCGTTCGATCGCTGGTACTACGGCAAGGAAAAGGATGCGATAAGTGAGCAGGCCAAACGCGGTTTTGAGATCTTTACCGGCAAGGGGGCATGCAGTGCCTGCCATTTGGTCCAGAACGAGCACGCCCTGTTCACGGATGATCGCCTGCACAACACCGGTTTGGGGTACGAGGTGTCCATGGGCCGCGATTCCGGAACGACGAGGGTGCAACTGGCACCCGGGATATTCACTGAACTTGATAACAGCGTCATCGAATCGGTTTCCAGGTTCAAGGAGAATGATCTGGGCCTCTATGAGGTGACCGAAGACCCGAATGACCGCTGGAAGTTTCGCACTCCATCCCTGAGAAATGTGACCCTGACTGCACCCTATATGCACAATGGCTCATTTCACACGCTGCGCGAAGTCATGGACTTCTACAACCAGGGCGGGATCCCCAATGAGTTGCTCAGCCCCCTGATCCGGCCGCTGAACCTGACGGAATCCGAGATCGACGACTTGCTTGCTTTTCTGGAGTCACTGACAGGTGGCAACGTCCCTGCACTGGTGGCCGATGCATTTGCAGCGCCGATCGGTGACGTCAGCAAGGATGATCCTGATTGGACACACAAAAACAAACTGAAATACTGATTTATCCCGGGATGGCATATCCCGTATTCCAAAACCATATAAAAGGACCTTTGCGGCAATGATAAAAACAATCGGATGGAGTCTGTGTGTGGCACTGTATTTGTTTTTGTGTGCAGCGCATGCCAGGACACTCATGGAGCCTGTGGCGGGTGAACCAGCAGCAGAGGATTTCACGCTGGATGCGATCGATGGAACGAGTGTCCGTTTGGACGATTACCGGGACAGGTTTGTATTGCTGAACTTCTGGGCGACATGGTGTGCACCTTGCCGCAAGGAGATGCCCGCCCTGGATAATTTACACAAAGAACTGAACAGCGCCGGCCTTGAGGTCATTGGCATACATGTAGGTCCGAGCCTTGACATGATAAAGAAATTCCTGGATCAGGTGCCGGTGGAATTCACCATTCTTGTCGACCAGGATATGGAACTTGCAAACTGGGGCGTTATGGGCCTGCCTACGACATTTCTGGTCAGTCCGGAAGGCAGAATTATCTACAGGGCTGTGGGGGAGCGAGAGTGGGATTCAGCCAGGATGGTCAGATTTATCAGCAAGGCAATGTCCGGTCCTCAACGCTTGGTGAGAGGAGATGCATCGGATTCTGGGGCTCCGTCCTTTCTGGAAAACCTGAAAGAGTTCCTGGGCCTGAATTCTGGCAAGGGAACGGAAGCTGAACTCCTTTCAAACTGACTGCAAAGACAGGCGACTCTGTCCACGCATAGACCAAGTGGACAGAGCAGCTGCTTGTAAATAGATTTCGGAGATGCGTTATTCTGCGGTTGTCGGGCTGATCACATTCTTGATTTCAACAATTTTGTTTGCAGGAAATCCTCCTTCTTCAGCGTGTTTGCGAATTTCATCTTCATTCGGTGCGATATAAGTGCAGTAGACCTTGTCATCAGTCACATAGCTTTCAACCCACTGAATTTGCGGGCCCATTTCCTGTAAAATGCTGCACGATTTTTGAGAAATACCTTTGAGGTCATCACCACTCAGATCGCCAGCCCCGGGAATCTCACGTTCGATCAAATATCTTGGCATGGTTAGCTTCTCCTGATAGATGTTATTTTTCAGTCGCGGCTTGCTTGTAGTACAAGCCTGTAATTTTTGTGGGAAGATTATACCAGCTTATGGGTGGAATAGTGTATCTGCAGACGGTATGTAGCCTATTCAACTGTTACTCACACGGCTATAGACGACCACATGAAAGGTGTTGCCATGAACTCAGTGCTGTCTTGCTGTGAATCCGTGTGGAGCCTGCCAACCTTGAAGGACTGAACAAGGTAGTCATGATGATGCTGTATCTGCAGAAAACACTTTCATTCCCCGCTCCCCGATGTGTGGCAGTTATTTTGCTCACTCTTCTTGGTCTGCAGGTCAATGCCGCTCCGCTAGGCGGCTCGACCGAGGATATTTTTTACATTCGTGCAGACGGGGGAGTACATTTCCTTGATTTGCCTGAGTTCAGCCCGTTTGTACTGACAAACGGCCGGGAGGAGGTGGTCAGTTTCCTTGAGCACTATGACGCCGAATTCAGGTCTGGCTCACGGGTCCAATTGACTGCTGGCCGCAAGTATCATGCCTTCGGACGGGACCTGTTCACCGAGTTAAGTGGCTTTCTCACCTCGTACAGTTCAACGCATGTCAACGAATACAGGGAGGACGCTGCGGCTTGGACTGAGGTGCGGACCCAGTTCGAAAGCCAGTTTTGTGAGCAGGGAACTGAGCTTGGGGCATGCATTACAGCCGAGACCGAGCAACATCTGGTGTCGCTCATCAAAAATGACCCCCATGTTCGTTCTGTAGGCTGGATTGGCAGAATAGATGGTGGCGCAATCCCTTTCGGAACCCCGAATTTTGCATGGGGTGATCCCATCCGGATCAGGACCAGGCGGGAGGTAGATTACTATGGTCTTGGTCTTGTGACCGGAGCACTGTTTTTACAGACAGGACGGGTCCGGTCAACGCTTTATATCGGGCCCAGCTTCAGGGGGCTGGATCAGGAATCTGAAACCTTCGCCTATGAATCCAACCGGGACCCGGGGATCAACAACCTGACCTTGGAAGAAGATTTAAAGGCTTTGTATTATGGCGCTGACCTTGGTGGCCGCATCGAGGTTCCGTTCAAGCAGCGCTGGCACCTGATGCTCGACGGCAAACTGGGACTTTTTTACCTTGACTCCGAGTATGATGGTTTACAAAGAACACTGCTGTCTTCTGGAGAACCTGTGCTGGATGAGTTGACGGACTGGGATGACAGTGATTCGGAAGTAGCTGCAATACTTGGCGTGGAAGCATCCCTGAGCGTAGATTTGTCCAAGAATCTGGTCTTGCGGTTTGCGGCAGGTGGCGAGTACCTGTCCCGAGTCCCGGCAATGCGCTATGCAAGGCATGGTGAAAGCCTGGCTAGCGGACAGCCCCACTCGGCAGCACATATCGTGTACTCGGATGCTTTTGGCTATTTCAGTACAATTTCATTGGGTATCGATTTCAGGTAGTCAGCGCAAAGTCGCTGACTCGGGCGATCCTGTCCTCTAGTGGAAGTTTTGAGAGGTGCAGACATCAACTTTAAGAGGGTATCTTCCCGGGAAATGCAGTAGAATGTGGGGGTAGTCGACAGTTGCAGAGTTAGCACACGACCGCCGGATCAAATTTCTGGCGGGCAACGGGCAGATTCAGGCTCGATGAGCCGAATTGCTTCTCCATTCTCTCTTCACCTGAAATCAGTCTTCACTAAGTATTCGAGGATACATGTGCAGTGGAAACCATGATACTAGTACCCGGACGATCAAAAAAACAGGGCACGTCGCTGAACAAGGGCAAGCTCAAGGATGAGTATCTGGCAGTGACAACCACGGCGGAGTTGAACGAGCAGGATATGCGCCGGTTGAAGCTTAGTAACGGCGACAAGATTCGGCTAAAATCAGACACAGGCCAGGCCGTTGTCACATGTATAGGCAAAAAAGAAGGGGATCTGCCCTCGGGAATGATTTTTATCCCCTACGGACCATCTTCGAGCCAGTTGATGGAATCCGATACGGCAGCGTCCGGAATGCCGATGTCAAAGCATATGCAAGTTGAAGTGACTAAAGTAAAAAGCTGATCCAAGGCCACCGGTTTACATTCGTTGAGGGATATCCTATGCCAGAAGCAGCCAAGACCCAGTCCAAGGAAAACAAAAATATCAGGATTGTAAAGGATGCGACCTGTACATTTTGCGGTTGCGTCTGTGATGACATGGAGCTTACTGTCGATCTTGATGCGCACCGCATCACCAAGGCCAAGAATGCATGTGTGCTTGGGCGTGCCTGGTTTTATGAGCATACACTGGAAGACCGACCGGTAGTTCTGATTGACGGCAAGGAAGCCACTTTGGACGAGGGGCTGGATGAAGCTGCCCGAATTCTGGTGGATGCGAAGTTTCCCATCACCTATGGGCTCAGCGACTGCCCGTGTGAAGCTCAGCGTGTAGCGGTCGATATCATGGACACCATCAATGGCAATATCGACACTACAACTTCGGTATGCCACGGCCCGTCAGGCATGGCTTTCCAGGGCGTGGGCGAAAGCACGGCCACTCTGGGTGAAATCAAAAACCGTGCTGACTTGGTGATTTATTGGGGCGGTAACCCGGCTGAATCCCATCCCCGTCACTTCACGCGTTATGCTGTGACACCAAAAGGCATGTTCATTCCGAACGGCAAAAAGGACCGCACCGTGGTTCTGGTCGATGTGCGTAAAACACCCAGTACTCCTGTAGCGGATATCTTCATACAGGTCAAACCCGGTAAGGACTTTGAGCTGCTGTGGGCGTTGCGAGCCCTTGTCCGGGGCAAGAAAATCAGTGAGGACATTGAAGAGCAGACCGGCGTGTCACGGGAAGTGCTGGATGACCTGGTGGAACGCATGAAAAACTGCCAGTTTGGGGTGCTGTTCATGGGTATGGGTCTGACCATGACCCGCGGCCGACATTTCAATTCGGGTGCGGTCTATTCCCTGGCTTCTGATCTCAATGAGTTCACACACTTTGTTGCCAAACCCGTTCGAGGTCATGGCAATGTGACCGGTGCAGACAATGTCGTCTCATGGCAGACAGGCTATCCATTCGGTGTCAATTTTAACCGGGGGTACCCGAGGTTCAACCCAGGTGAATTCACGACCAGTGATGTGCTTGCCAGAGGTGAAGCTGATGCGGCAATGATTGTTGCCTCTGATCCGGCATCCAACTTCTCGAAGAAAGCCATCGAGCACCTGGAGAAAATACCGGTCATTTCCATGGACGTGAAAGAGACCCATACCACCCGGCTTTCTAGGGTACGTTTCGCAGTAGCGACCTACGGGATCAACACTGGCGGGACAGTATACAGAATGGACGACGTTCCAATCTCCCTGCGTCCTGCATTTGATTCGCCTTTTCCCACAGACCAGGAAGTCCTGGAAGGGATATGCCAGCGCGTGAAAAAGATGCTCTCAGGAAGCAAGGCCAGGGTCGCAGCCTAACGAAGTATCTGTCAACAGCCATTTTGCCGGATAGCAATGGTTGCATTCAGGGGATAATCAGGATATGCCATCTGAATTGAAAGTCGTAAACGGCCGTGTGTACGATCCTGCCAACAACATTGATGGGACTGTCAAGGACTTGTGTGTCAGAGATGGAAAGATTGTAGATTCCGTTTCCAAATCTGCTTCCAGAATCAATGCACATGGCATGGTGGTGATGCCTGGTGCAATCGACATTCACTGCCATATTGCCGGGCCCAAGGTCAATCTCGGGCGCAAGTTGATGCCGGAGGACCACCGCCTGGATGTTCATCCCAAAACTGCCGTGACCCGTTCCGGGACCGGCGGCATCATACCCTCGACCTTTGCTACAGGCTATCGCTATGCCACCATGGGTTATACCACTGCAATGGAAGCGGCGGTTCCGCCGATCACAGCCAGACATGTACTCGAAGAACTCGATGACACCCCAGTAGTGGACAAGGGCTTTTATGTGCTGCTCGGCAATAATGCATTTTTGTACAAACTGCTGAAGGAAGGGCGGAAAAAAGAATTCAAGGAAGCCATTGCATGGTGGGTGAATTCAGTACATGCATACACGGTCAAGCTGGTGAACACGGGCAGCGATGAACTCTGGAAAGGTCGGAAGAATGCCAACATCACTGATGTAAACGAGCGTATTGATCACTATGACATCACACCGTCGTTCGTGACAGAAAGCTTTATCGAAGCTGCTCACGAACTTGGGTTGCCTCATCCGCCCCACATACATTGCAACAACCTGGGGCACAGCGGCAACATCAGTACGACCCTGGATACCATGAAAGCTGCGCAGGGCCGACGTGCCCATATGGCTCATATCCAGTTTCACAGTTTCGGTGGCGAGATGGACAAGAATCCGGTATCCGGCGCACGGGAAATCATCGATTACATCAATGATAATGAAAATATCACTACCGATGTGGGCCAGGTCATGTTTGGCAAGGCTATGGCCATGACAGCAGATGCTCCCCTTGCCTGGATGCTGCGCAACGTCAAGATTGACAAGTGGGTGAATGCGGACACGGAGTGTGAAAGTGGCTGCGGCGTCCTCCCGTTCAGCTACCAGGATAGCATTTACACCCATACCTTGCAGTGGGCCATGGGTCTGGAACTGTTTTTGATGTCGAAAGACCCGTGGCGTGTGCTGCTGTCAACAGACCATCCCAATGGCGGCTCCTTCATGAACTACCCCAAATTGATCAAGTTGCTCATGGACAGTGCTTACCGGAGAGAGGCATTGCAGAATATAAACCAGAAGGCAGTGGCCAAGACGGTACTCCCGGAACTTGAGCGCGAATACACGCTGAATGAAATAGCGATCATTACAAGGGCAGGGCCGGCCAGAGCCCTGGGCTTGAAGAACAAGGGTCATCTGGGTGTGGGTGCGGACGCGGATATCACAATCTATACGGAAGATGAGGATCGGGAGCAGATGTTCAATGCTCCCCGCTACGTGATCAAGGACGGCACAGTCGTGATCAAGGACCACGAATTTGCAACGGACCACAAGGGCAAAATTTTGCACACCAAGCCGGGATACAACGAGGATATTGCAGCTGAAATTGAACCTTTCTTCGAAGATTACTACTCGGTCAAGTTCAGTAACTATGCAGTCAGCGAAGACTATCTTCATGAGCATGAGGAGATTCCGACCAGTCCGAAATCATGAAAATCATGCGGATCAAGAAAACAGAAATCACGGATACCTTTGCAGAGGCTTTCGGGATGTGGGGTGCCCGTGTTGTGATCACTGCAGATACCAAACAGTGGGCACGTGCTGCGGCTGCATCCATGACGGGGTTTGCCACATCGGTGATTCGCTGCAAGCTCGAAGCAGCCGTCGAGTGTGAAGTTCCCCCGGAGGCTACTCCAGATCGGCGCCCAGGGGTCAGCGTGTTGCTGTTTACCATGAGCAGCAAGGCCATTGCAGGCCAGTTGATTGACCGGATCGGTCAATGTGTCATGACCTGTCCCACAACGGCTGCATATAACGGTCTTGAATCCGAGAAGACCGTTTCAGTAGGCGGAAAGCTGCGCTTTTTTGGAGACGGATACCAGATCAGCAAACTCATTGACGGGCGCCGCATGTGGCGGATTCCGATCATGGAAGGCGAGTTTCTTGTCGAGGAATCCTTTGGAATCAGGCCTGCTGTGGGTGGCGGGAATCTCATTTTGCTCGGGACAAGCCAGCGGATTGCGCTGCGAGCAGCGACTGCGGCCAGTAACGCGATGCGTGAGGTGGCCGGGGTATTTCTGCCATTTCCCCAGGGAGTTGTGGGATCTGGAAGCAAGGTGGGTTCGCGTTACAAATCCATGATCGCCTCAACCAATGACCCGTACTGTCCTACCTTGCGCTCGATTTCAGGTCAGGGAACGCTTCCGGCGAACGTGGCGGCCGGGTATGAAATCGTGGTGGATGGACTGAACGAGTATGTGGTCAAGGAAGCCATGCGCCGGGGCATCCATGCAGCGGCGGCCAAAGGAACCCTGATCATAACTGCAGGTAATTATGGGGGGGAACTCGGAAAGTACAAGTTTTATCTGCACGATTTACTTAAGTAAAATATTTAGTTATGAGAAAGGGTTAAAGTAACTATCCATGAGTGCTACGTTATTACATTTGCATACGGAACCACAGGTTCCCCTGGAAGCCGAGACCCTGAGCCCTGCCTCGATTTCCGGGCTGTCGGAGCTGGGGATCGAGCACCTGCAGGTGATGCATGGGAATGTAAAGGCCAAAGTGGGTGATTTTTTCAAGGTCACCGGCAAGGGCACACCGGACATTCACATCGAAGGCGATCTTGCCAAGGTGAAAATGATCGGCGCCTGCATGTCCGAGGGCCGTGTAATTGTTGAGGGGAATGTAGGCATGCATGTGGGAATCGGGATGTCCGGCGGTGAAATCCTGGTCAAGGGTGATGCCACGGACTGGGTCGGGCCGGAGATGTCAGGAGGGCGAATCACGGTTCTGGGCGATGCCGGCCATATGGTAGGAAGTGCCTTCAGGGGCCAGTCAACTGGCATCACAGGTGGTGAAATCTTTATCCATGGCAGTGCCAAAAACGAGATTGGCAACTGCATGCGTCGCGGATTGATCGCGATCGGCGGGGATGCCGGAGATTTTACTGCAGTAAGCATGCGGGCAGGAACTATTATCGTGATGGGCAAAATGGGTGTGCGCACGGGTGCCGGCATGGTGCGCGGAACGGTCGTCTGCTTTGAGGAATCCCAGATATTGCCTAGTTTCGAGTATTCCTGTAGATATCAACCCCTGTTCCTGCGTCTCTATCTGATCCGGTTGCAGGAACATGGATTTGAAGAAAAAATCACGGACAAGCATATTAACGGGAAGTATGAACGGTATAGCGGTGATGCAGTGGAGCTGAATCGGGGAGAAATCCTGCTTTTCTCAGGTCCGTGA
The DNA here is from genome assembly GCA_965205685.1 of Gammaproteobacteria bacterium. Taxonomy (GTDB): domain Bacteria; phylum Pseudomonadota; class Gammaproteobacteria; order UBA4575; family UBA4575; genus WTFY01. The sequence goes on along the minus strand of OZ242174.1, from coordinate 1,346,376 downwards.
GGGCTGGTCTTTGAAAACAGTTACGCCTTACGATATGTATAGTCTGATACAGTTTGCAGTGAAGGAGATAATTTCATGACTACAGTTGTCACAGAAAATTGTAAAGGGTGCCGGTTTACAGACTGTGTAGCCGTATGCCCGGTAGCCTGCTTTCATTATGATGATGAGATGCTTTATATCGATCCGGATGTCTGCATCGACTGCAGTGCCTGTATCCCGGAATGCCCTGTGGAGGCAATCTTCGAGGAAGATGACTTGCCTGAAGGGCAGGAGCAATGGATCGACATCAATGCCGAGAAAGCACCGGATTTGCCACTCATCGAAGAACCGATGGAGCCCTTGCCTGAAGCCGAGGAGCGCAAGGCAGATCTAGGTTTCTAGGGCCTGTACGGTCAGCTATGATTTTGACAATCCTGATCTGTACTTTCCTGGTGTACAAGGTTGTAACCATATTGATGCCCCGTTCGGGCGAATCTCATGAGCAGTCTAGGCAATGAATCAAGCCCACTTCGTGTGGCAATTGTAGGAAGCGGTCCCAGCGGATTTTACGCAACCGAAGCACTGATCAAGTCCGGCCTGAATGTAGAGATCGATCTGATTGAAAGACTTCCTGCCCCATACGGCCTGGTACGCAACGGTGTTGCACCGGATCACCCCAAGCTCAAGCAAGCCATCGAGGTTTACAAAAAAGTAGCCAAGAACCCCGAGTTCAACTTTGTTGGCAATGTCACAGTCGGGGTTGATATCAAGGCGGAGGACCTGCAGCAAACGCATCATGCGGTGATGTATACCTGTGGTGCGGAAACGGATCGCAGGCTGGGGGTCCCCGGAGAGGATCTGCCAGGAAGCCATACGGCCACAGAATTTGTTGGCTGGTACAACGGACACCCCGATTACCGGGACCGAACCTTTGATTTGTCCCATGAGACAGCCGTTGTCATAGGGCAGGGGAATGTGGCAGCCGATGTAGCCAGGATACTGGCCAAATCGGTAGATGAACTGAAGCATACGGATATTGCACAGCATGCCCTGGATGTACTTGCAGAGAGCAGGGTCCGTACGATTTATGTGGTGGGCCGGCGCGGGCCTGCACAGGCGAAGTTTGCTTCCAAGGAACTCAAGGAATTCTTGGAGATTGAAAATTGCCGCCCCTACATTGCGCCGGAGGAGCTCGAGTTGAACCCGGCAAGCCAGGAGGAAATCGATTCCAAGGAGGGCCGGGGGAACAAAAAGAATGTTGAGATATTTCACCGGTTTGCAGACTCTGAGGACACCGGGAAACAGCGAATCTGCATCGCGACATTCTTGAAGAGCCCGCAACGGCTCGAGGGCGAGGGTCGGCTACAGAAGGTCGTCTTTGAGACCAATGCGCTGACAGGAGAGCCTTTCAGGCAGTCCGCCCGTGGCACCGGACAGACGATGGAGATTGAGTGCGGGATTTTGTTTCGCAGCATCGGGTACAACGGAGTGCCTGTCCCGGGTGTTCCGTTTTATGAGCGCTGGGGTACCATTCCCAACGAAGCCGGCCGCATTACCGCGGAACAGGATGGTCCCGTTGTGCCAGGCCTGTACACGGCAGGATGGATCAAGCGCGGGCCTTCGGGGATCATTGGCACCAACCGTGCCTGTGCAGTCGAATCTGTAGAGGCGTTGCTGGAGGACATTGGTCAACTCAACACGGACAAGCCCGGTCGCGAAGGCCTATACAAAATCTTGGACAACAATGGTGTGCGCCACATCAATTTTGTCCAGTGGGAAAAGATCGATGCTGCAGAAGTGGCAGCAGGAGAACCCAAGAGCAAGCCACGCGAGAAGTTCACCCGGCAAAGCGAGATGCTGGCAGTCGCTGAAAGCTGACTGCGCCTGATCACCTTCACTTGCCTGTTCGCGAGCTGACACAGGGTCAGCAGGGTGTCCTTGCACCCGTTTCCGTATGTTTGTGAAATCGAATAGTATGTATTTGATGTGTAAAGAGGGGCTTGTGTGAGTCCGAGGAGTTGCAATGTTTGACGCGCTTAGTGTGCCGTACGGCTGCGTGATGATGTACAACGTTGTCAAGTTGAAAAAAGGAGTATCCGAGGAAGATATCGAGCTTGCAGTGGGAGAGATGTGCAATACCGTCAAAAATACCTACGGTGATGACGAAGGTGGGTTTCTCGGCGGGCAGGTATTCAAGTTTGCCGGATTCGTATCGGATGAAGGCTCCATAGCCTCAAAGGAGCAGACCAGTGAGCATGTTGCAATAGTCACCTACTGGGAGTCCTTTGAGCAGCATGAAGAATCGCATGCAGATGATGTTTTCAGGGAGAAATTTGAGGCCCTGGGCGGATTTGCCACGGAAACCTACGAAATTGGCTACCAGATGATGTGGCAGGGAGGACCGGACTGAGGATCCACAACTGACTGCCGGTGCGAAGCAGGCTTTCCCAAAACCGTTATGACTCTGCATATCTACAATACGGCCACGCGCAAAAAAGAGGAATTTGTTCCGGCAGATCCTAAGTGCATCAGCCTGTACGTATGCGGCCCGACCGTGTACAGCTTTCCCCACATCGGGAATGCGCGTCCTGCCGTGGTATTCGACGTGCTTTACCGCCTGCTTATGCAGGAGTATGAAAAGGTCCTCTATGTGCGCAACATCACGGATGTCGATGACAAGATCAATGCAGCGGCCCTGAAGGAAAAGGTGCACATTACGGAGATCAGCGCGCGCTATACCCGAGCCTACCACCAGAACATGGCAGACCTCGGAGTCCTGGCACCCGTCATTGAGCCCAAGGTTACCGATCACATGGAGGCAATCATTGACATGATCGCGCGCCTGGTTGCAGCCGGTCACGCCTATGAAGCCGAAGGCCACGTGCTTTTTCATGTGCCTTCCTACTCGGGGTACGGAGAGCTGTCCGGGCGCAACCTCAGAGAACTGATTGCCGGTGCGCGCGTGGATGTGGCTCCCTACAAGCGCGATGACACGGACTTTGTCCTGTGGAAACCTTCCGATGAAAGCCAGCCTGCATGGGACAGTCCATGGGGGGCGGGACGGCCGGGCTGGCACATCGAGTGTTCGACGATGATCGAACAGCATCTGGGCAAGACCATTGACATACACGGGGGTGGACAGGACCTGGTCTTTCCGCACCATGAGAACGAGAGGGCGCAGAGCACCTGCGTGCATGACGGGCAGCTTTTCAGCCGATACTGGATGCATAATGGCTTCGTCAATGTCGATCATGAGAAAATGTCCAAGTCCCTGGGCAATGTTCTGCTGGTGCAAGACCTGCTTGGACAGGCACCCGGCGAAGCCATTCGCTTTACGCTCCTTGCCACGCACTACCGGAGTCCGCTGGACTGGACGGACGAAGCACTCAAGCAGTCGTGCAGGAATCTGGACCGGCTATACGAGGTTTTGCAAAATCTCCAGGATATTGAAGTCAGCGTGTCTGCGGCCGATGTCCCAGATGAATTTTTGGGTGCCCTGAAGGATGACCTGAATACCCCGGCAGCAATTGCCGAGTTGCACAGATTGGCAAAACAGGCGAAGACGGCCTCGGGGCAAAATGCAAGGGAGACGCTCAAAAGACAGTTATTGGCAGCGGGCAGAATGCTGGGGGTCCTGCAACAGGATCCTGCAGTGTGGTTTCGAGGGACGTCGGAAATCGACGAAGCGGAAATCCTCAGGCTGGTGGAACTCAGGGCAAGCGCGAAAAAAGAGAGGGATTTCAAGCGTGCTGATGAGATTCGGGAACAGCTCACCACAATGGGTGTGCAGATTCAGGATCGGCCGGACGGGACATCAAGCTGGAGGAAGGTTTAATTCGTTGCGAGAGATATCACGATGCGCACAAGCCTTGCCAGACTTGGGACAGTGGCCTGTTAAGGTGACACCTTGAGAGGTCTGGTACCACCCGACCCTGAAGGGGGCGTATCCAAAATTCAGTACGCCGTCGTGTATGTGCCAAAGCGCAGCCGCAAAAGATTTGCTGCTAATTGCGTGGAAATCAAAAGCGATGCCGAACAGGCGCAGGCTGCAGCAGACCCGGGTAACAAAAAATTTGCTGCAAAGGTTGTCGGACCTTCAAAATCATCGGAAGGGCAGCTGATTTACTATCTGCTGAAGTGGCTGTGATTCCCCCAGGAGGTGCCCTCGTGCAGAAAATCCTCCCCCGCATCCGGGCGCAAAAATTCCAGACTCGGGCTGAGGGAATCTAATAGAATGTCAAGTATGGACAGTTTGCCCGTCTATGTGGAAGCCCCGGCTCGCTTGCACCTTGGATTTCTTGACCTCGAAGGCAGTCTGGGCAGGCAGTTTGGAAGCCTTGGCCTGACTCTGGATGGCATAGCCACACGGATCGTCGCCCGGCACAACAATTGCGTTGAGGTACTGGGTGACCCAACGGGTCGTGTACAAGGCATTGCAGAAAAATTTCTTGCTGCCAAGCGGCTGGCAGGAGGCTGTCAGATCGAAGTGCTTGACCAGATTCCTGCGCATTCAGGACTGGGCTCGGGGACCCAGCTGTCACTGGCTGTGGGTACGGCAATTTCCAGACTCTGCTCGCTCGAGTGTACTCCCCAGGACATCGCTGAAACGCTGGGCCGTGGGGCAAGGTCTGGTGTCGGAATCGGCGCATTCCAGCAGGGAGGGTTTTTGCTGGATGCAGGCAAGGGTGTCCCGGATTCGGTTCCTCCCATTGTTTCACGTCTGAGGTTCCCGCCGGCTTGGCGCGTAGTACTGTTCATTGACTCAACGCTGAGGGGGTTGCATGGAAACGATGAAAGGACGTCGTTTGCATCGTTGCCGAGCTTTTCACCGGAAACTGCTGCCTATTTATGCCATTTGGTGTTGATGCAGATTCTGCCGGCGGTTTCTGAACGAGACTTGGAGGCCTTCAGTAAAGGTATCAGCAGGTTGCAGCGCCGTATCGGCGATCACTTCGCGTCAGCTCAGGGAGGGCGTTATACTAGCCGGGCTGTCGGTGAGGCAATTGAACACGCAGAATCCTTAGGCATCGAAGGGGTCGGGCAGAGTTCGTGGGGGCCGATGGGATTTGCCTTCGTGGACAGTGAAATACAGGGACACGCGCTGCTACGCGACCTGCGAACAAGATTCGCAGCAAACAAAGGCCTGCAATTCAAGATTGTGTCGGGGAAAAACACTGGGGCGGTAATCCTGCAGCAAGAAAGGATACCCGTGTCCAAAGCGGTTGAGTCCTGAATTTCAACTCACAGAATTGCGCTGAGGCAGGTTGCCCGGCGTTGATTCGATTATCTAAACATCTCGATCTCAAGAGGGAAAAATGGAAAGACCTTATATTTTACATATGATTACACCGGCCAAGAATCTGAGTCCGTTTGATGTCAACATGGCGCTGGATGCTGGCTGGGATCACGCGGTAGGTTATACCGACGTCGAGACGGAGGAGGTGCAAGCCCTGATCCAGGATGCCATATTCTCCCGCGGTCCGGCGGGTGCCAAGCGCACGGGGGTATTCCTAGGTGGGCGCGACATGCATCTTGTGATGGACATGCTGAAAACTTGCCAGGTGTCGATGGTGCCTCCCTTCGAGACCTCCTGTTTTGCCGACCCAAGCGGTGCATTCACGACTGCTGCAGGCATGATGGCCTGTGTAGAGCAGGGGCTGAAAGAAAACTTTGATACCGATCTCGAAAGCAAGCATGTTGTGATTATGGGAGGCACTGGGCCGGTTGGCTCTGCGGCTGCTCTTCTGGCTGCCAAGGCGGGGGCTAGTGTGCTGATCATGGGACGCCAAAAAGAAAAGTCAGAGATGGTGGCAGAACTGTGCAACCGCGAGTATGGCGATGGTGCCACGGATATCCGGGGGGAGGCCAACGACATGATCGGTGAGGTCGTGAAAAATGCCGATGTGGTTCTGGCGGCAGTTGCAGCAGGGGTGCAGGTAATCTCTGAGGAGCATATAAAAAGTGCATCGGCTTTAAAGGTTGTTGCCGATGTGAACGCGGTGCCGCCTTCGGGCATAGCCGGGCTCGATGTAATGGATGATTGCAAGGCAGTTGAAGGCTCGGATAGTGGTGCGGTCGGAATCGGCGCGCTGGTGATAGGTAATGTGAAATATCAGACCCAGCACAAGCTCCTGCAGGAAATGCGCGATGCAGATAAACCGGTATACCTGCACTTTGAGCACGCGTTCGAAATCGCCAGGGAGATCAAGCGAGGATAGGCGCATTTATCTGGTGGTAGCCACATCGGGGCGGGCGATTGCGGAAGCTCTGAACGCGAGTGGACACCCGGTCGCAGTCGTTGATGGCTTTGCTGATGTGGATACCTGTGAGGCATCGGTTGTCAGCCGGAAAGTCTCACGCACTGCATCGGGGCTCAATGAAAAGGAAGCCGCTGGGGCGATACGGCAGCTGCTGGAGGAGTATTGCCCGGAAGGCCTGCTCTATGATGCAGCTCTGGAGTCTGCCCCCGGTTTGCTGGAAGACCTCGGTGCCTGCAAGGTCATCGGCAATACCAGTGCAGTGCTTCGCAGGTGCAAGGACCCGAAAATTTTTTTCCCGGCACTGGACGAGAATTCGATTCGCTATCCGGAAGTGTGTTTCTCGCAGGTTCGCAAGGATTGTCATTTGTGGCTTCGAAAAAATTCAAAGAGTACAGGGGGCAGGGGCATAGCGCCCTGCACGGGGGAACCTGGCCATGATCCGTCGGTTTACCTGCAAAGAAAAACAGAGGGCCTGAATTTTTCCCTGACCTTTCTGGCCGATGGCGCGAACATTGAAGTGCTTGGGTTCAATGCACTGTGGCACAGGGCATACGGACCAGACAGGCCTTATGTATACGAAGGCGCCGTAAATCGGGCTGAGCTCACCCAAGAACAGCAAGGCACGGCACTTCACTATGCGTTGCTACTGACCCGGGAATTCAATCTGGTGGGCCTGAACAGCATTGATTTCATCCTCTCGGATGAGTGCGTGTATGTACTTGAGATCAACCCGCGAATCCCGGCTACCCATGAGCTGTACGAGACCCGGCAAGGACACCTGATCCGGGCACATATGGATGCCTGTATACATGCTAAACTCGCCCGGATGTCCGGTGAACGTCCGGTTCGTGCGCATGCGCATGTCTACGCCCCGGAACCTGTACGGGTGCCGACCTGCTTTGACTGGCCCTTGTGGACAGCGGACCGGCCGCATCCTGGTGAAGTTATTCAGGAACACGAGCCCGTATGCAGCGTATTCGCGGGCGGCAAGAACACGGGACAGGTACATGCGATGATCAGGACTCGCATGCAAAAGATATTGCATGGGTTTGTGCAGGATGCTCACAGAGCGAGTGTGTAATTTTCGGACAAGGGAATGAATGATGCAGAATGTAAGTGTTAATCAACTGGCAAAGCCACTGGTTCAGGAACTCATCGACAAGCATGCCGCACTGAGGGTACGGCTGGGCGAGTTCAGCAACGGCGCAAGATACATCGACGCAGGCATCGATTGCAGGGGTGGCCTTGAGGCCGGCCGGCTGATTGGAGAGATTTGCATGGGAGGCCTGGGCAGGGTGACACTTTACCATGCAGCTGCGATAAGTGACTGGCCGCTGTCCCTGCATGTCCATACTTCCAACCCGGTGCTTGCATGTCTTGCAAGCCAGTATGCGGGCTGGAGTTTGTCACACGAAAAATTCCACGCTCTGGGATCGGGGCCAGGCCGGGCTATTGCATTGAGAGAAGTACTGTTTGAAGAGCTGGGTTATCGCGACAGCTGTGACCACGCGACGTTTGTACTTGAAGTGGACCAAATTCCTCCTGTTGCCTTGATTGACCGGGTGGCAGAGGTATGCGGCCTGCCCGCGAATGCCCTGACATTTATACTGACTCCGACGCGTTCGATTGCCGGTATGGTGCAGATTGTCTCCAGGGTGCTGGAAGTGGCAATGCACAAGGCTCACACGTTGAAGTTTCCCCTTGAAAATATCCTGGATGGTTCGGCGAGTGCCCCGCTTTCTCCGCCAAGCCCTGATTTCGTAACCGCCATGGAGCGCACCAATACGGCGATTCTATTTGCTGGAAGGGTTCATCTTTTTGTGCAAGGTGATGATGCAAGTGCTGAAAAGCTGTCCCAGGATCTTCCCTCGAGCGCATCTTCGGAGTATGGCAAACCGTTTGCCCAGGTCCTTGAGGACTGTGGTAACGATTTTTTCAAGATTGACCCCATGCTGTTCAGCCCTGCCTCTGTTGTCATCACAGCGGTTGAGAGTGGTAAAACATTCAGGGGTGGGAATCTGGCCCCCGAGCTGCTGGCCGCATCTTTTTCCTGATCATGTCGCGGCGTATTGCGATCATCACCGATGACCCAGGCTGGCACGGCAAAGAATTACACACGGCTTTCAATGCAAGGGGTTATCACTGTACGAATGTTTCCCTGACAGACTGCTATCTGAGGACGGGATCGGAAGGCGACAGCCTGTTTATCCCCGGTTTCGAAGGAACCCTACCGGCAGGCGTATTCGTGCGTGGTGTACCTGGAGGAACCCTGGAAGAGGTTGTCTTTTATCTCGATATCCTGCATGCATTACGTGAGCTGAACGTCTTTGTCTACAATGGTGCCCGTGCCATTGAGCGCAGTGTAGACAAGGGAATGACCAGCTTCCTTCTTGAGCAGTCGGGTCTTGCGACACCGCCGACCTGGGTCGGAAACCATGTGCATCAGGCCTATTCCTTCATAAGAAAGCAGCTCGAACTTGGTTGCAAAGTTGTGATCAAGCCACTGTTTGGCTCCCAGGGCAAAAATTTGCAGTTGATAACCAGACACAGTGACCTGACAAACTTCGAGGTGTATAACAAGATCTACTACCTGCAGAAATATATCGATACGGGCACAAAAGAGGCTCATGACTGGCGGCTGTTCGTTATAGGTGGCCAGGTCGTGGCTGCGATGAGAAGACAGTCCAGTAGCTGGATCACCAATGTGGCAGCGGGTGGGAAATGCTATCCAGCCGTGCTTGATGAAGAGTTTGCGGAGATTGCGCGTGCTGCTGTGCGTGCTGTACGCATGTACTATGGGGGAGTGGACATCATACGTGGTCATGATGGCAAGTTGTGGATCACGGAGGTGAACAGCATTCCGGCATGGCGGGGTCTTCAGAGTGTCAGTGGAATCACTGTTGCAGAAAGACTGGTGACACATTTTCTGGATCGTTTGCAGCATCGCTCCGGGGTTGAGCAAGCAATATAAAATTTAAGCGGTGCCCACTGTCTTGACAGTATTTTCAGTACGAAAGACCAGCCTGCTTCAGATCATTTCCTTCTTTTGCCCAGCTGTGACTTGATGCAATGCAGGAATTCAGTTCCCATTCGAACTTGGTCGGTTTGTACAGGCATGTGTGCTGGCTGGATGTACAGGCTTTGAAACCTGGCAATACCAGTGTCCATTCAAATGCTTCCACACCGGGAGTTCAGGAGTTTTTGGAAAGTGCCAAGGCGAGTGCAGCACCTTTGGCTTGCCCGGGACTGCCCCTAGGTGAACGGATCTTGCAGGCCGTGCAGGCCACTCGTCAGGCAGTTGATACAAACACCAATCTCGGAATCATTTTGCTCATCGCACCATTGATCCATGCCTGGCTGGGTCGGACCGGCCGGAAACTCGAGATTGCGCTGGGGGAAACTCTGCAACACTCAACGGTGCTGGATGCAAAAAATGTGTACCGGGCCATACGAATTGCACAGCCTGGAGGGCTGGGGCATGCTGATGATCAGGATATATATGAGGAACCTACGGTAACTCTTTTAAATACAATGAAAATATCTTCTTCAAAGGACCGGGTTGCCTTGCAGTATGCAAGCAACTTTCGCGATATTTTTCACTTTGGCAGGTCGCGGTATCGATCCCTGCTGATGCACTGGGGGGATGAGTGCTGGGCTGCGTCAGGGCTGTATCTGGCTTTTCTCGCCCGGTTTCCAGACAGTCTGGTCTCGCGAAAATACGGCATGTTAAAAGCGCAGGAAATAAGTGATATGATCACTCCGTTTGAAAAGGAATTCTGCCGTTCGGATTCGCCGGTCAGGTACAAGTCCCGGCTGCTGGAAATTGACAGCAGTCTCAGGCGTGACCGAATCAACCCGGGAACAACCGCGGACCTTACGGTAGCGAGCATCTTTGCTGAGGGTCTGGAAATGCTGTGAAGCGTGGTATAGTGACGCGCTAGCACAATTCCATATTCCAAAAGGATACGGGCGGACAGATTGTCTGTAGCTTGTCGACAACTAAAAATAGAACAGGAGAAAAATATAATGGCATTAATTAACAAAGTAATGGTCGGGGAATCACTTGTTAATGATAACGATCCTTCCGGCACAATGGCAGAGATTGCGCATATTGACTTGCTGGTGGGGCCACGCGGGTCGGCTGTGGAATCTGCCTTTTGTAATGGCCTGGTAAATAATAAGGACGGTTTTACTACCTTATTGGCCGTGGTTGCCCCAAATTTACCTTGTAAGCCCAACACCATGATGTTCAACAAAGTGACCATCAAGGGTGCGGGCCAGGCGGTTCAGATGTTTGGACCCGCCCAAGCAGCAGTGGCGAAAGCTGTTGCGGACAGTGTTGCAGACGGCACCGTACCTGCCGACGAAGCGGATGATCTCTTCATTTGCGTTGGCGTCTTCATCCACTGGGAAGCCAAGAGTGATGAAGCAATTTATGAAAACAACTACAAGGCTACGAAAGAGGCCTTGGAGCGTGCGATCAAGGATGAGCCAAAAGCGGCAGAGGTAGTTGCCCAGAAAGACAGCGCAGAACACCCGTTCAGGGGATTCTGATTAGCTTTTCAGCCAAGCTGTAAAAATGCCCCGCACATGCGGGGCATTTTTTTGTCCCACGTTTTGCGTATTGCCGGACTTTTCCGATGCAGGGATTCACTGTCAGTCCCGCCGAAATCAAAAGTCACTGTCTGAAACACAGCAAATCTTCCCGGTTGACCGTTTTGCCATGCAGTGCCGTTGCAAGCAGGGCACCTGCAGCACCCCTTTTTTTCAGTTGCATCAGGTCAGCCTGGGAGTTGATTCCACCACCGTAATAAATGTTGTACTGATCAAATAACTCCGCAAAGTCTAACCCGCCGGGCAGGGACATGCCGTTGTTTGTGCCCACCTGATCGAGATTGAGAATAATGACATCCGTAGGCCACAAGTTACGAGTCTGCATGGTATGCGGAGCGCCCAGAAAACTGCCGGACCGGTAATCCACAGATAGTATGAAAGGGTGCCTGCAATCGCCCCCTATCAACGACTCGATGGTAGATACCGGGATAGATTCGGTAGACAAAATGATGCGCAGCGAAAGTGTGTTCTGGATTTCCAGGTAGTGATCGACTAGTGGGAGTCCGCTATCCAGCCAGATTTCAAGTTCCGGGAACTCGAGGCCGAGCGCCTGAATGATATCCCTGTTATCCCCTTGCTGCTCTATGGCATCCAGGTCTGCCACATAAAGCGTGCGGAAAGGGTAAAGCTCGAGGTAGCCGCGGACGATTTCCACCGGATGCGAAGAGGAACATAGGGAGGATTGTATTGGCCTATAATGCTGGCGGTTTCCTTTTTTTGCGTGGACGACCTGTCCCTTGGAGAGGTCCAGTACCGGAATGATCTGCATCACATATCGATGAATATCCTGATTTTCGAGTATATCACCGGCGGAGGCTTGATCGGCCAGCCTTTGCCTTCCTCGCTTGCCAGAGAAGGCGATATGATGCTGTTCGCAGTTGTCAACGACTTCCGGGCGCTGCCTGGCTGCAATGTCTTTATTCTCAGGGACCATCGTCTCAGCGACAGCGTACCAGGCGCCCGTACAGTAGTTGTCGGGCCAGGGGAGTCGTATGACGCTAAGCTTGAAGGGTTTGCCGGTACTGTACATTCAATGCTGTTTATTGCACCGGAAAACGGTGACATCTTGTTTTCACTGTGCGAAAGGTACTCGACACAATCTTTTGAATTGTTGAATGCTGAGCCTCGAACCATCAGGCTGACCAGCCACAAGTTCGCAACCTACCGGTATTTGCTGGCTCATGAAATTCCCCAAATTCCAACCTGCAGGGCTGCTGATATAGGGTCTTTGCGAGGTGATCGATTTGTGATGAAACCGGAGGACGGAGTCGGCTGCACAGATATTTACCTGTTGGGAAACAGGTCCGAGTTGCAAGCTGCAGCCGATAGCACCGACCGTGAACACTTCATTTTCCAGCCCTATGTCCAGGGTGTCCATGCCAGCCTGAGTTTGCTGTGCTGGGAGGGTGCGGGTCTCGTGTTGAGTTGCAACCGGCAACGGATTCGGGAAGAGGGCGGGTCTCTGCAATGGACAGGATGCACCGTAGGCGCGCTTGAGAACGAGAAATTTGCCGGCTTTGCGAGCCGGATAGCCCGGGCACTTCCGGGGTTGCGCGGCTACGTGGGTGTGGATGCAGTCGTTGCAAAGAACGAGATATTGCTGGTGGAGGTCAATCCAAGATTGACCACGTCCTATGTGGGTCTTGCGACTGCCTTGGGCACGAACCCTGCCCAATGGATCATGCAGTGCTTTGCTGAGCGGGCATTGCCCGCAGTTATCCCCCCCTGCAGGGTTACCGTCGAAGTGGATCTTGAGGGTGAACAGCTTGCCTGAGAGCATGACAGGCTGGGATGTCGGAGGCGCACATCTCAAGGTGGTCGAGGCTACCGGAGCCGCGCGGGTATCCCGGGTAGTTCAGGTGCCATGTGAATTGTGGAAGGGGCTGGACCAGTTGCATGCCTCGATTGATCAGGTCCGGGGACAATTCGATTTCTCACGTTCCATGCTTGCCGTCACGATGACCGGAGAACTGGTCGATCGTTTCGGCAGTCGCAAGGAAGGTATAGACAGGATTGTCGAGACTATCGGGCAAAGGTTCAAGGAAAACGAAATCGTCTATTTTGCCGGGCCGGAAGGGTTTGTGCATATGAGCGAGCTAGGCAGCCTGTCTGCACAGGTAGCTTCTGCAAACTGGCTGGCCAGTGGAAATTTCATCGCTACACGGCTGAAGGATGCGCTGGTTATTGACATTGGCAGCACGACCACGGATGTCCTCAGCATCCGGGACCACCGCGTGGCGAATGAGGGTTATACGGATTCGGAAAGACTCCACGCGCGTGAACTTGTGTATTGCGGGGTAGTAAGAACACCGGTATTTGCGCTTTGCCGTACAGCCCAGGTGGGAGGACGCCTGGTTCCACCCATGAATGAATATTTTGCAAACTCTGCGGATGTCTACAGGCTTACCGGAGAGCTACCCTCCTATGCGGATACAGGCAACACACCGGATGGGCGAGGCAAAGACCAGGCTTCGAGTGCAATCCGGCTGGCGAGAATGTTTGGCAATGATGCAGCAACGGAACAACTCGAGATGTGGAGGGCGGTGGCCGCCTACGTGCGTGAACAGCAAATTCAGGTCATTCTTGATGCATGCCGCAAACAGATGCTGAGGACCGGGCTGGAGCTGGATAGTCCAGTGGCAGGAGCCGGAGCAGGGCGATTTCTTGTCCGAGAAATATCCAGGCGCCTGAACCGACGCTACGTGGATGTCGCAGACCTGTTTGAACATGAAGGCACAAAGGACGGACTGAGTGCCGGGGATTGCGTGCCGGCAGCCTCGATTGCCTGTCTTGGTTACCAGAGGTATTGCCTGTGACCGGGCTTTCATTTGCCGATCTTCCATACCTTGGAGACAGTGCGTCGCTTTTCGACAGGATTGCAGACGAGCCCTGGTCTGTTTTCATCGACAGCAGCACGGCCTCAGGCACATACGGGCGTTACGACATACTGGCATCAAGGCCTGAGATGTGCATCACCACACGAAATCAAAAGACAAAAATACAGACATACTCCCAGTCCTATACGGTCCTTGAAAGCCCTTTTACCGTGCTGGGCGAACTGCTTTCGAAACCTTGGGAAAGCATACCGGACCTGCCCTTTACAGGAGGGGCAATTGGTTTTTTCAGTTATGACCTGTGCCGCTACATGGAAAAGATCCCTGCAATTGCGGCAGATGATGCCAGTGTGCCGGATATGGTCATGGGGATGTATTCCTGGGCAGTGGTTGTCGATCACAAGAAAAGGAGGTCTGTGCTGGTTGGGGATCGTTCTCGCACAAGGGTCAATCAGGACTGGGACGAACTCATCAAGCTTTTTGCAAGCCCTGATGCTGGCAAGAGGTATCCGGAGTTCAGGGTAAACACCCCAGTGACTTCCAACATGACACGGGAGTATTACAGGCGGGCATTTGGCAAAGTGAAAAAGTACATCTTGCAGGGAGACTGCTACCAGGTGAATTTGGCTCAGCGGTTTGTCGCGGGGGTAGAGGGCAGCCCATGGTTAGCCTACCGTATCTTAAGAAAAATCAATCCGTCTCCGTTCAGTGCCTACATGAACTACCCGGAGCTTCAGGTGCTGAGCAATTCACCGGAACAGTTTTTGTCCGTAAGGGAGAAAAATGTCAAGACAAGACCCATCAAGGGCACGCGCCCGCGCTCCTCTGACCCGTTCAGGGATCGTGTGCTGGCACAGGAGCTTGCCGACAGCCTGAAGGATCGAGCAGAGAACCTGATGATTGTCGATCTGATGCGCAACGACATCAGCAAAAATTGTGCGCTCGGTTCCGTTCAGGTGCCCGCCCTTTTTGATGTTGAAAGTTTCCCAAACGTCCATCACATGGTGAGCACCATTACCGGGAAACTGCCGGATCGGCGATCCGCGCTTGACCTGTTGCGCGGTTGTTTTCCGGGAGGTTCCATTACGGGTGCCCCCAAAATCCGTTCGATGCAAATCATAGAAGAGCTGGAACCTCATCGTCGGGGGGTATACTGCGGCTCAATCGGGTACATGGGCTATGACGGCAACATGGACATGAATATTGCAATCCGTACGATTCTGCACAAGCAACAGCAAATGTATTTTTTCGCAGGTGGCGGGATTGTCCAGGATTCCAGCGCTGATGCGGAGTACCAGGAGACCCTGGACAAGGCGACGGCCATGATGCGTTTGCTGGAGGGAAACAGAGCCGATGCCCTGGGTCATTAAAATAGGAGGCAGCCTGTACGGAAGCACGCATCTGGAGGAATGGCTGAATACATTGCACGCCCTGGGCTCCCATCAACTGGTGATTGTGCCAGGCGGGGGTCCTTATGCGGACCTAATCCGTGACACCGACCAGCGGTTCAAGCTCGAACTTGAGCATGCCCACCACATGGCAGTGCTTGCCATGCAGCAGTTCGGATGCCTGATGGCATCCCTTTGCCCGGGACTTCGTCTTGCCAGTGACAGGGAACAGATCCGAGCCTGCTGGAATCATGGTAAAACTGCAGTATGGGAACCGTATCCCCTGGTCAGCCAGCAGTGTGAGCTGCCGAAGACCTGGGATGTCACTTCGGACAGCCTTGCCGCCTGGCTGGCCGGGTATTTGTCCGTGACGCAGCTGCTGTTTGTGAAATCCTCCCCGCTGACGCTTGCGAATATGCCGGTGAATCAATTGCAAAGGCACGGCTGTGTAGACCCGGTTTTGCCAGGACTGCTTGCTGGCACTAAAATAGCTGCCCATTTCCTGCACAAATCCAAGGCGCGTGAGTTTGAGGAACTGCTGGGTATGGATACTCCCTGATCCGGAATTTTGCATCGGTCTGCATAGCCGTGTATAAAAAAACGAATGGATGAAATGAACTGAATGTTACAGTCCTCGGTAAGCGCTTTCTTTCGCGTCGTCACGAACCATCCCTACCTCGTGATTCTTTGCGTGCTTGCTCTGGTAGCAGCAACAAGTCCGTATATCAAGAAACTGGACATTGATTCCTCTGCGGACTCGCTGATGCTTGAGAGCGATCCGGATCTCAAGTATTACCGGGAGGTGCACCGCCACTACAGCACGGATGAATTTCTGATTGTCGGTTACAAGCCCCATGCCGAAATGCTGAGCAGGGAAACGATCCTGCTGATCGATGGACTGGTGCAGAAATTTGAGGGTCTCGACCGTGTCGAGGCCGTGACCTCAATCACCAACGTGCCGCTGCTGATGCAGCCGATCAAGGATGAAGAGACCGGTAGCATCGAGTATCCCAACCTGCTGTCGCCCGAGGTGGATATCGACAAGGCAAGGGAGGAATTCACTACGAGTTCCATCTATCTGGACAATCTGGTGAACCAGAACCTGGGTCTGACTGCTATCCATGTGGGTTTTTACAAAAACGAGATGTTGTGGGACTTGCAGGAGCAGAGATATGCGCTTTTGCAAAAGCAAGACGACGGGTCTATTACCGAGGCGGAAGAAGACAAGCTGGAGTCGATCCGCGCCGAAATCCGCGAGCAAAGGGATCTGAGCAACGACCATTACAGGCAAGTTCTCACTTCCATGCGCGCCGATCTCTCAGAGCTCAGGGATACCGGCCAGTTCTATCTGGCGGGTGCCCCACTGGTGAACAACGACATGAAGGATTTCGTCCGCCAGGACCTGACCACCTTTGGTGCGGCCATCGCCGTCATCATGGTGATCGTGCTGCTGATCTTTTTCAGGAGTCTGGCCTGGGTGTTCCTGGCACTGGTGTGTGCCGTGTTGAGTGTTTTGCTTGTTTCCGGGCTGATCGGACTGATGGATTATCAGTTGACCGTGATTTCATCAAACTTCGTGGCCTTGCTGCTCATCTTCTCGATCGCTTTATCGATACACGTGATCATTCGCTATCAGGAGATCCAGTCTCTCAATCCGGATGCAAGTACCAAGGAGAACACCAGGACGGCCGCTTCGCAAATAGTCACTCCCTGTCTGTACATGGTCCTGACCACCGTGATTGCCTTTTTCTCTCTGACGGTCAGCGACATACGGCCGATCATCACTTTCGGTCACATCATGATCCTGGGTCTTTTCTGCGCATTCTTGCTTACCTTCACGATGCTGCCTGCACTGATAACGCTGTTTGAGCCCAGACCCAGACAAGTGCAGAAAGACACCTCTTCTGTGTTGCTTGACCGGGTGCTCAAACTGGTTCTGGGAAACAAGATGATTGCTACCGTTGTACTGACAGGGATGTTCCTGTTCGGCCTGGTGGGGATCGGTCAGCTGACGGTGGAAAACCGGTTTATCGATTATTTCAAGAAGTCCACGGACATCTATCAGGGGCTGGCTGTGATTGACCAGGAACTGGGGGGTATTTCCCCGCTGGAGATCATCCTGGATGCCACACGGGAAACTGAACCTGAGATCGACATTGGTGAGGAGGATGACGAATTCGCCGAGTTCGATGACTACCTTGCAGGTCTTGAAGACACGCAGGATGATTTTACCGCTACAAGCTACTGGTACAACAGGATCGGGATCAGGAAGATCGACAAAATCCACAAGTATCTCGATGGGTTACCCGAGATTGGCAAGGTGCTTTCTCTTTCCAGCATCGAAGAGGTGATGCGACTGGTGAACGATGGGGAGGAACTTGAGGACTTCCACCTGTCGATGATTTATTCGAAAGTGCCGGAAAATGTGAAACAGGCCATGATCGCCCCCTACGTCTCAACGGATGGGAACCAGGCTAGGATTCTTGCACGCATCAGAGACTCGGACCCTTCCCTGGTCAGGAACGACCTGCTGAACAAGATACGTGCCGACATTGGCGGCAATCTTGTCAAGGACAATGAGGAATTCAGGCTTACCGGGATCAGCGTGCTGTACAACAATGTTTTGCAGAGTCTGTTTCGCTCGCAAATCCTGACTCTGGGTACGGTGTTTGCCTGTATTCTTATCGTGCTGGCATTTCTGTTCCGCAGCCTGAAACTGGCCCTGATCGGTGCGCTGCCAAACATGTTCACCGTACTTTTTGTCTTGGGACTGATTGGCATGTCGGGAATCCCGCTCGACATCATGACGATCACTACGGCTGCCATCACCGTTGGGGTCGGCGTGGACTATGCCATTCACTACATACACCGCTACAAGAGGGAACGTGCACGCAAAGCCAGCAACCTCGACGCCATCCGTATCGCGCAGACCACGGCCGGCAAGGCGCTTTACTTTACTTCGATCACCATCTCACTGGGATTCGTTATACTAGTGCTGTCGAGCTTTTTCCCTTCGATCTATTTCGGCATGCTGACCAGCATTGCCATGCTGATCTCCCTGTTCGCAACCTTCAGCGTGATCCCCCTGTTGCTTGAAACCACAGCCCCGGCTGGCTCTCATGAGGAACTGGTTCGCACGTAGGGGATTTCCGGGGCTACTGGAATCGCTCTTCTGACTTCCCGCAAAGCTTCCCTGTCCACGCAGCCGACTCTTTCCCTGTCCGAACAAAGCGC
The DNA here is from genome assembly GCA_965205685.1 of Gammaproteobacteria bacterium. GTDB lineage: Bacteria > Pseudomonadota > Gammaproteobacteria > UBA4575 > UBA4575 > WTFY01. The sequence goes on along the minus strand of OZ242174.1, from coordinate 1,328,067 downwards.
TGTACGAAACCCGATGTAATCGGGAGCAACCCGTATCAGTGTCGGGATATTTTCCGTAGTCAAGGAGCCGGCCAGTCCCGTGAGCAGACCGGACTGGCGTGCGCGATTGACAAAATACTCAAGCTGGAAGATGTTCTGGTGCTCAAGCAAGCTTCCTGAGCCTTTGCCTGCTGTATCCAGCATGACCCCTTTCAGACCGGCATGCTTGACGCTGCGAATGACATGGTCAACCTCAAATTCTGTATCCGCAAACAAGACCGCTATGATCGCAATGCCCTTGCGGGAACAAGGTGCAAGAGCGGGCAGGCAATCTTCAACATGGCGTTGACTGAACATCCCAACCTTTACGTAATCGACCCCGGCTTCTGCAGTTTTCATGACTTGCTCCTTGATCGCGAAAGGGTTGGCAGGCATGTCGCCGATGGTGGCGCTGATCAGGCATTTTTCCCACAATTCGTCAACGATGCGGTGTATGGTATCCAAGGGAACGGCTCCCAGGGCGCCCTGGCGCGGCTCCTTCAGGTCGACGACATCGACACCTCCCCGGCATGCCAAATCTGCCTCTTCCATGTTCCGAACGCTTGCAAGCATCCCGGTCATTGCCGGCCCTCCTTCTTTGATGTCTGAAAACTGTCCACTTTCGCCATCAGCCAGTCCCAGGCCTCCTGCTCACGCGGACCTGCAGTCTTGTCCACGGATATTCTCAGGTACTCGATTTCCTGGCGGATTCTTGCCTGGGGCAGCATGTGCAATCGACTGACCAGGATAGCAAGTTCAATCACTGCTGACTGTGCACGATTATAGCCATGAAAAGGTGCATGAATCGCCTCGTGCACGGTCTTGCAGGAATATCTTGGCCGCACCGGGTCGTCCACCTTGCCGATCACTTCCAGCTCTGTATGGGCCAGACAATCTTCAAGGCGCACCCCCTGGATGACTTCGGTGCTGCATGTCGGCCAGTCGCTGCGTCCTGTCAGACAGCCGGCGTAGATGCGCACATCGTCTGTGTAGTTCAGTGTTGCAGTTCCTTGTCTTTCCAGGTTGTCCAGTGTGGTGGACGGTTTGAATGGCAGTACAACCAGGTTTTTTCCGTCTTCGTGAATCCCCATGGGGGCGATATGCACATCGTCGTTATCCTTAAGCGTGGTAACGATGCATTCCCTGATGAATGGCATGCTAGTTATTCCTTCTGTCTTTCTGCTTGGCCTTGCGGGCCCTTCGGGTGTGCATGGTTGAGCCCGCCGCCTTGTAGCGGCTGAGGTCTTCCGCCTCCTTGCGGGTCGCGACACCCCAGTTCAGCTCTTCGTCCTGCTCGTACCTTTTGCCAAGCTGCCACGCAATCTGGGCACGTGCATGCTCGACACCCAGGTAGAAGGCGTGGCCGCTGTCATCTTCGATGTCCAGGTGCGGGTAAATTTCGTACGGGTCGGTGGTGGTCTGCATGCCGTCGCGGTTATAGGTGTGAATGCCTTTGTCGCTGAGCTGTATCCGGTAGTTTGGGTCCTTGACCTGCTCGGCTAATTCCTTGATTTCCTCAGCAGTATAGGGGAAGGGTTCGCATTCATGCAGGCCCATCAGGCCGTTGTCGTAGCCCTTGGGGGGAACGTTGTCAATTTTCGCGGCATGCATGATGCGCCGTGCCAGGTCTGCCTCGCGTACCGCGTGCCGACAGTGCTCACTGACCTCCGTGACCAGCAAGTGCTGGATTTCAAGCTCTGACATGATGCCTGAAAGAAGGGCACTGGTGCCTGCCGAATCTGCATGTGTGAGTTCCGTCAAATTTCCAGTGCCCATGATGATTTCGGCGTCTGGAAAAAGCTTGCGCAAATTGCGATAACGAACGATAGATTCGGTAAAACCGAAGTGAATCGGATCGAGGATCGAGTCGGCAATAAATGGCTTGCCATGCTTTGACAAGATCCGCATTGACCGGTACAAGGACCTGGCATTGTTCGGCGGGCTGCCAATCACTACGGGTACGGCGTCCACTTCTTCTGCAATCCACAGGCTCTTTTCACTCAGGCTGAGGAGATAGTCGGCTCCCGCATTGGCTCCGGCAATCAGGTCCTGTGGCTGCAGCGAGTCGATGCTGACCTTGAAATTTTCGCCTTTAAGCGCCTTTACAGACTCTGCAAGGTGCGGAAATGAGACACCGGGCAGGCAACCAACGTCGATGACGTTGGCGCCATCCTGTTGATAGGTTCGTGCCCGTCTTACTATCTCCTCGACGGACATGTTCGGAGCATCCACGATTTCTGCAAAAATTTGCACGCTGTAGGCACTCAGGTCTGTTTTTTTTGCAGATTGACCGAGGTATGCGGGCAGGTCCTTGAGTTCTGTGGGCCCGCGTTCGACTGGCGTCTTCAGGGAGTCGGAAAGAGCCTCGATATCGCCACGGCAGCGTCCAGGGATGATGATCCGGTTTGCCTGCCCTGTATTGACAAGGCGTTTTTCGATCAGCTTGGTAGTCATCAGTGCGGCTACACTGACCCCGAGCTGGCGCACTTCATAAGTGAAACCCGTCGGTTGCATGGAATCCAGGACACGATGCAAGCTTTTTTCAGCAAGTTTGCCAGTCAGAAATAGGATGTGTTCGCTCATGCCCGTGATATAGATAGGGTGATCCGTGCAGATTGCCGAAGTAAAGTATATATCACCGTTGATGATGGGTCTGAGTGAGCCACAGCAGGCATCGAGTCCTGCGGCAACGGTCTTTGGACAGGGTTCCGGGCCTGTCGGGCCCGGAGCGTGTCAGTGCCTATTGCTGGTACCCTTTAATACGCTATCATACGTGCCCTGAGTCCACCCGGAAAACATGATGGAAACCAATGCACTACAAAATCTGATCGATGATCTGCATGCGCGCACCATGAATCTAAGGGGGTATCTTTGACTACGATGACAAGTGCGAACGCTTGCATGAGCTCAACAAGGAGCTAGAGAGCCCGGAGATCTGGAATCAGCCTGAGGTTGTGCAAAAGCTTGGCAAGCAGCGCACAGAGCTTGAGGCAATCGTACAGACGATCGAACATGTCGAAGAGGGACTTGCAGATGCGGGCAGTTTGCTCGAGCTGGCCATAGAGGAGGAAGACCCGGAAACCATACAGGCTGTGGAAGAAGACCTGTCGGAACTGGAGTCAAGGGTTGCCAAGCTCGAGTTCAACCGGATGTTCTCGGGCGAGATGGATGCCAGCAATGCTTTTCTGGACATACAGTCCGGCTCAGGAGGTACGGAGGCCCAGGACTGGGCGGAAATGTTGTTGCGGATGTACCTTCGATGGGGAGAGCAAAAGGATTTTACAACCGAGTTGATCGAGGTTTCTCCCGGTGAGGTAGCCGGTATCAAGAGTGCGACGGTCAGGTTCGAGGGCGAGTATGCATTCGGGTGGCTTCGTACGGAAACCGGTGTACACCGGTTGGTGCGCAAATCACCGTTTGATTCCGGCAACCGCAGACACACTTCCTTCGCAGCTGTATTTGTGTCCCCCGAGGTGAACGACGACATTGATATCGAAATCAATCCCGCCGATTTACGAATCGACGTGTACCGTGCAAGTGGCGCAGGTGGTCAACACGTAAACAAGACCGAGTCTGCTGTGCGCATCACACACCTGCCGACCGGGGTTGTGACACAATGCCAGAATGATCGTTCAAAGCACAGGAACAAGGAAACCGCCATGAAGCAGCTCAGGGCCAAGCTGTATGAAATGGAAGTCAAAAAACGTGACAGTGAAAAACAGGCCCTGGAAGAAAGCAAGGCAGATATAGGATGGGGCAGCCAGATTCGTTCATACGTGCTCGATCAGTCACGCATCAAGGACCTGCGCACCTCTGTTGAAACCGGAAATACACAAGCTGTACTAGACGGTAATCTTGACACTTTTATCGAGGCAAGCCTCAAGAGCGGGGTTTAGGCAGGATGCGGGAAGAAGACCAGGCACAGGATGAGAACAGGCTGATTGCCCAAAGGCGTTCAAAGCTGGCTGAGCAGAGAAAAAAGGGTGTAGCCTTTCCGAACCACTTTCGAAGAGATGCTTTTGCCCGGGATCTGCAGGACACGCTTTCGGGGAAATCAAAGGATGACCTTGTTGAGCTGAATCAGTGCGTGGCCATCGGTGCGCGCATCATGGGGAAGCGAAGTTCCTTTCTGGTGTTGCAGGATATGACAGGCTGCATACAGGCCTATCTAGATCGCAAGAATTCATCTGAATCGCTCATTCAGGACGTCGATGCCTGGGATATCGGGGATATCGTGGGGGTGACCGGCCCCGTGCACAAATCAGGCAAGGGCGATCTGTATGTAAAGATCCAGTCCGCTGTGCTGTTGACCAAGTCACTGCGGCCGTTGCCTGAAAAATTCCATGGGTTGACTGACCAGGAGCAGCGGTACCGGCAACGCCATGTCGACTTGATCATGAACCGGAGTTCGCGTGAGGTTTTGGAAAATCGCACAGCAATTATCCGGTGCCTGCGGCAATTTCTGGTGGAGCGCAATTTTGTTGAAGTCGAAACACCCATGATGCAAACCATTGCAGGAGGTGCCGCTGCAAGGCCGTTCGAGACCTATCACAATGCGCTTGGCAGGCCCCTGTACATGCGTGTGGCACCGGAGTTATATCTGAAGCGGCTCGTGATCGGAGGAGTGGAACAGGTTTTTGAGATCAATCGGAATTTTCGCAATGAGGGATTATCCACCCAGCATAACCCCGAATTTACCATGCTGGAGTTTTACCAGGCGTATGCCGATTTCCATGACCTGATGGATCTCACCGAGGAGATGATGCGCTGGGTTTGCAACGAAGTACTGGGCACGCTGTCCGTGCAATACGGGGACGAGACCTTCGATTTCTCCAAACCTTTTCGCCGTATGACCGTGAAAGAGTCCATACTGCATTTCAATTCCTCACTGGACTCGAACCAACTGGATACGCCTGCAGGTGCGAAAGAGGCAGCTGCCCAGCTGGAAGTGCCTATAGAACCGAACTACAGGCTCGGCAAAATACAAATCGAGATCTTTGAAAAAACCGTCGAAGCTCGCCTCAGGGAACCCACATTTATTACGGCATTTCCAACCGATGTTTCTCCACTTGCCCGGAAAAATGACGACGATCCAACGGTGGCAGACCGATTTGAGTTTTTTGTGGGAGGAAGAGAAATAGCCAATGGGTTCTCGGAACTGAACGACCCGGAGGATCAGGCAGAGCGCTTCAGATTGCAGGCCGCAGAGAAAAAAAGCGGTGATGAGGAAGCCATGAGTTACGATACCGACTACATCCGTGCGCTGGAATATGGTCTGCCTCCTACCGCAGGGGAGGGCATCGGAGTGGATCGCCTTGTCATGCTGCTGACCGATTCACTCAATATCCGTGATGTCATCCTGTTCCCGCAGATGAAGCCGGAATCAGGCAGTCAGGACCGGGATAGCTAAGGCCTGTATCGAAGCGTAAGCGCGATATCTAGCCAGCCGGCACGCTGCATTTTCAGTCTTGCCCAGACTGCAAAGAGTAGGGCAGTTCCTGTAGCGAAATGGCAGGTCCGTCCACCGATCCGATACGCAAACAAGGATCTTCTTCTTTTTGGGTGCGCAAAACGATGAGTGCGCTGGCGTGTCCTGTAGATACCATTTGTGAGACCACAACTTTCCCCAAGGGCTGATCACCTTCTTCTGTAGAGAAAACGTTGGTTCCTGGCTCGGGCAATCGCTCGGTGGTAATGCTGGCCCGGTACATGCGCCTGTTGGGTTTGCCGAGATAATGGGTCCGTGCAACAACTTCTTGGCCCGGATAGCATCCCTTGCTGAAACTTACACCATCGATCAGTTCCAGATTTGTCATTTGCGGGGTAAACGCTTCACTTGTGAGCGCGGTAACCCGAGGAATACCACACGAGATGTCGTGCAGGTCCCACAGGCGAAACGTTGCAAGCGGCAATTTTTCAGACAACCGGCCGCAAAGAGAAACTGCAGTTTCAGCGTTTGTCACAATCAAAACCCTGACGTTCTCGCTTGGTAAGCGGACCAGTGTAGCCTCGCTTTCCTGGGTGCAACCATATACTTTTTGCGGCAGTTCGATCCCCAGGTTTTCAAAGGCAGGTTCCACCCCAGGCCCGGTCACGCCGAATAAGACAGATTGTTCCGATGCATCGAACAGGTCTACCTTGCTGCGGAGCTTGTACATGACAAGTTTCTTGAGTGTGATCTCAATGACATCTTTGGGTAAAACCAGGAAATAGTCGTCGTCATGCTTGAAAACCAGGAAGATGGACAACACCCTGCCTTTGGGATTGCAATAGCTGTTCAGCTGGCTCGTATGTGTTGTGATCTGTTCCAGGTCATTGGTAAATTGGCTATGCAGAAAGGTCAGGGCTTCTTCACCGGTTACGCGGATCAGACCCAAAGGCGTAAGTTCGCATACACAGGAATCCTGTATGCCGGGGTAGGGCTGTGCGGAGGGCCCGAAGGAAGTCACTTGGCCGTTCTCGATTACGGCATCGTGCGCTACCAGGAATTCTTGCCAGACGCTGCTCATTTCAGGCTTGTCTGGAGATTGATCGGTCACTGTTGTCTCTTGTGATTTTCATGAGTTCATGCCTGTAAAGGGCTTGGCAGGCCAGTATGAAACTCTTAACTGGTTGTAATCATTGACATTATTTCAAAGGATATTCAATATGACCTGTTAATCAGGTAATATCTGATACCAAGAATAAAACATTTGGATGACCTCTGTACATTGGCGTCAGGCCACATAGAGGCTATTTTCATATCCATGTTTTCACACGTACCAAGGGAGTCTCTGGTGAATCCGGATAGGCCAGTATCACCACATTTGCAGATCTATCGCTGGCCCCTGGCGATGGCCATCTCCATACTTCACCGCATCACGGGCGCCGCACTTGCCGTAGGGGCCTTTCTGCTGGTTGTGATATTGCTTTCGATAGCTGTCGGCCCAAGCGCCTATGATGTGCTACGGACCTATATTTCGACGGGTCCGGGCCAGGCTTTCTTGATTTTATGGACCTTGGCGTTATTCCTGCATTTGTTCAATGGAGTGCGCCACCTGATATTTGACGCAGGTCTTGGTTTTGGAATTGAAGCCACCCGAATCTCGGGAATCGTGGTCTTGCTGGCAACCGTCGTGTTCACGGTGGCTGTTTGGCTGGTTGCCTGGCTGCACCACGGAATACAGGCGTAGATGATGTCGTTGCGTACATTGCTGTCCGTACTTCCGGGTGTTGGCAGGGAGGCTGTGGTGCACTGGTGGATGCAGCGCCTTACTGCGGCAGCGCTGGTTCCCCTCGTTGTGTGGCTTGCCTTCTCTCTGGCAATGCTGGGCAATGCAAGCTATGAGGCCATGGTAAGCTGGTTGAAAGCGCCTTCCGTCACAAGCTTTTTGGCAATTTTTATTGCCTTGACTTTCTACCATACGAAGCTGGGGATGCAGGTCATCATCGAGGATTATGTAGGTGGATGGCTCAAAACAGCCTCAATGATTCTGTTGAACATCACATGTATCCTGTCAGCTGTCGCCGGAATTCTTGCGCTTTTGAAAATCACTTTGTAGAAAACCGAAATGAGCAAGGCGTACAGATTGACCGAGCATGCCTATGATGTGGTGGTTGTGGGTGCAGGCGGCGCTGGACTGCGTGCCACACTGGGCATGACAGCAAGCGGACTTTCAACAGCGTGCATCACAAAGGTATTCCCGACCCGCAGCCATACCGTGGCGGCACAGGGCGGTATGAGTGCAGCACTTGCCAACATGGGCGAGGATGACTGGCGCTGGCACATGTACGACACGGTCAAAGGCTCCGACTGGCTGGGTGATCAGGATGCCATTGAATACATGTGTCGCGAGGCAATTCCAGCCGTTGTGGAGCTTGAGCACTACGGAGTTCCTTTTTCACGCACGGACGACGGGCGCATTTACCAGAGACCCTTCGGTGGCATGACCACCCGGTATGGCGAGGGAATTGCACAAAGAACCTGTGCCGCAGCGGACAGAACCGGTCATGCCATTCTGCACACTCTCTATCAGCAGTCCCTGAAGCATAACGCAGAGTTCTTCATCGAGTATTTTGCAATCGATCTGCTAATGAATGATGAAGGGGCATGCAAAGGCGTGCTGGCCTGGGACCTCGCCACGGGGGAATTGCATGTTTTCCGGGCGCACATGGTGCTGCTTGCCACAGGCGGCTATGGGCGCACTTACTTCTCCTGCACTTCGGCGCATACCTGTACGGGGGACGGCAATGCCATGGTGCTGCGCGCGGGTTTGCCGCTGCAGGACATGGAGTTCGTGCAGTTTCATCCAACAGGAATTTATGGCTCTGGATGTCTGATTACAGAAGGTGTGCGAGGTGAAGGTGGCTACCTGACCAATTCGGAGGGCGAGCGTTTCATGGAACGATACGCCCCGAACGCCAAGGACCTGGCCTCACGCGATGTGGTCAGCCGCTCCATGACCATTGAAATCAATGAAGGGCGTGGCGTGGGAGAGGAAAAGGATCATATACAGCTGCATCTGGAGCACCTGGGTGCAGACCTGATCAACTCGAAACTTCCGGGTATAGCCGAATCTGCCAGGATTTTTGCGGGCATCGATGTCACTCGCGAGCCAATCCCCGTTTTGCCGACGGTGCACTACAACATGGGCGGTATCCCTACGAACTATCAGGGAGAAGTGGTGACCCTGAAAGGCGATGATCCGGATCACGTGATTCCTGGACTGATGGCCATTGGTGAGGCAGCTTGCGTGTCGGTGCATGGTGCCAACCGCCTTGGGTCCAATTCCCTGCTGGACCTGATTGTATTTGGCAGGGCGGCAGCGCTTCGTGCCGTGGAACTGGTCAAGCCAGGTCAGGCCCACGAAAAATTGAATGATGCGGTAGTGGATACTGTGCTTGACCGTTTTGATAGACTGAGACATGCCAGTGGCGAAATTACGGTGGCCCATCTGCGCATTGAAATGCAAAAGACCATGCAAAGCCATGCTGCCGTTTTCAGAACCGGCGAGTTAATCGAGAAAGGGCTGATCCGGCTCAGGAAACTGTTTTCCCAGATGGACAATTTGAGACTTAGCGATCGCTCCATGGTCTGGAACACAGATTTAGTTGAGGCCATTGAGCTGACAAACTTGATGCCTCAGGCAATTGTCACCGCACAGTCTGCACTGAACCGCACCGAAAGCCGTGGTGCACAGGCTCGAGATGACTATCCGGAACGTGATGATGAGAACTGGATGAAGCATACTTTGGCCACCATTGATGAACAGGGAGATGTAGCAATCGGGTACAGGCCGGTGCACATGTATACGCAGACCGACGAGGTTGAAGTAATCCCGCCAAAGGCCAGGGTCTATTGAAAAAGGATCGGTGGATGGCACAGTTCAATCTTCCAGCAAATTCCGTAGTCAAGCCGGGCAAAACATATCCTGCGGCAACCGGCAGCGGCCAGACGAAAAAAGTGGTTGTCTATCGTTATGACCCGGACAGCAAGGAAAACCCACGTACGGACACCTACGAAGTCGACCTGGACACCTGCGGGCCGATGGTGCTGGATGCACTGATCAAGATCAAGAATGAAATTGATTCCACCCTGACGTTTCGCCGTTCGTGCCGCGAAGGCATCTGTGGCTCGTGCTCGATGAACATCAATGGTTCAAACACACTGGCATGCATCAAGGCCATCGAGGAGATCAAGGGAGACATCAAGGTTTATCCTCTGCCCCACATGCAGGTCGTCAAGGACCTCGTGGTGGATCTGAGCAGGTTTTATGAGCAGTACGCATCGGTCAAACCATGGATCAAAACCGAGGCACCACCTCCGTCAGGACGTGAAAGGCTGCAATCCAAGGATGACCGTGAAAGGCTGGAAGGGCTGGAGGAATGTATCCTGTGTGCATGTTGTTCGACCAGTTGTCCAAGTTACTGGTGGAACAGTGACCGCTATCTCGGTCCTGCCGTGTTGCTGCAGGCTTACCGGTGGATTGCCGACAGTCGGGATGAAGCCACGGCCGAGCGCCTGGAGGAATTGAAGGATGCATTCAAACTTTATCGTTGCCACACCATCATGAACTGCACGAACACCTGTCCCAAGGGACTGAATCCAGCAAAGGCGATTGCGGAAATCAAGAAACTTACTGCAGTGGCCGGAGGCTGAAGCAAATGGAGGAGAAGGCACAGAAACTGCTATGGCGCTGCAGGCGAGGCACCAAGGAGCTGGATATCCTGATGATGACATTTCTGGAGAACCATTACCGGAATGCTGAACCTGCATTGAAGCATGCGTTTGAAGGCATGCTGGACATGCAGGATCCTGAGTTGTATGCCCTAGTGACGGGGATGCAAGAATCACATGACCACTACATCAACAAAGTGATCGAGTTCATGCGCACCTGAAATCGGTTGCAGGGCATGTATGCCCTTTTCTTTTTTCGTAATTGTTGCAGCGTTTTCAGGTTATGTGCCAGTATAACCTGACATCGCGATACATGTTTGATGATGAGAAATCTATCTTTACAAAAACGGTTTTTGGCAGATCCGTCACCCAACACTTTTGCTGGGCTGATGGAGATGTATGAAGCGAATTACATTCGTCTGCGTAAATTGTGTGGTGCCAAGGACGCCATGCCTGCCATTGCGGTGTCAAGGGTTCCCCGAGGAATGGATTTATACCTTCAGGTTCTGGAGCAGACCCGGTACACCTCAACTATTGCGTTGACCTACTATTTCGCGGATGCGAAAAGCGGCTTGCTGGCCTATCCAAATCTCAAGTTAAGAATCTACTACGATGCACTGCAAGCTGAAGTGATCAGCCAGACCTTCCGGAATAAGAACATAAACAATCATGCCTACAGACCCAAGAAAAGCCCTTCCTTGCCGAAAAGATGGTATCTGAATCGTTTTTTATTCAAGTGGCTGTCGTATTGCGACAGGCAAGGACATTCCTTCGTAGAAGACGATCGGTTGCGTCAAAACAGATTGCTCACTGAAAATACCGTAACCCTATAGCTGTACAGTAAGGGTATTGGAAAATATATACGATTTATTCTATAAGTGGTTGAATGAAAATACCTTTATTACAGGTGATCGGGATTTGGACAGTGAGCCAGGTCCAACTGCAAAATGGCTGGGAGTGGTCAAAGCAGGTCTTTGACCGCATCGCGTTCTTCTAGAAGTTCTTTCTCTGTCGCCTGGATCATCTCCCGGCTGAAGTCATCAATTTCCAGATCACGAACAACCTCGTACTCGCCGTTCTTGCAACGTACAGGAAATGAAAACATCAATCCTTCTGTAATTCCGTAATCTCCGTTTGACACGATACTCATGCTCGTCCAGTCCTCACTGGAGGTCCCGAATACCCAGTCACGCATATGATCGATTGCTGCCGAAGCGGCCGATGCCGCAGAGGATGCTCCACGAGCAACGATTATTTCTGCTCCACGTTTTTGCACACTGGAAAGAAAGGTTTCTTTATACCAGGACATGTCAATCAGCGAGGTAGCACTCTCGCCCCCAATGTTGCAGTGGCTGATGTCAGGATACTGTGTTAGCGAGTGATTGCCCCACACGGTCAGGCGGCTGATCCCGGTGACCGGCGTTTCGGTTTTCAGCGAGAGCTGATTGAGAGCACGGTTGTGGTCAAGTCTCATCATGGAAGTAAATTGTGTGGGAGACAGATCAGGGGCGTTGTTCACGGCAATCAGGCCATTGGTATTGGCCGGGTTTCCTATGACAAGTACCTTCACATCACGAGAGGAGTGTTCATTGATGGCGCGGCCCTGTGGCTTGAATATTTTTCCGTTATCACTCAACAGGTCACTGCGTTCCATGCCCTTGGTGCGCGGTTTTGAGCCTATGAGCAGGACATAATCCGCATCCTTGAAGCCAACGCTGAGGTCCGTTGTAACGATCACTTCCTCGAGTAACGGAAAGGCGCAATCCAGCAATTCCATCTCAACGCCTCGCAAGGCTTGCAAGGCAGGCTCGATCTCGATCAGCTGGAGGATTACAGGCTGGTCTGCGCCCAGCATATCTCCTGCAGAAATTCGGAACGCGGCGGCATATCCAATGTTTCCTGCGGCACCTGTGATAGCGATTCGTACGGCTGGTTTCATGTAGTGTTCCTTATAGAATTATCGGTTCGGGTGATGTTGTTTTTCCAAATATTCAAGTGATTGCATTTCATTCAGCCGGCTTACCGTGCGTCTGAACTCCTCGCTGAGTCGTGAGCCTTGATACAGTGAATCTGGCCAGGCCTCGGCAGAGAGGATCAACTTTACATTACGATCATAAAACTCGTCCACAAGGTTGATGAATCTCCTTGCCTGGTCATCGTTGTTTTTGAAAACAGGCACATGTGAAATCAAAATGGTGTTGAAGTGCTTGGCCAGCTCAATGTAGTCAGAAGGACCACGTGGCTCTGCGCATAGTTCCCGAAAGTCAAACCATGCGATCTTGTCCGAGTGGCGTATGCTCTGCAGATTCCGGTTTCTGACCTGGATTTTTCCCCAGGAGCCATCATTTTTTTCTGCACTCAGGCTCAGAAAGTGATGTTCAAGCCAGTCTTGCGAGGTATCGTCAATGGGGGTGTTATAGATGCCTTCTGTTTGCATAAGCTCAAAGCGGTAATCAGTCTCGCCGTTTAACTGGACTACTTTCGTATGTGTTTGTAGCAATTCAATAGCAGGCAAAAACCGTTCACGTTGCAGTCCGTTTGTGTACAGCAGATCCGGTCTTGTGTTGGAAGTTGTGACCAGGATGGTTTTATGCTCAAAAAGTCCTTGCAATAATCCGGAGATGATCATGGCGTCGCCAATGTCATTCACAAAAAATTCATCGAGGCACAATACCTTGGCCTTGTCAGAAAATTTGCGAGCGACCCGCCTGAGAGGATCGGCCTCATCCCTGCAGTGCCTCAGCAGGCCATGGGCCTCGTCCATGAACTGATGATAGTGCAGGCGCAATTTCTGCTGTATGTGCAAGTTGGAGAAAAACAGGTCCATCAGAAACGTCTTGCCTCGCCCAATCCCTCCCCAGATGTACAGACCCTTGATATCTGCAGGGTCTTGCCTGCCGGGCAGGAAGCTCGTAATACGGCCAAGCAGCCCAGGTTTTGAATTATAATGATCGAGCTTGTGATGCAGGGCTTGTAGTGCCAAGACTGTTTTTTTCTGATCCGAATCCTGTACGATCTGCTGTGTCTCCAGCAGTTCCTGGTAAGCTGATTCAATCATTCTGGCTTTTTTGTGGGATCCAAAACCCGCATGCACAAATCTGGCAGGCATTCCTTTTTCAGGTGCATACTATATACCGCAGGAAATTTGCCTGGCCACGTAACGACACGGCGAAGGTGTCCTGTACAAGCTCAAAGCGGTGTAGCTGTTTTGGTGATGCATGGTGAGGACAGTAAAGTGATTTTGTCTTTCCAGATACAGGCCTCGAAGGGCGAAGGCACATGTTTTGAAGGATTCAGGCCTCCAATTCCCGGTTTGACTGGCGAATAATACTTACAAATGTCGCTAGGTCCACTCATGGTTGATCTTCGTACAGATTCATTGTCTGTACAAGAAAAAAGACTTTTACTGTCGCCCCGGATCGGTGGCGTGATTCTTTTCAGCAGGAATTTTACATCAGTTGACAGCCTGACAAGCCTCGTCAGCGAGATTCACGCTCTTCGCCACCCTAGACTGCTGGTTGCCGTTGATCAGGAGGGCGGGTGTGTGCAGCGGTTTCGCAAGGGATTTACCCAATTACCTGCAGTTCAAGAACTTGGGAAAATCTATGACACTGACTCACACAGAGCATGTGAACTGGCTGAGGTTACAGGATGGCTCATGGCCGCAGAACTCCGTTCCGTTGGAATCGATTTTAGTTTTGCGCCGGTCCTTGACCTGAACCTCGGGGTCAGCCGCGTGATTGGCGAGCGTGCTTTTCACAAGGACCCGGAAATTGTCGCTGTGCTGGCAATGCACTACGTCCGCGGGATGCGCAGTGCGGGGATGCAGGCCGTAGGCAAGCACTTCCCAGGGCATGGCGGAGTTGCGGCGGACTCGCACATTGACATGCCGGTTGACATGCGCAGCTACCGGGATCTCGTTATGCAGGACATTCTGCCATTTCATCGCCTGATCAATCAGGGCATTGCAGGGATCATGAGTGCGCATGTCGCATACGAGAGGATAGACAAAGAAGTGGCAACCTATTCCAGCAAGTGGCTGCATGCCGTATTGCGTGAACAGCTGGATTTCAAAGGTGCAGTGTTCAGTGATGATCTCAGCATGAAAGCCGCGGCTTGCAGTGATGAGTATCTTGTGCGCACACAGAAAGCCTTGCAAGCCGGTTGCGACATGGTTCTGATCTGCAATGAGAACACGCAGGCTGCCGAGGTTGCAGAGCAGTTGACAAATCAGGACAATCCGGCATCCCAGATTCGTTTGGCTCGCATGCATGGCGGCAAGGATGCAATTCCCAATAAAGATCTGCGCGCCAGGAAGGCGTGGCAATCTGCAGTATTACAAGTAGAATCATATCTGGATTCACCCAGCAGTGATCTGCTGATTTAATGGCACATATCCCACATCAATAAAAGCAGTTATGGACAGCACGTATCTTTCTGGGTTTCTTGGAGATCTGTGGCCGCATGACATTTCGTCTGCCTGGGTAATCCAGGTGTTTGTCGTAGTATTTGCAGTCCTCCTGTTTAACTCTTTTGTAGGTCTGTTCTTGCGGAGGCTGGAAAAAAATGTCCAGCGCTCGGCAAACCCCTGGGATGATGCATTCGTCTATGCCGTTCGCAAGCCCTTGCAGGTGTTGATCTGGGTAGTCGGAATTTTGTTTGCTGCCGATATTGTTGCCAGCCGAACAGAGGCAGAAATTTTCAAGGCGATCGATCCAGTGCGCGATATTTCGGTGATAGCCATACTTACTTGGTTCTTGATCCGCTTTGTCCGAGAGTTTGAGAAGGCCTTCATCCGCAAGCACTCTCGGCAGGGGGGCAGTGTGGATGTGACCACCACTCATGCATTGGTCAAACTTGTCAATGCGTCTGTTTTCATTACTGCAGCCCTGGTCATGCTGCAAACCCTTGGCTTCAGCATTTCCGGAATTCTTGCTTTTGGAGGAATTGGCGGTATTGCCGTGGGTTTTGCCGCCAAAGACCTGTTGTCCAATTTCTTTGGTGGCCTCATGATTTACCTTGACCGACCCTTCAAGGTTGGGGACTGGATCTGTTCTCCGGACAAGGAAATCGAAGGTACAGTTGAGGAAATAGGATGGCGCCAGACCCGGATCCGGACGTTTGATAAGCGACCTCTCTATGTCCCGAACTCGGTTTTCGCGAGCATTATCGTAGAAAACCCCTCCCGCATGTCGCATCGAAGAATCTATGAAACTATCGGGATTCGTTACGACGACATCCATTCAATGGATGCGATCGTACATGAAGTCAAGGATATGCTGAAACAGCATGAGGAGATCGATCAAAAGCAGACAATGATCGTGAACTTCAACCAGTTCAGTGACTCATCGGTGGACTTTTTTGTATACACGTTCACGAAAACCACAAACTGGATCCGGTTTCATGAGGTCAAGCAGGATGTCTTGCTGAAGATTTCCGAGATCATCGAAAAGCACCACGCGAGCATTGCCTACCCGACTCAGGTTTTGCACTTCGACCACACTGAAGATGAAGCTTCTCCGCCACGGCCCTAGGGTCGGCAAGGCGAGATGTGTAGAAGGGGAGTTTCAGATGTCCGATATAGAACCCACATCCAGTTTTTGTGCAATGTATGAGATGGCAGGTGTGCGATGGCATTAAAGCACCTTGCGATCATCGGGGGCACGGGTTTTGCAGCATTTGGTGATCTGAAGACTGTCAGGGAACAGCACGTGGATACACCTTTTGGTGCATGCAGCAGTGTGCTGAAAACTGTGGAACTGGAAGGCGAGGAGGTTACTCTTCTGCTGCGCCATGGTCCCCTGCACAACATTCCGCCGCACCGGGTAAATTATCGTGCCAATGTCTGGGCATTGCATGAGATTGGCGCTACGCACATCATCGGTGTTGCTGCGGTTGGCGGCATCAACCAGGCCGCTTCGCCGAGAAAGATTATTCTTCCCGACCAGATCATTGATTACACCTACGGCCGCAAACAGACTTTTTTTGAAGAGGACCTCGAGCAGGTGACCCACATCGATTTTACCGAGCCATTTTGCCGTGAACTCCGTGAAATCGTGCTTCGTGCTTCTGCAGACATCGGTCTTGATCTGCTGGACGGTGCCACCTATGGAGTCACTCAGGGCCCTCGGTTGGAAACGGCCGCCGAAGTAAAGCGTATGGCCAACGATGGCTGTGACATTGTCGGGATGACGGCGATGCCTGAAGCATCCTTGGCAAGCGAACTAGGTCTCTGTTATACAACGTGTGCGTTTTGTGTAAATTGGGCTGCCGGTTGTGCAGACAGCAGGGAAAAAATCGACATGGCCGAGGTACAAAAGACTGTAGAACAGGGAATTCTTGCCGTCAGACAGCTTTTGACCACCTCTGCAAGACACTTCAACTCATGAACTGAAGCGTTGTTTTTGATTGGCCGTGCTGCAATTCGGTGACAGTCGGGAAGTCTGCGCAGGTCCGGGGTCGATGTCGTTCGTGAAGGTGGCTTGCCCGTCGAGCATCATGTCGAATGCCAGCAAGGACAGAATCAAGAGGTTTCGTCTTCGCTCTGTGCAGGGCGTATTTCTACCAGGATGCCAAACAACGGGTGGTCAATGTAGTGCAACTCCTTGCTGCGCATTTTCCGGTGTACCTTCAAGGGGAAATCTGCAAGAACGCGCTCATACCCTGAAACATCGGTGACTGGCTCGGTGCTCATGTTTTTGTGCACAGGTCTGCGATAGACGAGGTCCGTGAATACATGGAGGTAACGCCCGAGAACCACCTTGACCGTACCATCGAGTTCACTGATTGCATGCTGTTCCTGCATGTCCTGATCCTCAGGGACCAGGTGAAGTGGCGCGTGTTCACCAAATTCACCACTGTAGTCCAGACCTGCCTGGATTCGGACCGGGATGGCTTGTCTTTTTGCAAGGCCAGGCTGCAGCCAGGCTACATGCTCCAGGATTTGGTACTTTTCCGAAGCCGTTAAAGCCGCCGCCTGGTCTGCCAGTTCCAATGCTTCCGGGGACAAGGGCAGAAAATCATGTAGAAGCGCACTGTCATCCAGCAAAATGGCATCTTGCAGATCAGGAAGTGTCACGGGTTCGGTCACCTGTGCCAACGGATCTTCAGTAGCCGGCACATTGGCAAAAAAGATCATCTCGACAATGTAGTCTTTTGCAAGGCCAGGCTGACAGGCCCATAGCAGTGAGAAGAACAAAATGCAGTTTATCCGGGTATGGATTCTCATGATTAAAAAGACCAGGATTCAGGCAGCTTGCTTGAGCTCAAGGCCGTTCAGCAACCCGCCGATGGTTTCGACTCTCTGCTGCACGTCCTCCATTTCAGCGTATATCGTAAGTTTCTCGGCACTGCTCAGCTTATACATGGAAGGGTTTTCGTGAACAAGTGCCAGCAACTTGTTCACGTCTATCTTATGTGATTTTGCAAAACTCAGGTGCACAGATTCGCTTCCGGCCCGTATCCGGGCCACGTCATAATGTTCTGCGGCCAGTTTGACCTGCGTGACACTGAAAAGATTTTTTGCATATTCCGGCAGCAGACCAAATCGATCGATCAGTTCAACTTCAAGATCATTCAGGTCATCCGTGTTTCTTGCGCTGGCAATCCGCTTGTAGAGCATCAGCCGTGTATGCACGTCAGGCACGTAATCCTCCGGCAGCAGTGCCGGCACACCCAGGTCCACCTCTGTTCCATGATCAGATGGCAGATCAGCTGAGGGGATTTCACCTGCCTTGAGTGCGGCTACGGTACGTGCGAGAAGCTGGTTGTACAGGCTGAATCCAATTTCATGGATTTGACCGCTTTGCTCGGCACCCAGTAATTCACCGGCCCCCCTGATCTCCAGATCATGAGTAGCCACGGTAAACCCGGCACCCAGTTCTTCCAGAGCTTCAATGGCTTCGAGCCGTTTTACGGCATTTTCCGACATTGCAGATTTGGGCGGAGCGATCAGGTAGGCGTAGGCCCGGTGACTGGATCGGCCAACCCTGCCTCGGATCTGATGAAGCTGGGACAGTCCCAGTTTATCCGCACGATTGACAATGATCGTATTGGCTGAAGGGATGTCGATCCCGTTTTCTATGATTGTAGTGCACACCAGGACATTGAAACGCTGATGATAGAAATCGACCATGACCTGCTCGAGGTCGTGTTCGGGCATTTGACCATGCGCAACCCCAACAATGGTATTGGGCAGCAATTTTCGAATCTCTTTGGCAGTCTTCTCGATGCTACGAACTTCGTTGTGCAACAGAAAGACTTGCCCACCGCGCTTGAGCTCACGGAGGCAGGCTTCCCGAATGGTTTGTGTGTCCCAGGTGCCGACAAAGGTCTTGATTGCATGGCGATGACTGGGTGGCGTTGCAATTATGGACAGGTCGCGCAATCCACTCAGTGACATGTTCAGTGTTCTTGGAATCGGGGTTGCTGTCAGGGTCAGGACATCCACCTCGGCACGCATTTTTTTGAGAACTTCTTTCTGGCTGACGCCAAACCGCTGTTCTTCATCAACGACGATCAAACCAAGATTCTTGAACTTGATGTCAGCACTCAACAGCTTGTGCGTACCGATCACAATGTCAGTGCTCCCATCAGAAAGACTGTTTCGGGCGGCACTTTGTTTTTTGCCCGATACAAACCGTGAGACATGCTCGATCCTCACCGGCCAGTCAGCGAACCGGTCGCTGAAGCTTTGGAAATGCTGCATGGCAAGCAGGGTCGTAGGCACCAGCACGGCGACCTGTTTTCCAGCCAAAGCGGCAACAAAGGCAGCGCGCATGGCAACTTCGGTCTTACCAAAGCCGACATCACCGCACACAATGCGGTCCATGGGTTTTTTCGATTTCATGTCATCGATGACATCGTCAATTGCCTTTAGCTGGTCCGGAGTTTCTTCATAGGAAAAGGTGGATCCGAACAGATTCAACTCCTGATGGTTGATGACATACTGGTAGCCCTTTTTGGCCTCGCGCCGTGAGTAAATGTCGAGCAGTTCGGCAGCTACATCGCGGGTGCGTGCTACGGCACGTCGTTTTATATTTTTCCAGGCTTCGCCCCCCAGGCGATGAAGGGGGGCATTGTCTTCCGAGGCCCCTGTATAGCGACTGACAAGATGAAGTGAAGACACCGGTACATACAGGAGATCCTGATTAGCATACTCCAGCACCAGAAACTCGGTCTCCGCGCCACTGAGACTTAATGTCTTCAGCCCCCGGTACCGGCCCACACCATGGTCTTCATGCACCATGGGCGCCCCTTGGGCCAGTTCTGAAAGATCCCGAATGAGTGCCTCAGCATCCCGTATATGCCGCCTGTATTTCCTTTTTTGTTTTACGCGCGCACCGAACAGGCTGCTTTCCGTGATGATCGCAATCCTGTTTTCCGGCAGAAGCAGTCCTTCTTCCAGGGGTCCGACCGTGATTGCCAGGGAGGGTTCGGAGCTGATGAACTCATGCCAGTTTTTGACAACCTTGGGATATATGCCGAACCCTTTCAGTACGTCGCACAGGTACTCCCTCCTGCCGGGTGATTCGGCGAGGAACAGTATTTTGCAGTTGCTGGTTTCTATGAACTGGTTGAGTTCCGTGGCCGGATTGCTTACCCGAGAATTTATGGCAAGGGCAGGGAGTGCCCGGGTATGGAAGTTGTGCTGGTCCTTGCGCGGGCGTTCGATCTTGAATTGCTGGATCTGGACGGTATTGAATTTCTGCAGACCGTTTTCAAGGTCTGCGGAGGAAATCCATAGCTGATCGGGATTCAACGGTGGACGTTCCGGGTCGTGTTTTCGCTGCTCGTACCTTGAAAACACCTCACTCTCAAAATCCACGGCGGCCTCGATGCTGTTTTCAAATAAGACCAGCTGGCATTCGTCGGGGATGTAACTGAAAAACGTACTGGTCTGCTCGAAAAACAATGGGAAGTAGTATTCCACTCCACGCGGCAGGTTGTGATTGCTGACTTCCCGGTAAATTACGCTGTTGTTCGGATCGCCCTCGAGCTGGACCCTGTAGTTTTTTCTGAATCGTTTGACGGCGCTTTCGTCGGTGGGGAATTCACGTGCGGGAAGGATTTGAAACCTGTCGACCTTTTGTGCCGAGACCTGGGTGTCTGGGTTGAAGGTACGGATTGTATCGATCTCGTCATTGAACAAGTCAATCCGATAGGGTTGCAGGCATCCCATGGGGTACAGGTCGATAATGGAGCCGCGAATGGCAAACTCCCCGTGCAGCATGACCTGGGATACGTACTGGTAACCCGCCTCGACCAGGGTTTCCCTGAAATCGTCACAATCAAGCCGGTCCCCTGTTGCAAGGTTCAGTATCTGGTCCCGTATGAACGATTCAGGGGAAAGCCGCCCCATGAAGGTCGCGACCGGGACAATCAGTATGCGGCAACGTGCATCAAGCAGCGAACGCAAGATGAGCAGCCGGTCCGAAATGATGTCTTCATGGGGGGGCAGCGCATCATATGGGAGGGTCTCGTAATCCGGAAACAGAAAAATCTCAACGGAAGAGTCGCAGAAAAAGGTCAGTTCACTTCTCAGGGTGCCGGCAGTCTGGATATCCGGTGTGACGATCAGGGTCATGCCTGAAAACCCTTCAATGGCTTTCGCAAGCGCCAGGCTTTTGCTGCAGCCATAGGTTTGGCCCCAGGTTATTCGGGGACAAGTTGTGTCTGGCTGTGGGGGATGAAAAACGTCCATGGTCTAGGGGATGCCGGGATCGGAGAGAAGCCTGGATGTTACCTGTGTATCATAGTCGGCCCTGTTCTTCCCGTTCGATGTCTTTTGAAAGGCACAGGAGCCCCCGCATGCCTGCAGCACACACCCAATTCGCTCGTTTTTTTTAAGGCCCTGCATGTTAAGATTCTTTGCGCTCAATAAGTTAGCTGTGCCAGTTCTATATTTTACCTGATCAAGTTCGATGCGATGCCTACTCCAGCACCAAGGGTACTCGAAGCACATGACCTGAAGTGTATACGAGGAGGCAAGGAACTGTTTTCAGGTTTGGGGTTCTCAATCATCTCAGGAGAAACCCTGGTGGTGAAAGGCAGCAATGGCAGTGGTAAGACGAGCTTGCTCAGGATTATATGCGGGTTTAGCCAGCCGGCTGCGGGTCGTGTGACCTGGTGCAGTGAATCCATATACGGACATGAGAATTACCGGCAGCAGGTGTCCTACGTGGGTCATCAGTCAGGTGTCAAACCGGACCTGACAGTATTGGAGAACCTTGTATTTATGCAGCGTCTGGCAGGTGAAAACAGCAAGGAGCCTGAAATCAAGGAAATTGTCCGCGCCGCTGGCTTGTTCGGACAGAGAAACATGATGACAGGCAAGCTCTCTGCCGGGCAAAGGCGGCGCCTGGCGCTGGCCAAACTGCTGCTGCAACAAAGAACCGTCTGGGTGCTCGACGAGCCTCTTACGGCGCTGGACAAGGAGTTTATCGGAAGGTTCGAACAGGTGTTGAAGGATCATCTCGAAAATGAGGGCATGCTGGTGGTCACAACGCATCGCGAATTGAAGATTCCCGAGCACCGGGTAAAGCGAATCGGGTTGTCATAATCATGCTGGGCGCATTTTTTTCCATAATCCAACGCGATTTGCTGCTGGCGTACCGCAGGCGCGCGGACCTGATGAATCCGGTCCTGTTCTACGTGATCGTGGCAACCCTTTTCCCCTTGGGGATCAGTCCGGACGCCGAATTTCTGGGCAGACTGGCACCGGGGCTCGTGTGGGTTACCACATTACTGGCGGCCCTGATCTCCATGGAGAGTATTTTCAGGCAGGATTTTGAAGATGGCAGCATCGAGCAGTTGCTCTTGAATCCCCATCCTTTCTCGTTACTGATATTCGGGAAAGTGGTCGCACACTGGCTGATTACAGGGGTTCCCATGTTGCTGATCGTACCGCTGATGGCAATGCTCCTGCACATGCCTGTGCAGGCCGTCCCGGTGCTGTGGATTACGATTTTACTGGGCACACCGATACTGAGTCTGATCGGTGCCATCGGTGCTGCACTTACCGCAGGCTTCCGTGGCGGTGGGGTATTGCTGGGCCTTCTCGTGTTGCCACTTTATGTCCCGGTGCTGATATTCGCATCGTCAGCGGTCAGTGCCGCCACAGATGGCCTGGCTGTTTCGGGGCAACTGGCAATGCTGGGATCCGGTTTGATTCTGGCACTGGTACTGGCGCCGCTTGCTATCAGTGCCTCATTGAAAATTAGCATGGGCTGAGCGATGTGGAAATTCCTGTATAGGCTGTCTTCACTGAAGTATTACTATGAGTGGTCCGGGAAATGGGTACCCTGGCTGCTGGGCAGTACTGCTGTTTTGATGCTTGTGGGGCTTTACTGGGGGCTTGTGGTCGCGCCATCCGATTATCAGCAAGGTGAGTCTTATCGAATCATATATGTCCATGTCCCGTCTGCATGGATGTCAATGTTTGTGTACGTCGTGATGGCTGGCGCAGGCTTTATCGCCATTGTGTGGAGGACCAAGCTCTCGGAGATCGTGGTGTCGGAGTGTGCGGTAATCGGCGCGATGTTCACGGCGCTGGCACTGGTCACCGGCATGCTGTGGGGCAAACCGACCTGGGGTACCTACTGGCAGTGGGACGCAAGACTGACCTCGGAACTGATCCTGCTGTTTCTATATTTCGGGATCATCGCGGTCCATTCCGTCATCGAAGAGCCACGTACTGCAGCCCGCGTGGCAAGTATCCTGGCCATCATTGGGGTAATCAATATACCCATCATTCACTATTCTGTAACATGGTGGAGTTCATTACATCAGCCAAATATGCAACTGGTTTCAAAAACACCATCTGTGCACCCGAGCATGCTCTACCCGCTGTTGGTTATGGCAACCGCCTTCCAACTGTATTTCGTGAGCCTGTTGTTCATTCGCATGCGAAATGCAATCTTATACCGTGAGCGCCGTACTAACTGGGTTCAGAATATCTTGACAAGGCATTGATTATGCAAGAATTCTTCTACATGGATGGCAAGGCATTCTATGTCTGGGGCTCCTATGGAATCACGCTGGCGGCACTGGTCGTGGGTCTGGCACTCGCGCGCCTGCGCAAGAAAAAGATCCTCAAGGAAATTGGAGAGAGCCTGGAACGGTAGCTCAAGACAGAATGCGCGCGCAAAGAAAACAACGCATGATTTTTATAGTTGTCCTTTTGGTAGGTCTCGGTTGTGCCGTGGCCCTGGCCCTGTATGCAATGCGCCAGAACATCATGCTGTTTCACACGCCGTCCGAGGTCGTTGCAGGTGAGGTGCCCGGAAACAGGCTGTTCCGGCTCGGCGGGCTCGTGGTCGCTGGCAGCGTGATCAAGGCAGGCGATGGGCTGACCACGGATTTTGGTCTGACTGACCTGAACCAGTCCATCACGGTACGCTACACGGGTCTTCTGCCCGACCTGTTCCGGGAAGGCCAGGGCATTGTTGCGCAGGGTGTCCTGAATGAGGAAGGTGTGTTTGTTGCACAGGAAGTGCTGGCCAAGCACGATGAAAATTACATGCCCCCCGAAGTGGCGGCCAGTCTGAAGGAATACCGTGACTCGCTTCCGGGAAGCATGGCGGAATATGGCCACGAAACCCCGTGATTCCTGAAATTGGTCATTTTGCCCTGATTCTGGCGCTTTGCTTGGCATTCGTTCAGACTCTGGTGCCCATACTGGGGGCCCAGACACACACGGCCCAGTGGATGGCCGTGGCAAAACCTGCAGCCCGTGGACAGCTCTTATTTATTGCGATTTCCTATGTCTGCCTGACCTACAGCTTCATCAGTAATGATTTCTCTGTGCTGTATGTTGCAAACAACTCCAATACGGCATTACCGCTCCATTACAAGGTCTCAGCGGTTTGGGGTGCGCATGAGGGCTCCTTGTTGCTCTGGGTCTTGATGCTGGGAATCTGGACTTTCGCAGTGACGCTTTTCAGTTCCAGCCTGCCCAAGGACATGGTTGCCCGTGTTTTGGGGGTCATGGGCTTTGTAAGCGTCGGGTTCTTGCTGTTTACGCTGCTGACCTCCAACCCCTTTGAGCGGATTTTCCCATCTCCGGCCGAGGGCAGGGACCTGAATCCCCTGTTGCAGGACCCTGGTCTGGTGATCCACCCCCCCATGCTGTACATGGGATATGTGGGGTTTTCTGTGGCCTTTGCGTTTGCGATTGCAGCCTTGCTGGGAGGCAAGCTGGACTCCATATGGGCGAGATGGTCTAGGCCTTGGGTAATCTACGCATGGGTGTTCCTGACCATCGGCATCACCCTGGGAAGCTGGTGGGCATACCATGAGCTGGGCTGGGGCGGATGGTGGTTCTGGGACCCCGTGGAGAATGCTTCGTTTATGCCCTGGCTGGTGGGCACGGCACTGGTTCATTCCTTGGCGGTGACGGACAAGCGGTCGAGCCTGAAAAACTGGACTGTGCTGCTTGCCATTCTTGCCTTTTCGCTGAGTCTTCTGGGGACCTTTCTCGTGCGTTCAGGCGTGCTGGTGTCGGTGCATGCGTTCGCCACGGACCCTGCGCGTGGGCTGTATATCCTTATATTCCTGGCGGTAGTCGTCGGGGGCTCATTGATCCTGTATGCCATACGCGCGCCCTACATCAAGTCCTCGGGGCAGTTTGAGATCTTCTCCAGGGAGACCGCGCTGCTGATCAATAACGTGCTGCTGCTGGTGGCCACGCTGACGATCCTGGTGGGTACCCTGTACCCCTTGTTCGTCAGCGCCCTTAATTTGCCGTCGCTGTCTGTTGGCAAACCTTATTTCGATCTGGTGTTTTCAGCTTTGACCTTGCCGCTAGTGCTGGTCGTCGGAATCGGGCCCTTCATGCGCTGGAAAAGCACGCCCATCAGGCAGGTATTCAAGCGGTTGTTCAAGATTGCCGCAATCGGGCTCGCCATTGGGCTGGTATTGCCCGTGATGATTGCAGGGAGAAGTACCATCCTTGTCACACTGGGCGCTGCACTGGGAGCGTGGTCCATCGCGTCTGCCGTGTACTACCTGTCCAAGAACATCCGCCTGGCAGAGCATGGCATGCACATTCTCCATCGCATCCGCAAGATCCCGCATGCAACTTGGGGCATGTCGGTGGCGCACCTGGGGGTCGGGGTGTTCGTGCTTGGTGTGACATTCGTCAGCGCATTTGAACAAGTACGAGAGCTGCCCATGCAAGTCGGGCAAGAAGCAGAGCTATCAGGTTATCTGTTCAGGTTTGATGGCGTCAGGGATGTGCAGGGTCCGAATTATTTTTCCAAACAGGCCTCCGTGCGGGTTTTTAAAAACGGCGAGCCGGTCGCATTGCTCTTGCCGGAAAAGCGCACCTATCTCGTCCAGCAAAACCCTATGACAGAAGCAGGCATTGACAGCGGGTTTCTACGCGATGTGTATGTGGCACTTGGCGAACAGATCGACGATCGAACATGGGGTATGCGGCTGTACTACAAACCCTTTGTGCAGTGGATTTGGCTTGGAGCCATGCTGATGGCAGCCGGCGGGGTTCTCGCAGCACTGGACCGCCGCTACCGCCTGAAACTGAAACGGCGTAGAAAGACCGCAGCGTCAGGTATGCATGAACAGCAGGTTGCTGCTGCTTCGTGATGGCGGCATGTCCAAGTATCTTTTTCCTGTCATCGTGTTTTTCATCCTGACGAGCTTCCTGTTTGTTGGCTTGTACAGGGATCCCACCGAGGTATCTTCCCCGCTGGTCGGCAAGCCCGTCCCTCAATTTTCACTGCCACGGCTTGATGGCAGCGAGGCTTTGTTCTCGGAAAGTGAATTCCTGGGCAAGGTGAGCCTGCTTAATGTCTGGGCGAGTTGGTGTGTGGCCTGCAGGGAGGAGCACCCCGTGCTGGGTGATCTGGTGCACCGTCATGCGGCCATCCTGTATGGGCTGAACTACAAGGACGATACAGCCAAGGCACGCCAGTATCTGGTCGAGTACGGAAACCCGTATCTGGCAAGTGCAGTGGATGCATCCGGCAGGGTCGGGATCGAGTGGGGGGTGTACGGGGTTCCCGAAACGTTCGTGGTCGACAAGCAGGGCATCATCCGTTACAAGCATATCGGTGCGATTACGCAGCAGGATGCCGAGGAGAAATTACTGCCGTTGATCGAACAGTTACAGAACGAGAACCCGTAGATGCGAAAAGCCTGCTGCCTGATCACTGTGTATGTGCTTTGTTTTGCCGCACTGGCACAGCCCGGTGCCATGGCCCCAGAGCATGAAGAACGCTATTACTCCCTGCTGGACGAACTGCGTTGTCTGGTCTGTCAGAACCAGACCATTGCAGAATCCGACGCGGGTCTGGCCAAGGACCTGCGGGGGGAGGTCAGGAAAATGTTGCAGGCAGGAGCCACGGATTCTGAAATCACGGAATTCATGGTCAGCCGTTATGGTGATTTCGTGCTGTATAGGCCTCCGGTCAAGCCCAGGACATGGTTGCTGTGGTTCGGCCCTCTCATCTTTCTTGTGATTGCATTGGTGGTGCTGAGTCGGCTACTAAAGAAGCAGAAAAGGGCGGGCAGCATGACACTCACTGAAGACGAGAAAGCCAAAGTTGATTCGATCCTGAGTCGCACCGAGGAGTAGACTGATGCTTGTGTTCTGGGTCATCAGCGCATTCCTGGTAGTGGCCGCACTTGCCATTGTATTGCCACCTCTGGTTGCAAGAGGCCAGCGGACGGATGACAGCCGCCAGGCCGTGAATCGGGCAGTATTCGATCGAAAACTCAGGGAGCTTGACGAGGACCTCAAGAGAGACCTGATTGGCAGGGAACAATTTGAGGCTGCACGGGCCGACTTGAAGCGCACCCTGATTGATGATCTTGCGGACTACAGCCAGCCTGTTTTCAAAAAAAGCGGCAAGACGATGGCTGTTGCGGTCTTGCTGGCTGTTCCCGTGGTTTCCGTGTTCATGTACCTGAAGACCGATAACGGCCTTGCTTCACTGTCTGACGATTTTCAGGCAGAGGTCTCGGACCAGGACAGGATGCTTACTGTAGAGCAGGCAATCAGAAGTCTCGAGCATAAACTGAGGGATGATCCGGACGATTTGACAGGCTGGTCCATGTTAGGCAGGTCTTACCTGGCGCTGGGTAACTTCGGCAGGGCTGTCGATGCCTATGAAAGGGCTTATATCCTGTCGAAGGGCGCAGATGCCGACATACTTGTAGGCTATGCCGAAGCGCGAGCGCTGGCTGCAGGCCAGCAATTTGACGAAGACACGATGGCATTTTTCGTGCGGGCCGTGCAAATTGACCCGTATCATGATCGTGCGCTGTGGTATGCAGGTTATGCTGCATATCACTTGCATGATTACCAGAGCTCTGTGGGGTACTGGGAGAGGCTGTTGCGCCAGGTTCCGGATGACCAGCAGGAAGCACGATCTGCGCTGCAGGTTTATCTGGACGATGCCAGGCAAAAGGCACATCTTGGAATTGCGACTGCTGGGCAGGAAACCGGGAAAGCGGTAACTTCGGACAAAAAGCCTGATGGTGCAGCTTCGATCGACGTGCTCGTCTCGCTCAGTGCGGCATTGCGGGGCGATGTTGCAGACTCCGACACGCTGTTTGTATATGCGCGTGCTCTCCAGGGTCCGCCAATGCCACTGGCGTTGGTAAGAATGAACGCGGCAGCACTCCCGGCTAGGGTTACCTTGGATGACACGGTTGCGATGATTCCGGAGATGACCCTGTCAAGCATGGAACAGGTGGAGATCGTTGCAAGGATTTCCAAGTCTGGTCAGGCAAGGATGCAGGCAGGCGACCTCTATGGAAGTGTGCAGCCGGTCAAGACTAGCGGTTCCAGTCCGGTGGACATCGTGATCAGCGAGGTAGCACCTTGACCTCCTGGCTTCCCGCCTGCCAGAAATGGATGCACCGTGCGGCGAAGCCCACCGGTGACTGTACTTCATGGTACGGGCCACAATGCTGTTTGCCTGGACATTCCGGGAATTTGGCTAAGAGGCGGCATAGTTGTGGATGTTGAGTTGACACGCAGTGTGCTGGGCTGGTGTGCTTTGGTTAACATTGGCCTGTTCCTTGCCTGGTTTCTGGCTTTCACGCTGGCCCATGATGCAGTGTACAAGCTGCATAGCATATGGTTCTCAATGTCAAAAGAGGAGTTTGACAAGTCCCATTACATCATGATGGGCGTATACAAGCTGATCATCGTCTCGTTTTTCGTGATTCCCTATCTGGCAATGCAGGTGCTGGCATAGGATCACGCGGTGCATCCACAGACCTCTTACTGATATTGCCGTAGGCATCGATGCGCCTGTCCTGCAAATAGGGCCATACCTGTCGGCAGCGTTCTGTCTCGCCGAGTTCAATTTTGGCATGCAAGGTCTCTGCAACATCGGCAGGCCCCTGGACCGTGAGTTTGCCGAACGCATCTGTAACGAATGAATGTCCCCAGAAATCAATGCCCCGGGTTGTACCGGAGAGATTCTTTTCGTGCCCTGCTCGGTTTGTGCAGATGACCGGGAGGTTGTTTGAAATTGAATGGCTTTGCTGGATGATTTGCCAAGCCTGTATTTGACGCTGTTTCTCTTCGTCATTGTCTTCCGGATCCCAGCCGATTGCAGTCGGGAATATCAGGACCTCTGCGCCGCCAAGCGCCATTAGGCGAGCGGCTTCCGGAAACCACTGGTCCCAGCAGACCATGACCCCGAGTTTCCCTATGCTTGTCTGAATCGGAATGAAACCTGTGTCCCCGGCAGCGAAATAGTATTTTTCATAGTAACCGGGCCCGTCAGGGATGTGCATTTTTCGATAAGTCCCTGCCAGGCTGCCGTCCTGCTCCACCACCACCGCCGTGTTGTGATACATCCGCCGGGCCCGTTTCTCGAAGACCGAGCCCACGATGACGACGCGGTTTCTTCGGGCGGCAAGGCTCAGCTGGCGGGTAAGTGGCCCGGGTATCGGCTGGGCAAGCCGGAAATGCCGGGCAGACTTCTCCTGGCAAAAATACAAGCTGGTATGCAGCTCGCAAAGCACGACCAGGTCCGCTCCTCTGCGCGCGGCCTCATGCACCTGGGCAAGGCTGACTTCAAGATTGGCCTGGGCGTCGGCCTGCATGCACTGCTGTACCAGCGCAACGTTGATGGTGTTCACGCGATGAAGCCTTCGGGTATTTGCATGGCAGCACAATGTAGACCGCCGCGCTCGTGAATCAAGGCGCTGCTTTCAATATCGATGATCTCCCGATCCGGAAATAACTCGTCCATCAGCTTGAGGGTACAGTCGTCCTGCCGGTCCTGGAAGACCGGTACCAGAACGCAGTTGTTCGTGATCAGAAAGTTGGTGTAGGTGGCTGGCAGTTGCTGTCCGTTCAGGAAAATCGGGTCTGGCAAATGTAGCGGGACAAGTTCAAACCTGTTGCAGCCTTGTTTGTTTATTTCAGAAAGCTGCATCGAGAGTCGGCCAAGCGTTTCACGATTGACGTCTTTGGGGTTACGGGAAGCGGAATAGGCAATGATGTCATTGGTACAAAATCGTGCAAGTGTGTCGACATGTCCACAGGTGTCATCGCCTGCAAGCCGTATCTGGTCCAGCCAGTGAACTTTGCGGCATCCCAGCCAGCGCTCGAACCCTTCCTCGAGCTTTGTAAACTCTGTATCCGGCAGGGGGCAGTTGCGATCGAAGCAGGCCCTTGAGCACAACAACTCGCCTTGCCCGTTGATTTCGATGTTGCCAGCTTCAAGCACCTGATCGATGCTCTGGTATGAAGCACTGAACCTCAAATCCTTGACCAGACTTGCAGTAACGGCATTATCCAGTTGCCAGTTGTATCTTTGTCCCCACCCATCGAATTGAAAGTCGAGCAAAAATTTTCTGTGCCCGGATACTGCGCACACCGGGCCATAATCACGTATCCAGGTATCGTTCGTGGGGATGTTCGCAAAGCTCACATTTTCACAATCGACGTCAGCCGCGCTCAACTTGTCCCTGATGTTTTGCGCATGAGCGTCGTTGTAGGCAATCAAGACGATGGTCTGGTGCCTGCCAATATATCTGCATATTTGCAGATAGACGGGTTCGATCTGTTCCAGCCTGGGCGCCCAGTCCGAGTATGGATGGGGCCAGACGATCACGATGGCATCCTGGTGCTCCCACTCGGGAGCTAATCTGCTTGCACTCACAGCGGTGGTTCAGGGTCGTATCAAGTGTTGTGACTCGATGGTTTTGAAGCTTTGCCTGTTCGCAGGGTGGCGCTCATCCCTTCGGCTAAAGCCTTGGCATCAGTTCTACCAGGTTGCATGGACGGGTCCGGTAATCCAGTTGATGCGAGATAAGCTTGTCCCACGCCTCGGCACACGCTCCACTTGAGCCGGGCAGGCAGAAAACGTATGTCCGGTTGGCGACTCCTGCAAAGGCCCGGGATTGCAGGGTGGAAGTTTTTATGGTTTCAAATGAGAGTACCCGGAACATTTCGCCAAAGCCCGAAATCTCCTTATCCAGCAGTGGTTTGACCGCCTCAGGAGTCCCGTCTCTTCCGGTGACTCCGGTGCCCCCGGTCGTGAGTATGACGTCGGGTTTGGGTTCCGAGATCCAGGGGGATACCACAGCCCTGATTCTGTACTTGTCATCCGGGACAATGACTTTGCCGTGAACATTGTGACCTGCAGATTGCAGTCGATCGCACAGGATTTTTCCCGATTTGTCGTCATCTTCTGTGCGTGTATCGGAAA
The DNA here is from genome assembly GCA_965205685.1 of Gammaproteobacteria bacterium. Classification (GTDB taxonomy): domain Bacteria; phylum Pseudomonadota; class Gammaproteobacteria; order UBA4575; family UBA4575; genus WTFY01. The sequence continues at coordinate 1,297,197 of OZ242174.1, read as the reverse complement.
TTGTCAGAACGGCAATATCCAGAGAAATGAGGTCTCGCTTTTTTTCATCACTCATGTTCTTGCATCCTGCCAATGGTCATCGCCTGTCATGTACAGTAGTATTTTACGGATAATGCAGTCAAACATACTGTAATCGGGAGAATCTGGCGGGGCATGAAAATCGAGATTCGTGATACTGCATTTAATCCCTGGCAGGAAGTCCAGGACTATCAGGAGCGGTGCCTGGGGAAGCCGGGAAAATTCGGCGCGATGGCGGTATTTGTAGGTACCATGCGAGATTTCAACGCCGGTGAACAGATCCATTCGATGCATCTGGAACATTATCCGGAAATGACCCAGACGCATCTGCAGCAGATTGCGCAGGAGGCGTCCCGCAGATGGGAAATCCTGGATGCACTGCTGCTGCATCGCGTAGGCCAGGTGTTTCCAGGTGATCCCATCGTATGTGTTGCTATCTGGTCAGCGCACCGGGACGCGGCCTATGAGGCCAACCGCTTCATCATGGAAGACTTGAAATCCAAATCCCCGATCTGGAAAAAAGAGCATTTGGCGGACCGGCAACGCTGGCTTACGGGCGATGAAGGAAAATCCTGCTCATGACCTTGGCATTTCCTTGCAACTGGATGGCTTTTCCCGCGAAGGCACGTACCCGGAAAAGCTCAGGCTCAAGTCGCGTCTGACAGCCTAGACAATTGTCTCGAAGGGCAACACCCTGACCGCATCGCCTGCCTCGACACCTGAGGATTCCATCGGCAGTATGATGAAGCAGTTTGCATCGGACATGGAGCGCAACACCCCGGACCCCTGCGGACCTGTCTTGGATACCCTGTAGCTGTGGCCCGACGAACCGCCGTCTTTTTCCCAGGTCAAAATGCCACGCTGATACTCGACGCGGCCCGCACGCTTGCGCAGCTTGGAGGAGCAGGTGGCTGTGACTGTCAGGGGCTCTTGATGGGGATTTCCCATCATTTTCCTTAACGCCGGCAGCACGAAGACATAGAAGGTCACCATGACGGAGACCGGATTCCCCGGCAGGCCAAAAAACCATGCATTGCCAACCTTCCCGAATGCAAGGGGCCGCCCCGGTTTCATGGCTACTTTCCAGAAATGAACTGTACCGTGCTGTTCCAGTATCTCCTTTACGAAATCAGCTTCGCCGACGGACACACCTCCGGAAGTAATTACAACGTCGGCCTCGGCCGCAGCGTCCGAGAAGACCTGCTCGATCACATTTCTTTCATCCCCGATGACGCCCAGGTCGGTGATTTCGACTCCCAGGCGAGATAGCATGCCGTACAGGGTGTAGCGGTTGCTGTCGTAGATCTGGCCCTTTTGCAGTTTGGAACCGATGGGCCGCAGCTCGTCACCTGTAGAGAAGAAGGCAACCCGCAACTTTTTGTACACGGTGACCTCGCCAATACCGGTAGAAGCCAGCAGCCCGAGTTCCGCCGGGCGGATGTGCTTGCCGCTTTCCAGAACGATCTCGCCAGCCTGGATATCCTCACCTGCCTGGCGAACGTTTTGCCCGGGCTTGTTGTTGCTGTCAATGCTGATCGTATCGCCGTTTTTCTCGACACGCTCTTGCATCACCACCGTATCGGAGCCGTCTGGCATGGCAGCGCCCGTCATGATACGCACACATTCTCCGGACCGGATGGATTCAGTAAACGGTCGCCCGGCCCAGGATGTCCCGATCACAGACAGCACGGCCTGTCCACGCACAGGAATGTCTTCACCGCAAATCGCATACCCATCCATCGCAGAATTTGTATGGCCGGGTACGTTGATCCTTGAACGCGACTCGCTGGCGATTACGCGCCCTAACGAATCCTGTATCGGTACGGTCTCGACCTCGTGCGGTCTGGTTACAGTGTTGATAATTTGCGTTAACGCCTGTCCTGCATCCAGGGATGCCGGATCAAAGTCATCCATGCAACTGGGATCATAGCGTTGGTCAGTGGAAGTCATAGGCGTACCCTGAGGCTCTGATGCACTATTATAATCAGGGCCGGTTTGCAGAATGAAGCCGGTTTGCAGATGTTGCTGTGACAGCTCTGTAGCGCGGTATGCAGTCCCCATTGGAGTACAATACAGGTAGGTGGTGCCTTGCTTTTGGGCATGGCTGAGATAAAGGAGTTTTGGTGACATTCATTATTTGGTGCCTGGTACTGGGCGGCTTGGTGTTTGGTCTCAGCAGGGCCACGTGGTCATTTTCCGTGTGGACCTTGATATCTGGCGCTGGCCTGCTGTTACTGACATTGTTTGGTTTTGTGTCCATAGTGGCAGGCATTGTCCTGTGGGCGCTGTTCGTTTCTCTGGCACTGCTCAACTCGCCCGATCTGCGCATCACGTTTTTAAGCAGACCCATGTATGCCTACATTCGCAAAGTGCTGCCGCCATTGTCAGATACGGAGCGTGAGGCTGTTGAGGCAGGGACCTCGTGGTGGGAAGCGGAATTGTTCCAGGGAAACCCTGACTGGAAAAAACTGCTGGAGCACAAGACCTCGGTGCTTTCCGAAGAAGAGCAGGCATTCCTGGATGGGCCCGTAGACGAGTTTTGCCGAATGATCGATGACTGGAAAATGACCAGCGAGCTGAATGACCTTCCCCCAGAGGCCTGGGAATTCCTCAAGAAAAACAAGTTTTTTGGAATGATCATACCGAAGAAATACGGGGGTCTTGAATTTTCTGCCATCGCGCATTCTTCTGTGGTCATGAAAATCGTGAGTCGCAGCGGCAGTGCGGCTGTCACCGTGATGGTGCCGAACTCGCTGGGACCCGCTGACCTCTTGTTGCACTACGGCACGGAGGCGCAGAAAAGTCATTACCTGCCAAGGCTTGCCGCAGGGAAAGAGATTCCCTGTTTCGCCCTGACAGGCCCTGATGCCGGGTCCGATGCCGGTGCGATGCCGGATACCGGCGTGGTATGTCGAGGCATGTTTGAGGGAAAGGAAGTTCTGGGTTTGCGTTTGAACTGGGCAAAACGCTATATCACATTGGGGCCTGTTGCGACCGTTCTTGGGCTTGCCTTCAAGGCCTATGATCCGGATGGCCTGCTTGGCGAACGGGAAAGCCTTGGTATCACCTGTGCCCTGGTTCCCACCAACACACCCGGGGTGCGTATCGGCACCCGGCACAACCCGCTCAACGCTTCCATCCAGAATGGCCCGAATTGGGGAGAGGACGTATTTATACCAATCGACTGGGTCATCGGAGGACAGGACCAGATTGGCAAGGGTTGGCGCATGCTCGTGGAATGTCTCTCCGTAGGACGCGGTATCTCGCTGCCTGCCCTGAGTGCGGGTGCTGGAAAATACGTCAGCTACATGAGCGGCGCCTATACCCGAACCCGCAGACAATTCGGCATCCCGATCGGCAAGTTCGAAGGTGTGCAGGAAGCTCTGGCCAGGATCGGTGGACTGACCTACATGATGGAAGCCGGGCGCAGACTGACCGCCTCGGCCATCGATCATGGAGAGAAACCGTCCGTGGCGACAGCGATGCTCAAGTATCACAATACGGAAAGCGTGCGCAGGGTGATCAATGATGCCATGGATGTGCACGGGGGCCGCGGAATCTGTCTGGGACCGAGCAACTACCTTGCACAGATTTACCAGTCCATGCCGATGAGTGTCACGGTTGAGGGTGCAAACATCCTAGTTCGCAGCCTGATTATCTTTGGGCAGGGCGCCATGCGCTGCCATCCTTACCTCATGGCCGAGATCAACGCAGTATCGGACCCGGACCGCGAGGCCGGGCTGAGAGAATTCGACCAGATCCTGTTCCAGCATCTGGGCTATACCGTCTGCAACGGTGCGAGATCATTTTTGTATGGTGTGACGCGGAGCCGGCTTGCACCAAGCCCCGTGCAGGGACCTACCCGGGGATACTTCAGGCGCCTGGCAAGGATCAGTGCAAGTTATGCGTTTGTCTCCGATTTTGCGCTGCTGTTTTTGGGAGGAAACCTCAAGCGCAGGGAAAAGCTTTCCGGTCGCTTTGCGGATGTCCTGGGTTACATGTACCTGTGTTCGGCGATCCTGAAGCACTACCAGGAGACAGGAAGACCCGCAACAGATCTCCCGCTGGTCGAGTGGAGTGCAAAGTACTGTCTGTACCATGCCCAGCACGCCCTGGATGAAATCATGCGGAATTTTCCCTCGCGAATCGTCGGGCAACTCCTGCGCGCCATCGTGTTTCCCACAGGAAGAAGTCTGCATCATCCCGATGATGCGCTGGGACAACGTGTTGCCGAGATCCTTATTGAGCCGTCTGCAGCCCGGGATCGGCTGACCGAGGGAATCTTCAAGAACACTGACCCCGAAGATGCCACAGGGCGGGTACAACATGCATTAGCCGCCGTGATCGCAGCAGAAGGGGCAGAACGCAAGCTTGCGAAAGCAGGCATCTCCGCCCCGGAAAGGGGCCGTCCGGAGGACTGGCTGGGCAATGCAGTTGCACAAGGCATCATCACGCAAAACGAAGCTGAACTTGTTGAGCAGGCGCGTATCGCAACGCAGGCAGCAATCGCAGTTGATGATTTTCCGTCGAGCATGGAAACGCACCGGCCGGTGAGCAAAGCACGGGAAAATACAGACAACCATGATGAGCAGGCGGATACAAGCCAAATGCCGGACGGGTTATCCCGGTGAGCAGTATCCTCCGGACAGTCAGGTACAAGTGAGCAGCTACCCCCCGGTACCGGGTCTGCATCTTGGATGTAGGCCGGCCTCAGTTCAGGGATTTGAGCAATACGTACACAGCTCCGGTGCCGCCATCTACGGGTCGTGCCGAGCAAAAGGCCAGTATTTCCTCTCTTTTTTGCAGCCACTGGTTGACCATGGGCTTTAATTTTGGCCCCCGGTTGCTCGAACCATGTCCTTTGCCGTGGATGATCCGCACGCACCGTATGTTTTTTTCACGTGAGGACTGAATGAAGTCCACAAGTGAAAGCTTGGCCTCGGCAATGGTCAAGCCGTGCAGATCGAGCTCAGCCCCGATGCTGTACTGCCCCTTCTTGAGTTTTCTGAACGCATTTTTGCGGACCCTGTCGTTGCGAAATGACAGGCTGTCACCTGGTTGCATGTCTTCGAACTCCAGACTGGTGTCCAGCGACTCTTCCAGGACACGCCCGTGGTCTTTCATGGTTTCCAGGGGCAGGGCGCTTGGCTTGGGAGTTTTGTCTTCAGTGCGGTTTGAGTGGTCCGGGTGCAGCGGCCTGACACCCTTTACAAGGTCTGCGAAGCGGGCTTTCTTACCTGAACAACTTCCTTGCTTGGACATGTTTGCATTCCATTTCGGTGTATTATTTTGCTACGATTCCTGACCGGGCGCTTGGTCAATTCTACTTCCCACAGCGGCAGATTTCAGTAGCAGCGATGCATCTATTACTCAGCAATGATGACGGAATTCGATCCGAAGGACTCAAGGCCTTGGCCGATGCACTCTCTCCACTAGGAAAAATTACCGTTGTCGCGCCGAGCCGGGATCACAGTGCTTCCAGCAATTCCCTGACACTGGACGCACCAATTCGTGCACACTGTATTGCTGAAAACTGGTACAGCGTAGACGGTACGCCCACTGACTGCGTGCATCTGGCCATCACTGGCCTGATCAAGGATGAGCCGGACATCGTGATTGCAGGCATCAATCTGGGAGCCAACCTTGGAGATGATGTGATTTATTCGGGTACAGTGGCCGCAGCCATGGAAGGCCGATTTCTGGGGTTGCCGGCGGTGGCCATTTCGGTAAATTCTCACCGCCCGCACGATCTGCAGGCCTGTGCCAGGGTTAGCCATGAAATAATCTCCAAGCTTACCGGGCAACAATTGCCCCAGGATTTGATCATCAATGTCAACATACCCGATTTGTCGATGCAGCAAATAAAAGGCATGGAAACTACCCGCCTGGGTAGCCGGCACAAGGCAGAACCGGTCATTGAGTCTGCTGACCCGCGAGGGGATACGATCTATTGGGTGGGTGCGGCTGGCCCTGAACAGGATGCAGGCCCTGGCACCGACTTCCATGCCATCAGAAATGGCTGCGTTTCCGTAACCCCCCTGCACCTCGATCTGACTCACTACAAGGCCATGCAGCCGATCGAGCAGTGGGTCTCGGCATGCAAATTCACCTGAGCTGGAAGTTTCTGCTGTGATTCTGAAACCAAAACAGCACGAAGGCATTGGCATGACTTCGCAGCGCACGAGGGATCGCCTGATCTCACGATTGCGCGCTCGGGGTATTAGCAACAGACAGGTCCTGCAGGCATTGCGTGTGACACCAAGACACCTGTTTGTCGACGAGGCACTGGCTTCCCGCGCCTACGAAGATACGGCCCTGCCAATTGGTCACAAGCAGACAATTTCACAACCTTACGTCGTGGCCTGCATGACAGAGGCTGTTTTGCAGGGCGGGGTGCCGGAAAAGGTGCTGGAGGTCGGGACCGGGTCCGGGTACCAGGCTGCAGTACTGTCCGGGCTGGTTGAAAAGGTGTATACCGTTGAGCGAATTGAAGCTCTATATCAGCAGGCACGCAAGCGCGCAATGCAACTTGGCCTTCGCAATATACAGTTCAAGCTGTCCGATGGTTCATGGGGCTGGGAAAGTTATGCGCCATATGATGCCGTGGTGGTCACTGCGGCTTCGGATGAGATTCCATCGGCTCTGATTGACCAGTTGGCGGATAACGGTCGCCTGGTCATTCCGGTGGGGCAGCCGTCAGGGGTACAGGATCTCTTGCTGTTGCACAAGAGTGGAAATCAGGTGGAGCAGAAAAACCTCGGCAGTGTCAGTTTTGTGCCACTTGTGCAGGGAAATGTATTTACATAGTGATCTGCAATGAAACTGTTCACCCGGCTTTATGCAAGCGTGATGACCTGGGCCCGTCACCCCCGTGCCGGGTATTACCTGGGGGGAGTGAGTTTTGCGGAGTCCTCTTTTTTCCCGGTGCCACCGGATGTGCTGCTGATTCCGATGACAGTGGCAAGGCCTGACCGTGCATGGTGGTTTGCGTTTCTCACAACGGTCACTTCTGTGGCGGGAGGGGTGCTGGGCTATTTCATCGGGGCATTTGCCTTCGAGTATATCGAACCCTGGCTGCAGGCTTCTTCCTACTGGCCGGAATTTGAAACCACAAGAGCATGGTTTGGAGAATGGGGGGTATGGGTCATTTTTGTGACCGGGTTTTCTCCTATCCCCTACAAGTTGTTCACGATCACGGCCGGGTTACTTTCCCTGGGAATGCTTCCGTTTGTGCTGGCTTCATTCGTTGGCAGGGGTGCCCGTTTTTTTCTGGTGGCCGGGCTGCTCAGGTACATGGGTCCTAGGTTTGAACCATGGGTCCGGAAATACGTAGAGCGGATCGGGTGGGCCACGGTGTTCACGCTCGTGATCATTCTTGTTTATTTCAGATATCTTTGATGACTGCCTTCATACGACTGGCTGCTGCAGGAATTTTTTTTTTCACGCTGGGCGCATGTACCTCGTATCCGGAAAGACCGGTCTACTACAAGTATGTACTGGATGATCACAAGGTACTGAGGGGCGAGACCCTGTATTCAATCGCGTACCAGCACGGTCTGGACTATCGCGAGCTGGCAGCCTGGAACCGTATTTCCAAACCCTACACGATCTACCCGGGTCAACGGCTGCGAATCAAGGGACCCAAAATTCCCGTGAGCGCCCGTACAACGGCCTCCGCCTCTGCAAAAAAACGGTCCAGCGCGAAACAGCCTCCGTCATCCGCGAAGAAAAAGACAGCGGCATCCAAGAAGTCCAAACCGTCCAAGTCCGCAAAGCATGTATGGGTGTGGCCGACCCGCGGGAAAGTGATCCAGAAATATTCTTCGAAAGGAAGGGGCAATAAGGGAATTGATATTGCCGGCAAGGCCGGACAGCCTGTGCTTGCCGCATCTTCGGGGAAGGTCGTATACAGCGGCGATGGGCTGCCGGGCTACGGCAATCTGATCATCGTGAAGCATAGTGAGCAATACCTGAGCGCCTATGCACACAATCGCAGGCTATTGGTGAGGGAAGGGCGAGCAGTGACCCGGGGGCAAAAAATTGCCGAGATGGGCAGTACGGGTGCACAATCTCCGAGGTTGCATTTTGAGATCCGCCGCCACGGCAAGCCTGTCAATCCGCTTCGTTACTTGCCCAAATACTGAGCCTGTCAGTCCGGAAAAATAAGTGCTGCTGCTGCCCTGCGGCCTTCTGCGACCAGGATTCCGTAGGTCCTGCAGGCAGCGGTCATGTTCATGCATTCCAGGCCAATTTTTTGCTGGGCAAGCCAGGCAAGAACCTCTCCCTCGGGGAATATTCCTGGTTCGTCTGATCCCACCAGAACGATTTCCGGCTGCAAATCGAGAATGGTCGAGAAGCAGTCCTTGTCCAGTTGCCTGATGCTGGTGATCTCCCATGCAGTAATCAGCCGTTCCGGGGAGACAATGAGGCTTTTTGAATATGGCTTGTCATTTACCAGCACACGCCCCGTCTGGTAGCCGGTGATTACAAAGCTTGAATCAGCGAAATCCTGAATTAGGTCCATCTGTTGGCCGGGTGCTCGGGCATAGGCAGCCTATAGTGAATCACGTATTATACGCTGTCCCGGTTAGGATGATTCGTCTATGGAAGACTTTGCAAGAATTTCCCGTCTGCCTCCCTACGTATTCACGATCGTAAACGAGCTGAAATCGAATGCCAGATCCCGTGGCGTGGACATCGTGGATTTTGGCATGGGTAACCCGGACCAGCCCCCGCCCCGGCACATCCCGGAGAAGCTTGCGGAAGTCGCGCTACGGGAAGATACGCACCGCTATTCGCTTTCCCGCGGAATTCCCAAGTTACGCCGGGCGGTAGCCAACTGGTACAGGCGAAAATTCGATGTTGATCTTGATCCTGAAACCGAAACCATTGTGACGATTGGCTCGAAAGAAGGGCTGGCGCATCTGGCCCTGGCTACCCTGGGGCCCGGAGATGCCGTACTGGTACCCAATCCTGCCTACCCGATCCATCCATACGGCTGTGTCATTGCAGGGGCAGACATCATTTACGTGCGATTGGCTGAGGATGAGGATTTCTTTTCTGAACTGGAAAAGGCCATACAGGACTCTTGGCCACGCCCGAAAATGCTGATTCTCAACTTTCCGTGCAACCCCACGACCCAGTGCGTGGACCTGCCTTTCCTGGAAAAAGTCGTCGCCATCGCGAGAGAGCATTCCATGTGGCTGGTGAACGACATCGCATACGCGGAAATCACATTCGACGGCTATGAGGCACCTTCCGTGTTGCAGGTGCCGGGCGCAAAGGAAATTGCTGTCGAATTTTATTCCTTGTCCAAGACGTATAACATGCCGGGCTGGCGGGTTGGTTTCATGTGCGGGAATCCAACCCTGGTGGCAGCTCTGTCGAGGTTGAAGTCCTATGTGGACTACGGCATTTTCACGCCGATACAGGTTGCATCCATTGCTGCCCTGGACAGTCCCGAGGAAGTGATTGAGCAGGTTCGTTCAACCTACAGGAGCCGGCGTGACGTATTGTGCGAGGGACTGGAAAATGCAGGATGGGAGGTCAAGAAGCCACAGGCTACGATGTTCGTCTGGGCAAAAATTCCCGAACCTTATCGCGAAGCAGGCTCGCTGGAATTCTCTAAAAAAATGCTGGAAGAGGCACAGGTGGCCGTATCTCCGGGGATTGGATTTGGCCAGTATGGTGATTCTCACGTGCGCTTCAGCCTGATTGAAAATGAGCATCGGACCCGGCAAGCTGTGAGAAGCATTCGTAGAATGCTGAAGACTACATGAAGTTGAGAGTGAAAACGTGCTGGAAGCGGTAAAAGTAGGTGTACTCGGCCTGGGTACTGTAGGCAGTGGTGCGGCAAGCATCCTGTCACGCAATGCAGATGAGATTGCTCGTCGGGCAGGTCGTGGTATCCAAATCTCTGTTGCGTGCGTGCGCGATACCAAAAAGCCGCGTGTCTGTGACATCTCCAATGTAGTGCTGACCGAAGATGCAAACCAGGTCGTCTGCAGTACAGATATTGATATCGTGCTCGAGTTGATGGGCGGTACTGAGGAGGCCCGGGAGCTGGTACTCAAGGCAATTGATCACGGCAAGCATGTGGTAACGGCAAACAAGGCGCTGATTGCATACCACGGTAATGAGATTTTCCAGCGCGCACAGGAAAAGGGAGTATCGGTAGCTTTCGAGGCGGCGGTTGCCGGAGGTATCCCTATTATCAAGGCCTTACGTGAGGGACTTGCAGCCAATTCTATAGAATGGCTGGCCGGGATCATCAATGGCACCGGCAATTTCATTCTTACTGAAATGGGAGACAGGGGCAGGGATTTTGATGCTGCGCTCAAGGATGCACAACAGCTTGGTTATGCGGAGGCAGATCCTACTTTCGATATCCAGGGCACCGATGCTGCACATAAGCTGACTATCCTGGCCTCGGTTGCTTTCGGTGTCCCGCTGCAACTGGAAAAGGTCTACACCGAGGGCATTGCCGAGATCACAGCCAAAGATGTTTCCTATGCGGCTGAACTCGGGTACCGGATCAAGCATTTGGGCATCGCCAAGCGCACTGCGCAGGGCCTTGAACTCCGTGTACACCCGGCTTTGATACCGCAGCGGCGCTTGATAGCCAACGTGGACGGTGTGATGAATGCCGTGGTGGTAAAGGCAGATGCCCTCGGGCCCAGCCTGTACTATGGTCCAGGGGCAGGGGCAGAGCCCACCGGGTCAGCCGTGGTGGCCGATCTGGTGGACGTTGTCCGGGCGCTCACTTCGGACCCGGAGAATCGCGTACCTCATCTGGCATTTCAGCCGGATGCCTTGTCCGATATTCCGGTACTATCCATGGATGATGTTTCTACAGCCTACTACCTGCGCATACATGTTCTGGATCGACCGGGTGTACTGGCCGATGTTACGCGGATATTTGCCGTGCACACCATCAGTATAGAGGCAATCATCCAGAAGGAGCCCCAGTCTGATCTTGCCAGTGTGCCGGTCGTCATCCTCACGCACCAGGTGAATGAGCAAAACATGAAGTGTGCAATTTCCGAGATCGAAGAACTTGAAACGGTGACCGGTAAAGTCATGCGAATTCGTCTGGAAACACTTTCCTGAATTTCGGGCGCAATATGGACAAAGAACGCTACACTGGGCTGATCGACCGGTATCGTTCTATCTTGCCCCTTGCCGAGGACAGTCAGGCGATCAGTCTTTGCGAGGGAAACACCCCGCTGGTTCTCTGCCGTAACCTTGAGCAGGTCAATCGCAAGGGGATCAAGCTGTATCTCAAGTACGAGGGCCTGAATCCCACTGGTTCATTCAAGGACCGTGGCATGACAGTGGCGGTCACCCAGGCTGTCCACGAAGGAAGCCGGGCGATTCTTTGCGCCTCCACAGGAAATACCTCGGCATCCGCGGCAGCCTATGCAGCGAGGGCTGGAATCAGGGCATTCGTGCTGATCCCGGAAGGCAACATTGCGATGGGCAAGCTTGCACAAGCCATGATGCACGGGGCGATCATTTTGCAGATCCGCGGCAATTTCGATGATGGGATGCGTCTGGTGAAGGAGGTCGCTGAAAAGGCTCCGGTGAATATTGTCAATTCCATCAACCCGTACCGCCTGCAGGGCCAAAAGACAGCCGCCTATGAAATTGTCGAAGCACTGGGCTGTGCACCGGATTTCCACTGCATACCGGTCGGCAATGCCGGCAATATTTCAGCGTACTGGATGGGCTACAGCGAACTTTTTGAAGATGTTTACAACCAAGGCACACGGGCTGTTACGGCATCCGGGCTGGCCCCAAGGCCCAGGATGCTGGGCTACCAGGCAGCGGGTGCTGCGCCTTTCATCTCCGGCAAACCTGTGGAGAAACCGGAAACAGTCGCAACGGCAATCCGTATCGGGCACCCTCAGAGCTGGGACCTTGCGCAGGCTGCGGTGAAAGAGTCAAGCGGCTGGTTCAACGCATTTTCTGACGAAGAAATTCTGGCCACGCAAAAGCTTTTGACGGCCAATGAGGGAATTTTTTGTGAGCCGGCATCTGCGACATCGGTGACGGGTGCACTGCATGACATCGAGCGTGGCAAGATATCGGAGGGCAGTACCGTAGTCTGTACCTTGACCGGACACGGCTTGAAGGACCCAGATATTGCGATCCGGCAAAGCAGTACCGAACTCATCAACATTGATGCTGAACTGGATTCGGTTAAGCGTGCGATATTGGAAAATTTATAAGTCAGTCATCACCTGTCAAACTGTTGTACAGGTTCAGTACCTGCGACACTTGGGGATCAGGCGGCCGTGTAGAATCAATGGTTTTCCAGCAGAATCCAGTGTTGTTTGAAGTGTGTCCGTCGTTCACTGTAAAGATACCTAGGAATTTGTCCAGGATACGAGTGCCGGAGTAGCATCTCCAGTGATCTCACTCTAATTGCTGTAGCCTACGACTGCTTTTGTCTCAAGAAATTCCTCAAGGCCGTACCGGCCCCATTCACGGCCGTTGCCGGACTGCTTGTACCCACCGAATGGCGCCCTGCTGTCTGGTAATGCTCCATTGAGATAAATGCTTCCTACCCGGAGGTGGCGTGCAACGGTACGCGCACGTGCAGGGTCCCCGGAAGATATGTAACCGGACAATCCGTAAACCGTGTCATTGGCAATCTGCACTGCATCTTCATCGTCAACATAACTGATCATGGAAAGTACTGGGCCGAAAATTTCCTGTTGTGCAATCTGCATGTCATTGGTGACGTGGGAAAACACCGTGGGCTTTACATAAAAGCCTACGCTCAAGCCTTCAGGACGTCCGAGCCCACCTGTCACCAACCGTGCACCTTCATCGATGCCTGAGCGAATCAGGTTTTGAATCCGCTCAAACTGCGATTTGGAAACCACGGGACCTATCTTTGTGCCCGCGACATCCGGATGACCTACCTTGATTTTTTCTGCAGCTATTTTGGCAATTGACGCGGCTTCATTCATGCGTTGCCGGGGTATCAGCATCCGTGACGGAGCAATGCAGGACTGGCCCGAGTTCGTGCATAGTCGGGAGACATCTCGTGCTACGACTTTTTCAAAGTCAGCATCGTCAAGCAGGATATTGGCGGATTTGCCACCCAACTCCTGTGCGACCCGTTTCACTGTAGGTGCGGCATTTCGAGCCACCTCGACTCCGGCCCGCGTCGAGCCGGTAAACGACACCATGTCGATATCAGAGTGGGAGGAAAGTGCAGTACCGACGGTAGGTCCATCACCCTGTACCAGATTGAAAACACCTGCCGGCACACCTGCAGCATCCAAAATTTCAGCAAACAGGACTGCGTTGAACGGAGCGATTTCGGAAGGTTTCAAAACCATGGTGCAACCTGCGGCAAGGGCGGGTGCAACTTTGCATGTGATCTGGTTGATGGGCCAGTTCCATGGGGTGATGAACCCACAAACGCCTACAGGCTCACGTATGACACGAGAGGAGCCGATATCTTCCTCAAACTTGAATGCCCGCAAGACATCGAGCGTTGTAACCAGGTGGTCCACTGATTGTCTCCGCCATGTCAGCCATGCGGGACCTGTAGTGCTCGATGATTTCTTCCAGCAGCTCAACCCTTTCTTTCTGAGTCGTCTTGGAATAGGAAACAAAGGCCATTTTGGCGGCAGCCACTGCCTTGTCCAGGTCTTTTGGATTGCCCATCGCTACACATCCAATGACCTCTTCCGTAGCAGGATTGATGACATCTGCGGTTTGATCCGTTGAGGGTTTGACCCACTCACCATTGATATAGAACCGAGTCCGGTTTCCCATAACATTTCTCCGGTACATGCAAATACTTCATGGGTTGCATGGAATACATAGCCACGCAGAATACACAGGGCATCTGGCATGACTTCCCGTGGATTAATGATTACCCGTGGCAAGTGATAAACGCAAGCGGATAAAGAGTAAGCAGGGTAGCCTGGCAGGGCAAGTTATCAAAATATATGTCTGTGCAAAAAGTGGATTGCAAATCAAACCGCGAACAAACCCGGGTATTGGCAGTTTCTGTCTCCCTGTAGTTGGTTTTACTGATATAATCCGCGTGGTTTGATGGAAGTCATGCATGCAAGATATTTTGAGGGTTTTTCAATGCAGGTGGATCAACAGCGCGTGTGACTGATTGATGCCAACCTGGGTATCCAAATAGTGAGATGGGGTAGTAAGTGAGCGATGATCATGTCCGGATACTCGTTGTCGATGACGAGGTGGATTTAGAGCAGCTTATGCTGCAGAAAATGAGGCGGGAAGTCCGCCGCGGTCGTTACATTTTTGAGTTTGCACACAACGGTGCTGAAGCCCTGAAGCTCCTGCGTGAGAATGGTAAGTATGACATCGTGCTGTCTGACATCAATATGCCTGTCATGGACGGACTGACCTTGTTAGCACAAATACCGGACGTCGATCCTGACATACGTGCGGTCATGGTTTCTGCATACGGGGACATGGAAAATATCAGGACTGCAATGAATCGAGGTGCGTTTGATTTTGTCACCAAACCCATTGATTTCACGGACCTGAAGGTCACCATCGAGCGCACCATTGAAAATCTCACACTATGGCGACAGGCGCTAAGCACACGCGACAAGCTGGTCGCACTTCAAAACGAGCTCGATGTAGCCAGGAAGATGCAACAGAGCATTCTTCCTATGTCCTTTCCCACTTCTGAAGAATTCAATCTCTACGCAAGTATGGTGCCGGCCCGCTCCGTGGGTGGCGACTTTTTTGATGTGTACGAATTCTCTGATGGCCGGATTGGCGTGGTGATCGCTGATGTGTCCGACAAGGGGGTGCCGGCTGCAATGTTCATGATGGCCAGCCGTACGCTGCTGAAGGCCTGTGCTGCAACTTCCAGTTCCCCAGCCAAGGTACTACGGCAAGTGAATGGGATGCTGGCAGACAATAATGTCGACATGACTTTTGTGACCCTGTTATACGGTATTTACGATCCTCAGACCAAAGAGCTTGTGTATTCGAACGGCGGACACAACTTGCCTGTGGTTGTAAAACCGGACAAGACCATTGAATTGCTGGAGTCAACGGAAGGAACTGCTCTGGGTGTCATGCCGGATTTGGAGTATCAGGAAAAAACCGTTGCTCTGGAGTCCGGCTCGATGATCGTATTCTATACAGACGGGGTGTCGGAAGCGGAGAAGGGCGATGGAGAACTGTTTGAGATGGACAGGTTTTTCGAGGTTTTTCGAAACAGTTCATTCGGGAGTGCCAAGGATGTTACTGATACGGTGTTCAAGTCGGTCAGGGAGTTTGCAGGAGAAACCCCCCAGTCCGACGACATCACTTGCCTTGTTCTGCGGGTCACCTGAAAAAGCCGGAGTAGAATGATGCAAGCTTCACGCACACTGACTGTTGCCAATCGAATGGAGGAGATTCGCACGATCGAGGCGGCGCTGGAGGAATTTGGCGAGCAGCACGGATTCCCCATGGATGCGCTGCTTCAGATTCAGCTCGCGCTGGAGGAACTCTTTACGAATGTAGTCAGCTATGCTCATGATGATGACCAGGAGCATGAAGTTGAGATCAAGCTCTCAAGGGAGGGTGAGACCATCACTGTGGAGATCACGGATGATGGATTTCCCTTTGATCCATTGCATGATGCGCCTGAGTTGGATGTCGAAAGTTCCCTTGAGGAACGCAGTGTTGGTGGTGCTGGCATCAGACTGGCCAAGGAACTGATGACGGAGTTGCGCTATCAGCGCAACGGTGAACGCAACCATTTAACCATGGTAAAGAAGATCTAAGAAAGTGCAGGCTCTGCGCAGACTATCTCCCAGAAAAGCCTTTGCCACACTTTTTGCTGCAATATTTGCAAGTGCGGCAGTTGGTGAGGTTGAGGACAGCATAATCACTACACCTGGCGTAAGCAGCGAACGCATTCTGTTTGGGCAATCTGCTGCTTTCAGCGGCCCTGCAGGCGAACTTGGGAAAAGCATGAAGGCAGGGATTCTTGCCGCCTTCAAAGAGGTCAATAGCAATGGTGGCGTCAATGGGCGTCGTCTGGAATTGCGCTCGCTGGATGATGCTTATGAGCCAGAGGCAGCTGTCTCGAATACACAGCAACTGATCGAAGAGGGTGTTTTTGCCCTTATAGGTGCAGTAGGCACACCTACTTCCCAGTCGGCTGTTCCAGTCACCGAGACAAACGATGTGCCTTACATGGCACCTATGACAGGTGCAGAATACCTGCGTGACAATACCCGTCACACCGTCATCAATCTCCGAGCCTCGTACTATCAGGAAACCGAGGAGATGGTCGAGCGGCTGACAACTGACATGGGATACGATCGCATTGGCATCCTTTACCAGGATGACTCCTTTGGTCTTGCGGGACTGCAAGGCGTTCTTCTGGCCCTCGAGCGTCGAGGGCTTTCTGCTGTCGGCACGGGAGTGTTTCCCCGAAACACGATTGCAGTGAAGACTGCACTTCTCGATCTGCGCGCGGTTGAACCACAGGCTGTGATCATCGTGGGCCCCTATAAGCCGACCGCGACCTTCATCAAGTGGGCGCGACGTCTTGGGATGGACCCAATTTTCATGACCCTGTCCTTCGTGGGCAGCAATGCCCTGGCAAAGGAGTTGGGTGCCGGGGGATCGGGTGTTTTGGTGACGCAGGTTGTACCTTTTCCGACAGGGGATACGATCAACGCATCGGCTTCGTACCGCGCGGCACTAAAAGCATATGATCCGGCCATTGAACCGGGTTTTATATCGTTTGAAGGGTATTTGGCTGGACGCCTGGCAGCTTACGTGGTTTCGCAATGTGGCAAGCGGATCAATCGAGGCTGTATCGATTCAGCGCTGAGGACCGGTGACAGTATCAGTCTGGATGGGTTCAAATTGCGTTACGGCAAGGACGACAACCAGGGGTCGGACAGCGTTTTCCTGACGGTAATTGGCCCCAATGGTGAGTATTCATCCGTGACAACCCTGACCGGGGCTGTGCATTCGCAATAGGTTTGAGAGAAGCACAATGTCTTCAAAACCCTGGAGTCGAATTTCCACACAGCTCTATGTGGGTTTCGGCGGTGCCGTTGCACTGATCATCATGATCAGCCTGCTGGCTCTCTTCTTTCTCGATCACATCGGGAAAATCCAGCAAAACGTCAGTGAAAAAAGTGTCCCCGAGATGACGTCCGCATTTACGATTGCCCAGCAAACAGCATCGCTTGTTGCCGCAGTGCCACGACTTACAACAGTGGCTACACCGGAAGAATTCGAGACCATCGCCGCAACAACAAGCTGGCAGGCAGATGAATTCGAGGCGTTGCTTTCAATCATGCTGGCAAACCAGGGGAGAGACGCAAGAACGCAACAGATTCAATCCGGCGGGCTTGGCATTGTACAGAATATTGACAAGGTCAAAATGCTTGTCCGGGAACGCTTCGATGTTCGCCATCAAATTATCGATCTCAGGGATGAGCTCCAGGTGGTCCAGGGCAAGTTGACTACCATTTTGATCAAAGAGATTGATGATCAGATGTTCTACACGATGACAGGTTACAGGTCTCTCAATGAGGAGCGCTTACCAGCTTCTGTTCATTTTTCAGAACAAGAATTTCAAACGTATCGCCGTCTGGTTGAGTTGCGTGAAGCGGCAGCTATCGCCACACAGCTGCTGGCAACTGCGTTTACCGTGACCGATAAAGCGTTGCTGGAGCCTTTGCGAGAACAGTTTGAAGCGACCGTCGGCCTTGCCGAACGGTCGCTTGATGCGCTTGAAAATACAGTAGTCCATGGCCGGGTATCTTCAGCTTTTGCCGACCTGTTATCGGTTGGCAGAAGGGAGAACAACGGATTTGATTTGCGTTTCAGGGAGCTCACGGTTGATGAGGAGTTGGTTGATCTGCTCAATGACAGTCAGATTCTGGGAATTGACGTCGTTGCACAGGTAGAGAGCTTTGTGGATGACTCCAGCATGGCTGCAGGAGAGATGGCCGACAAGGCAACCACGGCAACGACCACCAGCGCAACCATATTGCTTGTTGTCAATCTGGTGAGCATCGGGGGCGCATTCCTGTTCGTATGGTTGCTCGTACAACGCCGCTTGATCAAGCGACTGGATCGAATTTCGAGTCAGATGCAGCAAATGGCTGGAGGCAATCTGGAAATTGCCATTGACGTTGATGGCCGCGATGAGATTGCACAGCTCGCTAAGGCACTGGATGTGTTCCGGAACAATGCACTGGAAGTACAGCGTCTTAACCTGGTGGAAACGCTCGCGGAAGAGCTGAAAGGAAAAAATGAGGAACTGGCAAAAACCAACGAGGAACTGGAGCGTGCACAGGATCAAATTGTGATGCGCGAGAAGCTTGCTGCTCTGGGTCAGTTAACAGCAGGGGTTGCACATGAAATAAAAAATCCCATGAATTTCATCATGAACTTTTCGGAGGTCTCTCAAGAACTGCTGGAAGAACTGCTGGAAGAAGTGGCCAAGGGCAAAGCCGGGAAAGGGAATGGAGAGGATGAATACGATCCGGAATTCGTCGAGGAAGTGGCTGGGGACCTTACCGGCAATCTGCAACGCATTCATGAGCATGGCAAGCGTGCAAACCGGATTGTAATGGACATGCTGAAAATGGGTCGTGGTGGCGGGGACTGGCAGGAGACCGACCTGAACATACTGTTGAATGATCATGCGCTGCTTGCATTCCATAGTGCCCGTGCCGCTGACACGGAATTTCAGCTGGAAATTCAGGAGGACTATGAGGAAGGGTTGCGGGAGATCATGGTACGCCCACAAGATCTTGGCCGGGTATTCCTGAATTTGGTGACCAATGCCTGTTATGCCACTGATGAAAAAAGAAAAGCTCTGCTGGAGAAAGGCGGTGATGCCGGCAAGGAATATCAACCGATACTCAAGCTGAGCACGCTGCAGGTCGGAGACCATGTAGAGGTACATGTCCGGGACAATGGCAACGGTATTCCCGAATCAGCGTTGGAACGTATTTTCAATCCATTCTATACAACTAAGCCGCCGGATAAGGGCACCGGCCTGGGACTGTCATTGTCCAGTGACATCATGCGCGAGCATGGTGGTGAAATCCGTGTGGACACCAAGGAAGGTGAATACACCGATATGATCGTTGTTCTACCTGTGGAGCAGGTCGGCCATGAGGCAAAGGGAACTACCGAAGAATCTGCAGGTGGAGAAGATGTCACTGTTGCACCATCCTGAAGTGTCAGTTGTGTGCCGCGCAAATTGCCTCAGGAAGTGACTCTTGTATATCGATAATCTTGTCAAAGCCAGAAGTCCGTATAACCTGCAGGGCTAGTTCCGGCAGTGAAGACAACATAAATTTCTTATTTCTGTCCCTGGATATTTTTGCAGCCAGCAAGATTGAATGCAGCCCAGCACTGCTGATGTAGGTCAGTTTCTTAAAATCCAGGATAACGGGGCCATCTATGTTCTGAATCCTATGCTCAAGACCGTTTCGGAATTCTTGGGCATTAACACCATCAACGTGGCCTCCTACGTGGATTACTAGTACGCCTTCAATCGTCTCGTCTGCCAAGTGCAGTTCCCGGATCACAGTTGCAATTTCTCCAGTGGTGGGAAGTTTGATCCTGCGATGTCGGTTCAGCCTTGCAATAGACTTAGCAAAGTTGGTATGTGCTGCCTATCCTTCATGAGTGTTCTTAACCCTGAGTACCAGCAGCGATTCGGTATTTCCACTCAGGCAGGGGACGACAGCTGTGCCGTCACTTGGATTTTTCGGTAAAGACCCTAACCCTTGATCGCTTCTACTGCTGCGGTTCGAGATTGAAGTACATCAATAATCTTGTCAAAACCTGCAATCTCAACGATTTCTTTTATGGGCTCTGGTAGGGAGCAAAGCATGAACTTTGTATTCTTGCCCTTGAGTGTTTTTGCAATAAGCAGGATTGAACGTAACCCTGCACTACTGATGTAGGACAGATTCTCCAGATCCAGTACTACTGGATTGTCAGAGCCATCAATTTCCTTGTTGAGGTTATTGTAAAATTCCTGAGCGTTCACACCGTCAATACGGCCCGTCACGCTTATAATCAGTGCAGTCCCTTCAACCTGATCGACCTGCAATTCTACTTGGTGATTTTGAATGGTACTTCTCCGAAGATATTTGTTGGCACAGACTATACAAAATTTATTGTACCTTATCTATCAAATTTTCACTATTGCAGGAGCCCCTTCTGGCACTAAAACAACCAGCCATACCATGGCCCGGGGCGCACAAACTCTCCGTGGAGACTGAATCCGGCGGAGTGCAGGCTAGGGCAGGCTGGAAGCCCCATCCGTGGCCACTTCAACCACCCCGGATGAGCAGGCGATTCAATCAAGCCCGGCAGCAAAAGCTTGCCGCCAATTTCCTATTAACCAGTGCGAGTGTACAATGCCACTCATACTGTGAAGCGAAATAGAGATTAAGCTAATGGTGTCCGCCTTGAGTGGGTTGACGAACGATGACTTTGCCTATCAGGCAGAGGCTTTGCAGGGGGTATCCCGCACATTTGCCTTGACCATTCCACAGCTTCCGGATGGGCTATGTGATGTCGTAGGCAATGCATATCTTTTATGCCGGATCACGGATACTATCGAAGACGAACCCGCACTCTCTGCAGAACAAAAACGTGAGTTCTCTGAGCGCTTTGCCGAGATTGTTGCAGGTCGGCAGGAGCCTGATTCCTTTGCTCAAGATCTCGGCGAGCTATTGTCTTCGTCAACGACAGAAAGTGAGCACGACCTGATTGCACATACTGCTCGAGTGATTCGTATCACGAGAGGATTTAGTGATACTCAGCGCAATGCGCTTGAGCGCTGTGTGAAAATCATGTCGCGAGGAATGGCAGAATTTCAGCAAAGGGCAACGGTAAAGGGCCTGAATGACCTGCCTGACCTTGATCAATACTGTTATTACGTTGCCGGGGTCGTAGGCGAGATGCTCACCGAGTTGTTCTGTGATTATTCAGAAAAAATCAATGAGCGACGTGAGGAGTTGCTTGCACTTTCAGTTTCTTTTGGTCAAGGTCTGCAGATGACAAATATACTGAAGGATATATGGGATGACCAACGACGTGGAGCATGCTGGTTGCCACGGGACATTTTTCTTGCGGCAGGTTTCGAGTTGAGTTCCCTGTCTTCCACGCAGCGCGACCCTGGCTTTACCAAAGGGCTGTTTGAGTTGGTAGCCATCGCCCGGCATCATCTTTCGAATGCATTACGATTTATAATGATTATCCCACCTCGTGAAACCGGCATTCGTCTTCATTGCCTATGGGCGCTGGGGATGGCCATATTGACCCTGCGCCGAATCCACGCGACTCCTGCATACAAGAGCGGTCAAGAGGTGAAGATTTCGCGTCGCAGTGTGTGGATGGTCACCATTGTGACCAGTGTAGTAGTGCGGTCTAATCTGGCTTTGAGATTGCTATTCGGGATATTAACTTACAATCTTCCGCGAGTTGAAGGAAGGCATCTTGAGCAGGCAAGCTCATAAAAATGGATGTTGGCGATGAAATCACTGGCCATGATTTTTGCAGAACTGTGAGCAAAACTAGTTGAGAGCATACTCATGAATGGATTACCACAAGTGAACCCTGACAGTCCGGATCGGGAGAGGCAGAAAATACGTGTGATTTTGGCTCAGCCACGTGGCTTCTGTGCTGGCGTGGACCGTGCAATTGCGATTGCAGAAGGAGCACTGAAACTTTATGAGCCTCCCGTTTACGTACGGCACGAAATCGTCCACAACCGCAGAGTTGTTGAAAACCTGAAAGCGAAGGGCGTACGGTTTGTAGAAGAAATCCATCAGATTCCAGACAATGCAATTGCCGTGTTCAGCGCTCATGGTGTGTCAAAAAAGGTTCAGCAAGATGCGTCGGAGCGTGGCCTTGAATCACTTGATGCTACTTGCCCGTTGGTTTCCAAGGTGCACAAGGAAGGCCAGCGTTATGCTGCAAAAGGCTACGATGTGATCTTGATAGGTCACGAGAACCATCCTGAGGTTGAGGGCACACTGGGTCAAATCCCAGGGCCTGTCCATTTAGTCAGCAATGCCCAAGACGTAGAGATGTTGGAAGTGGGTGACCCGGACAAGGTCGCTTATGTGACCCAGACTACCCTGTCGGTTGATGATACACGAGATATCATCAAGGCATTGAAGCAGAAGTTTCCCAACATCGCAGGTCCAAACACCAAGGACATCTGCTATGCGACCCAGAATCGACAAGCCGCTGTCCGTGCACTTGCCGCTCAGGTTGACCTGATGCTGGTGGTGGGAGCCCACAACAGCTCCAATTCAAATCGCTTATGCGAAGTCAGCAATGACAGCGGTACACCGAGTCACTTGGTCGAAGACCCGGCAAAAATCGATCCCCTGTTGTTACAGGGAGTTGAGGCCATTGGGATCACGGCAGGTGCATCGACGCCTGAAGAACTGGTGCAGGAGTTGATTGGCAAGCTGAGGGAATTTGCCGACCTGGAAATCTCGAATATGGATGGTATCGTCGAGAATGTACGCTTTGGTCTTCCACCCTCCTTGCGGAGCGTCATCGAAGTTGGATAATCAGGTATCTGGATGCTCCGGCCAGCCATCCGGGATCGTGGCAGTCCTTTGGTTTTGCACTCTCAAGCCTTAGCCGCAAGCTTGGTTAAAAGTTGTAGTTCAGGCGAAATTCTAAAAAGCTATCACGTCGGATAGGATCAAACTGAGTATCCTTTTTTTCTACATTGAACAGTGAAAAAAGTTCAAGATTTGCGGACCACTGGTCAGAAATCCGGCGGTTAAACTCGATCACAAAGGCACTGGTGGAATAGTCCCGATCTCTCAGAAGACTGGAGAAAATCTCTGTATTTTGGATGTCGTTGAATGCGACGCGTATGCCGATGAGTAGATCATCGTCGAAAATGTTCGTTGCGTCCTTGCCTCGCTCATCGTAACACCACTCGCCAAGTACACCAAAATCAGCAGCTGTCCCAAGAATAGAATAAAACGTGTACTCCGCACCGATTACAAAAGCGGCATAGTCCTCCTCCACATAGCGCAAATTCTGGGAATCAGCGCGGTGAATGGCCTCGAGCTTAAACAACCATTCATCGGTAGTAAGCTGTGCATCTATGCCAAACTGGCGTATTTGCTCATAATGTGGGACTAACACCAGTTCCCCATTGCGCTGTTCGCTGACTTGGGGCTGTAGAAGAGGGTCCCTGCTGGTGCCGTCAAAAAAACTCACGCCTATATCGAAAGGTCCGAAGTTCTGGCTGTACCGAACTGCAAAATCCATGTGCCATTCCTTCGCTCCACTTTCGTAGGAAGGATGGTCGTCATCCACGACAAGTGATGAACGCAGGCGACCCTTGCGGCCTGGATAGGTACGCTCCCGATGGTGCGGGAGGATAAATAGCTCAGCTGCACCAAAATTCCCGGACCAAGTGGCATGTGCCATGAGTTGGCCCAGTTCGACTTCTTCATCAGGATGCTCAATCAAATCGGTCTGGTTTATGATATCCACCAGGTGATGTGACTCAACGACCCCCCAGAACACCCGGTCCATGCCAAGGCGCAATTCCCACTCACCATCTCCAATTTCACCAAGCAGCAGGAAGTACGCCTCACGCAAGTCTGCATGGCTGCGGTCGGAATCAGCGCTGTCATGACGCAAAAATGGAATTAAGGTGAAACTCCAGCCCTCGACACTCTCGAAATAGAATTCCGGTTCCAGAACGATCCCACTGGCAAGGTCGGATTGGCCTGGATAGGCAGCATTTTCAGGGTACCAGCGATTTTCGAACCTGACCTGCCCGAAGACCTCGTGGTCAATTTCACTGCCTGCACATACTTGTGCACTTAGGGCCATGGCCAAAAGCCAGGCCGCGCGGGTCAGGACATGCAGGGGACTGCGCAGCACGACATCAACGTATTCGTCTCAGCCCTGTTTTCGTGAAGTCACGATCATCTAGGTCAGTTTGAAACTGATAATCCGTCCAGGTAATCACTGTACTTTTCCCAGTCAAATGATTCACCATCGTCATCTGGCTAGCACGCCAGTAACGATCTAGATATAGCTTGTAGCCTGTCAGGGTAAGCGTTTTCAGGTGCGCGTTTTTGCGGTCGTAGTACTCGATTTTCTGTGCCCGCAAAGCGTCTTTGTCTTGCCAGATCACTTGGCGGCTGTAACTCGATTTTCTATTGACCGGGTACCGTTCCATGACCGTGCAGGTCAAATCCCCACAAGGCTCATCGCGCAGGTACATGTACGTGAATTTTTCTACTTCCGGGCTGCTCATGTCTTCATAGGCAAACTCGCTTCCCATGAAAGAACCGGACTGGTTCGAAGAACTGATGCGTTTTACACGCTTCAAGGCAGGTAAATAAAGCCATTGGTCGTCCGAGGTATCCTTGTGTCCGTGTATAAGCAATGCAGTTCCCTGGACGTCACGAGGGTTGTCAAAAACAAACAAGCTTTTATCCCCGTCTTCAGGTACTTCCAGGATCTTTACTCGAAGTTGGCGCTGGCTCTCTTGCCCCTGCTTGTTGCGAAGGGTCATGGTTTGCTGGGCCGTTAAATTGCTAAAACCCTGGTCGCGTGCTTGAGTATCCTGCGCAATTTTCAAACCTATTTCCTCCGGAGTCAGGGATTCCGAATACACAGGCACTCCGTAAAAGGCGGACAGGACCAGGTAGAGGACAGCCAGTCGCAACACTGATCGCAGGCGAGGGTGAGCACCAGTCATGAGTTTCTCCAATAGAGTGCAGTCAGCGATGCAGTGTGTGCAAGGAAGCACGAAAAGTTCATTAACCGTAGCATAGCAATATCAAATACCACCATCAGGTAGGCTGGCTTCACCACTCGCTTGATTTTGATGCAAGTACATGGTCGGGCATCTTATAGCTCACACCGACCTCGTCGTATTGGGAAGCATTCAGGAGTTGCAGGAAGTTTTCCGATTTGATCAGTTGCACATCTTTGATCAGCCGTTCGCTGAGTTGCTTGGCGCGGTACACCTGCAGGACGCCCGTGCTGCTGCCTTTCGGGAACTTCAACTGGTTGGCAAGCTGGCTTCCGACCAGTGCTCTTGAAATACGGTAGGCTAGGTCCCTCATGGAGTCCTGCTCCTCCCTGTCCGTTAATCCGGCAACCAGGGGGATCGACTGGATCAGGGCATTGGATATGGTTGCGGCGTCGGCATCCGGAGCAGGCTCGCACAGGAAGCCGATTTTGAACAGCTTGCGAGCATCTTGCTGGCTGCAGTATAGGATTGTTTCGGGTACACCCATGAGATGACCCACGTAGCGCCATAATTCGAAGATGCTGTCTTTCTCATCCCGGTTATAGTTGGCACCTACTGACGTCGAGTGTTCCAGCAGTCTATGTGAAAATAAGGCGGTTGAAAAACCCATGTGTGCCGCACTTATCGGTGTACCCCAAGCCTTTGTGTCCCATTCGTCCGTAGCTTTCATCAACTGTCTCACCCGTGCATGAATGAAGCGGATGCGCACGGATAGCTTCCATCCGTCACCTTTTCTCTGCAGCCCACCGGGGAAAAATATTTCAAGCAAATGCCGGTTGACTTGCTTCAACTGCCGGATGCTCACATCTGTTTCTTGCAGCATACGGCCCGTGATGCCAAACGGCTTACTCATCAACGTCGAAAAACCTTCGATCAGCACTCCGGTAACCAGTGCTAGCAGTATGTCGTTTGCCTTGGTGTAGAACGCCTGAATAGCCGGATCAAAGGCCTTGTAGTCAAGCCAGGAAGGGGGTTCATTGATTCGTTCAAAAGCATCACGCAACGCTTGGGGTGCGGCACGCAAGACTTCCTTCTGCTGTTCGATTCCGGCAGCGATGAACCGGTGCAGGTCTTCGCTGGGAAGGGCGGAGATTTCTTCCATCACCGGATCCAACTCGGGATCACCCGTGCAGGTATGCTTGATGTAATTGTCCGCGGTGGCAAGGTCATGCAGACGAGCTGAGACATAACCTTCGGTGTAGGCAGAGGGTGCTGGCTGCATTTTCACCACAAAAATTCTCCGGTCAACACACTGACAAGCAGTATACAGCGACCCGTCCAGTGTTTCTCCAGACCACCGGTATGATTTTGCGGGTAATTCTAGCAGTGTACATTATTGCTGTCAGATACATGTTGGCATGCGGACTGAAGAATGTTCGGGATCATAGAGAGCACTGGTGCATATCCATGTTTTTCGAAAGGATTCCTTGCTACGACTTCCAGTTTGCGATATCGATGCTGTTATCCAGTTCCCACGTGAAGTTGGTCAGTTTTTCATCACACAGAGGTGTCATGGTCCTTATGTAGTCCCTTCTTGATATGGCCTCTGCTCCAAGGCTCAACAAGTGGGATGAGGGTAGTTGGCAGTCCAGCAGCGGGCAGCCCCAGCTGTACAGGTGGCTGACAATGTAGGTGAGGGCAACTTTGGAAGCGTTCGTCTGGAAGCTGAACATGGACTCGCCGAAAAACATTTTCCCAATCATGACCCCGTACACGCCACCAATTAAACGTTCTTGGCAATCCCATAATTCAACGGAATGCGCACAGCCAAGTTGATGCAAGGCTGTGTAGGCTTCTGTCATTTCGTTGGTAATCCATGTGCCCCTTGCATAACTTCGAGGTGCAGCACATGCAGTAACCGTCTTTTTGAAATCACCGTCAAATGTGACTGTCCATTCATGCTTGCGCAAAGTTTTTCTCAAGCTGGAGGAAATTCTGAATTTTTGCGTATACAGAACGCCTCTCGGGTTTGGAGACCACCACAGGATCGGTTGGCCGTCTTCATACCAGGGAAAGATGCCTTTACGGTATGCGTTCAGCAGTCGTGTAACGCTCAGGTCTCCTCCCGCTGCAAGTAGGCCGTCAGGGTTTTGCAGGGCCTTCTCTACGTCGGGAAATGGAGCGTTGCAATTGGAGGGGTCTAGCCAGTGAATATCCATTTCATCACTATGAAATTCGTTTTAGTTAACCCTGTAGGGCGATAATGACATGAGTTCCTTGCATTCATGCTGCATGAGGCGCTCTTCACGCCGGCAAAAATCCCCGATCGCGGCCCTGAGGCGTGAATCCGAGATCCAGTGAGCAGACCAGGTTTTGGTGGGGAGGAAGCCACGGCTGATTTTGTGCTCACCTTGAGCACCGGGCTCAAAAGATGAGAGCTGGTGCTCGATGGCGTATTCGATGCCCTGGTAGTAACAAGCCTCGAAGTGCAGCCCATGAAACTTTTCCATGCATCCCCAAAATCTTCCATAAAGCGTGCTGTCGTCAAGAAAGTTGATTGCACATGCGATCAGTTTCTTATCGTAGAAAGCAAGCACCAGCAAGACCTGGGAGCCCATCATGGCACCCAGTTCTTTGAAAAATCCAAGGCTGAGGGTGGGCAGGCTATTTTTTCGGTAAAAGGTATTCACATAAAAGCTGTGTACCTGTTGCCACAGCACGTCGTCCAGTTCCGACCCGTGAAGGCGCCGGATGTGAATTTGCTGATCCTTCACGAAACGCCTTTCACGCCTGATCTTTTTTCTTTTCCTGGAAACCAGGCCTTCCAGGAAATGATCAAAGCATTCGTAATTTTGATTGTGCCAGTGGTACTGGCAGCCAAGGCGCAACATCAGGTTGCTCTGCCTGTAGAATTTACATTCCTCGTCTAGATTGAATAGCCAGTGCATGCCGGACATGTTCAGCCTCTCCGCTTCCCTGATTGTGGCATCGATCATGGCTGCTGCAATTTTGTTTTTTTGCTGTGCCGGTATCTCAGGCATGATGAGAAGGCGGGAGCCTGTCACGGGTGTGTAGGGTACCGAGGCAACAAACTTGGGATAATAGGACAGCCCGACCTGCTCGTATGCGGATGCCCATGACCAGTCGAATACAAATTCTCCGTATGAGTTGGTTTTGACATACAGTGGGCTGGCGGCGATGACCTGCTGATTCTGGTCGCGCACGATAAGATGATGCGGATACCAGCCGTATTTCTCGCCCAGGCAATCATTGCGTTCCAGGGCATATAGAAACTCATGCTTCAAAAATGGACTGTTGTCTATCAGCAAGCGGTTCCAGTGCGCACCTTTGACCGCCCCGAGTGAGTTCAGGAAGCTGCAGGTGTATGCCGGTGGGGTGTTTTCAGGAATCGAGTTCTGGGCAGTCAAGAGGTGGTAAAGGGCGGCTTCAGTCGTTTGCGAGATTGTCCAGGTATTTTTCAGCATCAAGTGCCGCCATGCACCCCGTTCCTGCAGAAGTTACCGCTTGCCGGTACACATGATCCATCACGTCTCCTGCGGCAAATACGCCTGGGATGCTGGTAGCGGTTGCATTACCGTGCAGCCCGCTGTTGACCTGGATGTAGCCACCTTGCATATCGAGCTGGTCTTCAAAAATTGCAGTATTCGGGGTATGCCCGACCGCGATGAATACACCGCTCAGGTCGATGTCCTGTGTAGAAGCGTCCAGGGTGCTCTTGATCCGCATCCCGGTGACCCCGGTATCATCCCCCAAGATCTCATCAAGTGTGTAGTTCCATTTTATCGTGACGTTGCCACTTTTCTCTCTTTCGAACAGCTGGTCCTGCAGGATCTTTTCGCTTCGCAAGGCATCTCGTCGATGTACCAGAATTACCTCGCTTGCGATATTGGACAAGTAAAGTGCTTCCTCAGCAGCAGTATTGCCGCCGCCAATCACCGCAACCTTTTTCGCTTTATAGAAAAACCCGTCACATGTCGCACATGCTGAGACCCCCTTTCCTTTATAGGTTTCCTCCGAAGGCAGTCCCAGGTACTTGGCTGAGGCACCTGTTGCAATGATCAAGGCGTCACAGGCGTAGCTTCCCATATCTCCGGTCAAGGTGAATGGAGGCTTCGACAGGTCGGCGGCACGAATATGATCAAAGATGACTTCCGTGCCGTAGCGCTCCACGTGCTTTAGCATGCGGTCCATCAGGTCCGGGCCCTGCAGTCCCTCGACATCCCCCGGCCAATTGTCTACATCGGTGGTCGTGGTGAGTTGGCCACCTTGTTCCAGACCGGTGATGATCGCAGGATTCAGGTTGGCCCGGGCAGCATAGACACCCGCCGTATACCCGGCGGGGCCGGAACCCAGTATCAGCAGTCGGAAATGTCGAGATTCGGCCATTCGGTGTTCCTGTATGTGATTTGCCGACAGGATGAATTGCTAACAATTTAGCCGGCGATTTTACTATACTCTGGAGGTTGAACCGGCAGTATTGCCTTTGGTCCATGGGGGCGGATTTTACATGAGTTGGGGCAGTATTGCTGTACAATAAAAGCTCAATGATGGGGCTTGAGTAAAATCCACGATGCAAAAATGTTGAATTATAGTTTCAATTAATTCAATATCTTAAATAGATAATTTGAGAGTAAGTGATTAGATTGGCCGAGCTGTCTTGAAAAAGCCATCGAAATCCAGTGATCGGGCTTCCTTGCCTAGGGGTCTGCGTGAAAGCGTACTGCTGATACTGGCCGCACTGGGTGCCTATCTGATGTTGGCGCTCCTCACGTATCAGCAGTCGGACCCCCGCTGGACCCAGGCAGGCCATGACCTGGTTGCAAACAATCTTGGCGGCAGGGCCGGCGCCTGGTTTGCGGACCTGTTTTTTTTCCTGTTTGGCTACCTCTCATACCTTGCCCCCGTCATGGTGGCCTACAGCGGATGGCTGTTATACCGAGGTGGAACGGATACACAAGCTGTCGATTACCGGACACTGGGACTGCGCTGGGCTGGTTTCTTGCTGACTTTGGCGGCAGGCTGTGGACTGGCAGCTCTGCATTTTCAGTCGGGATTTCTTCCTCATACCGCAGGTGGCGTTCTAGGTGATATTGTCGGTACGGGCTTCCTGGCTGTCTTCAATTTTGTTGGAGCCACTTTGCTGCTGCTGGCACTGTTTTTTGCCGGTATCACGGTGTTCTCGCATTTCTCATTGTTATGGCTCCTGGACACAACTGGGAAATACATTCTGAAGATCAGTTCATGGCTTTGGAGATTGATCAGCCTGCTCAAGGAGAGGCATCTGAGCAAACAGGCAAGAACTGCTCGGGAAAAAGTGGTCAAGGCCAAAAAGGTGAAAATCCAGAAATCCCCTCCCCGCATCGAGCCAACTGTGGAAGAGATCACGCCGAGCAAGCGGGCTGAACGGGAACGCCAGATCCCGCTGTTCGATTCAGTGGAAACCGCTTTGCCCCCAACATCCATGCTGGACAGCGTTGCCGATGACGCCAAGGGATACTCGGACGATGCACTGGAAGCAATGTCGCGCCAGGTAGAACTGAAATTGCTCGACTTCGGAATCGATGCCTCAGTGGTTGAAGTTCATCCAGGTCCTGTGATCACGCGCTTTGAACTACTGCTTGCAGCCGGTATCAAGGTGAGCAAGGTCTCAAACCTGGCCAAGGATCTTGCCCGCGCACTTTCCGTGGTAAGTGTGCGGATTGTCGAGGTGATTCCGGGCAAATCCCACGTTGGGCTTGAAATTCCCAATGAGTACCGGGAGCTGGTCGTGCTGAGCGATATCCTGCGTTCCGAGACCTATGATGAGTCCTCATCCATCTTGACCCTGGGCTTGGGCAAGGATATCAGCGGTCGCCCCATCGTGGTGGATCTCGCAAAAATGCCCCATCTGCTGGTCGCAGGCACTACCGGGTCCGGCAAATCGGTAGCCTTGAACGCGATGCTGTTGAGCATATTGTATAAAGCCACACCACAGCAGGTGCGCATCATCCTGATCGATCCCAAGATTTTGGAATTTGCAGTGTATGAAGGGATTCCGCACTTGCTTTCGCCGGTCGTCACCGATTTGAGAGAGGCGGCCAATGCCTTTCGCTGGTGCGTGGCCGAGATGGAAAGACGGTATCAGCTGATGTCGGCGCTCGGGGTTCGCAGTATTCAGAGCTACAACACGAAGGTGAAGCAGGCCATCGACAAGGGCAGCCCCATACCTGATCCTTTTTCCAGTCAGCAGGAGGGCAGTGAGCTGGAGGGCAGCCCGGCAGAAACACTGAATCCGTTGCCGAGCATAGTCATCATAGTGGATGAGCTGGCTGACATGATGATGGTTGTCGGCAAGAAGGTCGAAGAGCTCATTGCACGAATCGCGCAAAAGGCCCGGGCAGCTGGCATTCACCTGATTCTGGCTACCCAACGTCCTTCGGTGGATGTCATCACCGGCCTTATCAAGGCGAATATCCCTTCCAGGATCGCCTTCCAGGTTTCTTCGAAAGTCGACTCGCGAACCATTCTGGATCAGATGGGTGCCGAGCAACTGCTGGGTCACGGCGACATGCTGTACCTGCCTCCGGGGACCTCCCTTCCCGACCGCATTCATGGTGCATTTGTCTCAGATGAAGAGGTGCACAAGGTGGTTGCCTTCCTGAAGCAAAAAGGGGCTCCGGCCTATCTGGATGAAGTCACTCAAGACCCCGAGGATGGCAAAGATGTAATACCTGGACTGGAACCCATTGATAGTCAGGACGGCGAGCTCGATCCGCTTTATGATGAAGCGATTGCAATCGTTACAGAAACCCGCAAAGCCTCGATTTCCTATTTGCAGCGAAGATTGAAAATTGGCTACAACCGTGCAGCAAGGATCATAGAAGAGATGGAAAACAGCGGTGTTGTCAGTGCTGTTTTATCCAATGGCAGTCGAGAAGTCATTGCACCACCACCGGTATAATCACACCGACTGTGCCGGGACCGGCGTGATGCAGGATTGAGCATCGTCAGGCACCATCAAATTTATCTTGCCAGAGAGTTCGGATAGGGCAGCGAGTGATACGGATCTGGAAATCATTTTTGGGCGGCGTGCTGCTGTCGTTTTCATTGGCCTGTCCGGGCAGTGAGGCTGTGGGCTTGCTGAATACATTTTTTGCGGAGGTAAGCTCTTTTCGGGGAAGTTTTCAGCAAACTGTCTGGAGCGAAGATGGCAAGCTGGTTCAGGCGGCAAGAGGGTCCGTCGCCCTGAGCCGACCGGGCAGGTTTCGCTTTCAATATGCCCAACCACACAGGCAGCTCATTCTCGCAGACGGCAAGTACCTGTGGGTCTATGACGAGCAATTGCAGCAAGCTGTAGCCAGGCCAATCATGGAAGCAT
Organism: Gammaproteobacteria bacterium; assembly: GCA_965205685.1. GTDB lineage: Bacteria > Pseudomonadota > Gammaproteobacteria > UBA4575 > UBA4575 > WTFY01. The sequence continues at coordinate 1,265,053 of OZ242174.1, read as the reverse complement.
TGGGCAGTGCACCAATCATGCTGCTGATGAATGCCCGTGTCCTGCAGGATGATTTCGAGATTTTTTCAGCCCCGGATCGAGAGAATCTCAGTTGGGTGGAGCTGGTTCCTCATGTTCAGGATACCGAGTTTCGCAGTGTACAGATCGGTCTCGATGAAAAAGGGATCCGAAAAATGGAGTTGCATGACCAGTTTTCGCAAAAAACCGTTGTTGAATTCAAACACCTTGAGCTTAATGTGGGCTTCCCGGCTGGATATTTTGTGTTTAAAGCGCCCCAGGGAGTGGATGTCGTGGGTTATCCGGTGCAGTGAAAAAGGCCAGCGTACAGGCTTACTGCCCACACCTAGTGTCTGCGGAGCAGCCCCGGGCAAATTGATCTACTGACATCTGCACATGTGAGGAGACAGTCATTCCAAGCGCACCTGCCAACCAGAACACTGACCTGCTTGACCGCACAGATGGTTATCGCCCACTGGCAGACCGCATGCGCCCTGTCATCTTGGCCGAGTTCGTAGGTCAGGGCCACCTGTTATCCAGTGACAAGCCTTTGCGCCAGGCGATAGAGCAGGGCAGGCTGCATTCCATGGTTTTCTGGGGGCCTCCTGGTACGGGCAAGACCACGCTGGCACGCATCATCTCCAATACTTCACATGCACAGTTTCTTTCTCTGTCCGCTGTGCTGTCCGGAGTCAAGGAGATTCGCCAGGCAATCGAACAGGCCAAGCTGCATAGCCAGGAACACGCCTCCAGTACCGTGCTGTTTGTTGATGAGGTACATCGATTCAACAAGGCCCAGCAGGATGCATTTTTGCCGCACATCGAGAACGGCACATTTTATTTTATTGGTGCCACAACGGAAAATCCTTCTTTTGAACTCAACAATGCACTGCTGTCCAGGGCACGGATTTATGTCTTGAAAAGGTTGACTGAACAAGACATCGGCCAGTGTATCGACAATGCCCTGCAGGATAACGAACGTGGTCTAGGCCACCGGCAGATTGAGGTAGATCGGGAAGCCAGGGACCTGCTTGCATCTGTAGCTGATGGTGATGCCCGGCGTGCATTGAACTTCCTGGAAATTGCCGCGGACTGGATTGGTGAGAGTGCAGAGGAAAATACAATCACTTGCGAAATTGTCAAGGAAGTCACCGCACAGGGTATCCGGCGCTTTGATAAGAGAGGCGAATATTTCTATGATCAGATTTCCGCATTGCACAAGTCAGTACGTGGATCCGATCCCGATGCCGCCCTGTACTGGTTTTGCAGGATGATCGATGGAGGTTGTGATCCCTACTACGTAGCGCGTCGCGTACTGAGGATGGCAGTTGAGGATATTGGCAATGCAGATCCCCGTGGCCTGCAGATCGCAGTGAGTGCCTGGGACACCTATGAACGCCTCGGCTCTCCGGAAGGTGAACTGGCCATTGCACAGGCCATCGTGTATCTGGCCTGCGTACCAAAGAGTAATGCCACGTACCGTGCGTATGGCCTGGCAATGAAAGATGCCAAAGACCATGGCAGCCAGGAAGTGCCGATGCATCTGAGAAACGCGCCCACCAAGCTGATGAAAGACCTTGGCTACGGACGGGACTATCGTTATGCTCATGATGAACCTGATGCCTATGTGCAGGGTGAGTGCTACTTTCCCGAAATACTGCAGGGGACACGCTATTACGAACCCGTAGATCGAGGGCTCGAGATCAAGATCAAGGAGCGGATGCGCAGGCTTCGGAACAAGGCCGAAAATCGGAATTGAATACAAATTGAGGCACACAACATGGACCAGCTGAGACTGTCAAGGGAACTTATCGAGGAAATTCAGAAAGTACTCATTGAAGCAGACGAGCGTGCTGCCAATCCAATACTGGCGGGTCAATACCTGGCTGCCATCACAGGGTTTGTAATAGGAAACCATGATCTGCCGACAGGTGAAAAAAATGAGATCATGAATGAGATAGTTGCCTTTGCAAAATATGTCTATGAGGACGTTACACGGCAGCGACAAGCCAGCATACGTCCAAAAGGCGAGGCGTTCGGAATCTGGAAACCGGGAGATCCCTGACCCTGGTTGCACGGGTAGTTTGCCATCCAGATTCTTGCAGGAAGGGAATGCCGGGGAATCGCAATCGCGGCCTTTTGGTTTTGCCGCCAGACAGCTGGCTATACGAGTAACTCGATCCAGTGCTTGACGGGTCTTTCGGTTCCGGACTGCAGGTGCATTAGACAACCGATATTGGCTGTGCTGATCACATCGGGCTGGTCCCGTTCGAGGCAAGCCAGCTTGTTTTCCAGCAATTTTGCAGACAGTTCAGTTTCGAGCAGGGAGTAGCTGCCCGCAGAGCCACAACACAAATGCGGGTCCATGGTCGGGACGAGCCTGTAGCCCAGCTTCTGCAACTGTGCCTCGATTTTGCCATGCACCCTTTGACCGTGCTGCAGTGTGCATGGGCTATGAAAAGCCACGGTGCAATTTTCTCCAACCGGTCGTGTTTCCAACCCAATGTCGAGCTCGGACAGGTCCCTGCATCGCTCACTGATGAACCTTGCAGGGCTTGCATATTTCGAGCTGTCCTGCATGACTTCACCATATTGCTTTATGAAACTGCTGCAACCACTTGATGTAATGACTAAAAATTTGTGCTCGTTTTTGAGATCCTGGTACCAGTTGTCGATGTTCCTACCAATGGTCTTCTGCGCGTTCTCGAGATCGCCCAAATGATAGGCCAGGGCTCCACAGCAATCGCCTTTTGCTTCTTCCAGACAAATACCGGATCTCTCCAGTACCTTGGCCGCGGCGTGGTTGATTTGTGGGGCAACTACAGACTGCACGCAGCCCCGGATGGTAAGCATCTTGGGCAGATCAGGGTTCGCCTTGGCTGCCTTTGGGACACCGGTCGCCCGTACAGGCATCTTCGTTGCCAGTTTTTTGGGCAGAAATGGTTTTGTGAGTCGTGCCAGCGCGAGGATCAGCCTGACTCTGGACGGCTTGGAAAATGCGCGAATGATCAAGTGGCGCTTGAGTGTGCTCATCAGTGGACGTTTTACAGCCTCATTCATGTGTTTGCGTCCGGTATCGAGCAGACTGCCAAACCGAACATTGGAAGGGCAGGTGGTTTCGCAGGACAGGCAGGTTAGGCACCTGTCCAGATGCCTGAGCCCGATGCTGCCGTCGCTATTTCCTTCCAGATAGTTCTTGATCAGATAAATGCGACCCCGCGGTCCATCCAGTTCGTTTCCGGTCAGCTGATAGGTCGGGCATGTTGCATTGCAAAAGCCACAATGCACGCATTTGCGCAGTATCTTGTCTGCCTGGTGGCCTTCTGCTGTTTGCAGGAATCTGTCAGGGAGAGAGGTTTGCATGGATTTCAGAACTGTGGGTACATCTTGCCGGGATTGAGGATGCCTTCGGGATCGAAGGCATGTTTAAGCCGTTGATGGATTTTGAGCAGCGCGGGGGGCAGGGGATTAAACACATGCTCGATGGCCGGCCCTCGAAACAGGCAGGCCTGTCCGTCAGCCTGACGAGTGATTTCGCGGATAATGGAGGCCTCGGTATGCGTGGCATACCAGCGAAGAGCGCCATTCCATTCCATTGCACAGGGGCCTGATATGTCGAGGGGGCCGGTGGAGGGAGGCACCCGAATCCTCCACAGGGGTGCATCGGACGTGAATGCCTCGTGGGTTTGTTCGCGAACACGTGTCCAGAAGTGCTCGCTTTGCTCGATGCACTCCCCGCCGATTTCATTCTGGCATTTTTCAACAGCTGATGAAGAGCCGGCCAGGCGGACATAGAGGTGCTTTCCATCGTGAAAGGTTGCCGTGATCGGCATCGGCGTGCGTGCCCAGGCATTCATCTTATGGATTGCATCGGCGTGCGTTTCGGGGATGACCGCCGTGCGCTCACACTGCGGCCTGGGTTGTAAGCGCAGGGTGACCGACATCAGGACGCCCAGTGTCCCCAAAGCTCCGCTCATCAGTCTCGAAACATCGTAGCCGGCAACGTTTTTCATGACCTTACCGCCAAAACACAGGTATTCACCCTTTCCGTTGATGATCTCTGCCCCAAGCATGCTGTCACGTACGGCTCCACTGCTTGCACGTCTGGGACCAGCCAGCCCTGCGGCAACAGCACCGCCAAGGGTGGCTGTTGGTCCGAAGTGGGGTGGCTCAAACGGCAGCATCTGGTTTTCTTTTCCAATGATGTGCTCGATTGTGTCTAGGGGCGTGCCACAGCGTGCGGTGATATAGAGTTCGGAGGGCTCGTATTCGACGACTCCCGAGTAATCGGCAAGGCATAGGGGCGTGGCCTGAATGCTCCGGCCGTAGAAGGCCTTGGTGTTGCCACCCAGGAGTTGCAGAGCAGTCTTGTCTCCGGCTGCATCCCGGACCCGGGTCGCGATGATTTCCCTGCTGTCCGTCACATCCGGGGCCAAGCGTCAAAAGCGGGGCAGGTCGGCATGGGGCAGCTTCCCCTTATGCACATGCATGGCACCGAACTCGGCGCAGCGATGCAGGGTCGGGATGGCCTTGCCGGGATTCAGCAGCCCATGTTCGTCGAAGGCGGACTTGATGGCAAAGAAGGTCTGCAGTTCTTTTGAGTTGAACTGCACGCACATCTGGTCAAGTTTTTCGACGCCTACGCCATGTTCACCCGTGATGGTGCCTCCCATCCTGACACACAGTTGCAGGATTTCGCTTCCGAATTCTTCAGCTTTCTCCAACTGACCTTTCTCGTTGGCATCATACAGAATGAGCGGATGCAGGTTACCGTCCCCGGCATGGAATACATTGGCGACACGAAGCCCGAATTTTCCGGAGAGTGCGTAAATTTCCTCAAGGACTTCTGCCAGATGCTTACGCGGGATCGTGCCATCCATGCAGTAGTAGTCGGGAGACAGGTTGCCTAGCGCAGGGAAGGCTGCCTTGCGGCCTTCCCACAGTATCTCCGCCTCCTGCTCGTCACTTGCCAGACGCACGTCCGTAGCTTGGTGCTGTTCAAGCAGCTGCTTGGCACGCTCTGTCTGGTCTGCCAGTTCTTCCTCATAGCCGTCCAGTTCGCAGATCAGGATAGCCGCAGCCTCTTTCGGGTACCCGGGGCTGCAGTACTGTTCCGTGGCCTGGATGGTGAAATGGTCCATCATTTCAAGGCCGGCAGGGATGATCCCATGGGAGATGATGGCAGCTACGGCATTTCCCGCATCTCGCACATGAGAGAAGGCTGCCAGCAGCACCTTGCGTCCATGCGGCTGGGGTAGCAGCTTCACCGTCGCTTGCAGTACCACTCCGAGCATGCCTTCCGATCCGTTCATCAGCGCCAGCAGGTCAAACCCGGGAGACTCAAGGTGTTTGCCTCCCAGCTCGAGGATTTCGCCGTCGACGGTCAGGACTTTCAGGGCCAGGATGTTGTGCACGGTCAGCCCGTATTTCAGGCAGTGGATCCCGCCTGAATTTTCCGCAATGTTGCCGCCGATAGTGCATGCGATCTGCGAGGAAGGATCCGGGGCATAGTAGAGACCGTACGGTTTGGCAGCTTCCGAGATCGCGAGGTTCCGTACTCCGGGCTCAACGGTCGCAGTACGGTTCTCCGGGTCAATTTCCAACACCCGGTTCAGCCTGGAAAAGTTGAGCAAGACTCCTTCCGGGTGTGGCAGCGCACCCCCGGACAGGCTGGTGCCAGCGCCTCGGGCCACGATCGGGAGATCCAGCTCCCTGCAGACCGACACCGCTGCATGGACCTGTTCGCTGGTGGCCGGCAACAGGGCGAGCCGGGGAATCTGGCGGTACGCCGTCAGGCCATCGCATTCATAGGGGACCAGTTGCTCTTCTTTTGCCAGGACCGCATCTTCGGGCAGGACCTGGCAAAATCGTTTTGTCAATTCTGATAGACTAGCTTGCTTTTTCATACCAACAGAGCTTTGCGCATACCGGCTACTGACTCGCCCTGTCTTGCGCCAGGGCACCTTAGCCAAGAGTTTCATCATCGATGCGCCAACTTGCGGTACCATTATTGGCGCCAAGCCAATATACCACTGATCAAAGCCGCTTGTAATTAACCGCCCCAAGGAAAGAAGGAGATCTGATTTGACGCTGGCAAGCATTGCCGTAGGGGGAGCGCTAGGCTCCGTTCTGAGATACCTGATCCAGGTACAGTGTGCACACTGGTGGGGCAGTAAATTCCCTTTGGGAACGCTGCTCATCAATGTCACGGGATCCCTGCTGATCGGTGTGTTGTCGATCGTGTTGCTGGAGCGTTGGATCGTGGTGGAAGAAATCCGGCTGGCACTTCTGGTGGGGGTTCTGGGAGGGTTCACCACCTTCTCGGCCTTTTCGCTGGAAACCCTGCATCTGCTCCAGCAGGGCAGCATGGCGGGTGCAGTGGCCAATGTTGCGCTCAGTATCGTCTTGTGCCTGGGGGCCTGTTATCTCGGCATGACCCTGGCACGTTCCTTTTGAGGGCAGGGCACAACTTATGCTGAATCCCAAGATGTTGCGAACTGAACTGGATGAGGTGGCCAGGCAGCTTGGACGCCGCGCACTGACGATTGACAAGGAGTGGTTTGCTACCCGGGAGCAAAGGCGCAAGCAGTTGCAAACGGATGCTGAAAGCTTGCGAAACCAGCGCAACACGAATTCCAAGCGGATCGCGCAGGGCAAGTCCTCGGGTGAGGACATCTCGGGCCTTATGGAGGAGATGAAAACGGTCAACGCGGAACTTGAAGCGGGAGAGGCCGAACTTGAGCAACTGCAATCGGAAATTCATGCATGGATGCTGACCCTGCCCAATCTTCCCCACGAGAGTGTTCCGGATGGTGACACCGAGGCGGACAATGCCGTGGTGCGAACGTGGGGCGAACCTCCGGAATTCGATTTCGAGGTACTCGGTCACGTGGAGATTGGGGAGCACACGGGAGGGCTTGATTTCGCAAAATCTGCCAGGATCACCGGCAGTCGGTTTGTCACCATGCAGGACCAGGTGGCCCGGCTGCACCGTGCGCTGATCCAGTTCATGCTGGATGTCCATGTTTCGGAGCACGGTTACCGGGAAGTCTACGTTCCGTACATTGTCAATGACGAGAGCCTGACCTGCACTGGCCAGTTGCCTAAATTCGAAGAAGATCTGTTCAAGCTGGCCACTGACAGTCCCTACTATCTGATTCCTACTGCAGAAGTGCCAGTGACCAACCTGTGGCGCGATCACATTGCCAAAGAGAGTGAACTACCTGTCAAATATGTCTGCCACACACCCTGCTTTCGCTCGGAAGCTGGCTCGTATGGCAAGGATACGCGGGGCATGATCCGCCAGCACCAGTTTGAAAAGGTTGAGCTCGTGCAACTCGTCAAGCCAGAGGCATCTTGGCGCGCACTCGAAGAACTTACGCAGCACGCTGAAATCATCCTGCAAAAACTCGGATTGCACTACCGGGTCGTGACCCTCTGTACGGGTGACCTGGGATTTGCCGCGTCCAAGACCTACGACATTGAAGTCTGGCTGCCGGGCGAAGGTCGCTATCGCGAGATTTCCTCCTGCAGCAATTTTGTGGATTTTCAGGCCAGACGGCTCAAGGCCCGCTGGAAAAACCCCGCTACCGGGAAAACCGAACTCCTGCATACGCTGAACGGTTCAGGCCTGGCTGCGGGCCGAACGCTGGTGGCGATCCTGGAAAACTACCAGGACGACCAGGCCAGGATCCGTGTCCCTGACGTTCTGCAGCCCTATATGGGCGGGCTTGAGATCATTGCTTCACAGTGAAGGTACCGGAGGACTGCCACCCATGACCATCGAACTCAAGGATCACTTTTCCCAATGCGGCAAGATCGAGTGGATCGGCCTCAGAAAGGCCTCGGGCGAGGCCATGAATGTCGTGGATGCGGCCACCTTGCTGCAAGACCACGGGCTTGAAGGGGACAAGGCCGGCCAGCGTGCGGGAAGCCGCAGGCAGGTGACCCTGATCCAGGCGGAATACCTTCCGGTGATTGCTGCCCTGCTGGGCAAGGAAGCGGTCTTCCCCGAGATACTCAGGCGCAACATCGTCGTGTCAGGCATCAACCTCGGGCTCTGCAAGGGTCTGGAGATCGGGATCGACCATGCGGTGCTGCAGGTGACCGGAGATTGCAAGCCCTGTGCCAAAATGGAACAGGCTCTGGGTTATGGTGGATTCAATGCCATGTGCAACCACGGTGGCATCACGGCCTCGGTCAGGACAGGGGGGAGGATTGCGGTTGGTGACGAGGTCAGGGTATTGCAAGAGCAGTCTGCTGACATCAAACCATCCTAACTTCGGCCCGACGTTTCTTTCGCGGTCAGTTTTTCCTTAAATAAGCGGTCATCACCAGGCCCCACGAGATGATGAACGCGACTCCGCCAAACGGGGTGATGCGGGCAGACCAAGCCAGTTCCGTCAGGCTCAGGAAGTAGAGACCGCCACAGAAGAGGATTATCCCGGCCAGCATAACCGCCGCAGCGATCCTGAGAAGCCCCCTGTCGCTGTGTTGCGCAATCAGGATTCCGATCACCACCAAGCCCAGCGCATGGTACAGGTGATAATCTACCGCGATCTGGAAAATCGAGTACCTGTACTCCGGCCAGGCCGGGCGCAGTGCATGGGCCGAGTAGGCGCTCAGTACAATCGCGAATGCGGCATTGCCAGAACCGAGGAGGATGGCCAATCTGGACATAGTATAATTCTATCTGTTTTCAACCTGCCCAGACAGGAGGGCCCTGAACCATGCCTTCATTTGATGCAGTATCGGAAGTGGATTCTCACGAGTTGACCAATGCGCTGGATCAGGCCAACCGGGAGATCTCCAACCGGTATGATTTCCGGGGATCGGATGCGAAGATCCATCAGGAAGACTCCGCCTTGCGCATCGAGGCGCAATCCGAATTCCAGATCGACCAGATCTATGACATTCTCATTCAGAAAATGGCCAAGCGCCGAATCGACGTAGGCTGTCTGGAAAGAGGTCAAGTGGAGGAGGCCAACATGCGTGCGCGGCAGGTTTTGGTGGTGCGGCAGGGGATTGACCAGGCTATTGCCAAAAAGATGGCCAAGCTCATCAAGGACTCCAAAATCAAGGTGCAGACCGCAATCCAGGGGGACAAGGTGCGCGTTTCCGGGAAAAAGCGGGATGATCTGCAGAAGGTGATGAGCATGCTCCGGGACGCCAAGCTTGGCATCCCGGTGCAGTTTGACAATTTCCGGGATTGAAGCTGGTCAGCGCAGAGCTACAGAACCCTGAATATTAGGGCTTTGTCCTTACTGGCTGACAATCCACATCAGACCGATAACGAACAGCACCACCAGGCTGATTGGTAGCAGGAATGCCTGCCAGTCCCCTCGCTCTGCCTTTGGGCTATTCTTCAGCCAGTACTTTGCCGCGGGAAAGATGAAGATCAGCAGGGCGACGACCAGCGCCACATAGGCAATCTTCATCCAGTCCATCGACGACCCGGTCTAGTCGTTGCCTGCAAACCCTACCAGATGCAACAGGGAAATGAAGATGTTGTATATGCTCAGGTAGATCGAGGTCGTGGCAATGACATAGTTGGTGACTCCGCCATTGATAATACGGCTCGTATCAAACAGGATGAAGCCACTGAATATCAGGATGACCGCAGCATTGATGGCCAGCCACAGGCCCGGCATGTTGAGGAAGATTCCGGCCAGTGCAGCCAGCAACACCACCATCAGTCCAGAAAACAGGAATCCTCCCAGGAAGCTGAAATCGCGTTGCGTGGCCAGTGCATAGCCTGAAAGTCCGATGAACACAACCGCAGTGCCCCCGAGGGACGTTGCAATGGCCTGTGCGCCATGTGCCATGTTCAGATAGAAATTCAGCACCGGTCCGAGCCCGAAGCCCAGCAGGCCCGTAAAGGCAAATACGACGGCAATACCGGCCGCAGATTCAGCCGTGCGGGGCAGCACAAACCAGATCAGTGCCAGGGCGGCAAAGGAACAGATCAGACTGGTACCGTGACCGACGTGCAGTACGGTCGACAAGGTTGCCATCAGTGCACTGAAAATCAGGGTAACTGAAAGAAGTGCATAGGTATTGCGCAGCACCTTGTTGGTGGCTAAGACACTAGCCTGGCTCACACTACTCATTTGCAGTCTTGGATCGCTCATGTTCGCTTGTTCTCCAGAATAAAATAAATGTTTGATGTTACTAACATAATGGTTTTCCAGACGAATTCAAGTCATCTTCGCTACTTTTTAGACAACATCAGTGCTGGTAGTTCCCGGCTCTATTCGGGTATTCTTCCCAGCTTGACCGGAGAGGTGGCAGAGTGGTCGAATGCGGCGGTCTTGAAAACCGTTGACTCGAAAGGGTCCGGGGGTTCGAATCCCTCCCTCTCCGCCAGTTGAGCACTAATCAGAGATTGCCATCTGTTGCTGAAATCATCCGAGGTTCGTGTTGCAAACATCTTGCAGACAGCGGATCAGGAGATTTATGAATCCCAGAGTATTTTCGTGTAAGGTGGTACTGATACTTTGGGTGCGAGAAATTCACACAGGATTTCATGACAAAAATACTTGTTGCAGCAGGTGCTGTCTCTGCATTCATCGGCATTGCAATCGGGGTGTTCGCGCTGGTTCGATCCGGTGTCATCGAGCCCGGCCTTGGGATTTTGATGCTGATCTGCCTGCTGGGAATGTATGTAGGCTTTGGAATTCTGATTGCCGTGTACCGGCTGGTGAACCGGCTGGAGTGAGGGACCTTCCCACGGCCACGCGGCTTGCTTGTTTCTAATGGATGTTGGAAAAGTAGTCTTATGCACGACCTTTTGATCACCAATGCACGCGTGGTCAACAATCACGTTATCACCGAACAGGATATCCTGGTATCGGGCAAGCGGATCGCGCTGATCGATGCGGACCTGCAGCACGAATCAGCAAAACGCGTCATCGATGCGGACGGAAAGTTCCTGATCCCCGGGATGATCGATGATCAGGTTCACTTTCGCGAACCCGGTCTGACCCACAAAGCAGAAATTGCCACCGAATCGCGTGCTGCCATTGCAGGTGGCATCACGAGCTTCATGGATATGCCCAATGTTTCCCCCCCGACCTTGACCGTGGACATGCTGCGAGACAAGTACGGGATCGCAGCCAAACGCGCGCGCGCGAACTATGCCTTCTACATGGGCACCAGCAATGACAACCTGGAAGAGATCAAGCGCCTGCCCAAAGACCTGGCCTGCGGAATCAAGGTTTTCATGGGAGCCTCGACCGGGAATCTGCTGGTCGATCGTGACGAGGCCCTGGAGGGAATTTTCGAATTCGCCCCCGTGCCGGTGATCACGCATTGCGAGGACACACCGATGATCAACGAGAATCTTCGCAAGTTCCAGCGCGAATACGGGGATGACATTCCCGTGGAATACCATCCGGTGATCCGCTCCGAGGAAGCCTGCTACAAGTCCTCGGTGAAGGCCGTCGGCCTGGCGAAAAAACACGGTACCCAGCTTCACGTACTGCATCTGTCAACGGCACGGGAACTGGAGCTGTTCACCAAAGGCGAGATTCAGGGCAAGCCCATCACGGCGGAGGTTTGCGTACACCACCTGTTCTTCAGTGCCGAGGACTACGCTACCCGCGGTGCACTGATCAAGTGCAACCCGGCGATCAAGACAGCCCGGGACAGGGAAGGGCTGCTCAAGGCGGTCATGGAGGACCGTATCGACATCATTGCCACGGATCATGCCCCGCACCTGCTTGAGGAAAAGCGCGGCAACTACCTGGAGTCGCCAGCGGGACTGCCGCTGGTCCAGCATGCCCTGTTGAGCCTGATGGAGCATTATCATGACGGTGTCCTGAGCCTGGGAAAAATTGTGGAGAAGACCAGCCACAACGTCGCCAGGCGGTTCTCGGTTGTCGAGCGGGGATTCATCGAGGAAGGGTATCGAGCCGACCTGGTACTGATCGATGCATCCAGGCCATGTACCGTCACCGATGACAGCATCCTGTACAAGTGCGGCTGGTCACCGTTTGCGGACTACACATTTCGCTCAACGATCGACACCACCATTCTCAACGGCCAGGTGGTATTTGAGGAGGGCAGGGTATCGGAGGCACCTTTTCTTGGAGAGGCACTGGCATTTGACCGCTAGTCGCAGGTGCGTGATCAGCTGCAAGCGCACGCTCAAACCAATCAGGATGAGCTGACAGGATGCAGATCGAACTGAAACTCCCAGAAGACCCGGAAACCCGCAAGGGCATCAACATACTGTTCGTGTGCATGGGAAACATATGCCGTTCCCCCATGGCACATGGCGTCTTTCAAAGCCTGGTTGAAAAGCACTCCTTGAAGGAGATCATTGGCGTGGATTCTGCAGGCACCTATGCCTACCATACCGGTGATCCGCCGGACCCGCGGGCGCGGGCGGTTGCAGCCCAACGAGGCTATTCTCTGGAGAACCTGCGAGCCCGCAAGGTCAGGACTCAGGATTTCACGGCGTTTGATCTCATCTTCGCCATGGACCGTCAGAATTACGAGGACCTGCTAGCACATTGTCCCGAAACCCGGAAGGACAAGGTGCGTCTGCTGCTGGATTTTGCCCGCCGCACCGAGCGCGAGGAAGTCCCTGATCCCTATTATGGGGGGCGCGATGGATTTGAAACCGTCCTGGACCTGATCGAGGATGCATGCAGCGGGCTACTGGAATATGTCCAGTCCCTCCATGCGTTTGAAACTCCTGTGTAAGCCCGGCTTGTACTTCCAGGCAAATGCCGTGCGTCCTGCAGGCTACTGTGAAGAAGTTTTGCCCGAGTCTGAAGAAGGAGGCTTGCCTTGGTTCGCTGGCTTGGCGCTGGACCGGTCCCGGTTGCCATGGCTTTTTCGTGCAGGGCCTGCCCTTCGCTGGTCATCCGTTCTTCTCGAGCCGTCCCTTCGTCGCTGGCCGCCACGTGAGTGATCCCGCGAGCCACGCCGTCTTTGTCCACTACGCGCACGTGTCTGGGTGCTTTGCTCGCGGGCAGGTTCTGCAGCCTTGGTTGTAGCGGTCTCCTTGTCCTGTTTGGATGTCTTGTTACCGCCTGAAAGCCACCCCAGAAGGGTCTTAAGCGGGCGCGGGGCACCGGCTTTGGAGCCGGATTGCGTTTTGGAAGAAGGGGCCGGGGCGCTCGCATGGATGGATTTCACAGCCGGTTGCTCCGCGACCACCGGGGCCCGCTGGTAAGACGTGAGCCCGGTTTCTTCCTGGGGGATATGCTCGTAGCTTGATTTCTGGTCGGGTTTGGCATCCTGGCTGCGAACCCTTTCCACGGAAAAGTGCGGAGTTTCAAGGTTCGGATCCGGCACGATCACGAGTTGCACGGCATGGCGCGCCTCGATCTCGCTGATGCCGATGCGTTTTTCGTTGAGCAGGAAGCTCGTGACCTCAACAGGAAGCTTGGCGATGACCTTGCCGGTGCTTTCCTTCATGGCTTCATCCTCGATCAGGCGAAGGACCGCGAGCGCGAGCGATTCGACGCTGCGGATGGTTCCATGGCCAGTGCATCGCGGACATACGATCTGGCTCGACTCTTCCAGCGAAGGCCGCAGCCGCTGGCGTGACATCTCCAGCAGACCGAACTGGGAGATGTGTCCGATCTGCACGCGGGCACGGTCGATCCTGAGTGCCTCGCGCAGGCGCTTTTCCACTTCGCGGCGGTTTTTCTCGGGCGTCATGTCAATGAAGTCAATGATGATCAGCCCACCAAGGTCGCGCAATCGAAGTTGCCTTGCGGTCTCGTCCGCAGCTTCAAGATTGGTGTTGAGCGCGGTTTCCTCGATGTCACTGCCCTTGGTCGCCCTGGCTGAGTTGATATCGATACAGATCATGGCCTCGGTATGATCGATGACCATCGACCCGCCGGAGGGCAGGGTGACTTCTCGTTCGAATGCAGACTCGATCTGGGATTCGATCTGGTAACGGTTGAACAGGGGCACATGGTCTTCGTATTGCTTCAGCTTTTTCAGGTTGTGTGGCATGACCTGTTCGACAAACTTTTTTGCGTCACGAAACACGTCCGGGTCATCGATGATGATCTCGCTGATGTCATCGCGCAGATGATCTCGCAGCGCCCGGATGATGACATTGCTTTCCTGGTAGATCAGGAACGGCTTGTTCTTGGTGTCGGCGGCTTCCTTGATGGCGGCATAGACCTTTTGCAGGTAGTCGAGATCCCATTGAAGGTCTTCCGGTGAATGCCCCACTCCGGCGGTTCGCGCAATGACACCCATGCCTTTGGGAACCTCGAGCTTGGACAGCACGCTTCGGATTTCTTCGCGGTCTTCGCCCTCGATGCGCCGGGACACACCGTTCGCGCGTGGATTGTTCGGCATCAGAACAAGGTAGCGCCCGGCCAGGCTGATATACGTGGTGAGTGCAGCACCCTTGTTGCCGCGCTCTTCGCGCTCGACCTGTACGATGATTTCCTGGCCTTCGGAGATGAGGTTGCGTATCGGCACGCGCTCACCATTGTTGCTCGGCGAGCCGCTCAGGAAATCCCGCGAGATTTCCTTGAAGGGGAGAAACCCGTGGCGCTCAGCGCCGTAGTTGACAAAGGCAGCTTCCAGGCTCGGCTGGATTCTGGTGATGGTGCCCTTGTAGATGTTATCTTTTTTCTGGTTTCGTGAAGGTAGTTCTATGTCGAGATCGTACAGTCGCTGTCCATCGACCATCCCGACCCGCAACTCTTCCTGTTGTGTGGCATTGATCAAAATTCTTTTCATTGCTAACTCTGTGTAATGCCCGCTTTCCACGCGACGCATGTGCTGGTTGCCACTCCATAATGATTCCGGCACGGCCTTGATGTGCCTGGCCTGCAGATGCGATGGAGTGGGGTCCGTGGAAAAGTCGGACTGTGAAACTTAATAAACCAATCATCTTTTACTATGAGCTGCCCCGTGTGGTTCCGTCTGAACACATCGACCGGTACGGCTCAAGTTTTCTTCCATGGCAGTCACGGTATTACCCGACGCCGTGGAAGCAGAAAATCTAACTCTAAACAGTGCTGCATCAATTATGCATTTCATTGTTGGCACTGTGACAGCAATGGTACGTAACTATTCCAGAATTAACAAGTTATACTGTCAAGCTACACGATGTCCCTTGAAAAAAGGTGCAGTCGGGACGGTGTGGATCCATTATGAAGTCGACCACCTATGTCATAGATTCCACCCGGGAAGGCCAGCGAATCGACAACTTTTTGTTCACTCATCTCAAAGGCGTCCCCAAGAGCCTGATCTACCGTTTGCTGCGCACCGGTAAAATCAGGATCAACGGCAAGCGCATCCGGCAAACCCGTCGGCTCGTCGACAAGGACACGGTGACGGTTCCCCAACTTCGCACCGCACCGGTTCGTACCCCGGTGATCCCGGAGGACCTCAAGTCCAGGATCCGGTCTTGCATCCTGTACGAGGATGCATCGGTTCTCGTCATCAACAAACCAGCGGGCATCGCCGTGCACCCGGGCCACCTCGCCCCGTTCGGTGTAATCGAGGTGTTGCGTGCTTCCCGCCCGAATGCACCTTTCCTTGAACTTGCCCACCGGCTGGACCGCCATACGAGCGGTTGCCTGCTGATTGCCAAAGACAAAACCATGCTGGATGAACTGCATGCACTGTTCAGAGACCGCAAAATCGAAAAGCAGTACGTGGCCTTGGTCAAGGGGGTCTGGAGCCAGGGTACGAAGAAGATCCTCGTGCCGTTGAAAAAAAAGGCGGACAGGGTCACCCCTTCAGCAACAGGTGAACGCTATCAGACGGCCATCAGCCACTTCTCCCCGTTACGGATATATGCCGGGGTCTCCTTGATGAAAATCAAGATCCACACCGGGCGTACCCACCAGATTCGCATCCATGCCGCGCAGGCCGGTCACCCAGTGGCAGGAGATCCGAAATACGGGGATTTTGCATTTAACCGCGTCTGTCGAAAAGACGGACTCAGGCGCATGTTCCTGCACGCTTCGAAGCTCAGCTTCCAGTCTCGAAGCACCGGCGTGAAGTATGCTATAAAAGCACCACTGAGCCCTGAACTGAACGACTTTCTGGAATGCCTCTCCGCACCCGCATCCAGGGGAGTAGAAAAAACCGGAAGTCCTGAACCGGATCCCGAGTATGGAACCTGAGATCAATCTGGAGGAAGCGGGCGAACGCCTGCGCCCAGCACGCACGGTGTCCTCGTGGGAGCAGGATGCCATCGTCAAGCTGGCCTCGGCGGGCCTCAAGGAACAGCGGCGGGCGCGCCGCTGGGGAATATTCTTCAAATCGCTCGGCTTTGCCTACCTCGGCCTGTTCCTCATCGGCATGATGGACTGGAATCTGTCCACGCTTCCAGACGGCACCCGGCATACGGCGATGGTGGAGATGACCGGCGTGATCGCCGATGGCGAGATTGCCAGCGCCGACAATGTCATTTCCGGGTTGCAGGCGGCCTTCGAGAATCCCCGTTCAGTGGCCGTGATCCTGAAGATTAACAGTCCGGGAGGCAGTCCCGTGCAGGCCGGCTATATCAACCGAGAAATTACGCGTTTGCGCGCACTCTATCCTGACAAGCGCCTGTATGCGGTAGTCACAGATATCTGTGCCTCTGGTGGCGTATTCGCCGCAGTGGCTGCAGACGAAATTTATGCGGACAAGGCCAGCCTTGTCGGCTCCATCGGAGTGATGATGGACGGCTTCGGCTTTGTCGAGGCGATGGAAAAGTTAGGCATCGAACGCCGGCTCAAGATCGCAGGCGAGCACAAGGGACTTCTCGACCCGTTTTCGCCTGAAGATCCGTTCGAGAAGGCGCATGTGCAGAAACTACTCGATGAGATCCACCAGCAGTTCATTGAAGCGGTCAGGCAGGGAAGGGGGGACCGGCTCGTGGATGAGTCCAAGGTATTCAGCGGCCTGTTCTGGACCGGGGAGCAGGCACTTGAGATGGGGCTCGTGGACGGTTTTGGCAGCACGGGCTACGTGGCACGCGAGGTGGTGGGCGTCGAGGGCATCCAGGATTACACCTACCGCGAGGATGTCTTGCAGCGGTTCTCAAGGCAGTTGGGAAGCATGCTCGTCAAGCCGGTTCGTGAACTTCTCATGCAGCCCACGGTTCGCTGAGTCCGGCGAGCATCAGCAAGGCCATGCCAAAGATGGCGCACAGCCCGTTACCGGAACACATTAGCTTCCAGGACTTTCCAGATCGTGATCTGGTCCTTGCCGGTCAAATACAGGCGGATTCGATGCCGCGCCTGAGGGAAGCAGTCATCTCGACTGGCTCGCCCGTAACCGTCGAACTACAACTGGTTTGCGAGCGGCACGGATGCCGGGTGGATGGAAAGATTGCGTGCACACTGGGCTTGCGCTGCGCGCGCTGTCTGGGCGAGGTCCAGATTCGGGTCAGTCCTCATGTCAGGCTCATTGCACGCTCCGGCCTGGAAAGCCCCACCGAGACGCCCGAGGACTATGATCTCCATGAATACGAGGGTCACAGCCTGGAGCTCGCACGCCTGGTCGAGGACGAGTTACTGCTGGCACTCCCCCTAGTCCCTAAACATGAGGATATTTCACTATGCGACCAAGGTATGATAGCGTGGCTTGGTTCGAAGGGGAGGGTGAGCGGCCCAGCCCGGAATCCGTTTGCAGTTTTGAAACGTTCGCGAAGCTAGGAGAATCCCATGGCGGTACAAAAGAACAGGAAGACACGCTCAAAAAGAGACATGCGTCGTGCCCATGACGGGCTCACCGCTGCCACCCTGTCCGTGGACCCTACGACCGGCGAGCGGCATCGGCGTCATCACGTGACAGAAGACGGCTATTACAGGGGCCGTCAGGTGATCGTGAAACCCGAAGAATACGAGGACGACGAGGAATAGTCGCTGTCGCCCGGTCTCTAGCCAGTCCTGCCCGACCCTGATTGCCTGTCTGACCCGCACACGGTATCGGGGGATCAGTCTTACCTATCGTGACCAGCTACACAGTATCCCTGGACGCCATGGGCGGTGACTTCGGGGTGACCGTGGTGGCAGAGGCTGCTGTGGCCTACCTGAAAGACCACCCGGACACGTCCCTGATTCTGGTTGGCGATGAACAGGAGGTCCTGGGCGAGCTCTCCCGCATCCATGCCGAGCCCTCTGACCGGCTGCGCGTGCATCACGCAAGCCAGCGCATCGAGATGGACGAGTCACCCTCACGGGCATTGCGCAGCAAAAAAGACTCGTCGATGAGAGTGGCCGTGAACCTGGTCAAGGAAGGTGCTGCAGATGCCTGTGTCAGTGCCGGCAACACGGGCGCACTGGTGGCCACTGCCCGTTACGTACTCAAGATGCTGTCGGGGATTGACCGCCCCGCCATCACCAGCGCAATTCCCTCCATCCAGGGCCAGACCTACATGCTTGACCTAGGCGCCAATGTTGGCTGCAGCAGTGAACATCTTTTGCAATTTGCCGTCATGGGTGCGGTCCTGGCCTCTGCCATAGACGAGATCGAAAACCCCAGGGTCGGACTGCTCAATATAGGCGAAGAGGAGATCAAGGGAAACGACCAGGTGAAGCACGCCCATGAGATCCTGCTGAAAAGCGGGCTGAATTACATCGGCTATGTCGAGGGCGATGATGTCTATTGCGGAGATGTCAACGTGGTGGTGTGCGACGGGTTCGCCGGCAATGTCTCGTTGAAGTCCAGCGAAGGAGTTGCGAAAACGATTTCCCATTTTATCCAGCAGGAATTCAAACAGAATTTGTTCACCAAGCTCTGCGGGTTGCTGGCCTTGCCGGTGCTGAAATCTTTCAGGCGGCGGATTGATCCCCGGTGCTATAATGGCGCAAGCCTTCTGGGACTGCGGGGAGTGGTTATCAAAAGCCACGGCGGGGCGGACGCCTTTTCGTTCCAGCACGCAATCGATATTGCACGACTGGAAGTTGTCAAGCAGGTGCCTCAAATGATCGACACCCACATCGCCGAATATCTGAAACACGACAACAGACCATGACATATTCGAAAATTACCGGTACCGGGAGCTACTTGCCGGAGAAAGTATTGACAAACAAGGACATGGAGGAACTTGTTGATACTACTGATGAGTGGATTCAGGAAAGAACTGGCATTCGGCAACGCCATATCGCGGCCGAGGATGAGACCACTTGCGATCTCGCCTCCAATGCTGCCCAGCAGGCGATCGATATGGCTGGCAAGTCAAATTCCGATATCGATCTGATCATCCTGGCAACCACGACTGCAGACAAGATTTTCCCGGGGACGGCGTGCCTTTTGCAAAAGCGACTGGATGTGCATGGTTGTCCGGCATTCGATGTACAGGCGGTATGTACAGGCTTCGTGTATGCCCTGGGAATTGCGGACAAGTTCATCCGCGCAGGCGAGGCCAAGTGTGCACTGGTGGTGGGCTCGGAGACCCTGTCCCGTATCCTGGACTGGAATGACCGCAGCACCTGCGTGCTGTTTGGTGATGGGGCCGGTGCGGTCGTGCTTGAGGCATCGAGCGAACCTGGCATCCTGTCCACGCACCTTCACGCCGATGGCAGTTACGAGCACTTGCTGCACGTGCCGCACGGCATCTCTAGTGGCTACGAGCAGCTCAAAGCCGGCGAAGCCTACGTGTACATGGAAGGCAATGCCGTGTTCAAGATGGCGGTCAACAAGCTGGGTGAGATCGTTGATGAAGCGCTTGAGGCCAACCAGTTTGACAAGGGCGACCTGGACTGGCTGGTGCCGCACCAGGCGAACAGACGAATCATCGAAGCTACTGCTCGAAAGCTGAAGATGTCAATGGAACGAGTTGTCTTGACGGTGTCCGAGCATGGCAATACTTCTGCTGCATCCATCCCCCTGGCGCTGGATACGGCGGTGCGGGATGGCCGGATCAAGAAGGGAGAGACCCTGATGCTTGAAGCCTTTGGTAGCGGGTTTACATGGGGCTCGGCGTTGTTGCAATTTTGACCCGGTGCAGCCTGCCAGGTGCCTTCCGTACATTCACTGACGTACCGGGAAAACTGCAGACGGTGTCCCCGTATTGCCAAAAATCTGGCCTTCAGAAAAACCCTGCATCCGGAGTACCACTGTAAGCCGGTTGCAGCCTTCGGTGATCCGAATGCACGACTCCTGATCGTCGGGTTGGCCCCGGGGCTGCATGGCGCCAATGCCACCGGTCGGCCCTTCACCGGGGATCATGCAGGCATCCTCCTGTACCAGACGCTGCACAAGTTCGGTTTTTCTACACGCCCGATCTCGGAACATGCCGGTGACCGCCTGCGGCTGAAAAACTGCCGCATCACCAACGCCGTGAAATGCCTGCCGCCTGCGAACAAGCCCACGGTCGGGGAAATCAGGAACTGCAATGCCTACTTGCGCAACGAACTGCTTGCGCTTCGACCTGACAGCGTGATCCTGGCATTGGGCAGGATTGCCCATGATGCCGTGCTGCGTGCACTGGGGATGAAACTGAGCCACTGTTCATTTGCTCATGGCAAACTGTATCGTATCGAGAACCGGCTACGCTTGCTGGATTCGTATCACTGTAGCCGCTACAACACGCAAACCGGCCGGTTAACCCGGAAACAGTTTGAGGCTGTTTTCTCAAAAGCGGTCGCGCAAATGAGTAAGCACTGACAGTAATCTGAGGTGGCATGAGCGAATTTGATCCCAAGCAATTCACCCAGACGCTTACCCTGGACCCGGGCGTGTACCGCATGCTCGATGCGCAGGGAAAACTGCTGTATGTCGGCAAGGCCAAAAGTCTCAAAAAAAGGGTCGCTGCCTACTTCAACCGCGGCAAACGAAGCCCACGACTGACCAAGATGATCGCTCAAACTGCGGCCATCGAAACCACGGTCACCAATACGGAGGCCGAAGCCCTGTTGCTCGAGAACAACCTCATCAAACGGCATCGTCCGCGTTACAACATCCTGTTGAGGGACGACAAAAGCTACCCCTATATTTTCATCTCTTCTGAGCACAAGTTCCCTCAGATCACCTTCTACCGGGGGAAGCGGGAACGGAAAGGACGGTATTTCGGCCCTTACGCCAGCCCGGGTGCGGCCCGCAGTGCCCTGAACCTGCTGCAAAAGGTGTTCAGGGTTCGCCAGTGCGACGATTATTTTTTCAGCCATCGCAGCCGGCCCTGCCTGCAATACCAGATCGACCGCTGCAGTGGGCCCTGCGTGGGGCTGATTGATGAGGACAGCTACCGGAATGAAATTGAGGCGGCCATCGAGTTCCTGGAAGGAAACAGTCATGCGCTTATTGACCGGTACGTGCACGCCATGGACCAGGCATCCGCGGACCTGGATTATGAAACGGCCGCACGCTGCCGAAACAAGATCGAAATGCTGCGCAAGGTCTCGGAGCAGCAGTATGTCAGTGCCCAGGCAGGTGATGTCGATATCGCGGCCATTGAATCGGAGGGAGAGGTCGCTTGTGTGCAGGTGTTCAACATCCGTGCAGGAATGAATCTTGGCAACAAAAGCTATTTTCCTAAAATTCCGGATATTGCAAGTGAAGAGAAAATTATCGCCGCATTTCTGGGGCAGTACTATCTTACCCACGGGATTCCCGAGGAGATCATACTCAGCCATCGCCCTGAGGAAGTCGGTCTCTTGCAACAGATGCTGAGCAATCAGGCAGGCAGGAAGGTATCGATCGTTTGTGCACCGCGCAGCAAGCGCGCACGGTGGCTTGACATCGCAAGAAAAAATGCAACGGGAGCGCTGCAGGGCAAACTGGCCTCGAAAGCGGGTCTCATGCAGCGCTTTGAAGCCGTTCAGGACGAGCTTGGACTCGAGTTCGTGCCCCAGCGCATCGAGTGCTTCGATGTCAGTCACACCCGGGGTGAGGCCGCCGTGGCTTCGTGCGTGGTGTTCGAGCAGGACGGGCCGATCAAAACGGATTATCGCTACTTTAATATCGAGGGGGTCCAGGCAGGTGATGACTACGCGGCCATGCATCAGGCGCTGACACGCCGCTACATCCGGCTCAAGAAGGGTGAGGGCAAGTTGCCCGATTTGCTGCTGATTGACGGGGGCAAAGGGCAGGTAACCCAGGCCAGGGAGGTGCTGGCTGAACTGCAGGTCGAAGGCGTCTGTATCGTTGGGGTGGCGAAAGGGCCACAGAGAAAAGCCGGACAGGAGAATCTCATCGTTGCAGATCACAGGCATCCGGTGCGTCTTGCACCGCATTCACTGGCCCTGCGGCTGATCCAGCAAATCCGCGATGAGGCACACCGCTTTGCCATTGGCGGGCACCGCAAGCGCCGCGCTCGTGCTCGCGTAACTTCACCGCTTGAAAACATTGCGGGGCTGGGCCCGAAACGCAGGCAAAACCTGCTGAAGCATTTTGGAGGTATGCGCGGGATTTCGCGTGCGGGTGTGGAGGAGATCGCGAAGGTGCCGGGAGTGAGTCGCCATCTTGCCCAGGCCATTTACCAGGAAGTCCACAGTCACTGAATATAAACGGATATGGTATATAGTGCTGCCAACATCCTGACATTTCTCAGGATTCTGATCACACCACTTTTGGTTGTCGTCTATTATTTTCTGCCCGAGCACTGGGGGATGCCACTGGCGGCCGCGCTGTTCGGGGTGGCCTCTGTCACGGACTGGCTGGATGGCTACCTGGCACGCAAGCTGGACCAGGTTTCAAAACTTGGGGCCTTCCTGGACCCGATCGCTGACAAGCTGATCATTGTCACGGTGCTGGTGGTCATCGTCGACCGTCACGGGCAATTGTTCATTCTGGTTCCGGCGCTGATCATCATTGCCAGGGAACTTGTGGTTTCGGGCTTGCGGGAATGGATGTCTGAGCTGGGCAAGCGGGACTCTGTGGCGGTTTCGATGCTGGGCAAACTCAAGACGGCTGCACAGATGATGGCGCTGTTTTTTCTGCTTTATTACTATCCCGTGCTCGGAATTCCCGTATTCGAGATCGGGGTATTGTTGCTGTACGTGGCCGTAGTACTTACACTTTGGTCGATGATGCTCTATATTAGCCGTGCGGCTCGGTCATACCAGGGATAAGGTCACAGCAACGTTCCTGTCTCTTGACCGGTTGGCGGATACCCATGCGGGAATAGCTCAGTTGGTAGAGCGCAACCTTGCCAAGGTTGAGGTCGCGAGTTCGAGCCTCGTTTCCCGCTCCATCCCGCCACAGTGCCAAAATTTCCCGAAAGGTTCAGCAACCGGGTGCCACCAGCCTGCCCGGGATCAACTCTTGTAGCCTCTTTGCGTTGCAAGGCGCCAAGTTGGCCGGCCTGTCTGCGACAACCTCGATTCCAGGCCACCTTCTTCTCAGGGTGATATGCACTGTCGTCACCGGACCCTGGGCCTGCTCTTGCTCGCCTCCTTGTGGTTCACCCCCGATTGGGTCTTCCAGCCTTAATCTTTCGCCTGGAAAAATTCCCACGACCTTGCCCTGATCCAGCTCGGAGACGATTTGCTGGTACACGGAGGCATCCCGGGGACTTTGAGTGCCAGCAAGGCGGTTGACCGCCTTGAGCAGAAAGCTCGAAAAGGGAGAATCCAGATGCTCAGGGGATACAAAAAAACGTGCCGGGCGTCCCAGGCAGGTGCTCAGAATAAGCATGTCCAGCAAGCCTGCAGTGTTAGCAGACAGGATCAGGGGCCCCTGTCTCGGCAGGTTTTCCAGCTCGATGGTCTTGATACGGTACATGGCCATCATCGAAGTCCACACGATCACGCGAATCAGGAACTCGGGCACTCGCGTGAAGATGAAAAGGGCGACAACGGCATTTAGCAAGGCTGCCGTGAGGAAAAGCCCGGGAATGCTAAGGCCGGCCCCGAGGAGTGTGATGGCATACAGGGAGGATCCAATCATGGCTATGGCATTAAGGATGTTGTTCCCGGCGATCACCCGTGCACGCTCTTGTGCCCGGGTGCGTGCCTGCACCATGGCATATAGCGGCACGATGTAAATTCCGCCGAACAGTCCAATCAGGAAAATATCTGAACACAGACGCCAGCTGGACGGGTTGCGGATGAATTCCTGCAGGCCCAGAAGCTCACTTGATGCAGGCGCGGTGGTGGCAAAAAATAGGTCGATACCAAAAACGGTCAGGCCGATCGAGCCGATCGGAACCAGTCCCAACTCGATCGAACGGTTGGAGAGCCTCTCGCACAACAGTGAGCCCACCCCGATGCCCACGCACAGCAGGGCCAGGAAAAATGTGACCACCTGGGCATTGGCGCCAAGTGCCAGCCGGGTGAAGTTCGGCAACTGGGTAAGATAAGTGGCCCCCAGAAACCAGAACCACGAAATGCCCAGTATGAAGAAGAACACCGAGCCATGCTTTCTCAGTGCTGCCACATTGCGGACGGTTTCGACGGCAGGGTTCCAGCGTACCTTGAGCGAGGGAACCGCTGCAGCGGTTGAGGGAATCTGCAGGGAACTCAGATAGCCCAGCCCGGCCAGTGCAATGACGGTCACAGACACTAGTGCTCGGGCATCCGATGCTACTCCGACCAGAAACCCGCCCAGCATCGTGCCCAGCAGGATGGCCATAAAGGTACCGGATTCCACCAGTGCATTTCCGCCGATGAGCTCCTTTTGCCTGAGGTGCTCGGGGATGATGGAATACTTGATCGGGCCAAAAAAAGAGGACTGGGTGCCCATGAAAAACAGGCACAGCAACAACAGTGGAATACTGTCGAGATAGAAGCCTGCCCCTGCAAGCAGCATGATGACAATCTCACCCAGCTTGATTTTTCGGATCAGTCCGGCCTTGCCAAAACGATCCGCAATCTGCCCGGCAGTTGCGGAGAAAAGAAAAAACGGCAGTATGAAAAGAAGTGCGGCGAGATTGATGATGTAGTTCGAGATGTCCGATCCTGAAAAGCTGCTCTGGAAGGCAATCAGGATGATCAGCGAATTCTTGAATACGTTATCGTTGAAGGCACCGAAGAACTGGGTCAGGAAAAAGGGGCCGAAACGTTTCTGTTTCAGCAACTGGAGCTGGCTGCTCGAACCTGGTTGGCTGGCCTCAGACAAGTTCACTCAATGCCGACAGGACTGACCTGGCACCACCAGGCACTAGAAGCCTGCAGGTCTACATGCCGCATGACCGGCATAGGTGTCCCGGCAGGTGCCCACGATCAGACGTATTCCGGGTTGACCGCCGTTTGGTCGAAATCTACTTCCACCTCAACATCTGTTTTCAGCCTGGCCTGGCAAGCCAGGATATAATTTGCTTTCAGCATATCTCCATCAAGGGTGTAGGTGAAGTCCGTCAGCTCCTTGACTTTGCCCGTGACCAGCTTGGCGCGGCAGGTCCCGCACGAACCGACCTTACAGTCGCATGGCCAGTCGATACCGGCATTTTTCGCGGCCTGCAGCAGGTTAATGCCGCCTTTAACATCAAAGGTCTGGCCCGTGTTCAAAATCGTTGCCTTGAAATCCTTGTTTTTTTTGCCACCGAACCCAAACATGTATCTACCTCCTCGCATCGTATAGGGGGTCGCTATGAAAGCATAGGTATTCCCTGCCGTATAGAACCAGTGCACACTATAGCGCTTCACGGCAGGGGCTGCACGACATGATCAACTGGATACCGTGCTTACTGCAACAAGCTTCTTAGCATCCAGGCGGTTTTTTCGTGTGTCTGCATGCGATTTGTGACCAAATCGGCAGTAGGCTCGTCATTTGCAGCCTCAATGACCGGAAAGATTTCCCGGGCAGTGCGCACCACGGCTTCCTGCCCAAGGACCAGCTGGTGGATCATCTCCTGTGCACTCGGCACGCGCGTCTCTTCATCGATCTGGGTGAGTTCCTTGAACCTGCTGTAGGAGCCAGGTGCGAAAATACCCAGTGCCCGGATGCGTTCGGCGATTTCATCCACGGCCAGGGCGAGCTCCTGGTATTGTTGCTCGAACATGGTGTGCAGGGTCGTGAACATGGGCCCGGTAACGTTCCAGTGGTAGTTGTGGGTTTTCAGGTACAGCGTATAGGTGTCCGCAAGCAGGCGGCTCAAGCCGGTGGCGATTTCCTCGCGCTGGGGTTCGGGGATGCCGATGTCGATCGGCAATGGTGTTGCCTGTTCCATGATCTGCTCCTGTGATCGATTTCCTTACAAGTTACGATGACCCTATTTTAAATTAAGGAGCAGATCCGGCACATCGAATAATAGTGATGGCTGCCATCGATTTTATCCATCAACGTCTGGGTTGCAGTGTCGGCGTTCCGGCAGGGTCCCGCATGCGCCACACGAAGACATTTGCCCTCAGTATCAACCGAGGGACCTGACAACTGCCCAGGCAAGTCTGGTGGAAGTTTTCGGGGAGACTGGTTACCAGAGATGAAGGCTCAGCCAGTAGCCGCCCCAGACAATCAGTCCAGCACCCGTGATCATGCGGGTCGTGGTAGGAGAAAGTGGTAGGATTTTCTCAAGCAGGACAAAGACTGCGATCAGCAACACCCAGAGCATGTTCATCACGCCTACCGCCAGCAGCACCGCCATCAGCGCCCAGCAGCAGCCCACACAGAACATCCCGTGATACAGGCCCATCTGGAAGGCCCCGCTTTTGCCATCCTTCCAGGCCGCCATCAGAAAGCCGAGCGGAGTTCTGCACTGGTTCAGACATGCGTCCTTCATCGGAGTCATTTGATAGATCCCTGCCACCAGGAGGATTGCACCGCTCATCAGGTAGCTGTCGGTGTACATCATGGGATCGAGCAGGTTGCTTTCATGCAGGGGCCACTGGACTGCACTTGCAAAAATGCTGAACAAGGCCCAGGCGACCAGATACCCCGTCAGGAAAATGAAGGTGGGTGCGTAGGGCTGTTGCCTGAGTTTCTTTTGCCGGCTCACGGTGGTGTACATCATGACCATCGGCGAGACACTCGGGGTCATCATGGCGATCATCATGCTGAACCACATGAAAAACAGCATGAAGAAGTCCCATGCCGTCCAGGGCTGCATGCCGGCCATCGGAGGCATCCACATGTCGACCAAGTGCATGTTCTCCATGGCCCAGGCCATATAAAACATGTACAGCCAGCTGACTCCCGACACTAGGATCAGGCCCGAGATGACGATCTTTTTGTCTTGTGGGGAAAGTTCAGCAACAGGGGAGGGAGCATTCATGGAGTGCCTTCCTGAGTATGTCAGATGATTGGATTATGAGTACGTGAACTACGCGCAACGAAAACAAACAAACAGCTTGCGCTAACAGAAAAATCATACTCGATTGCCTGTACATATGGAAGTCTGATGCAGGACTCGCAGTACTGCAGGGTGTTTCAAGCCCCACTTTTTTAGGCTATACTCAAATGCAGTCCTGCCAGTGCTTTTGGCAGGCTTCGTGTATTTCCAGAAGGCCGGGAGGTGATGCTATGGCGACGACAGACTGGAGTGTGGAAGGCAATTATTTCGAGTCTTGCACTTGTGACAACTTGTGCCCATGTCTTTTACTGAAAGACCCGACCGTGGGTTCGTGTACGGCCCTCGTTGGCTGGAGTATCGAAAAGGGGCATTTTGGCGATGTCAGTCTGGACGGAATCAAGGTCGCGGTCTGGCTGCATGCCCCGGGCAATCTCACGGCAGGCAACTGGCGTCTGGCGCTGTACGTGGATGAGGGTGCAGATGACGCTCAATTCGATGCCATCTGTGCCTTGTGGAGCGGCGACGGCGGTGGTCACCTGGCGGTGATCGCAAGCCTGGTCAGCAATGTCCTGAGTGCCAAGAAAGCGAATATCAGCTTTGAGAGCACGCCGGAAAGGAAGCACCTGGTAATTGAAGGGATCGGTGAAAACGAGATCTTTCCGGTCGAGGGAGAAGAGGGCAAGCCCGTCATCGTCTCCAGCACACCGCTTGCGGTCGCTCCCGGAAACCCGATCACCCTGCATACATCCAAGACTGCGCAGTACCGTGACAACGGCATCGACTGGTACGAATCCGGCAAGGCTGCCCTGGCGTCACCCTTCCAGTACGGACCCGACTGAACCAGTCTCGCACTCCTACAAACCTCATATAGATTGAACCCGGACCCTTGCAGGCCCGGGTTCCTGTGTGCAGGCGGCATGAATGGCATACCGCACCCCCTCCATTGCCTGTCTTCCAAGGCAACACATCCGCTCATTCAGGGATCGACAGGGAAAGCGTCTAACCCGTTGATCCAAATAAGTATCCATTGGCCTCATCAGTAGAGAAATGTTCCGCAGGCGAGACAACCAGCTTGCCTGTTTAAAGGATAGCCATTTTGGGCTATAGTACGGGACAAGCAAAGTTTCGAGATGACTGGTTTGATTCATGCAAACCGGAGCGATTTCAGATGAGATGGTAGGAGAACTAACATGCCAATTTTTACCAGAAGAAAATTTCTAAAGGCCACCGGGTGCACGCTGGCGGTAAGCTCAGCGGGTCTTGGGATCTCACAGGCCTCGACTGAAAATGCCGTGGACTGGAAAGTCATGGGCAATTATTTCGAGTCCTGCACCTGCGACAACGTATGCCCCTGTCTTTTGCTGAAAGACCCGACCGTGGGCTCATGCACGGCCCTTGTTGCCTGGCAAATAGACAAGGGTCACTACGGTGATGTCAGTCTGGACGGCATGAAAGTGTCGGTGTGGCTGCATGCCCCGGGTAACCTCGTCAAAGGCAACTGGCGGGCGGCCCTGTATATTGACGATCAGGCCAACGGTCCCCAGTTCGAGGCCCTGAAGGCATTATGGACCGGTGGAGGCGGCGGTCACCTGGGTGTCATCGCGAGTCTGATCAGCGAAGTTCTCAGCATCAAAAGGGCCAGCATCACCATGATGGATACCCCCGAGAGGAAGCATCTGGTGGTACAGGGTGTAGGTGAAAATGACATCTATCCCATCAAGGGAGAAGATGGCAAGGACATCGTTCTGGCCCACACACCACTTGCGGTTGCGCCGCACAACCCGATTACGCTGCATGAGTCAAAGCGGGCCCGCTACCACGACAACGGAGTCGACTGGTATGAATCCGGCAAGGCCGGACTGTCCTCGCCGTTTCAGTACGGACCTGCCTGAGGGCACGCTCGCTATCTGATTTCCTGGCCATCGCCAGCATCCTGCCCGGTCGAAAGACCGGGCAACCCCGTCTGTCGGTCATTGATTGACAAAATTTCCAGAGGACCAGGCCATGCAAGAAGGCAGGGTACCGACTAGGTACTGAATCCCCGGATGATGCATACTTGGGCCAAGGTTGCACTTGCGTGGGCCGGGTTGGCAATTTCCCTGCTCGCACATGCCGGACCGGGAAATCTTTCACTGACTGGTCACCTGATTCAGGGCGGGCTGGTTTTCGGAGAGGTGAGCCCGGACTCGAAGGTATGGGCGAACGGGCATCCAGTACGTGTTTCCCCGAGCGGTGAGTTCATTCTCGGGTTTGGCCGGGACTACCCTCCCCAGGCAACCGTCACCGTGCAAACGAAAGAAGGAACTGTGCGCTCGCACACGTTCGAGATCGCCGGGCGCAAGTATGACATCCAGCGCATCGACGGCTTGCCAGATGCCCAGGTGAATCCGGGACCACAGATCATGCGGCGGGTTCGCAGGGAAAGTGCAGAAATTGCAGCTGCACGAGGCCTTGATGAGGATCGCATGGATTTCAAATCAGGCTTCATATGGCCCGTACAAGGTCGAATTTCAGGTATTTACGGCAGTCAGCGGATTCTCAACGGCCAGCCGCGCCAGCCCCATTATGGCATTGACATTGCCGCGCCCGTCGGTACACAGGTCCTTGCACCTGCACCCGGTCGAGTGACATATGCCGAGGACATGTATTTTTCAGGGGGCACGCTCGTCGTGGATCATGGC
This sequence comes from Gammaproteobacteria bacterium, assembly GCA_965205685.1. Taxonomy (GTDB): domain Bacteria; phylum Pseudomonadota; class Gammaproteobacteria; order UBA4575; family UBA4575; genus WTFY01. The sequence goes on along the minus strand of OZ242174.1, from coordinate 1,235,281 downwards.
CAGAATCTGTCATCGTCCTTTTTGCACCTGCACGAGATTCTGGTCGAAGTGGGTGAGTACGTGCGGCAGGGGCAACCCATTGCTCTGGTGGGTGCGACAGGTCGGGTCACGGGCCCCCATCTGGACTGGAGAATGAACTGGCACCAGCAGCGCCTCGACCCCGGTCTGCTCATGGGTGAGATGTCGCCCGAAAGTTAGGCGTTTGGGGCCGTCCCCCCGGCTGCAAGCAGTGCCGCGGCGACTTATGAGTTCTGGTAGAAATCCATCAGGATTTCGGCGACTTCCGGTCTTGCAAATTCTTTCGGCAAGGATTCACCGGCTGCAAGCATAGCGCGGACTTTCGTGCCGGACAGCAGAACAAAGTCCTCCTTTTCATGATCGGGTGCATCACGCATCATGACAACCTGGTTCAGTTTTTTGGAATAGGCCGTGTGGTCGGCGCGAAAGATCTCGATTTCCAGCGTGTCCGGAGGGACTTCTTCATCGAAAATTTTCTGGGCATCGAATGCCCCGTAGTAGTCACCGACTCCAGCGTGATCACGGCCAATGATGAAATGCGTGCAGCCGCAGTTCTGGCGAAAGACCGCATGCAACACGGCTTCACGCGGGCCGGCATACAGCATGTCGAATCCGTAGCCTGTAATCATGACGCTGTTGGGCGGGAAGTAGAGCTCCACCATTTTGCGGATCGCGGCATCCCGAACGGGAGCGGGGATATCTCCGGGTTTCAGCTTCCCCAGCAGCATGTGAACCAGGATACCGTCTGCACCTGTGGCCTGTTGTGCCATCTTGCACAGTTCTTCATGGGCACGATGCATCGGATTGCGGGTCTGGAATCCCACCACGGTACGCCAGCCCCGCTCGGCGATTTCATCACGAATTTCGACTGCAGTACGGAATGTTTCCGGGAACTCATCCTGAAAATAACTGTAGCTGAGTACCTGGATAGGCCCCGAGACCACTGTTCTTCCCTGTGCCATGATGGTTGCAACTCCAGGGTGCTCCTGATCCGTGGTGCCGTATGTTTTCTCCACGATGTTGGCCATCTGGTCTTCACCGAGTTCTTCAACGGCTTCAACCTCCTGGATCGCAATCACGGGGGATCCATCCATATTGGGGTCTTTCAGTGCAATGCGCATGCCAGGCTCTATGGAAGATGCGTCGTGTACGAGATTCATGATCGGGACAGGCCAGAACAGCCCGTCACTAGTATGCATAGTATTGGCAACCGAGACCGAATCCTGGACATTCATGAACCCGAAAAGCGGCGTGAAGTAGCCAGCTCCGAGCATCACGACATTACAGGAAGCCGCCGAGTTCAACAGTACAGAGGGCAGATGTTCCGCCTCCTGCACTAGCTGCTTGCGCTGTACCTCATCACTGACGTACAAAGGCTTTAGGGCATCGGACCCGTGAGGCTTGATCATAATCTCTCCCAGAAATACACGGTAAAACAAAAATCCTACTGGCGTACAACCGCAGGCAGCATTACAGCCCACTCCAGCACAAAACACGTCGGGCCTGAAATTTTCATGTCCCGGTCAGGCATTCATTCCTCGGGTTTCCCTGTATCCGCCTGCAACCCGGCTTCACTGATGCCTGCAACGGCGCAAGACTCGTCCTGGTCGGACACATCACCAGAGATGCCGACTGCACCAATAATCGTATTGTCGGAGTCCCTGATAAGCACGCCTCCGGGCACCGGCAAAAGCCGCTGGTCGGCGACCTGGACTAGGGCATTCATGAACATGGGTCGCTGCTCACCCATTTCGCCAAGCGTGCGCGATGAGACGCCGACACCGATTGCACCCCAGGCCTTCGCAATGGCCATCATCGGGCGCATGAAGCTCGACCCATCCGCACGCGCCAAGGCCTTGAGGTGGCCGCCGGCATCCAGTACGGCAACCGTAAGCGGTGCAAGCTCACGCTTGCGGCCTTCCTGAAGGGCTGCATCAATGATTGTATTGGCGAGTTCTAGCGTGATTTCGGTCATGAAAACCTCTGTTCGGGTGCGTTATACAGAGGATTGCTACATTAGTAAACCAACGTGCAGGCGTGGCCAATGTGCGCTGCAGCCACGGTGTTCATGCTAGGATTTGCGAATGGACGCATTGCTGCTGGTGGCCCATGGCAGCCGCTACCCCGGTTCCGACGATGAAATCCGGGCACTGGCTGCGAAGATTGCACAAACTCCGGGGCATCGATTTGACTGGGTCGACTACGCATTCCTGGAGATTACCGAGCCCTCCATCTCCGAGGGGGTGCTCGGCTGTGTACGAAAAGGTGCAAAACACATTACGGTGTTGCCCTACTTCCTTGCAGCAGGTCGGCATGTCAGCGTGGATATTCCAACAGAGCTTGAGAAGGCCAGGCAGGAATACCCACAGGTGCAAATCACGTCAACCCCCTACCTCGGGGCAGCAAAGGAAATCCCTGGCATCTTGGCTCGCCTGAGCCAAGAGACTGCATGGCCCCGGGATAGGGCCTAGCTTAGTTCAGGGTGTCTTCTGGCTGGAGAGGGTTTCTATTTCTTCTTTCGTAACCGCCGTGTAGGGCGAGTTCCGGATCTGATCATGGACCTTCATCCTGTAGCGGACAAACTGGTCCACCTCGGTAAAGTGCATGAAGGGATTACCTTCCAGCTCGTCTGCCAGGGTTGAGGTCGCCTGCTCTGCGTAATGATGGCCAGGGTAGATGACAATCGATTCGGGAAGTTCATCCCGGAACCGTTTCAGCGTGGTGTGCATCTGCTCCGGATCACCACCACGCAAATCACAGCGCCCGCATCCGAACACAAAAAGCGTATCGCCTGTGACGAGATCATCGCCGATGCGGTAGCAGGCCGAGCCAGGGGTGTGGCCTGGTGTGTGTAGGATTTCAACTTCTGTTTTCCCGATCTTGATGCGGTCTCCTCCATGGTGGAGACTCGGGCGGACGAGATCAGCGCCCCAGAAGGCCGCCTCGGATTTCAGTAGGTGCACTTCGGCATCGCACTGGTCGAGCAACTGGTCGATGCCATTGATATGATCGTGGTGACTGTGGGTCAGCAGGATATCGGTAATGGTGACACCCAGCTTGCGGGCACAGTCTAGGATCTCGGGTACATCCCATGCAGGGTCGACGACGGCGGCACTTTTCGTGGCATGATCGGTGAGCAAATAGACAAAGTTCTCCATCGGCCCCAGCTCCATGGTGGCAATGGAATAATCGGTCGTATCGGCAGGCACGGGCAGGATGGCGTTTACTTTTATACTCAAATCAGGGTATAGGGTAGCGAATGCACTGCCATACCTCAATCCACAATCCTGCAGACATCGTATGGATACCCTCCCGGACTACATTGACCACGGGCTGAAAGCGCTGTCCATCGGGCTTAATCCTTCCATCATTTCAGTCAGGATGGGCTTTTACTTTGCCAACCCGAGAAACCGGTTCTGGAGGGCGCTGGATGCCAGCGGCTTGGTCCCGGAGGAGGTAATACCCGGTCCGCGATTCCAGGCGAGACTCTTCCAGCTGTACCGGATCGGATTCACCGATGTAGTCAAGCGCCCCTCGGCATCGGCGAAGGCGTTGAGGGCAGCGGACTACAGGGAATGGGCACCAGAGCTTGAGAAAAAAATACTGGAATACGCGCCGGGTATCTGCTGGTTTCATGGGAAAATGGCCGCGAAAAACTTTTTCAGGTACACGGGGCACACCGATGTGTCGCTGGAGTGGGGCATGCAGTCCGTCACAGTCGGACGCTCCGCGGCATTTGTCTCCCCCAATCCGAGTCCGGCGAATGCCGCGTTCTCGTTGCAGGACATTACCGGCTGGTACCGGGAGCTGGCTACCATCCTCGACGACATGAAACCTGCCTGAGGTCTGGATATGCTCGGCTATCGCGCACTGAACTTCTACGGGTTGCTGGCCTGCGTCGCCTCGCTGCTGTTTGCGATCACTTATCTTGAGGGCGCGCTGAATCTGGATCCTTGCCCCTTGTGCATTCTGGACCGCCTCGTGCTGGCAGCCCTCGGGACCGTATTTGCCTTGGCCCTGATCTCCAACCCCAAAACCTTCCTGCCAAGAATATACGGGGCACTGGCGACCGGGCTCAGCCTCGCTGGAGTCGGGCTTGCCGGAAGGCACGTCTGGTTGCAAGGCCTGCCTGCTGATCAGGTGCCCGAATGCGGGCCAGACCTGTATTTCATGCTTGAAACCTTGCCGGTCATTGAGGTCGCCAAGAAGGTACTCACTGCCTCGGGTTCGTGCGCGGAAGTGCAATGGACCTTTGCAGGGCTCACTATCCCGCAGCAGACACTGATCCTGTTCGTCGGGTTGCTGGCACTCTCGCTGGCTCTTGCATTCAGGCCCCGTGAATCGGCCTGACGGCCCTGCTATCTCCCTTGGTGATGTTTCATCCGGAAATGGAACAAGGTACATTTAGGCAATGAGTACAGTAAAGAAATTGGAGCCGGCGTCCCGCTGGACGCCACCGGCAACCCGCTTCGTGGAACTGCATGGCGACTACGGCACGACGGACTTCCACATGCACCGTGGCGGGACCTTGCCCGAGGTGATGGTGGCTTATGAGGCCTGGGGCAGGCTCTCGGAGATGCGCGATAATGCCGTGCTTGTCTTTACCGGCCTGTCACCCTCCGCGCATGCCTGCTCGTCCGATGAAGACCCGTCTCCAGGCTGGTGGGAGTACATGATCGGACCGGGCAAGCCGATCGATACCAACCGCTTTTTCGTGGTGTGCGTCAATTCCTTGGGAGGCTGCTTCGGTACGACAGGACCGGGTTCGGTCAATCCCAAAACGGGCAGGCCCTACGGCCTGGACTTCCCGGATCTTACCATCGAGGACATTGCCAAGGCCGGTCACCATGCCGTCCAGGAGCTGGGAGTCGACCATCTTTGTGCAGTGGTGGGATCTTCCATGGGAGGCATGACCTCGCTGGCCTATGCGCTGCAGTACCCCGATGAAGTGGGCAATCTTGTAACAATCTCTTCGGCCTGCCGATCCTTGCCGCTGGCTATTGCCATGCGTTCCATACAGCGGGAAATCGTGCGCTGTGATCCCGCCTGGCAAGGCGGCCATTACCAGCCGGACAAGGAACCCAAGGATGGCATGGTTTTAGCCAGGAAAATCGGTCTGGTTTCCTACCGTGCGGGTGAAGAGTGGAACCAGCGTTTCAACCGTGCGCGGGTGGAATCCGAGCGCAAGGAAAAGAACAAGTTCGGTATCGAGTTTGAGGTCGAATCCTATCTCGACTACAACGCCCACAAATTTGTGGATGCCTTTGATGCCAACAGCTATCTGTACCTGTCCAGGGCCATGGACTGGTTTGATGTTGCCGACCATGGAGGGTCTGTCAATGCAGGGCTGGCCAAGATCCATTCCATCCGGACACTGGTCGTCGGGGTCGAGACGGATATTCTCTTTCCGATCAAGCAGCAGGAAGAGATCTATAACGGAATCAACAAGGCCGGGTGTGACATCAGGTTCGTGCGTCTGCCCTCCATTCAGGGGCACGACTCGTTCCTGATTGATGAAGCGAACTTTGCGCCGGTTTTGAGGGAATTCTTTTCCGGAATCGGCTAAACGCGCTCGTCGATGTGCACGTAGTCGCGCTGGTCCTCGCCCGTGTACAACTGACGTGGGCGGCCGATGCGGGCCTGCGGGTCGCTCATGTGCTCTTTCCAGTGCGAAATCCAGCCGACCGTACGTGCGAGGGCAAAGATCACGGTAAACATGTTCAGGGGGATCCCCATCGCGCGCAGGATAATCCCTGAGTAGAAATCCACATTCGGGTACAGCTTGCGCTGAATGAAATAATCGTCCTCCAGGGCAATGCTCTCGAGTTCCATGGCGGTATCAAACAGGGGTCGATTGGGGTTGTCCTCGCCGAGTTCGCTCAACAGCTGGTGACAGACTTCCCGGATGATCTTGGCGCGCGGATCGTAGTTTTTGTAGACCCGGTGGCCGAATCCCATCAGCCGGAACCTGGAGTTCTTGTCCTTGGCCCGTTCGATGTAGTAGTTGACGTCCTTGCCGGACTGCACGATGTCCTCGAGCATGTTGATGACGGCTTCATTGGCCCCGCCATGCGCTGGACCCCACAATGAACTGATGCCGGCGGATAGCGCGGCATAGGGATTGGCTCCCGAACTGCCGGCCAGTCGTACGGTGGAGGTGGAGGCATTTTGCTCGTGGTCGGCATGCAAGATAAGGATCAGGTCCATGGCTCGCACGAATGAGGGGCTCGGACGATAGCCCATGGAAGGAACCCCGAACATCATGTACAGGAAGTTCGACACATAGTCCAGACGGTTGTCCGGGTAGATGAAGGGCTGGCCCACGGTGTATTTGTAAACCCAGGCGGCCATGGTCGGCACCTTGGCGATCAGCCGGTAAGCGGCTGTTTCCCTGGAGACGGCGTCATGCACGTCAATCTGGTCATGGTAGAAGGCGGACATCGCGCCAACCGTGGCCACCATCATCGCCATCGGGTGCGAGTTGTTGTGAAAACCCAGGTAGAAACGGCGCATTTTCTCATCGAGCAGGGTATGCATTTTCAGCCGGTTTTCGAAGGCCTCGAATGTATCCTTGTTCGGAAGTTCGCCATGCAGCAGCAGGTAGCAGACCTCCAGGAAGGTACTGTGCTCAGCCAGCTGTTCGATCGGATAGCCCCGGTAGCGCAGCAGGCCCTGTTCACCATCGATGAAGGTTATCCGGCTGTCGCAACTGGCCGTGGAAACAAAGCCAGGGTCATACGTGAAATAGCCCAGGCCCTTGTACAGTTTCCCAATATCGATGGTACGGGGGCCGTTCGTGCCCTCCAGAACAGGCAGTTCAACAACCTTCCCGGTCGTGTTGTCGGTTACCGTAACGGTGCGCTCTGCCATGAGAGATCGGTTCCTGTGGTTATACGAAAAGTGTTTATGTACAAGCCATTAGCAAGCGACAGGAACGGCCTCTGTCTTCTTGAAGAAAATTCAGCGTGGACCCGGCACTATACGAACAGACTGGCTTCAATCGTCTGAACGCCTTTTGCCAAACAAGATATCGTTATGGCGCTTTGCTATTACAGCAAGCAACGTTCTGTTCTTATAAATGCTAATTATAGCATTTATAACAGCCTGGAGAGAGTCAGATTTCGGCTTTATTTGTCCGGTTGGCGATAAACTGCCCGATAAAGTCCGCAATCTGAGCCGGGTCATTCAGGGCTAACAGGGGGAGTGAAGCCTTCACGTTCTCAGGTTGGTCGGTCGCAATGGCAATGACATGGCGGTCTGTTGTGGCAATCAGGGGTTTTCCGAGGGCCGGGCGGTGAATCTCGATTTTATGAACGGGTGCGGACTTGAAGCCTTCTACTATTACGAAATCGACACGGCTCGCATCGATACGCCCAAGGGCCTCCTGAAGCGACAGTTCTGTCTCATCCGGTGCGATCTCGCGCATGAGCGCCCAGCGTTTTTGTGAAGAGATCAGGACCTGCCGGGCACCGGCTTTGCGAATCTTGAAGCTATCCTTGTCCGGATGATCGACATCGAAGGAATGGTGGGCGTGCTTAATGACCGCAACATCCAGGTTGCGTGCACAAAGTATGGGCAGGAGTCCCTCGAGCAACGTGGTTTTACCGGAACCGCTGTAGGCACATAACCCAATGACCGGTTTTGCAAATTCGATGACACCCATGACGGTTACCGGCCCTTCAGGTAGCGGGACAGTGCATCCAGGTCCTGCGGCCTGTTGGCGTTTTGAAAGCAATGTTTCTTGTCACTGAAATCGGCCTCGGTGAGCCTGTGGTTGCGGTACCAGTGTTCGATTTTTCGATCTTCACCTCCAAGGTACGCGAGCAGGCTGTCCCGTAACCTACAGTCAATCAGTGCACAGACCGGCTGCAATCGGTCCCCGTCATGCGCTACGCATATCTCGGCATCCTGCTTACTCAGGGCTTGGTATAGGCGAGCCACCACATCCGCCGGCAGCAGTGGCCCATCGCAAGGGCAGGTGAAGAGATAGTCGGTGGAGACCTGATTCAAGGCAGCTGCCACACCGGCAAGTGGGCCCTGGAAGCCGGCGAGTTCATCGGTCACCAGCGGATATCCGAATTTCCGGTATTCGCCGTGGTTGCGGTTTGCGTTGATCAGGATATCGGAAACCTGGGGCCGAAGGGCATGGATGACGTACGCGATCATGGGCTGGTGATTGATTTCGACAAGTCCCTTGTCCTGGCCTCCCATGCGGGTTGCGCGACCGCCTGCGAGGATGAGGCCTGTAATTCTCTGCTTGCACTCCACCGTATACCCTGTACCTTGAAGAATCTCATGAAACCTGTCATGAAATACAAATATAATACCAAAGCGCGTAATCATCATGGCCGGCTTCCGCAATGGATGGGCGTCGGCACGAGGACGCACTGCATGAGGGCTACGGTCCCTGAAAGGAAGTTCAGGCCCTACTGACAGGGGCTGCCTTTCACGGCCTGCAGAATCCATACAACCGAGGAGAATGCAATGAGTGATCCGGTCAGCCATCAGGACCGTCTGGAAATCGAAGCCGCCGTATATCGCAGGCTGGTTGAGCACCTGCGAGGAAAAACCGAAGTGCAGAATATCGATTTGATGAACTTGGCAGATTTTTGCCGCAATTGCCTCTCGAAATGGTACGTGGCGGCAGCCCAGGAAAAAGGTATTGAGATTGACTACGAGCGGGCCCGGGAAACGGTCTACGGAATGCCTTACGCTGAGTGGAAATCACGTTACCAGAAAGAAGCGAGCGCCGAGCAGAAGAGGGCATTTGCCGAGGGCCAGGCACGGCGTGAGAAAAACTGACACCGCATGGCTGTGCTAGGGCTGCAGTGGACGAGGAGGTCAAAAACCCGGAGCTGAGCGATCAGGAGCTGCTGCGCTACAGCCGGCAGATCATGCTGCCTCAAATCGATATTGCAGGCCAGCAGAAATTGCTTGCCTCCCGTGTGCTGCTGTTCGGAGTCGGGGGTATCGGCTCGCCAGCAGCCATGTATCTCGTCTCCAGCGGAGTAGGTAGCCTGACGCTGGTCGACCCGGACAGGGTCGATGCATCCAACCTGCAAAGACAGATCATATACTGCAGCGAAAATGTCGGTGACGAGAAGGTCGAAGCTGCCAACCGGACCCTGACATCATTGAATGCGCAGACCACGGTGCGCACGATCAATGCGGCATTGACCGGAACCGGGCTCAGGCAGGAAGTTGCCAAGGCGGATCTCGTGCTGGATGCAACGGACAATTTCGCGGCACGCTTCGCCATCAATGAAGCTTGTGTGAACACCCGCACGCCCCTGGTAGTGGGTGCTGCCATCCGCTTCGAAGGTCAGGTGATGGTGTTTCCCATGCGCGATACCAGTGCCTGCTACGGCTGCCTGTATCCCGATCAAGGAGAACTTGAGGAAAGCTGCGCACAGACAGGCATCCTGGGTTCGGTGGCCGGGCTGATCGGGTGCATCCAGGCGACCGAGGCGATCAAGCTGTTGCTGGATACGGGAGGAACGCTTGCGGACAGGATACTGCTTGTAGACGCACTGAATATGGAATGGCACAGCGTGAAAATAAACAAGGATCCCCAATGCTCAACATGCGCGACCCAAGGTCACTGACGTTGAGTGGACAGCCGGTCCCTCGTGGACTGCGGCGATCCGGATTGCAGTAGGAGGGAAGATTGAAATGAGCGAGCAACTCCTGGATGAGCTGAAACAGGAGCTTCGGGAATTTGCAAAGGCACGGGACTGGGAGCAGTTCCACAGCCCCAAGAACCTCTCGATGGCGTTATCCGTTGAGGCTGCTGAACTGGTGGAACATTTCCAGTGGATGACAGAAGAGCAAAGTGCGCAACTGGACCCGGAAAAGCATGCGGCGGTAGCTCTTGAAATGGCTGATATATTCATTTTCCTGCTTCGCTTAGCTGACCGTCTGGACGTGAACTTGGTGGAGGCGACCCGCCAAAAGGTAGCCTTGAACCACCAGCGCTACCCTGAGGACAAGGTGAAGGGAAGTTCAAAGAAGTACAATGAATATAAGTAGTTATCCTGTTATATTCTACATGTCTATCAAGTCACTTCCTGCAGTTTTAGAGCTTTGTTAAGCATGAGTGAACCGCTACAATCCCTGCAGGTTGGCACAAGCAGGGTTACTCTGCTGGGCACAGCTCACGTCTCGCGGGCGAGCGCCGAAGCTGTCCGCCAAATGATCCGCTCAAAGGAATTCGACGTCATCTGCATCGAGCTGTGCCAGAGCCGGCGCAAATCACTGATGCATCCCGAACAACTGGCCGAAATGGACCTATTTGCGGTGATCCGTCAGGGTCGGGCCAACCTTGTAACAGCGCATCTGGCCCTGGGTGCCTACCAGCAAAGAATGGCGGAGCAGTTGGGGGTGGAACTGGGTCTGGAAATGAAGGCTGCGATCGAGGAAGCCTCTGTACTCGGGCTGCCGGTTGTGCTGATTGACCGTGAAGTCGGGATCACGCTCAATCGCGTCTACCGGAACATGTCGTTCTGGAAGCGTATTTATCTGATAGCCGGGTTGTTTGCCGGCGCGCTCACACATCAGAGAGTATCGGAAGAGGAAATCGAGCAGTTAAAGAGCGGGGATGTCCTTGAGATCGCGTTCACGCAGTTTGCAGAACAAACCCGGGAACTGTCCATCCCGCTAATCGACGAGCGCGACCAGTACATGGCGGCAAAGATCTTTCAGGCACTTGAAGTGCACGAAGGCAAAAGCATACTTGCCGTTGTGGGGGCTGGCCACCTGAAGGGCATGTCGGGATATCTGGAGGACAAGGACCTGGAGGCGTCCGCGCTCATCCAGAGGCTGGATGAAGTTCCTCCAAAAAAATCCTGGCCCAAGTTCATCCCGTGGATCATCGTTATCTTGATCGGGATCGGGTTTTACTTCGGTTTCCGCGAAAGTCCGGAGCTGGGCTGGAAACTTGTCTGGCAGTGGGTCCTCATTAACGGCAGCCTGTCTGCACTGGGAGCGGCCATTGCCGGCGCTCACCCGGTGACAGTAGGTACGGCCTTTGTGGCTGCACCGATCACATCCCTGAACCCAACGATCGGTGCAGGCATGGTCACGGCTGCAGTCGAGCTGATCGTTCGCAAACCAACGGTCAGGGACTTCCGGGAACTGCGCAAGGATACTGCGACCTTTCCAGGCTGGCGCAAGAACGCCGTCGCCAAGACGCTACTGGTATTCGTGCTGAGTACCCTGGGTTCTGCGATCGGGACGTACGTGGCAGGTTTCAGGATTTTTGGGCAGCTGCTCTGATCACTGGAAGTTTCGGTCGCCAAAGGCGCTGGAGTGCTGGGTCTCCATGAGCTTCACCAGGTCCGCTGCAATGTGCGCTGTTTCTTCAAGCAGCACATCCACAAATTCCTCCTCTTCCCCTTCAGCAGAGAGGGTTTGCCCGGTTTTCAGCAGTTCGTCGCGGTTTGCCCGCACCGCTTCTGCCTGTTCATGCTCTTTTTTACGGGTGGATTCGAGCAAGGAGATCGTGTCCTTGTTCCTCGTCTCGTAATCAAGCTGGATCATCTCCATCAGCAATTTGTATTTCTCATCATTCGTGATTCGGGATTTATGCAGCTCTGTCGCCGTGTTGACGACTTGCCGGTCCACCATGCCATAGGGATGGCGGATTGCGGAGATGGAACTCCACGGCAAGGCATTCTTGAGTGCGCGCTCTCCGTACTCTTCATTCGCATAGATAGTCTGAAAATCGATATCTGGTACGACGCCTTTGTGCTGCGTGCTGTTTCCGTTGATTCTGAAGTACTGGGCAATCGTGGTCTTCAACTGTCCGAGCCTGGCTTTGGCACCCGAGTCAAAGCTGTTCAGGTTGATCAGTTGCTGAACTGTACCCTTTCCAAACGTGGTCTCGCCTACCACCATGCCGTACTGGTAGTCCTGGATCGCGCTTGCCACAATCTCAGAGGCCGAAGCACTGAAGCGGTCCACCAGCACAACCAGGGGGCCCTGGTAGGAGATTTTCGGGTCACGATCACGATGGACTCTGACACCCCCGCTTGAATCCTGAACCTGCACGATCGGACCTTCATCGATGAACAGTCCCGCAAACTGCGTGGCTTCGGTCAGGGACCCGCCACCATTCCCGCGCAAATCCAGCACCAGGGCATCGACATTATCCTGCTTGAGTTCAGAAATCAGTTGTTCCACGTCGCGCGTGGTACTCCGGTAGTCGGATTCTCCACGCTGATAGGCTGCAAAATCGATGTAGAATGCCGGCACATTGATGACCCCGACCTTGATATGCTTGGCCTCATCCTGGACATCGATGATCTCGCTTTTTGCAGCTTGTTCTTCCAGGGTGATCTCATCGCGTGTGATCTGGATCTCCTTGACCTTGGCAGACGGGCCTTCCGCACCTGGCAGAATTTGCAGCCTGACCACCGTGCCTTTGGCACCACGAATCAGCTCGACCACTTCTTCGAGCCGCCATCCCACGACGTCCTTGAATTCGGTTTCGTCCTGCTGTGCGATGCCGACAATGCGGTCTGAAGCATGCAGCAGGTTGCTCAGGTCCGCCGGTCCGCCGGGAATGATACTTTCAACCAGCGTGTAGTCGCCTTCGGCACGAAGCAGCGCACCGATGCCCTGCAGTGAAAGGCTCATACGGATCGCGAAATTCTCGGAGGTCCTGGGAGACAGGTACTTGGTATGCGGCTCGAGTGTGCTCATGAACGCATTGATGAACAGCTGGTAGACATCCTCGGCATCCAATTGGCTGCGCCGGATGATACTGCGGTAGCGCTTGCCCAGGGTTTCCCTGATTTCATCCGGTGTCTCACCTGCAAGTCGCAGGCTGAGCACGTCATTTTTGACACGCTTTCTCCAGATCTCGTTCAGACCCTCGACACCCTGGGCCCAGTCCGAATCCGTGCGGTCAACAAGAAATTCCTCGTGCACATCGAAATCAAATTCCTGGTCGATAAGGTCCAGTGCATAGGTAACCCGCTCATGGACCCGGTTCTGGTACAGGCGAAACATTGTAAATGGCGCATCGAGTTTTCGATGATTCAATGCCTCATCCATACCGAATCTGAACGCTTCGAAGCTCTCGATGTCCTCTTGGTGGAAGTAGCTGCGATTCGGGTCGAGTGCGCCAACGTAGGCATCCAGGATTTGTCCGGACAGGAGATCATCGATGCTGAAGTCCTTGTAGTGGTACTTGTCCAGGAAATGCGTGATCAGCCGGGTGGCCCGTTCATGCTGATCCAGCGGAACGATCTGCGCACTGGCACCAAAACAGGGCGCACTGGCCAGCATGGCAGCCAGGACAAGCACAAGAGACAGTTGACGGGGCATGTACATGGGTTCGATCAGGAAAGTTGAGTGTCCTTTATATCAATCGGTAGCTTTCGGGTTTGCTCCCGGAAAGCCCTGTTTTTCACGGGCACAGGCCAAGTATATAGGTAAATCGTATCGCATGGAGAAACACGAAATTTCAATGGATACCCACAGTGTCCATGAAATTTACAGCACAAGCAGGTATCCTGCCCGCAGCCGACACCATGCACAGCGGTTAAGATTCCTGTCTGTGCAACACCGATGCGGTTTTTCACGAAAAGAAAGTGCAATGAAAGCAGATCAGGTTTTAGACGACTGGCAACGGTTTCTCAATCAAGGTGACCTGGAAAATATCATTCGTCTTTATTCAGATGAGGCAATACTGTGGGGCACGTTCTCGAACATTATCCGGGACAGTTCCAAATTGATCGGGGAATACTTCGAAAAGCTGTTTGAGAAAGACAATTTGCGGGTCGATTGGGGCGCAGTGTACCCCCGGGTTTACGACGGCTTTCACCTGTATTCCGGTGCCTATGAGTTCAGCTACACAGACAACAAGCTTGTTATCCTGCCGGCGCGTTTCACGTTTGCCATAGGGCGTGAGAAGGATGCCGATTTCAAAATACTGGCACACCACTCTTCATTGATTCCGGGTGATCCCGGGCCCTAGCCGGAAATTGCGTCCAAGCCTTTCTTGAGCCGTTCGAGACCGGTGCGAATCTCATCATCCGAGAGGGCTCCGAACGAAAGCCTGAGATGGCAGCCCTCGTGCAGCCCGAAGGCCGAGCCCGGCAGGGTCGCAACCCCGTATTCCGTAATCAGTGACTGTACCAGTTCCATATCCTTCGCCGAACTGTCAAGCTCGAGCATCACGTAAAAGGCCCCTTCCGATACCGGCACATTTTTCAGACAGGTGATACCCGCAAGCCCGTCCAGCATCAGGTCGCGTTTTTGTGCCATGTGCTCGCTTTTTGACTTGATGAACTCCTGGCCTGCCTCCAGCGCACCGAGCGCTGCATGCTGGGAGACCATGGGTGGGGAGATCAGGATAGTATCCTGAATCTTTTTCACGGCATCCAGCAGCGTATTCGGAATGACCATGTAGCCGACCCGCCAGCCAGCCAGCCCGTATCCCTTGGAGAACGAGAACAGGGAGATCGTATGGGCACGGCTTTCAGGGTTTGAAGCCGCCGAATGATGCCGGTGCCTGTCATAACAGAAATCCTCGTAGGCTTCATCGCTGATATGGTAAAGGTGATGTTTTTGGCACAGCTCGTTAACACCAGCCAGTTCCTCGCGTGTGTACACGGCTCCGCTGGGGTTGTTCGGGCTGATGGTTGCGATGGCCCTGGTCTTGTCTGTGATGGCCGCCTCGATGCCTTCGAGTCTCACATGGTAATTCTCGCCCGTTGAAACGGTGACTGGTTTGCAGCGCTCCATCACCAGCGACATTTCGTGATTGAAATAGTAGGGCAGGGGGATGATCACCTCGTCACCCGGGTCACATATGGCCAGGATGGCCGTGTTGAACGCCATGTTGGAACCGGCCGTGACCACGATGGCATTGTCCTCGCCAATCTGGATACAGTTTGAGGTGTGGAGTTTCTTTTTCAGCGCCTGCTGAAGTTCCGGTATCCCTTCAACCGGTCCGTAACGGTTGATGACAGGATTCTCCAGACATTGCTGGACCCTGCGAAACACTTCGGGCGGCGGCCCGTAAAATGCAATCCCCTGCCCAAACGAGATCGTACCCTGGTGCTTTTGCGCAAGCGCGCCTATCAGGGGGATCACCGGGCTTTGTACAGCCCGCATGCGTTGGCTGCCGTTCATGGCATCAGAAGGCGATTCGCCTGTAGATATCCGAAACCCGGTACGGGAGCTTGTCTACATCGTCGACTACCGTAAAGCTCGCAGGCCCATACATGTGCTGCAGGTAATCCATGGCCTCCTCATCGATCGTAATGCAGAAAGGATGGACACCCAGGTACTTGGCCTCGATCAGTGCGCGTCGCGTGTCCTCGATGCCATAAGGACCCCGATACCCGTCCTGGTCATCCGGCCTGCCATCAGACAACGCAATCAGAAGTTTGGTACGCGCCTCGACCTGATGGAGCAGTTTCGTGAGGTGACGGACCGCGGCACCCATACGGGTATACCCTTGCGCTTGGATGCCGCTGATGCGTGCCTTTACTAGATCGCTGTACGGTTCCTCGAATTCCTTGATCCTGTAGAGTTCACATCGTTCGTGGGTGAACCCTGAGAATCCGTAAATGGAGTAGCGGTCACCCAGGATCTCGAGTGACTCGCAAAGCAGCACCAGGGCCTCCCGTTCCATCTCGTTGACCCAGCCGGCCGTCGAACCGCTCATGTCTATCATGAACATGACCGCAATGTTCCGGTCCACCTTGCGTGAACGTGTGAACAGGTTCTGCGAGGCCTCAAGACCGATCCGGGTGTCCGAAAAGGCCTCGATCACTGCATCAAGATCCACATCATCCCCGTAGGGTTGTCGCTTGATCCGTCGGTCGTCCTCGCGCAGGGATTCAAAGGTTCTGTGCAGATGCTTCAGCAGCCCCCTGTGCTTGTCCAGAGTCCTGGATACGAAGCCATTGTGTACGGGCTCTACTTCAAGCTCCTTCAACCGACACCATTCCTTTCTGTATTTCTGACGCGAATGATCCCACTCATCATAGAGCCAGGTGGTTTCGCTATCCTGTGAGGATGCGGCCTGCGGCGGTGGTCCTGACAGTGCCTCATCCTGGTTTGGATCCGGTGCTTCCGTCTGCAGGTAGTCATCCGGGATGTTGCCGAGATCCTGCGTGATGGATTCCAGGAGTTGCTGTATGTTCTCGGGGATCTCGATGGGGTTCCCGCCATACTGCAACTCGATCTTGCGCCCGTCTTCAGGAGCTTCTCCCTCAATCTCTTCTACGGTGAAGCCGGCCTTGTGGCGTTCCTGATCTTCGTCCGGCAAATCGTCACTGTATTTCTCGAGCTCGTGCTGGAGGTCGATGAGACGGTTTTCAAGGTTTCGCTTTTCCCGCTGTACCCGGGCCTCGCGCACCGCCCAGGCCTCCCTGGGATTCAGGCTGCCCTGGTAGGGCTTGTCTTCGGGGATTGCCTTGTCCTTGTACACGGCCTCAAGGAAAAATATCGTGTCCTGTACAGTCATATCGGCTTCTTTTAGCCTGCGCACTGCATTTTGCCAATTTTTTGACAAGGCCCCTGTATCCATCTGTGGGCTGAAGTCTTTCATGACACGTGACATGCCCGGCAGTTCACGTGCGATGCAGGCATCCAGGCGAATGGTCTCGAGCTTGTGAAACAGCGCCTGTGCACGCTCCGGGTCCTGGTACATCCCTAGGAAAGCACCGATGTTTAGTGTCCATGTGCCGAACCAGGTCTGCGCCCACTGGTGCACGGCCATGGCCTTGTACAGGGCAAAATTTTCTTCGTAGCTGTCGAACTCGGTCAGCAGTTCCGGCAATCGGATGATCTCGGTGTCTGTGTAGAAGCAGGCGTCTTGTTCGATGCCGAGCTTTCTGCCATTGAGGCCGGTGACAAAGCTCTCTAGGATGCGCGAGATATTGTCCAGGGAAACACTGCTCGGGGCATGGGTAATGGACTGAACAAACTGGTCCACGTTATTCATCGCTTCGATTGCTGCCTGGGCGCCATCTGCAGTGTAGATTTCCTGCAACCGGACGAGCCAGCCATCCCAGTGTGCTTCGTCGACAAGCTGCAGGCTCGGTGGTGCAAGACGGCAGAAGTCGTAGGCCAGTTCGACGTTGGTTGCGGAAAGCCTCTCGGCAGATTCCAGAAATCGATCCTGGTCCGCCTTGGCATGTTCGGCAAGCTGCTTGGCCGGCATCAGCATGTCCTTCGCGGATGAGACCTTCTGATCGACGATCAGCTCCATGCGCAGCTTCATCTCCAGGACTCCCATTCCGCCATAGATGGAACTGTTGGTCGGGGTGCTGAGTCGTTCCTGGGTTTTTTCAGGTTCAGGCGCGGGCTTTTGTTCCCGGGCTTTCTTTCTCCAGAACATTACACGCTGCAGAATCACGGTAACCCCTGTGGTCTAGGCCAACAGCTTGGCCTTGGCCTGGTTAATCTTGGCGGACAGGTAGTCATTGCCCCCCCGGTCTGGGTGAAGTTTCTGTATCAATCGGCGGTGCGCTTCGATGACCTCGTTCTCCGAGGCTCCCTCATCGAGGCCAAGTATCGCATAGGCTTCCTGCCGGGACATCGTGCCACGATCTCCTGCGCGGTTGCGCCTCGCATTGTCCTGTCCGTAATGGTCCTGCCAGCCGGTGTGCCCTGAACGCTGCAGGTAGGCTGCCAGCAACTGGGCCGACTGCGGGTCCTGACGGGAATATTCCCGCAGCAGAGCGGTGAGTTCGGACTGGGACAGATCCTCCAGTTTTTTCCCCTGGTGAGGCCCTTGCTTGATCTCGCCACACAGTTTGCCGGATGCCGGATCGAGTTCGACTTTCAAAAAACGCGTTTCCATGCTGGCCTGTCGATTGAAAGAAAAATCGGGGGGTGGATCCCGGAAGCGGTGCAGCAAGCCTTTCAGCATCGGCAGGTAGCTGATCAGTCCAAGCATACGGCGGATAAACGGTACGATGGCCGCAACCAGCGCGAAGATCCAGTGCAGCCTGCCGGTGGCCGCAAGACCCAGCAGTACGATCACGGCTAGCCCGGCCATCCATTTCCACTGCACCTGCCTGGGCTGTCTGACCAGCCAGCGAATCCCGAACCAGAGCCCGATAATCAGGGCGATCAGGCCGACTTCACGTATCATGAGATGATCCCTTTGCCACGGCTTGCGCGTGCGCGCATGCGACTCCTGGATTTGTTCCAGATAAAAGTTGCATCAGTGTACCCGAATCCTTGCTGCTCGGCTGTTCCGGCTTCCGGATTCCAGGGCAAGCAGACCAGGGACGGATGGCAGCCCCTGGCGACTGTCCTTATACTTGCGGGCATGGAAAGCATCAGGGAACGTGAAAGAACACCAGGTGTGGCACACCCGGGACGGTGGCAGGGAACCCTGCACGCAGGGATGGCCTGCAAAAAAGTGCCGGCAGGTGCCAGCCTGCGTAGGTGATCGGTCATGCAACATGCGACACCGCTGGACTGGCTGGGCCTTGCGGCCCTGACTGCGATGTACGGCAGCGCCTTCATGCTGACCAAGCTGGCCGTGCAGGAACTGCTGCCCGTCACGGTGACGGCGGGGCGAATTGCCATCGCCGCCGTGCTGCTGCTGTCGCTAGCCCTCATCAGGAAGGAGTCTTTCGGCTTCCTTCGCACCATCTGGCCACTGATCATTGCCCTGGCCGTCTTCGGCAACTGCCTGCCGTTTTACCTAATCAGCTGGGGGCAGCAAACCGTCGACAGCGGGATCGCGGGAATCCTGATGGCCGTCATGCCTTTGGCTACGATCGTGATGGCCCATTTCTTCGTGCCCGGGGAAAGGCTGAATGCATTGCAGGTGCTTGGCTTTCTGGCCGGATTCGCCGGAATCCTGATCCTGCTTGGACCCGCAGCGGTGACCGAGTTCGGCAACGGAACCCACACGTTCTTGCCCATGCTGACCATCCTGGGCGGTGCCCTGTGTTATGCGCTCAACACCATCCTGGCCAAGCAACTGCCGAAGGGTAGCCTGCTGGCCATATCTGCAGCCGTGATGCTGGTTTCGGCCCTGATCATGCTGCCCGCCTGGTGGGCTACACAGGACGGGGCATCCGTCCATCTGGTGAGCACAGAGTTCCTTGCGGTGGTGTTGCTTGGACTGTTCCCCACGGCACTGGCCACCCTGATCTATTTTGCGGTGATCGCCCGGGCAGGGCCTTCGTTTCTCTCGCAGATCAACTACCTGATTCCGGTCTGGGCACTGCTGATGGGCATTGCGCTGATGAACGAGTCTTTCAGCCTGCATGCGTTCCTTGCATTGACCGTCATACTGACCGGCATGGCCATTGCCGGGCGGGGCAGGCCGTTGCCAGGCTATAGACAGACAACCGCGCCCTCAGACCGCTGATCATGGATATGAATGGTGCTCGTGCAGCACCCCTGTAACCGCAGGCGTTTCAATTTGCAGGTATGACCTACTAGACCCGGTATCCGGCAAGTATAATTGCTCAAAACACTGCATCCTCCCGGAACATGTACACGGACCCGGCAAGGCAGGGTCCTCTGTAGTGTCCGGTACTGAACAGCTAGTATTGCAAGGAGCATATTCATGACAGCAAACCGTGTGCAGCAGGTTCTGGATCGGGTCGGCGCTCTGGCTTTTCCGGGCATCTACGACACCCTGTCTGCAAAAATCGCAGAGCAGGCCGGTTTCCCGATAGCATTCGTGTCCGGCTACTCACTTGCCGCGGCGACCATCGGCGAGCCGGATTTCGGCTTGTTGACCCAGACCGAGGTGGTCGAGCGCGCACGCGCAATTTGCTCAAGCGTGTCCATTCCCGTGATCGTCGATGCTGATACAGGCTACGGCAATCCGCTGAACGTGCATCGCACGGTAGAGCTTCTGATTGATGCAGGCGCTGCCGGATGTTTCCTGGAGGATCAGGTGTGGCCGAAGCGATGTGGCCATATGCGAAACAAGAAGGTCATTGCGCGCGAGGACTACCTGCAGAAAATCCGTGCTGCGGTAGATGCCCGGGGCGATCGCGACTTTTTCATCGTGGCGCGCACGGATGCTGAAGCCGTGCATGGCCTGGACGAGGCCATCACACGCGTTACACAGGCCCGCGAGGCCGGGGCTGATGCAAGTTTTGTGGAAGCGCCGGGCTCAATCGAGCAGCTTGAGCGGATCGGGGAACGAGCTCCCAAACCGATCGTAGCCAACATGATCGAGGGCGGCAAAACCCCGGTATTGTCAAAAGAACAGCTGGAAGCCTTCGGATTTCAGCTTATCCTGTACCCGCTGACCGGCCTGTTCGCTGCCGGTCATGTGCTTCGTAGCCTGTACGCGCATCTGCACCAGACCGGTACCACCCTGGGAATGGAAAACGAGCTGCTCAACTTCTCCGAGTTCAATGACCTGATCGGGGTGGAGGAAAAATACAGGTTCTCGGAGAAATACGGCGAGTAACCAGCGTTTATCCGGTCACTACTTGAATCATGAAGTTGCTGAGTGTCGCTGCCAGCAGCGTGATCACGGTCAGGCAGATGAGGTTCAGCCAGATGCCGGTTTTTCGCATTTGCTGTGAACTGATGTGTCCTGACCCGAAGACGATGGCATTGGGAGGTGTGGCAATCGGCAGCATGAACGCACAGCTTGCAGCGATCGATGCCGGGATGACGAGGGTGTAGGGATGGATGCCAAGCGCCGGGGCAATGGCTGCCAGGACGGGCACCAGCGTGGCCGTTGTCGCCGTGTTTGAAGTCAGTTCAGTCAAAAATACCACTGCACTGATGACCGCCAGCAGGATCAGGAAAACTGGCAAAAACGACAGTCCCATGGCCTGGGCACCTATAAATTCCGTTACACCATTGGCCTTCACTGCAGCGGCCAGGCTCAACCCTCCGCCCAGCAGCAGCAGGATCCCCCAGGGCAGGTTCTTGAGGTCCACCCACTGCAGGATGAATTGCCCGGAATGGCTCCTGGCTGGAAGGATGAAAAGCAGCACCGCTGCGAAGATCGCAATACCTGAATCCGTAAGTCCGGCGAGCGGGACAAAAACATGGCCGAACAGGGAAATCTCGGCATGCTGCAAGGGGGTGCGCCCAAGCCACATCAAGACGGTGAAGGCAAATACGCCTAGCACGGCCTTCTCCTCATAGTCCATGGCGCCGAGTGAGCGCATTTTCTTCTTCAGGGAGTCCGCCGAACCTGAAAGCTGCACGGTGTCGACCTTGTAGATGACCTTGGTCAGTAGCCACCAGCTCAGGGGTAGCAGCACCAGCACGATCGGCACGCCGATCTTCGACCATTCGAAAAAGCTGATGTCCTGCTGGTAAGGAGCATCGATCGCATCGCGCACAAACGAAACCACGAATGAGTTGGGAATCGTGCCGATGACCGTCGAGATTCCGCCGATGGAAGCGGCATAGGCGATGCTCAGCATGATGCAGGTCGCAAATGCGTGCCCCGGGTGCCCGTCTTCGCCGGGATTCCCGTTGAACAGGACCAGGCTGATGACACTCAGCCCGATCGGCAACATCATGGCTGTCGTTGCCGTGTTGGAGATGAACGCACTCAGGAATGCAGTGGCCAGCATGAACCCCCCGACGATGCGCGCCGGGGAACTTCCGACCCGGCTCAGAATTCCTAGTGCGATCCGCCTGTCCAGCCCCCAGCGCTGGATGGCCGTAGCGATCAGGAACCCGCCCAGCAGCAAGAATATGATGTGGGAGGCATAGGGCGCAGTCGCGGCACGGATCGAAGCGACACCAAATATTGGGAAAAGCGCAATGGGCAGCAGCGCCGTCACACGGATGTCCACCGCTTCTGTCAGCCACCAGATCGCCATCCAAACGAGCATGGCCAGTGTGGCCTTGGCCGGATGATCCAGAGTAGCCAGATCGCCCGCCCCGGAGACAAACTGATCCGGCAGCAGGAGATAGACGATCAGCGCGCCCACCGGCCCGGCGACCAGGTAGATGAGCTTGCGTCTGGTGGTTGCCATATATCGATTGTCTGCAGTTTGGTATTATTTTACGGGTCTGCTGAAAATGAAGCGCCGGTTGTGTCCGGCCTCCCCCCAATGACAGAAAACACCGTACAGATGCTCGATACCCTATCACGGCCGGTCCGCGATCTCAGGATTTCGGTGACCGACCGCTGCAATTTTCGTTGCACATACTGTATGCCCAAGGAAGTGTTCAACAGCAATTATGAATTTTTACACAGGGAACAGTTGCTGACTTTCGAGGAAATCACACGGTTGGCGCAGATTTTTGCCTCGCTGGGGGTCAGAAAGGTCAGGCTGACGGGAGGCGAGCCACTGTTGCGCAAGAACCTGGCGGTATTGATTGAGCATCTGGCAGCTATTGATGCCATCGAAGATATCAGTCTGACCACGAACGGTGTGCTGCTTACCCAAGATAGGGCCAGGCAGCTCAGAAATGCGGGCTTGAACCGCATCACGATTAGCCTGGACACCCTGGATGTCGCCACCTTCAAGTCGATCAGCAACGCTGATTTTAGCCCGGACCTGGTGCTTCGGGCCATCGATGAGGCGCAAGCCGCGGGATTGGCACCTGTCAAGGTCAACATGGTGGTAAAGAAGGGCGCCAATGAAAGCTCTATTTTGCCCATGGCACGGCATTTCCACGGCAGCGGCAAGATCATCCGTTTTATCGAGTACATGGATGTCGGGCATACCAACCAGTGGAACCTGGACGACGTGTACACCGCAGCGGAAATTGTCGACGAGCTTCGCAAGGAATTCGACATTGAGCCGGCTGAACCTAATTACAGGGGTGAAGTAGCCAAACGCTGGCGCTACAGAGACGGCGGTGGCGAGATTGGCATTATCGCCTCTGTGACGCAGCCTTTTTGCCAGGATTGCACCCGGGCGAGACTGTCCGCTGAGGGAAAGCTGTATACTTGCCTGTTTGCGACCCAGGGTCGTGACTTGCGACATCTGTTGCGTGAAGGGGCCAGTGACAAGTATATTGCAGATGTAGTGGGGAGAGTCTGGTCAAGGCGTGACGACCGCTATTCAGAAACCCGCACATCGGAATCTCCCTTACTTCCTAAAATTGAAATGTCGTATATTGGTGGATAGTGGGGTTCTTGCCTGCAGGTTGACCAGAAGCTTGATAACCGGGATTCGCATTGAATACGAATGCCGGGGTCCGGCCGGATAGCGGCGCCGTGGTTGACTTCCCGCCAGTAACAATGGGGCTAGGTGGCAGAGTGGTGATGCAGCGGCCTGCAAAGCCGTCTATACCGGTTCGATTCCGGTCCTAGCCTCCAGCGCACTGGCCCGGGTGGCGGAATTGGTAGACGCAAGGGACTTAAAATCCCTCGCCCGTATCGGGCTTGCCGGTTCGACTCCGGCCCCGGGCACCATTTGAATGCTCCGAAAGCGTTCGGAGTAATCCGAGATACCAGCCGTAACTATCTAGGAAACAAAGGATTTAGAGATATACAGGGTCAAACCGTTACCAAGGTATCTGGTCCAGCGCTACCTCAGTTGGAAAACGACAACTTATGCCGAGAATCGGGCTTCTTATGAGCGGCTTGCAAGCGAAGGTCAGCGACCCCAGACAATGATTATTGGTTGCTGCGACAGCCGCATCAACCTCAACGCGATCTTTCCGCACGGAACTCGGAGAAGTCTTCATTCATCGAAATGTCGCCAACCTGGCCCCGCCCCACAAGCCGAATGGGGAGCGCCACGGAACCTCGGCGGCTGTGGAGTATGCCGTCGAGGGGCTTGGGGTAACCCACCTCGTTGTGATCGGCCACACGAATTGCGGGGATGTAAAGGCCTGCTATGAGATGTGTTCAGGCCGGGCGCCGGATGGATATTTTTGCCCCGTCTTTCGCACACCTGCCGGAAGGCAATGAGGCCCAGAAGATTGAAACCTTCGAGCGCGCCGCGGTGATCAAGTCCTTGGAGGATCTCATTACGTACCCCTTCGTGGATCAAGCCATGAACGAGAGCCGACTCGAGATCCATGGTGCGGTAACGCATATCGACGATGGCGGGCTTGAGGTATATGACGCTGCTGACAGGGCTTTTGCCCCAATCTGACAGCAGCTAGTGTCCCATGAATCTTGTCGAGCTGGCTGCGGCCAACCTGATTTGACCCATCATCCTGTTCTTTGCGCTGGGGCTTGCAGCAGCGCTAGCGCGTTCGGACCTCTCTGTGCCTGAGGCAGCAGCCAAGGCATTGTCACTCCATCTTCTTTTCTCCATCGGCTTCAAAGGCGGGGTCGCTGCCCATGGCCTTGACGGGACCCTAATCGGGACACTTATTGCCGGGCACTTTTCCAGCTTTTCCATAAGCGTCTCTTTGGCGTCATATACCATCATGCAAGATAACGAAACGTTTATAGGTTATGTAAAAATTATTGAATATCCTTTGTTTTATAAAATGTCTAGAGTGAGTGCGCACTGTCGCTAGAGCAAGCACTCAGGGTCCATCCTGCTGGAATCCTAGCTGAGGACTGCACAATCCGGCAGCGGGCTGAAGCAGCGTGAAATCCATCCGAAACTAGCCGGACGTTCTTCCAAGCGGAAAGGAGGCTAATCATGAAAAAAGCACTGGTCCAGGTCGCACTGGACTCTCTGGACTTCGACCAGACGGTGGCCCTGGCCGAAAAGGTGGCTGCCCATGTGGACATCCTTGAAATCGGAACCCCATGTATCAAGCATAACGGAATCAAGATGCTGCATGTGCTTCGAGCGCGCTTTCCAGACAACCAGATCTTGGTGGATCTGAAAACCATGGATGCGGGCAACTATGAAGCTGATCCTTTCTACAGGGCAGGCGCAGACATTTGCACCGTACTGGGCGCCGCTGACACGGGCACCATCAGGGGCGTGGTCGATGCGGCCAATACCTATCGCAAGAAGGCGCAGGTCGACCTGATCAACGTCAATGGCAAGAAGGAGCGTGCAAGGACAATTGCCGAATTGGGTGCGCATGTCATTGGGGTTCATACAGGCCTGGATCAGCAGGCCGCTGGTATGACGCCATACGTCGACCTCGACCAGGTCGTGAGTCTCGGGCTGGACGTGGAAATATCGGTGGCCGGTGGCATCAGGCCCGAAACCGTCAAGCAGGCCCTGGATACGGGTGCGGACATCGTGGTCGCAGGCGCGGCCATCTGCGGTGCACCGGACCCTGGGGCAGTTGCTGCGCACATCGGCTCGCTGGTTCAATCGGCAGTCGCAGCTGCCTAGCTGCACCGCTCTTTACTGCCAGGCAATACACCGCGCATGTATCAGGAAGTGATTCTGGACAGATTGTCTGCTGTACTCAAAGACACGGATGCGCAATTTGCAGACCGGGTGAACGCTGCCATCGATGATGCAGAAAAAATCTTTGTCACTGGGGCGGGGCGCTCGGGGCTGGTCGCACGGTTTTTTGCCATGCGGCTGATGCATTGCGGCTATGCCGCATACATGGTCGGCGAAGTCGTGACTCCGGCTCTCGGAAAAGGCGATCTGCTCATCCTGATTTCCGGCTCCGGAAGCACCGAGACTCTGATCCCTCTGGCCCGGAGGGCAAAACGCCTGGGTGCGCCGGTCATGCTCATATCGACGAAAAGCAAATCGGCCATTGGGCACCTTGCCGACATCATTCTGCCGATGGGAAATCGGAACGTCTCGAGTTTCGATGTGACCAAGTGCATGCCGATGGGTACCGTATTCGAGCTGGCCACCCTGGTCTTCCTCGAGTCGATCGTGGCAGAAATCATCCAGCGGAAAGGGCTGGATGACGTCAGTATGCGGGCCCTGCACGCCAATCTGGAATAGCCCGGGTCGAAGTGGGTGCAAGGGCCGGTGTCTGAAAAGAGATAGCGGGAGAGTCTGTGCAAAGACGACCCAAGCCGCTGCCGGCTTCCCCAAAATCACCTGTGTATCTCTTTTAGGGAATATGGTATCGTGTAGGCGGTGGTTTCAAAATCTCTGAAGCACTGAGAAGCAAATGAGGTAATCCAGAAGGAGCAATAACAACATAAATCACTTCTGTACCGAACCACCCGCCAGCGTGTGAAGTATTTGGCAAACCCTTTCTCCTCTAGTTGGGTTATAAATTAAAACAAAAAGCCAAAGCGGACGCGCAATGAAAGGCAATGATCAACCCGTCCATCGTGGCGGGTTTTGTTTTTTATTGGTACACTGCAAGCGTGCGTTTCATATGAAAACTGCTCCGTACGTGCGCTCCACGAAAATGATCTTTCAGGTATAGCAAGGGGCCCTGATGGAAGACCAAGACCTTAGGCGAGCCGGTCTCAAAGTTACGTTTTCCAGAATGAAGATTCTGGAACTCCTTGAAAACTCTGAGAAAAGGCATATGAGCGCCGAAGACATCTACAAGGCCCTGCTGGATGTAGGCAAGGAAATCGGGCTTGCGACCATCTACCGGGTACTCACGCAGTTCGAAGCTGCAGGCCTGGTCATCCGTCACCACTTTGAAAGCGGCCAGGCGGTATTTGAACTGGAACGGGGCAGCCACCACGATCATCTTATTTGTGTGAAGTGCGGAAAGATTGTTGAATTCGTGGACGAGTCGATCGAAACCAAGCAGGAGCAGATTGCCGAGGAAAATGGTTTCAAGATTTCAGATCACTCGTTAATTATCTACGGGGTATGTAGCAAAGAAAACTGCCAGCAATGAGCCGGCCTGAACCTCTTGTTTTCTGAGTTCGAACCCCGACCTCCAGAAAGAACGGCTTCGAACCACCTCGTCCATGCCAAATACTGTTTTCCCCCCTGGCCCGACCGGTAAAGGCAAACTGGGTTGTCTGCCGGAGATGCGCCAAAATCCCATGGCATTTCTGGAAGGCGTCGCAGCGGAGTACGGCGGAATTGCCCGTATCAACATGGGCGCGTACTACTCGTATCTGGTTTCCGAACCTAAGCTGATCAAGGAGGTGCTGGTCGACAATTTCGACAAGTACAAGAAGAATACCCGGTACAAGCAGGTCCGGATGGTCATCGGCGAAGGCATGCTGCTGAGCGAGGGGCTGGTCTGGAAAGAACAGCGCACCCACGCGCAACCGAAATTCACGGCGAAAGCGCTAAATACCCAGCTTGACTGGATTTCCAAGCTCGCGGCCCAGTTCATTGACTCCTGGCAAGGACCTGCCGAAGCAGGGGATCCGATCGAACTCGAGTACCAGTTCAATCTCCTGACCCAGCTGCTGGCCGGTGTATGGGTGATGGGCTGGGGCTTCCAGAAACGGGCCCCGACCGTGGCCGGCATCTACAACCAGATCCGGATGAACTGGCCGGAAATGACAGATCTCAAGTCCAGCTTGCTGAGCACAAAAAACCTGAGGAAAGCCGTAAATTTCAGGCTGGCCTTGCGACAATTAAACCGGTGCGTGTACGAGTTGCTGGAGGAATACCCTTCAGTCATGCAAGAAGACATCGGTTTTCTTAAGCATCTCATTGAAGATGGCGAGGACCCGGAAAGATGGATCAGGCAAAACCGGCGCAGCCTCAGGGACCAGCTGCTGACACTTTTCGTGACCGCGTTTGAAACGACCGCGACCTCGCTGTGCTGGACCATGTACGTGATTGACCGTTACCCCGAAGTCAAGCAGCGCATCTATGCGGAGCTGACCTCGGTCGTCGGCGACCGGGAGCTGACACCGGACTTGCTCAACCGGTTGGAATATACCGAGAAGGTCATCAAGGAATCCCTGCGACTGTATTCATCGGTGCACTCGTTCTCGAGAGTGGCTTTGCAGGACCATCTGATCGGCGGCTACCGCGTCCCCAAGGATACGACCGTCATCATCTCCTCGTATGTGACTCACCGCCTTGCACAGTATTGGGAGGACCCGAACCGGTTTGATCCGGAGCGCTTTGACAAGGCGCGGTCGGTCGGCCGGTCGCGGTTTGCCTATATCCCTTTTGCAGCCGGCCACCGTAACTGCATTGGCTCGCATATGGCACTCATGCAGAGCAAGTTGGCCGTAGCACTCATCATGCAGAGGTATGAACTCTCGCTGTTCCCGGGCCACGTCGTGGAGCCTCAGGCTGCAACGACCATGCGGCCAAAGTACGGAATGAAAATGAATGTAAGCCGCCTCGCGGCCTGACTTCGAGTTCTCCCTCCCGGAGCTGGCATAACTGCGTGAGTCATCCCTGCAGTATCTGGACTGTCAGTGCATTTCGGCTGCGTTTTCGCTTATTTCACCAGCATCTGGCTGCTCCTGTGCAGGTCCCAGGCTCCACCGCAGCACGAGCCATGCTGCCAGTGCAGATGCCACAGATCCAATCAGAATGCCCAGCCGGTCTCCTGCGAAATATTCACCGCCTCCATGCTCAAAGGCAAGCCCTGCGATAAAGAGGCTCATCGTGAAGCCGATGCCACACGCCCACGCCACACCCAGTATCTGGTACCAGGTGACACCCTTGGGCAGGGACACCAGGCGCAGCAACATGCCAAGACCGAGAAAAAGGACAATACCAAGGGGTTTTCCAATGAAAAGCCCCGCTGCAATGCCCAGTGTCACCGGATGCAGCAGATCGTCGATGCCAATGCCACTGAGTGAAAGCCCTGCGTTGGCGAAGGCAAATATCGGTAAAATCGCGTAGGTGACAGGGGCATGCAGATCATGTTCAAGTTCACGCAGCGGCGAACGTCCGTTGGAGCCTTGCAATGGTACACAGAAGGCAATCAACACCCCAGCCAGAGTCGCGTGTACGCCTGACTTCAGCATGGCAACCCAGAGCACCGCGCCGAGAAGCACATACGCTGCGATAAGTGTGACCCCAAAGCGGTTCAAGGCAATGCCGGCCGACAATGCGATCGCACCCACTATGAGCGCGTTGAGAGACAGGTCTGCCGAGTAAAACACCGCGATAATTGCAATCGCCGCAAGATCATCGAAAATAGCGAGCGTCAGCAAAAATACCTTGAGCGCTGTAGGCACTCGATGCCCGAATACACTGAGAACTGCCAGCGCAAATGCAATGTCAGTGGCCACCGGTATGGCCCAGCCATCCAAGGCCACCGGGTCCTGCCAGTTCAACGCTACATAGATGGCTGCCGGGACAATCATCCCTCCAAGCGCACCGAGCCCGGGGAGCACGACCAATCGAGGTGAGGAAAGTTCTCCTTCAACGAATTCGCGCTTGACCTCAAGCCCGATCAAAAAGAAGAAAACGGCCATCAACCCATCATTGATCCACAGCAAAAGCGGCTTCGCTATGACGAATGTACCCACCTGTACGGCGACCTTGGTGTTGAGAAGGGCCGTGTAGGCCTCCGCGAATATTGTGTTCGCTGTGATCAGGGCTGTGATTGTCGCTGCCAGCAACAGAATCCCGCCAATCGATTCGAGCCGAATGAACTCACGAATTGCGGATGCGATCGGTTGAAGTCGGTCAGGCTGGTCCATGACGTTTCCGGTGATTCCCGCAGAATGCAACAGCGCAATACGCCGGTTCGACCTGCAATACCCTGAACTTTTTGTGAACCCGTACCGGGCTCAAAGACATCTCTGCAGTCCATCTCGAAACGCAGGGTGTTTGGTACTTGCGTTTAGGCATATCTAGGTTGGCAATGAAGATGTTCAGGCAGGGTTGGTCTGGGAATTCTTACACAAGTGTGCTGAAGGTGACAGGCCTGAAATTGAAGCGTATTGGTGACGGAAACACAAGTGCATGAAGCACGTAATATGGGGATTCGTATCAGCTTTACAACACCTCATGGTCATCTGATGTTTGCCACACATCCAGGGCAGGATTCCTGATGCACTACCAGGACCAATCGACCCTCACGAACTGGGGTTCAGTTGTCGCAGGCTTTCCTCCGGCTAACTACGAATACCTACCCCTTTGGTCAGAAGGTAAAGAGACAACAGGAACAGTACGGCCAGCAGCCCGATCATCACGGCCAATGCAGCAGACAGGTTGATGTCTGACACTCCCAGAATCCCTAATCTGAAGCCGTTCACCATGTACAGGATCGGGTTGATCTGGGAAATTCCCTGCCAGAAGCTCGGCAGCATGTCGATGCTGAAAAAAATTCCGCCCAGATAGGTCAGGGGAGTCAGCACGAAGGTCGGGATGATCGACGTATCGTCGAAGCTGTTGGCGAAAATACCGTTGATCAAACCTGCAGTGGAGAACAGTGCTGCAGTCAAGACGGCCGTCACAATCACCAGGGTAACGCTATGGACCTGCAACTGCGTGAAAAGCATTGCCGTGAGGGTTACTGCCACTCCTACCACGAGGCCCCGTGCGACACCTCCAAGTACAAAGCCGAGCACGATGATGTAGTTGGGCATGGACGATACCAGCATTTCCTCGATGTGGCGCTGAAATTTTGAACTGTAGAAGGACGAGACAGAATTGGCATAGGAGTTGGATATGATCCCCAGCATGATCAGTCCGGGGGCAATGAATTCAATATAGGAATATCCGTCCACCTCGCCGATTCTTGACCCGATGAACTTCCCCATGATCAGAAAGTACAGGGCTACGGTAATCGCAGAGGGCAGGATGGTCTGAACCCAGATCCTGGCAAAACGGCGAACTTCCTTTTCCACAAGCGTACGCAAGGCAAACAACTGGTGCGACAGGGTCATGACGATTCCGTGGGCTGTCCGGTCATGGTCAGGAACAGCTCCTCCAGGCGATTGGCCTTGTTCCGGATGCTCGAAACGGTAACCGCCTGCCGTCCCAGGATGTCGAACAGCCGGTGAAGTGTCTTGCCGTGCGATAACACGACCTCGAGCGTACGGTCATCGATCAACTTGTAGCTGAATTCCTCAAGGTCCAGGGATCTGGAGACCGGGGCTTCCAGATAAAGGACAAAGCTTTCCTCCTTGAGTTTTTCAAGCAGCTTGCGCATGGAGGTATTCACGATGATCCTGCCATGGTCGATGATGCCGATACTCCTGCACAGGCGCTCCGCTTCCTCGAGGTAATGCGTGGTGAGGATGATGGTCTTTCCGTCTTCGTTGATTGTCCGCATCAACTTCCAGATTGACCTTCGAATCTCAATATCCACGCCGGCAGTGGGCTCATCCAGAATCAGCAGTTCGGGGCCATGCACCAGAGCCCGGGCGATCATCAGTCGACGTTTCATTCCGCCGGAAAGCTCCCGGGGGGTTTGCTTGCGTTTGTTCCACAGGCTCAGCTTGTGCAGACACTCCTCGGCAGCGGCCCGGGCAGCACGCCTGTACATGCCAAAATAGCCGGCCTGGTTCGTAAGGATCTCGATGATGGGCTCGAACTTGTTGAAGTTGAATTCCTGGGGTACCACACCGACCTTGCTTTTTGCCTGTGAGAAATGGGAATCAATGTCATGGCCCATCACATGGACCTTGCCGTCCGATTTATTGACAAGCGATGTGATGATTCCGATCAAGGTCGACTTGCCTGCCCCGTTGGGACCCAGCAAGGCAAAGAAATCTCCTGTCTTGACCTCAAGGTCCACGCTATCCAGTGCAACCACGTCGTTTCGGTATGTCTTGCTAAGATTTTTTATTGATAAGGCAGGTTCAATCATGGTTTACAATGTGCAGATTTTTCATGGTACTTAAATCCCGTCACCGGGGTATTGGGCAGTGATGACAGACAGCTTGCAATGTTTTTACACGGGAAAGGTTTCAGGCAGCATTCCTGTCAATATTGTATTCCTG
Organism: Gammaproteobacteria bacterium; assembly: GCA_965205685.1. Taxonomy (GTDB): domain Bacteria; phylum Pseudomonadota; class Gammaproteobacteria; order UBA4575; family UBA4575; genus WTFY01. The sequence continues at coordinate 1,203,648 of OZ242174.1, read as the reverse complement.
ACCGACTATGAGAATTGGAAAAGCCGCCAATCCCTGTTTGTGCAGAACTGGCTGCAGACTGCATGCACCAAGCTCGAACCCAATCACCCTGTGTGCATCCCGGATACCAGGGGCAGGTTGGCCAGTGTACTTGTTATCACCGAGCGGGAAAACATACTTTGGTCGTTAGGGAACTGCCCGCGCAGTTTGCCTGCGGGCCATTACCACATTGCACAAGCTGCCAACTCGTCAAACCTGGATTCGTATCTGCTCGGGTGGGGGATGGGAGCGTACCGCTATACCCGGTACGGGAAAAATGAAGGTCCTTCCTGCAGGATATCCATTGATGGCGCACGTGACAAACAACAGGTCGAGGCGCTGCTAGAAGCCGTGTCCCTGGTGCGCGACCTGGTCAATACCCCGGCCTCGGACATGATGCCGCAACACCTGTACCAGCACATGCAATCCCTGACGGAAGCTTTTGGCGCCGAACTGAATGCCTGTGCAGGCGATGCGCTGATCGAACAGAACTACCCGACCATTCATGCGGTTGGCCGTGCAAGCGTCCACCTGCCACAGCTCATTTCGTGGCACTGGGGTCGCAAGAGCCACCCCCGTGTCACCCTGATCGGCAAGGGCGTCTCGTTTGACAGTGGCGGGCTGGACATCAAGAGCGCACGAGGCATGCGATTGATGAAAAAGGATATGGGCGGGGCCGCACATGCTGCGGGTGTTGCCAGTGCCATCATGAAACTGGATTTACCGATACGCCTGCAGGTGCTGATACCTGCTGTGGAAAATGCCATTTCAGGCAATGCCTATCGTCCCGGTGACGTCCTGACTTCAAGAAGCGGAAAGACTATAGAAGTCGAGGATACGGATGCAGAAGGGCGCCTGATTTTGTGCGATGCCATTTCAAAGGCCGTGGAAGACGCGCCTGACATCATGATCGATTTTGCTACGCTGACAGGTGCGGCAAGAGTGGCCCTGGGGACCGAAGTGCCGGCATTTTTCACGAATGATGAGACCGTTGCAGAAAAACTGATAGCAGCAGCAGACAGTATCGATGATCCGGTATGGCAATTGCCGCTGCACGAGCCCTATCGTGCGTTGCTGGACAGTGACATTGCCGACATCTCAAATTGCTCCAGCAGCGGATACGCAGGCGCCATCACTGCCGCACTATTCCTGAACGAGTTTGTCCCGGACACGGTACCGTGGCTGCATTTTGACGTGATGTCTTGGAATACACGCAACCGGGCAGGGCGGCCGAAAGGTGGGGAGGCAATGGGACTTCGCGCCGTAGTCAGGTATCTTCAACAACAGTATTCATGATTATTTCTGACACTCCCATGCACAGTATAGCCAGTCATTCCCATCGCCTGTGCGTAGCCCCCATGATGAATTGCACGGACCGCCATTACCGTTTTCTGGCACGCATGCTTTCAAGATACAGCGTGCTGTATACGGAGATGATTACCGCAAGTGCATTGATTCATGGCGATCACCGGCGCTTGCTCAGATTCAACTCATGCGAGCATCCGGTGGCTCTGCAGCTGGGCGGGAGCAACCCCTCCGACATGCAAAAATGTGTCGAGTATGCAGCCGGCTGTGGTTATGATGAAGTCAATGTCAACGTCGGATGCCCCAGCAATCGTGTACAGGCAGGCAAGTTTGGCGCGTGCCTGATGCTGGAACCCCGGACCGTAGCGAACTGCGTTCGGGCCATGAAAACGGTGGCTCACATGGAGATTACTGTCAAGACCCGGATAGGAGTGGATGACCGTGACAGCTATCAGGAGTTATATGAGTTTGTAGATACAGTGGCTGGCGCGGGGTGTACTGTTTTTATCGTGCATGCGCGCAAGGCTTATTTGTCTGGTTTGAGTCCGAAGGAAAACAGAACGATCCCTCCTTTGCGCTATGAATTCGTATACCGGCTGAAGCAGGATTTTCCTGCCCTGAGGATCGTCCTGAACGGTGGGCTGGCCGATGAAACCAAAATACAGAACCACCTGCAGCATGTCGACGGGGTCATGATAGGAAGGGAAGCATATGAGAATCCGTATTTTCTGGCCCACATGGATGCGGCACTGTTTAACACACGAGCCCCTTCCCGGTATGAAGTGTTAAGAAAGTACAAGCAGTATGCCCAGCAGCAACTCGATGAGGGCGTGCCCCTAGGAGCCCTGGCACGTCACCTGTCCGGCCTGTTTCACAGCCTGCCGGGTGCGAAAGAGTGGCGCAAGTGCCTGAATAGCCGGTGTGGGAAAGAACATGCAGGACTGGAGACACTGTCCATGGCAGAAAAATATGTGACTGGGAACATGCATGGTTGAAAGCAGACATAGTATTGTCAAATTTGACCATGTCCAGAAAAGCTACGACGGTCAGACACTGGTCATCAAGGATCTAAATCTGGATATCGAAACCGGTGAGTTTCTGACTATGCTGGGTCCGTCCGGATCTGGCAAAACCACCTGCCTGATGATGCTGGCCGGATTTGAGCCGGCCACCTACGGCGAGATCTACCTGAACAACCAGCCCATCAACCGGGTCGCCCCTCACCAGCGTGGCATTGGCATGGTATTTCAGAATTATGCATTGTTCCCCCACATGACGGTGGCTGAAAATCTGGCATTCCCCCTGCGTGTTCGCAAACTCTCGAAGACAGAAATCGAGACCCGGGTCAATCAGGCCCTGGACATGGTGAAATTGCCGGAATTCGGCAGTCGACGCCCTGCACAGCTTTCAGGAGGGCAACGACAACGGGTTGCAGTCGCAAGGGCCCTGGTATTTGAGCCTGTGCTAGTTCTGATGGACGAGCCGCTGGGTGCACTGGATAAAAACCTGCGCGAGGAAATGCAATTCGAAATCAAGCGCATACACGAGGACCTAGGTGTGACCGTGGTCTATGTCACCCATGACCAATCCGAAGCGCTCACCATGTCCAATCGGATTGCAGTATTCAACGATGGTGTCATTCAGCAACTGGCCACACCGGATGTACTCTATGAACAGCCTGAGAATGCATTTGTCGCCCGGTTTATCGGAGAAAACAATTGTCTGCAGGGCAGGGTTGCGTCAATCAATGGTGCCTATTGCCAGGTGATCCTTGAAAGCGGCGAAGAGGTCCGGGCATTGAAAGTCAAAGTGGAAGGCGAGGGCGCTCCCACCACGCTGTCACTGCGCCCGGAGCGGGTGACCGTCGCACCGGCAGCCGAGGTTCGGGAAAATCTGGTCCGAGGGTGTGTCGAGGAGCTGATTTATCTGGGCGATCATATCCGGGTCCGGCTGACAGTTGCGGGAAACCACGAATTTATTGTCAAGGTGCCCAATACGCATCAACGTACTTCCCTCAGTGAAGGCACACAGATCGAACTGGCCTGGGCCGCAGATGATTGCCGGGCACTGGATACCTCCGAGGGCCTGTCCGCGACCCCTTAGGTCAAGCGGTAAAAGCCGGAACTCTTGCGCCCGGGAAGGTGGTGGAGTGACAACCTCTACTTGCAGCTGACCGGCACATTTCCTGATTCAGCCGGGCTGCGGGTCCCTATTTGTACAGATTGAAGTAGTAACGTGCGTTGATGTTAAACCGCTTGTTCCAGCGGTCATTTCCATTGGCGCCAACGTCACCAATGCCGTCGATATAGTTGTAATCATCTCCCTTGCCTCCGACAAAATTGTTGCCGTCGGAGAGCCCAACTTCGGCGTAGATGTACAGATTGCCCCAGTCCATAAGTGCACCCAGACTCCACAGGTTGCTGTCATTGAAGTCACTTTCCTCTTTGAGGATGGTGCTGTACTCAATATAGGGGGTAACGCTCTCAATCCACGGCAGGTTTGATGTATCAACGCCGTGGTATCGAAGGGACACGGCAGGAATCCACCCCTCGGAGGCCACCAGCCAGGCAAAGTCGTATGCCCCCATCGGGATCAGGTCCCCGGTCCCCCATGGGGTGTCATCCGTAATGTCATACTCGTAGTAGGAAATCTGCGAATAGAGGGTGAAATTCCCAAATGTATTCTTGGCATGTGCCGACACTGCATAATGGTCTGCACCCCGGTCATCTACATTTTTCCCTTTCAGCCAGCCGTACTGGAAGGATGCCCCCAAATCTCCGAAATTCTCAGTTGAATAAATCGCACGGAAATTGAATTGGCCGTCTTCCTCAAAACCGTTCTCGCCGGCACCATATGTGATGAGACCATCGGCGTCGGCCTGCTCATCCCAGGTCACGGGATCATAGGCATACCGGGAACTGTCCCGGCTCGCTCCATCCCATTCCCCTTCATCCTGGAAGTAGTAGGCAAGGTCGACATCCAGATTGCCATAGGATCTTGTCCATCTGATGCCCAGGTCCATGTCATCAGACAGCCCGATGTAGAAATGCTGGTCAAAGAACCAGCTGGTTGAGACCCCGTAAGGCCCCGGGCCGAAAGGGACGCGTACAATGCCGGCTTTGATCGTGCCATAGCGTTCTGACTCATACCCAAGCCAGGCTGTATGCATCATGCTGTAGGTATCGTAATACCGGTATTCGATCCTTCCGATAAAATTGCTGTGATCGAGGTCAGCATTCAGGCGGAAAATATCAAGGTCCACGTCTCCGAGATCTTCGTTCCTGCGATGCCCGCTTGGGTAGTTGCCGTATGCATAGTTAAAGCCCAAGGCTCCACCGATTTTTACAGGACTGTGTTTTGGTGCCACCACAGGTGGCTCACTGACAGCCGCCTGCATGGCTTCGGCTTCCCGGGCCTCTGCATCTGCAAGCTTTTTCCGAACCGTAGCAAGCTCATGCTCGAGATGCTCAATCCGCTGCCTCAAGGCTTCATTTTCATCCACCACCTCACCTCCAGCCATCGCGGAGGCAGAAGACAGCAACAGAAAAATCAAGCCGCAGGCAAGCGCTGGTGTATGTTTTTTTATCATGGTGAGCACCTCATTGCCGAAACACATAAAAGATCAATATTTTTTATTATGTTAGAATTTTTAGCCTTGGTTTTCATTAACTTTCTAAGTATCTGTTTTAATTAACATCCAATTTCTTAAAACGGCAGCCTTGCATGACGATCACCCGCAAAGACTGGATAGGAATTGCTATGGCTTCTGCTGATTACTCGCTGTCGTACCCGGCGGGAAAAATTTTTCAAGGGGGAATTCTATGAATATATTCATGCGGGCGGTTGCAACCACCGCAAGTGCAATACTGCTTGCCGGGAACGCACATGCAACCGATCTGACGATCGTATCCTGGGGTGGAGCCTACACGGCCAGCCAGCAGAAAGCCTATCACGACCCCTACATGGCAGAAAATCCGGGAGTCCGCATCATCAACGACGATTCAGGAGCGGAAGGGTTGGCAAAAGTCCGCGCGCAGGTCGAGTCTGGAAGTGTGACCTGGGATGTGGTCGACATGGTTGCATCTGATGCAATCATCGCATGCGATGAAGGACTGATCGAGGAGATCGATCCCGATACCTGGCTGGCCCCGGCGCCTGATGGCACACCGGCATCTGAAGACTTCTTCGCCGGCACACTGTCTCCGGGTGGAACAAACTGCTTCATTCCGCAAATTGTGTACTCCACAACATTTGGCTTTCGTACCGATGCCTTCCCAGGCAAGCAACCCTCCACTATTGCAGATGTATTCGACCTTGAGACTTTCCCCGGCAAAAGGGCGCTGCAGAAAAGGCCGTTCAACAACCTGGAATGGGCACTCATTGCCGACGGGGTACCCGGCGACAAGGTCTATGAGGTTTTGAGTACGCCAGAAGGCGTTGACAGGGCGTTTGCCAAGCTTGACACCATCAAGGATCACGTGATCTGGTGGTCTGAAGGGGCGCAACCACCGCAGCTTCTGGCCGACGGTGAAGTAGTGATCGCATCTGCCTACAACGGGCGCCTGTTTTCTGTAATAGCTGAGAAAAATCAGCCCGTGTCCATGTTATGGGACTGGCAGGCATTTGACCTGGATGGCTGGGTAGTGCCAAAAGGGGTAAAAGATCTGGATGCGGTAAAAGCCTACCTGAGATTCGCCACCGATACGCAACGGCTTGCAGACCAGGCGAAGTATATTTCTTATGGACCCGCACGCTATTCTTCTGGCCCATTAGTCGGAAAACACATCGAACTAGGCATCGACATGAAGCCGCATATGCCCACCGACAAGAACAATTCCAAGACGGTTCTGCATTTTGACTACGTGTGGTGGGCCGATCACCGGGCTGAACTCGATGAGCGTTTCAATGCCTGGCTTGCCAAGGGATGAGTTTATAAAAGAGGGAATCGTTTTCCACGTTCAGTGGCTGACTGCTGTTGTCCTGACAGGTGATATGTCGGGGAATAGGCCTGCATGACACAGGCGCCCGGGGAGGTCTTACGCACTGCTGACGGCTTGCCGTTGAAACTCAGCCTGCAACGCACGCTGCTGCAAAGCCGCTTGCGTGCACTGATGCTGGTCCTGCCATTACTGGCTTTCCTTACGATAACCTTCATTCTGCCGATTCTGGATATGCTCTTTCGGAGCGTTGATAACCGGATCGTTGCCTCTGTTCTCCCGCAGGCTACTGTAGCCATCCAAACCTGGGATGCAAAGAATACCGAATTGCCTGATGAAGCCGTGTTCAAGGCCCTGGTGTTGGACATGCAGACCGCTTTCGATGAAAAAACCCTGGGACGTGTAGGGCGGCGCCTGAACTACGAAAAGCCTGGCATGTCCAGCCTGTTTCGAAAAACTGGCCGCTATGCCAAGCGCATAACCGAGGCACCCTTCAAGGAACAACTTCTAGAGGTCGACAAGCGCTGGCACGATGTCAGTGTCTGGCAACTGATCCACCGGGAATCCGGGGCCGTTACCAGCAGCTACTTCCTGGCCTCAGCCGATTTGCGCCTGGATGATCAGGGTGGGATTGCGCGCCAGCCCGAGCCTCGTCAGATCTACGTATCCCTGTTCTACCGAACCTTGTGGATGAGCCTGCTGATAACCGTGCTGTGCCTGATACTAGGCTACCCGGTCTCCTATCTCCTGGCTACTTTGCCTCTGCGTACGAGTAACCTGTTGATGATCCTTGTTCTCCTGCCATTTTGGACATCGCTACTGGTACGCACGACCTCCTGGATCGCGTTGCTTCAGACGCAGGGGGTAGTAAACGATTTACTCGTTTTCATCGGCCTCATTCCCGAGGACGCCCGGCTGCAGTTGATCTACAACAAGATTGGCACTCTTGTCGCCATGACGCATATCTTGCTGCCATTTATGATCCTGCCCCTTTATTCGGTCATGAAGACAATCCCTTCTTCCTACATGCAGGCTGCCCGCTCGCTGGGGGCCTCCCCCTTCACCGCGTTTGTCCGGGTCTACATGCCCAATACCATACCGGGCATCGGCGCAGGCTGCATACTGGTCTTCATCCTGTCGATTGGCTACTACATCACCCCCGCACTTGTCGGTGGCCGAACCGGTACGTTTATTTCAAACTTCATCGCCATTCATATCAGTGAGAGCTTAAACTGGGGACTGGCAGCTGCATTGGGAGTCATTCTGCTTGCCCTAGTGCTGGTGCTTTATCTGCTCTACGACAGAATTGTCGGTGTCAGCAATATGAAGCTGGGTTGAGTCAGCATCTTATGGCCTTACCCATCTACTCCTCACCAATCGAAAAGGGCTGGCACTACACCTACCGGGTCATCTGCGCAGCCATTTTGGTGTTTTTGGTGGCCCCGATCTTCGTGATTGTGCCGCTGAGCTTCAATGCACTGCCGTACTTCACCTTTTCGCCGGAGATGCTGTCCTTGGACCCTGCTGGCTACAGCACGCAATGGTACAGCGAGTTCTTCACCGAGGAATCCTGGCAAAAGGCTGTGCAAAACAGCTTCGTGATTGCCATCTTTGCGACATTGATATCAACCTTGCTCGGTACGTTGGCTGCACTTGGCCTGAGTCGGTCGCAGATGCCATTCAAATCTGCGTTCATGGCCTTGCTGATATCACCGATGATTGTGCCCCTGATCATCTCGGCAGCCGGCATGTACTTCTTTTATACGCGCATCGGTATTTCTTCGACGCATCTGGGCGTGATACTGGCCCACGCAGCACTGGGTACACCCTTCGTTGTGATCACAGTGACTGCAACCCTGGCCAATTTCGATCATTCACTGACCCGCGCTGCGGCGAGCCTAGGGGCAAATCCCACCCAGACATTTTTCAAAGTGACCGTGCCATTGATCCTGCCAGGCGTGATTTCCGGTGCCTTGTTTGCCTTTATCACTTCTTTCGACGAGGTCGTGGTTGTACTGTTTGTAGGTTCAGTGGAGCAAAGGACTATTCCCTGGAAGATGTTCTCCGGCATCCGGGAGGAAATCCGTCCCACCATTCTGGCTGTGGCCACGCTGCTCGTTTGCATTTCAATTCTATTGTTGACGGCCCTGGAATTGTTACGCCGCCGTAACGAGCGGCTGCATGGCACCGGCGCAGCCTAGGTTGCGCTCAACTGAACTGTGCAATACGGCTTGAAATGAATCCGTGCGCAAGGGGAGGGCTCATCCGCATGAAATCAACAGGTTGGTGAAAAATCATGGCTGACAGCCGCAAATAATCGCTTGTAATTCTCATGCTCCAGAAAATAGCGGTAATCTGAAAAAGTATCCATATCCCGCACCTCGGGCAAACAGGCAGATTTCCAGCGCAGTTCCTTGATTTTGCTTAGAGTCTGTTCTAGTACCTGGTCGGTACTCCAGGAAATGTCCCCGAATACCGAGCGGTCGATTCTCGTTGCTCCAATCAGGGCATAACCACCGTCACGGGCAGGTCCAAGGACAATGTCATTCCCTGCGCCCAGCATGTGAAACGCCTTGTCGATATAGTCAATGCCCACCTCAGGGCAGTCAGAGCCAATCAGGATCACGGGATGCCCGTCTCTCAGGTGCGTATCCATTGCGTGGAACATCCGGTCACCTAAATGGTCTCCCTCTTGCCTGTATAGAGGGAGGTTATACTTGCTGGCGCAGTGCTTAAAGAACGCATGATGAATATCCGGGAAACAGTACAGTACAAGTGCATGGTCACCTGCTGACACGGTCCGCACAATGTGTTCGGCCATGGCCTTATATACTGCGGCAGCACACCCCTTGCCCAAGGTTTTCGCCAATCGTGACTTGACCACGCCCGGGTCTGGATATTTACAAAAACACAATACTGTCTTTTCGGGTCGCATTTTATCGGTACAGTCCGGTCAGCTTTTCAGGGGACCGGCCAAGGAAGAACATCAGCCGCAGCCACCACATCGTGATGATCGTTTTCAAGATCCCGTTTTGCTCCCATCTGCGGCTGGAAGTAACGACTTCCTCGGACAGACAGACAGGGGACGCACGTTTTTTCAGCCGCCTGCAGAACTCCACGTCTTCCATGAGAGGTATATCCATGTACCCGCCACAACTGAAGTAAAGTTTCCGCTTGATGAACAGGGCATGGTCACCCGTTACAATACCCGTCAGGCAGCTGCGCTTGTTCATGAACCAGGCAATGACTTGGAAAACCGGATGCGGGTTCGAAAACCGCACGTCAAACCGGCCCCATAGCTGTTCGGGCCTCGTAAGCACCTGAACAATCACTTGTGCAGCATGGGACGGTAGGTGTGTGTCTGCATGAAGAAACAAAAGAACATCGTTTTTGCTATGGTTGGCGCCATAGTCCAGTTGATGGCCGCGCGAGGGTCTGGTGCAAAAGACCTTGCAGCCAAGTTCGCGGGCGATATTTGCTGAATCATCCCGGCTGCCACCATCCACCACAAGAATCTCATGACCCTCTTGCAACAAAGAAACAAGCCTTTCTTTATTTCTGGTCAGGAAGCGCTCTTCATTCAGCACCGGGATGATGATTGACAATCCAGACATATAAAATGACTATGCTTGTTCCAGTCGGTTTAACAACCCTTGGGTCTTCAAGATCATGGCTGCCCTGGATTTATCGGTCATGCCCGACAATCATGGCACAGTGAGAATAGGGCACGTCAGTACAATGAATATCTCATACTTTGTAGTACACAGTTACACGGGCAGGCATGAGTTACGAGTGGCATGACATCCTAGGCAATCTCGGTGTGTCCTTCATCATCGGGACCTATCTCCTCCTGCAACTGGGCCGGATGCAAAGTACAAGCTTCACCTATTCGATTCTGAACGCGCTCGGCGCATTCTTTATCATCATCTCCTTGATGTATGACTTCAATCTGTCTCTTTTCATTATCGAAGTCTTTTGGGTCGGGGCAAGCCTGATCGGTATTGCCAGGCAACTGCAGGCGAAGGGCAGACAGGCATGAGCTACGAATGGCATGACATTCTGGGTAATCTCGGTGTGACCTTCATCGTCGGAACTTACATCCTCCTCCAGATGGAGCGCATGAGCGGTGCGAGCTTCAGCTATTCGATCCTGAATGCACTGGGGGCATTGTTTGTCATTATCTCACTGCTGCATAACTTCAATCTGTCCGGAATCATCGTCCAGAGCTTCTGGATGGGGATCAGCATCATCGGGATTATCCGGCAGTGGAGGTTGAGGCACCTGCCACCCTGACGTGCTTTGATTTCCTTGATCTTTGCACAATTTAACATAATATACATTATGCGAAGTTATAGGTCAGATCAATCCTCCAGCACTTCCACTCTACAGCCTCCAAGGTTACACCCGCTCCTGGGCTAAGCTGGCGAAAATCTTCTTCTTCGAATCATTCAAATCTGGGTCTTTCACTTGTCTTCGATGGTGCATCTGCGCCCTATTAGAATGCAGCGTGGTCTGATTACGCCTTAAAATTTACTCATTCTGCCCCTTTCCTATTGACTGACAGCTGGCACACTAATTGCTACAACCGTATATCGATTAATTCTGAAACCGTTATACGTTTGGAGACACTCATGAAGTACCTAGACTCTAGCCTGCATGTGCTTGCAATGGTCCTGGCATGTGTCATCGCATCAGCGACCCTACTTGCTGAGTATTCGCACAGCCCTAGGGATAGCGAGGACTATGCCATGACAGAACCGTTTTCGTCGGTTTACCATCAAATGCACCATCCGTTGTGAACATAATAAGCGGGCGTTATCTCTGTATTAAATATATCTAATAGCATTCCTTTAAAATTATATTAGAATATTCTTATATTTTAAACAGCATTAAGGCTATGAGGACCCGCTTATGAAGATTTCCAAACTTGCTTACTCAGTTTTGGCAGGCATTTTGATGCTGAGCATCGTTCCCGTTTTTGGTGAGGTATCCAAAAATGAACAGCCTGCTGTAAAAGAATCCGTTCCTTCGTGTTCAGTGCATGCCGCATTCACTGACCCTGCGGTGATGGCAGCCACCATGGCTGACCCTGTCAAATTCAATGAATTCATGATTGCAGTGAACAACCCTGCTACTGCGCAGGCACTCATGAACTGCTCCATGGACCCCAAGCAATGGACCGCATGGGCTGTTAACTTCAGTGATCCAGGCAAATGGATGGCCGCTATGACACCGTTCATGAACCCGCAGATGTATGCGAACTGGATGGCTGCTGCCATGAACCCGCAGACCTACCAGTTCATGTACGCCTACATGAACCCGGCCTTTTACTCACAGTGGATGGCTGCTGCCATGAACCCGCAGTTCTATCAGCCCATGTACAAGATGGCTGATCCGAAATGGCAGCAAGAGACCGCAGCATGGATGATGGATCCCAGCGTGTACACCAACATGTTCAGCTCTTTCTATCCTCCTGTAGTTGCTGATGCCTCTACCCCCGCAACTACAGAGTAAGGCAGAACGGTCTTAGCTTTTGCAGGAAGCAACCGGAGTGTACTGACTCCCAGGAACCGGAGTAGAAGTTTCACTCCACCCAGTAATCAAAGCCCTGATCAACTGATCAGGGCTTTTTTTATGTGTAATTTTGCTCGAGTAACAGATGTCCCGCCTGACCACCTTCAGTTTCCCTGGCGGCTACATTGGGAAAGCACTTTTGCTGAATGCAACTAGAACCATATAGGCATAGACTGCTACAGCTAGAACCCAGGCAGTCACGCGCACCTGCATCGTTTTTCCCCGGTTAAGTGCAATGATTCCAAGCATGATGTAGGCCACCAGTGCAACAATCTTCGCATTGATCCACGACGAAGGCCCCGGATACTCAGATGTTATAACTACCAGCGCGATGGCCGAGGCTAGCAAGAGCATATCGTTGATATGGGGTGCTGTCCTGACCCAACGCTGCTGCAACAAGGCTGATGATTGCATCATCCAGACACCTCGTACCACAAACCCTGTGATCGAAATAATGACAGTGCCAACGTGGATAAACAGCAAAACCCCGTAGCTACTCATAATTTTTCCAACTCCTGACGGGTAATCCAACGTCGGACTCCCCAATTTTCTTCTCCATCCTCTGGCAATCTGGAAACTATTCGAACCGACAGATGTCCAAATGTATTACCACATTCCGGGGCTTACATAGTAAAATGCGGGCACTCGTTTTGTTGTAGCACCAGTTGTCAATTTGCCAAGCAGCATCCTACACTACCTTATTATCATCTAACTGAAGAGGGATTCATGAGCATTTCACGAAGAAGCTTTATCCACCGTTGCTTCTACTCAGGTATTTTAATCTTGGGTGCGGGGTTTTTCTCCCGCATTTCGAAGGCGGCCTGGCCGACAGCTGCATTCGATGAAACAGAGTACCTGCCTGCCCTCAAGGGTCTGATCGGTGATCAGCCGCTGCTGGATGGTCACATTACGATTCAGGCACCGGAAATTGCCGAAAATGGTGCAACTGTGCCCGTCAAGATTTCCACGGACCTAGAAAATGTGGAGTGGATCAGTATTTTTGGTGACAAGAACCCGAGGCCCTGGATTTCAAGATTCTATTTTCACGGCAAATCCCGACCGTTTGTCTCCACCCGAATCAAGCTGAGGGAAAGCTCTAATGTTGTGGCCATCGTGAAGGCACAAGGCAATCTGTACAGTGCGAAAAATGCTGTTCGCGTCACAGCCGGCGGTTGCGTCTAGACCCAAAGGAGCAGAGGAAAAAGATGGCTCAGAAACCAATGAAGATCAGGGCAAAAGCGAAAGATGGCAAAACCACGGTTAAGGCCATCATGTACCACGTCATGGAATCGGGGAGCAGAAAAGATCCTGATACCGGAGAGTTGGTTCCGGCACACTTTATCAAGGAAGTTAAAGCGGAGCTCAATGACGAAGTGGTCATCACCGCAGAATGGGGTACGGGTATTTCCAAGAACCCATACTGGTCATTTGAGTTTGACGGTGGCAAGCCGGGCGATACCGTCAGGATCAGCTGGGTGGACAACCAGGGCGGATCGGGAGCTGGAGAGACCCAGATCAAGTAATCGGTCTGCCGGCAGTCAGGCTGCGCTCAGGTTGCCTGCTTTCTCCAGGGAAGCAACAGTTCCGAAAGCGAGGTGCTCAACGCCTCCATGAATCCCTTTTCATCCAAGATATGGTACTGGACCTTCATGGTGAGGGCGCTGCCGAAAATGATCGAGGTCAGCGCCAGAATAGAGCCCATGGCCAACGTGGACATGCCTGTGACACCCTGCCCTATCGTGCAACCGAACGAGAGCACTCCTCCAAAGCCCATGAGCACGGCGCCTACCAGATGGCTGACCATCTCGGACCGGTTGCTGAAGGTTTCTATCCTGAACGAATTGGATATGACAGCATACAAAAAGGAACCGACGATCATTCCTAGGACCACCGCAATGCCAAAATTAATCTGCGCCCCAGTAAAGGTCATCAGATAGCTGATTGCATTCCCGGTCGGGCCGATGAAAGCCATCCCCTGGGGGGTAGCCGGATCAAAGTCATCCCGACCCAGATATCCTGTGATATACCATGCAGAGACTACGCAAGCACCAATCACAACGCCTGCAATAATGTTGTCAAAGCTGTTCCTGAATTCCTTATGCTTGAAGGCATAGGTGATGAATCCCGCAGCCACCAGAAACCCAATGATTTTCCGCAGCCATTCTGTACTCTCCAGCTTCAGAAGTACTCCCATGTAGCTAATCAAGCTTTGGTCCTGGAGACCCTGATTGGTCAGGTCAGCGTTGACGGCATATACCCAGTTCGTCCGCACCAGCGCCAACAGCCCACGCATTGTCGTGTAGGCGGTGATGCCCAGTACGAGGATGACAACCAGTGCCTTCAGGTTTCCACCACCTATCCGGATCAGGTTGCGCTGGCCACAGCCCGCAGCAAGTGTCATGCCCACGCCAAACAAAATACCGCCGAGGATATAGCTGAGTATGTACAAGTTAGGCGACAGGTAAATCGAGGCATTCAAATCCACCAAACCCTGGATAAACAGGAACTGCGCCCCAAAGATTGCTATGCCAATGGCAAGAAACCAAGCGCCCAGACGCCCTTTTGAGCCCATATTTATGACATCGCTGATCGCACCCATTGAGCAAAAATGGGTCTTATTGCCCACAAAACCAAATATGCCAGCTACTAGAAAACCGAGTAAGGCTACCAAATGAAGGTTAGAAAATTCTTCCATGGGGTGTTGAGTCAGATTGGTTAAGGCAGCTTATAATTATACAATGAGAGCTTTCCAAATTCACCACATAGCGCCAACTGCAGTGGCGCGCTACAGGCCGCCAACCCTATACAGATTCTCGCAGCACAGTCAGGCAAACCGGACACCTCCCGGGCGAAAAATCTATAATCATTGGGCAACAAACAGAGATTTATAGGCTAGACTTAAGATTTCAAACGAAGTTTTGATACCTGCCACAGAGCGGTACACCGCAAGACAATAAGCTGCCTCTCCTGTACCTGTCTGTACAGGCCAGTCGTCACATTTTGCACTATTGTTGCGGGCTAGAAGATCCAGTGCCAGGCATGAAGTTCTTCATCATTTCTGACCACTGATCAAACCACTGCTTTTGCTGTTGGGTGTTGGGAGCCTGCCCTGCACCCGGCATCGGCGGAATCATGGGATTCCCGCTACCGTGCATTGGCATACCGCCCATCATACCCATCATCGGATTCATCATGTTCATGTACATGGCAGGATTCATCATCGTCATAGGATTCATCATGGCCATGGGGTTCATCATTGCCATGGGATTCATCATGCTCATGGGGTTCATCATGGGTCCCATCATGCCCATCATCGGGTACATCATGCTCATGTACATGGCTGGATTCATCATGGAACTCATCATATGCGGGTTCATCATGGCTTTATAGGGTTCCCACATTGCATCCATCATAGGTCCGTAGTCTTTCTGGTAACGGGCCACCTCAGCCCCTTCATGACATAGCGCACAGGTAGCGATTGCAGAGGACTGTTGCGGATTCATCATCATGCCCATCAACTGCGCCCAGACATTGGGATCCATGGATTTTTGCATCGTCGCTGTCATTTCTGTCATGCCGCTTGAAGCGGGTGGTGCTTGCTGGACCTCTTCTGCATGTATACCCGCAATGCTTACAACAAAAAGGCAGACCACCAGTGCGGTCTGTCGGTACAACCTATTTAGAAATAACATATAAATACCTTCCTGCTACTTTGATTGAAAAAACGTCAGTTAAAAGTCTCCGGTTGCAGCCCCTTCCATGATATACGCAATGGACTCACGAATCCTCAGCGCATCTTCACGCAATTCCTTGCTCAAGTGTGAATTCCTGTTTTGTGCAAAATTCAGCCACTCGATACTCCAATCGAGGGTCATGACCCAGAGTTGCCCGTCCCCATCCTCGATCAATGAGATCGAGCATGGAAGGAATATCACAAACTCAGGAATGGTATCCAAGATCTTGCGTGCGACCGCGCCATCACAAAACCGGAACATCTCAACTCGTGCCGAGGGTTGGCCCGTGACGGCCTCGATTTCTTTCCACAAGGGACTGGAGCCTACAAACTTGAAATTGACTTCATTGGCCCGGAGCTTCATGGCCTCCACGGCATCATCCCAGGACACACCTTCATCCACTGGGATTTTGTCAGCCATGATGCTTAGCATGTCACGCATGGAAAGCGGACTCACAGCCATGACTGTTTGAAACGCATTTTTCTTCGCTTCCCGCGATACTCCTGGGGATACCTTGTTTATGGGCCAAGGACGATAACTCTGGGTCGGGAGTCCCGGGATGGTGATCACCGGCAGGTGCTCCGGTACCTGCCCTTCCTTGTACACCGGACTCGCCTGGCCAAACATGCCGAACATCATGTGGGGGTCCATGGAACGCATCATCATGTCCATGAACTGCATTTGGGTCATGGCATCGACTGGATAGTTGATCATCGGGCTTGCCATGCCCATCATCGGATGCATCATGTTCATGTACGTTGCCGGGTTCATCATGTTCATGGGATGAAACAGGTTGAAATTCATGCCTGACATGGCAAGCCAGTTATGCGGAGGCGAAACTGATGCACTCTCCGGTACCTCCTCGACCCCCGGGTCACTGCCGGCCTTTGCCGAGCCAGGTATTTCCCCTGCAGGTGCCACATCATCCGGCACACTTTCAGCGACTGCACTCACGCCATCGTTGGCGTGACCAGCTGCTTGCGACTGGGATGAAACCGAAGGATCCGACGGGCCCGGATTCTGTGCACCGAGCACGATTGGCCAGGTGGCGAAAGCAATTATCAAGACAGCAAAAGTTCGGTACATTCCAGCAGGTCTTTGGCGGACACATGTCCATGTATGATCGTATAATTTGATACCGTAATCCAGTATACTTTCTTATCATTCACCCTGTCATTAGCTTATATGGGGCAGGATCGCCAGGGAGATTATTGATTGAAATTTGCCGCAGCCATACTACTGCTGATCCTCGGCGCAGTCGCAGCAACATCCTCATCATTCGTACTGGAAGCCACCAATAGCACTGAATTTTGCACCTCGTGTCACTCGATGCAGTGGGTCCAGAAAGAGTGGATGGAAAGTGCTCACTACTCGAATGTATCCGGCGTGCGTGCCGGTTGCTCTGATTGTCATGTCCCCCACTCACTCGGCCCGAAGATGTACGCCAAGCTGAGGGCTGCCAAAGACGTCTGGCATGAAATTCTTGGAACCATAGACAGCGAAGAAAAATTTGAGGAGTACCGGTGGACCATGGCAAACATGGTCTGGGCACGCATGGAAGCCACCGGTTCAAGGGAGTGCGAGTCATGCCATACCATTGCAGCGATGGACCTCAAGGAACAAGACCGTTCGGCACGAAAAAAACATAAAAGAGCCGAGACTCGCGGCAAGACCTGCATCGACTGCCACAAGGGTGTCGCCCACAAAATGCCCAAAAAACCAGACTCGGCAGAGGATGTCGCCCTGAACTAGGCCAAATATGGGCCTAAAAGCAATGGTTTTACTGTGCTAATATGTGCGCAAAATAATTTCAATGCCAGCTGCACCGGATGCCCTTGAGCTTCAGTGCCTGGAAATTGATGAGTTGATTCCTGGGATAGGAGGATAACCATGTTGCATAAAGTCGCTCGTGAAGCGCTTCTTTTCTGTGTATTTGTACTGCTGCCTTTCAGCACGTCTCTAGCCGGGGAAACTGCAAGCCCATCCATGCTTTCTGATACATGTCTCGGCTGCCATGGGCCTAGCGGTATCAGTGAAGGACCTGCAACCCCTACGATCTCAGGGATGTCGGAGGTTTACCTCATCGGCGCGATGCTCGCCTACAAGTATGACAATGATGAAGACAAGGTCGAAGCCATCATTGAGGCGGATCCTGATCTTGAGGACGTGGAATTCTTTGCGCGGACCTCAACCGTCATGGACCGTATTGCAAAAGGTTATTCCGAGGCCGAGATCAAAGTCATTGCCAAGCATTTTGCAAGCCTACCCTTTGAAGCTGCCGAGCAAGATGTGAATAAAAAGCAAGCGAAAGCAGGCGCAGAGATTCATGAGAATCACTGCGAGAAATGCCACGAGGATAGCGGTAAATCCGCGGAGGATGACGCGGGTGTGCTGGCCGGACAATGGATTTCCTACCTTGAGTACACCATGGCGGATTTTGAAAGTGGTGATCGGGCCATGCCAAAGAAAATGAGAAAGCAGATGAAAGATGCGCATGCTGCCTATGGTGACAACTCAGTCGCTGATCTGATCCAGTTTTACGCCAGCCAGAAATAACACAGCGCTCGAGATTGCAGGAGAAATAAACATGTCAAAACTTACCAGAAGAAATTTCCTAAAGGCCGCTGGCAGTACTTTTGCACTGGGCTCAGCCGGGTTAGGTTTCCCTCACATTGTCGGTGCTGCCAAAAAGAAGGTCGTCGTGATCGGCGGTGGAGTGGGAGGCACGATTGCCGCCAAGTATATTGCGAAAGCCGACCCATCCATTCAGGTGACCCTCGTGGAAGCCAAGCCTTACCATCACACCTGCTTCATGAGTAACGAGGTGATTGGAGGAGATCGTGACATCTCCACGATCAAGTTCGGTTACGACAAACTTGCCTCACATGGAATTGCTGTAGTCCAGGACAAGGCCACGATGGTGGATCCGGTGGCTCACAAGGTGAAGACAGCGGATGGTACGACCCTTGGCTATGACCGGCTGATCATGTCGCCGGGGATTGCGCTCAAGTGGGATGCCATCGAGGGATATGACGAGGCTGCAGCCGAAACCATGCCCCATGCATGGATCGCCGGGCATCAGACCGCATTGTTGAGGAAGCAGCTTGAGGCCATGGATGACGGAGGAGTCGTGGTAATGGCGCCTCCCGGAAATCCTTTTCGCTGCCCGCCTGGACCCTATGAGCGTGCTGCACAGATCGCACATTACCTGAAACATCACAAGCCGAAGTCCAAGATTCTGATCCTGGATGCCAAGGACAAGTTCTCAAAACAGGGCTTGTTCACGCAAGGCTACAAGAAGATGTATGGGGATATGATCGAGTGGGTTCCTGGCGCCGATACCGGTGGCGGAGTGAAGGCTGTGGACATCAAGGCCATGAAGCTCAGCACCGATTTCGACGACTACAAGGCTTCAGTCGCCAACGTCATCCCGGCACAAAAGGCAGCGCAGATCGCGCACGATGCCGACTTGACGGACGATTCAGGATGGTGTCCTGTAGACCTCGGCACGTTTGAATCCAAGAGACACAAGGGCATCCACATTATAGGGGATGCCGGGATTATCAGCGGTTTGCCCAAGTCCGGCTATGCAGCCAGCACCGAAGCCAAGGTATGTGCATCGGCAGTTCTTCATCACCTGCATGAAAAAGAACCCGGAATCAATTCCTATGCAAATGCTTGCTACAGCATCATCGCCCCTGACTACGGGATCTCAGTAGTGGCTGTCTATAAATTGGCGGAGGATCGATCCAAGATCAACAAGGTCGGAGGTGGTCTGACGCCTTCTGATGCCACTCCGGAGGCACTCAGGCGAGAGGTACACTATGCGTACAGCTGGTTCAAGAACATGACGGCAGAGATGTTCGGCTAGTCTCTCAAATCCTTCCACAAAAAAAAGGGGGCGTTCAGCCCCCTTTTTCATGCAGGATAAGCTGTGCTTCACTCGATCAGCGGTACTTTATACACCAGTGATCCAATGGCGCCATCCACTCCCTTGAAGTTTGCATGGCACATCACGCATCTCTCCATCACGACAGGAACGGCTGTCGCCATGCGCAAATAGCGCTTGCCGTCAATCGTGACCACTTCCTCGTGAGTGGCTTCTCCAGCAAGCAGCTTGTGCTTGACCTCTTCCTCAAAGGCATCCTGTGGATTGTTGACTGCCGGGTTGATCAAGACATCAGTAAGCCCGATCAGGCGCACTTCGTGGAAGCCGTTGTCTTTCATGACTTGAAAGAGTGCACCGGCTGCACTCGCGGCAGAAAATACGGAAGGGTCGGTCACGTATTTGTCGGTAATCAGGACAACGGCATTTTTGTAAAGAGTGTCAAGCATATGGACCTGGTGACGGGTGCGCGTCACAGCTGGGTCCTCAGCGATGGCATCATGCAGCAAAACTAGCGTCATACTGATCGAGATAAACAACGCAAAGAGGTAGTTGCGTTTTTTCATTTTGCTCCTCCTTTTTTATCGGTCGATCTATCAATACAGGCAGAAAGATTATACTAGATACGATCTATATTTTATAGATTTTTAGATTTACCGGACCGGCAACAATTTTTGAAATATAATTTGCATATAGAACAATGCGGTAGGATCCACTCATGCGAGTTACGAAATTTACTGATTATGCCCTGCGGGTTCTGATCTACCTGGCATGCAAGCCAAAAGGGGAACTCACAACCATTTCCCAGCTTGCAGAAGCGTACTCAATCTCCGTGCACCATGTCCGTGTGGTAGTACACAAACTTGGGCAAGCCGGCTATATCAGCAGCACCCCGGGTAAAGGCGGAGGGGTCGAGCTGGCACTAAAGCCTGATGAGATTCTGATCGGAGAGGTGATTCGCAGCACGGAAAAGGATTTTTTCATCGTCGAATGCTTCAATCCCGAGGGAAAGTGCACGATCGTCAAGGCATGCAGGCTCAAACACATCCTGGGGGATGCACTGAATGCGTTCATTGATACGCTGGACCAGTACACGCTTGCTGACATTACCGACAACCGGCACGAAATTGTCCAACACATCAAAGTTGCCTAGCCACAGTGCGATTTTTTCAACGGCCCTGCTGTGATGCCTGACTGCTCGCCCAGTGCGGGTGTAGCCGGCATGGACCGGTGGCCAATGCGCGTGGATGTATCAGGTCAGATGAACAGGCAAATATCGGATTTCTGCGCTTCCGGCAAGAATGAGGCTGCTCCGACCCAGCCGGCCACCTCATCGATGAAGTCGTCTTTTTCATGACCGAACAAATCCACCGTCATCTGGCAGGCAAACATCTTTACATCGGCCTCCAGGGATAAGGTGCGCAACTCCTGAATACTGGCGACGCCCCTCTCCTTTATGGTGTGTTTCATCATCAGGGTGGCAAATTTCTCAAAACCTGGAATATTCGTGCTGAGTGCGTTCGGTATGTTCCACTCCACGTTTTGGAACCAGTCTGGGCCAAACGGCATTTTCATTGGCATGGCCGGATTGCCCAGTGGAGAAACTTCCAGGTCAAGATCCTTTTTCAGCAGCCCAAGTGCGTAGAAAGTGAAGAAGCACGAAACCTCCCACCCCATTGCTGCAGCAGTTGATGCAAGAATGAAAGGAGGATACGCCATGTCCAGGGTCCCTTTCGTTGCGATCAATGACAACTGTGGTGTCCTGGCTTCTTCGCGTTCCTGCAGCTTTTGCTCCAGTCTTTCGTCAAACCAGCGATTCAAAGCTTCCTGGTCAAATGTCTCTGGGGCTGTAGATTTGGATTCAGACGTGCTTTTCTGTGGCATTTCAACCTCCGGCAGTATGCTTACCTTTCCTGTTCAGCTAAACAAAACACGCTAAAGTATAAGGCAAATTCTCAGAATTTTATACGGCACACCATCTGGTAGGATACGCCTCCAATCGACTGGACGGCGGCCTGTTTAGTTGCCGCAATATCAAAATGGTATTGTAGGCAAAAATAGGTGGCGTCCCCAGGGGGATTCGAACCCCCGTTGCCGCCGTGAAAGGGCGGTGTCCTAGGCCTCTAGACGATGGGGACGGCTGACAAATTTATCCTGAAATGAGTGATTCTTTGCACTAGAGGCGGCGCACGGTACGATAACCAAGCTTTAACTGTCAAGTGCCGCAACCCAGCGAGAACCAGGGCAGCCCGAGAACAAGCTTCCAGTAACTCTTAAATCGCTTTTTTGGCTACAGACTGCTCCCGACATGCATAGGTCCTTGGCAGGATTGCTGGGTTAAGTACTACCGAATCCTTATACAATTATATGATAATAGGAGGCTTGCAGTTTAGCGGTCTGTTCAGTTGCCCCCAATTGCAGTTAGACAAAAGGAGTACCTATGGGCGATGAAATCTCCCACCGACATTTTGAGGCGGATGACTTCAGCCAATTCCGGCAAAACCTGGATAGCGAGACCGAATACCTTGCCACGCTATTCAACAACAAGGGGTTCAGTGGCCGGGGTGACATTCTGGGATTTGAACTGGAAGCTTGCATCGTCGATTCGGATGGGCGACCCGCATCCATCAACAAGGAACTCCTGACCGTTCTGGACAACCCGCTGGTCGTACCGGAGCTGGCTGAATTCAACGTCGAACTCAATGGAAGCCCTGTGTCCGTTACAGGTAAAGTCTTTTCCCGGCTTCACGACGAACTGAAAACCACTTGGCACGCCTGCCACGAGGGAGCCAAGCTCTGCAATTCTCGTCTGGTCTCGGTTGGCATCCTGCCCACCATCGGACCTGATCTGCTGAACTCCGGACACATGTCCGATATGGTCCGCTACCATGCGCTGAACGACAGGATTCTGGCATTGCGCGACGGTGCCCCTGTGCACATCTCAATACACGGTACCGACGAACTTCTCATGCAGCACGATGATGTCATGCTGGAAGCAGCCACGACGGCATTCCAGGTTCATCTGCAGTGCAGACCGGAAAACTTTGTTGCTGACTTCAATGCATCCGTTGCGGCCTCCGCACCACTCGTCGCCCTGAGTGCAAACTCGCCTTTCCTGTTCGGTAAATCCCTGTGGTGCGAGACCCGTATCCCTTTATTCGAGCAGGCGATTGACGTCGGCAAGACCTACCCTCCCCGTGTCAGCTTCGGAAATGACTACGCGAATGACTCCCTTTTTGAAGTTTTCCACGAGAACCAAAGCAAGCATCCGATTCTGCTGCCGTACGTTCAGGACGAACCTAGGGACAAATTCTCCCATCTGCGTTTTCAAAACGGCACGATCTGGCGCTGGAACCGTCCGCTTGTCGGTTTCGACTACGACGGGCTACCCCATATACGCATCGAACACCGCGTCTTTCCCGCGGGGCCCACAATTCGGGATTGTGTGGCAAACTGTGCGGCTTTTTACGGATTCGTTCGCGCGCTGACTAACCTCAAAGTCCCGATAGAAGAATGCATTCCTTTCCAGGTAGCGCAGGATAACTTTTATGCGGCCGCAAAACATGGGCTGGATGCCAATGTGGTCTGGACGGAGGGCGAGATTCCCGTGCGAAAACTCATTCTGGATTTGCTTCTTCCCATGGCAAGGGAAGCGCTGGAACCGATGGAAATCCCCACAGATGAAATCGACGAATACCTGGACATCGTGCAGGCACGAGTGGAAACCGGCCAAAACGGCGCTGACTGGCAAAGGACCTGGGTTGAAAAGCATGGCACCGACTTCAGCGGTCTGGTGCAAGCCTATATCGATCTACAGGAAACCGATAAACCCGTACACACCTGGCCCGTATGATGCGCTTCGACCTGCGACATGAGCTCTCTCCTGACGTGCTCGAGTGCACAGCTCCCCAACTGGCAAGCGTTCTCAGCGGCCCGACACTGTTCGATCTTGGCAAGCCCGGCAAGGATCCCCTGTTTGTCTCAGTACTCCTCCATGGCAATGAGACCTCGGGATGGGAGGCTGTTCGCAAGCTGTTTTCGAGACATCCGGAACTCACGGCATCATCGTCGGTTCTTATTCTGGTGGGCAATGTGCTCTCGGCACAAAAAGGTGTGCGCAAACTGGACAGCCAGCCGGACTACAATCGCGTATGGAACGGAGGGGCTACACCTGAACACAAACTGGCTCAAGACGTAATTACCTATGTAGGCTCGAAAAGGCCCTGGTGTGCAATTGATGTGCATAACAATTCGGGCCCAAACCCGCATTATTCTGTGATCACCGACCTCTCCCCCGCAACACGCTCACTTGCAAGTTCATTCAGTTCTCTTGCAATCCTGGCAAAGCAGCCACCCGGCACCCTGACCCAGGCCTTCTCCGGCTTTTGCACATCCATAGCCATTGAAGCCGGCATACCCACAGACCCCGACAGCTCGGAGAGGGCCAGCGAGCTGATAAGGCAACTATTGAGCGCAGGCAAATTGGTTGAGAAATCCTCAGGCTCGCTGAAGATCTTTGATAACTTCATTCGTGTAACGGTTGAACCAGGAGTCACGAGCGAGGATCGTACTTTCCCGAAACTGAACCCTGAACTGGATACATTCAACTTCAAATGCCTGCCTGCAGGAAGTCTGGTGTGCAGTCTGAATGATCATTCACTTGGGATACGTGCCAACAATGTAGAACTTCAGGATGTCACAGATTATTATTTCGTCATCGAAAACTCTGAGGTTCGACTGCGCCGAGACGTGATCATGTCGATGTATACGCGTGACCCGTTGATCGCGATCCAGGATTGCATCTGCTATTTCTTAAAGTCGATCAAAACCTGAGTTTGTTGCAAGATTATTTCACCGAGTCGACTTCATGAATTCTCGATACGGTGATCTCAACGCCCGTAGCTTTCCCGCCTATGCCACGGAACTTGCAGCGCAATTTCCTGAGATTGATGGCATCCTTACATCCTGCGGTCTTCCGAAATTCTGGAGTCGGCAGGCGAATATCGAGACGTTGTTTCGCATCATCCTTGAACAGCAGGTCTCCCTTGCTGCAGCCAGGACACTTTTCAATCGCGTGAGCCATTCAATCGGCGGTATGACTGCGCGCCGTGTCTTTCAAGCGGGGCCTGATACCCTGAGATCACTGGGCATCAGCCGCCAAAAATCCCGTTATTGTCATGAACTCGCACGGTCCGTAGTGGAGCGTCGCTTATCCATTGCTGGGCTGACAAGGATGAGTGATAAGGAAGCGATCGAGAAACTTTGTGTGCAGCCTGGCATAGGACCCTGGAGCGCATCGATCTATCTGATATCTGCGCTCAAGCGGATTGACGTATGGGCACCCGGGGATCTGGCGCTTCAACGCGGCATCGAAGACCTCTTTCCAGCAATGGACACGAAAGCATTGGTGGAAGACGGTGCCCGCTGGCGACCATGGCGGGCGGTGGCAGCCAGGTTAGTCTGGCACCATTACCTCTGTAATCTGACTACAAGAAAAGCACCGTCCTGACAGCTGCTGATCTGCCTTGTCGGACGAACAGTGTCTCGATTGCGAGGCAACTGGCCCTTCCTTGCAGTAGATCGGGTCACCCGTTGTGGATGGTCGCAATAGAAATCTTGGTGGAGCTAGGCGGGATCGAACCGCCGACCTCTACAATGCCATTGTAGCGCTCTCCCAGCTGAGCTATAGCCCCATTGATCCAGTACGGAAACCTATCTCAAACCCTTGATATATTCAATGGCCTGATTGATGCGTTCGAGCGTCTTTTCAGCTCCAAGCAACTCCAGTGTGATATCAATGGATGGGGATTGTACCTGTCCCGTTACTGCAAGACGCAGGGGAGGAGCAACCTGGCTAAACTTCAAACCCATCTCCTGGGCAACAGAGTCTAGGACTGCCTTGATATCCTTTGCAGTCCAGGCGCCAGCCTGCTGCAATCTGTTTCCCAAGGCCACCAGGATTTCCACGCCTTCGCCGGAGAAATGTTTCCCGACACCCTTTTCATCGTAGCTCCTGATATCACCGTAAAAGTATTCACTTGCCTCGCATATCTCCTGCAGGGTTTTGCAGCGCTCCTTTTGTACGTCAAACAGTGCCTGCAGCTCAGGCGGTGCATCGGGAGACACGCCCCGGGAACGGAAACAGGCTCCAAGCCCATCGCGAAGTTCCTTTCCTGAGGCTCGCTTCAGGTATTGGTGGTTCACCCAGAGCAGCTTCTCCATATCGAAGATTGCAGGTGACGGCTGCACGGAAGATAGACTGAAAAGTTCGATCATCTCGTCGGTTGAGAAGATCTCCTGGTCCCCGTGGGACCATCCGAGCCGGACCAGGTAGTTCGCCAGCGCCGCAGGCAAGAACCCGTCTTTTTGATATTGGACGACCGCTGTGGCTCCATGTCTTTTGGAAAGCCGCTTTCCATCTTTGCCATGGATGAGTGGAATATGCGCATACTCAGGAACTGGCTGATCCAGCGCCTTGAAGATATTGATTTGCCGGGGTGTGTTGTTCAGGTGATCATTTCCCCGGATCACGTGGGTAATGGCTGAGTCGATATCATCCACCACCACGCACAAGTGGTAGGTGGGTGTACCGTCCGAGCGGGCCAGGATCAGATCGTCAAGCTCACTGTTTTGGGTCTCGACCGTGCCGCAGACCCGATCTTCGACTTGCACGCTGCCCGCGAGGGGAGTCTTGAGGCGAACCACTGGATCAATGCCCGGCTTGCCTGTGTGTGTCCGTGAACGGCAATGCCCGTCGTAGCGGGGTTTTTGTCCGAGCCTGATTTGCTCATGGCGCAGTAACTCCAGACGCTCCCTGGAGCAATAACAATGATAGGCCTTTCCCGTATCGAGCAACTGTTCGATGACCTCCCTGTACCTCTGCATGCGCGAAGACTGATGGACCGGCTTTGTATCGGATTCGATCCCAAGCCACGACAGCCCGGAGAGAATGTCTTCGGTAAACTCATCCAAGGAACGCTGCCGGTCGGTATCCTCAATCCGCAGCAGGTATTCGCCGTTGTGTTTCCTGGCATACAGCCAGTTGAACAACGCAGTCCTGACACCACCGATATGTAGATGCCCGGTTGGGCTCGGAGCAAAACGGGTACGTACGGTCATGCCGGAACTGAAGGGATGGTAAGAAGTCGTGATTGATGGGTTCCATTGTACATGGATAAATGGCCTGCAAAGAATGTGTGATGGAATCAGGCCAACTGCACTGCCCACACCATGGCATGCAGACAAAGCAGTGCGTACAGAGCTGCCAGCAGGTCGTCCAGCATGATTCCGAACCCGCCGGTTACCTTGCGGTCTGCAAGTGAGACCGGCCAGGGCTTCCATATATCGAACACCCTGAACAGGAAAAATCCCGCGAGTATCCAGTACCATGCCAAAGGCACGAACAGCATGGTGACAAGGTACCCCACGACTTCGTCAATCACGATCCCCGGATGATCAGGAACCTTCAGAATCGCAGACGTCTGTCCACAGGCCCAGCACCCTGCCAAAAACAGGCCCACGACGCATAGAACGTACAGGACAGGACCGAGCGAAACCAGAGCCAGATATACTGCAATGCCAAGCAGTGTCCCCACCGTGCCAGGCGCCACTGGTGAGAGTCCGGCCCCGAACCCAAACGAGAACAGGTGCACGGGACTGCTCAATGCCACATGTTTTACATCCTGGGACATGGCCTTCAGTCAGGCAAAATGATCAAAGCCTGACCTGCCAGGCAAGGGGCGCCTGTGGCCTGCCTCAAACAATTCCAGGGTATCCCCCGGTGTAATTTCCCCGATCCGGGTGATGGGGCATCCGGTTTTCTTGCGAACGGTATCGATTTCCCCGCTGTGTTCCGGACTTGCCGTGAAGGCCAGTTCATAGTCCTCACCTCCCGCAAGTACCTGGTCCCAGCCCTTACCGCCATGCCACTGTCTTTGCATGGCATCGGAAAACGGGATCTGCTCCAGGTCAATGCGTGCTCCAACTCTGCTGCCTTGCAAGATCCGCTGCACATCGAGCACCAGTCCATCGGACAGGTCAATGGCCGCACTGGCAAAGGCAACAATTTCCTGACCTACCTCCACCCTTGGCTGTGGCCGGTTCAGGCGTTGCGCAAGGTAATCCAGATCCGGCTTCGGTACAGTACAATTTTCGATGTCCCGGGACAGTTCCAGATAGAGGGCAGCATCCCCCAGCGTACCGGATACGTAGATCGAATCCCCTGCCCTGGCATGGGCGCGGGTCATTGCACGAGCAGATTTCAGATACCCCGTTGCCTGAATCGATATCGACCGCGCCCCACGAACGAGATCCCCTCCGATGATCTTCATGCTATAGCGGTCTGCCAGCGAAAAAAGTCCTCGCGAAAATCCCTCAAGCCATGCATGTTCAATATCCGGCAAGGAAAGACTCAGGGTCGCCCAGAGCGGAGTTGCCCCCATGGCAGCAAGATCGCTTAGGTTGACGGCCAGTGCCTTATGGCCCAGGTCCTCGGGCAGGCATCCCGGTTGGAAATGGATCCCCTCATTGAGGGAATCCACAGTCATCACCAGCTTCGAACCATCAGGCGGGCTGACCACCGCTGCATCATCGCCAATACCGATCTCGACATTCCCTCCTGCCGAATGCCGAGAGAAATACCGGGCAATGATTTCCTGTTCTAGCAAGGTGTGCACCCGCGACATGCGACCGCAGTCATCGTCACTCAGTCCAGCGGTTTCCTTGGAACCTGGTCCAGGACCCCATTGATCAGTTTATAACCTCCATCCGAACCAAATTTCTTGCACAGAATCACAGCCTCGGAAATCACCACTTCCTTTGGAATTTCGTGCTTGTACAACATCTCATAGATCGCATACAACAAAATCGCCTTCTCGATAGGCCCTATGCGCGCCGCAGAACCTTCGACATAAGTCGTAAGGATATCAGTGAGTTCTCCGACATGATTTATAGATTCTCTCAGAAGTTCTTCAAAATAATCCTGATCCACCTTGGACCAGTTCTCATCCCCGGAAAACTGCTCGATCAGCTCATCGGCACTGTGTCCTGCGAGCTGCCACTGGTACAGCGATTGCAGTGCAAGTCGCCTGGACCAATGGCGCTTGTGAGGCTGTCCTTCAGCCACCGGATGGAATGGACTTCAGGACATGGACCATCTCCAGAACACACAGCGCCGCATCGCGGCCCTTGTTGCTGTCGCCTGTACTGCGCTCCACGGCCTGCTCCAGCGTGTCCGTGGTCAACAGTCCAAATGCAATGGGAATCCCGGATTGCAGGCCGGCTTCCTGTATGCCTGATGTACAGCCCTGGCAGACATACTCGAAGTGCGGGGTATCTCCCCGGATGACACAGCCCAGAGCAATGATGCCGTCGTACTTGCCGGTCACGGCCATCGTCTTGCAGGCCAACGGTAACTCAAAGGCACCGGGCACGTGGATACATGTGACATCGGCCTCTGCCACACAATGTTCCAGCAGGGCTGCCTGCGCAGACGCCCTCATGGCCTCGACAATTTCTCCGTTGAAACGTGCGGATACGACTCCGATTCGAAGACCCTGCCCCGAATACTCCGCGCCCTGTGTGTAACTCCCCTGCATGTCGCCTACCCCCGGTCCTGCATCAGTCTCTCAAGGTAACGGGCCACAAGATCTACTTCTATATTCATTTCAGTTCCAGGCTGCAGATGTCCCAAGGTGGTACTTTTCAGTGTATGTGGTATGACCGTGACACAAAACCGGTTTTTTTCAACCTGATTGACCGTGAGGCTCACACCGTCCACGCAGACCGATCCTTTGGGGACAATATACCTGGACAGGTTATCCGGTATGGCAATCCACAGCACCGATTCCCCTTCACGGTCTTCACGCACCACAAGCTGGCCGATGCCATCCACGTGGCCGCTGACGATATGTCCCCCCAGACGCGTGGAGGGCATTGCCGAGCGCTCCAGATTGACCTGGCCTTCCCGGGCCGACGTTCCAAAGGTCGTGCACTTCCGGGTTTCGGTAGACACATCCACCTGGAAGGAGTCATCCCGTACATTGCACGCGGTCAGGCATACGCCGTTGACGCAGATGCTGTCACCGGTCTTGACCCCCTCGGCAAACGCAACTGTCGCAAGGACCTGGTACCGGTGAATGCTCTGGTCCTCCTCCAGTCTGCGCACGGTACCGACCTCTTCTACGATTCCGGTAAACATCTAAGCTTTCAGTCCTGCGATGCACATGGTAACCGGGATGACCGTCTTCCTGGGTTGTACCGCACGTCCTCAAATATCCTTTGCAGGTTCGGGGCGTGCACGGAGCCTGATGTCATCGCCGATGACCGTAATATCCTCTATCAACATCCCCAGTCGCTCTTGCATGCTTGAAATCAACGGCAGTTCTGCCAGGCCGCGACCGGATTCCCCAATCAGGTGTGGTGCAACATAAATGACCATCTCGTCCACGAGTTCCTGCTTCAGCAGACTTCCCACCACAGTAGCCCCTGCTTCAACGAGAACTTCATTGACCTCCCGGGCCCCCAGGTCCTGCATCACCTCCAAAAGGTCCAGTGGCCCCTGCTTCAGGGTCACGACTTCTACATGCTCCCCCTGCAACGCGGCAACTCTTCGTGCATCCTGCGAGCAAGTATAAAGGATGGCCCTGCCCGGGGCATGCAACAGCCGGGCAGTCTCGGGAATACGAAGACCGGTATCCAGCACGACCCGAAGCGGCTGCTCGGGTGCTTGCGACAGCCCGAGTGCTTCACCTGAAAGTCGCACCGTCAGTTGCGGATCGTCCGCCAGCACCGTACCGATTCCTGACAGGATTGCACAACTTCTGGCACGCAACCGCTGCACGTCGCGTCGCGCCGGTCCTCCTGTGATCCATCGACTTTCACCACGGGCCAATGCGGTCTTGCCATCCAGGCTGATTGCGGACTTTACCGTGACATACGGCCTGCCCGTTTGCATCCTCTTGAAAAATCCCTTGTTGAGTTCAAGCGCCTCTCTTTGCATCACATCACACCGGGTTTCAATGCCATGTTGGCGCAGCTTAGCCAATCCACTGCCATCGACAAGGGGATTTGGGTCCTGGATGGCCGCTACCACCCGCTCGACCTTTGCCTGCACCAGAGCCTCCGTGCAGGGTGAAGTCTTGCCTTCGTGTACACACGGCTCCAAGGTCACGTAGACCGTGGCACGGCCAACGCTTTCAGTGGCATTGGCCAGCGCATTGATTTCCGCGTGAGGTCCGCCGGCCCGGGCATGGTAGCCGCGCGCGATGATGTTTCCATCCTGGACAATGACACAACCTACCCGGGGATTCTTGCGCACGCTGAAGAGGCCTTTCTCGGCCAGACGAAATGCCTCGGCCATACAGGCATGGTCGTTCAATACGGGTGGCATGCGGCCTCTGCCAGGGATGTGTCAGTCAAGCTCGTCGGCGATCAGCGAGAGCTGTCCCTTGCGCATTTCTGGGGCTAGGTCTTGCTCCACGCGCTCGATCAACTCCTTGAAGGCACGCACATCCTCAAAGCTTCGGTACACCGAAGCAAAGCGGACATAGGCCACCTGGTCCACCATGCGAAGCTCCTGCATGGCCCATTCACCGATGCTGCTGGAGCGCACTTCCCGCTTGCCGCTGCCAAGCGTCTTACGGGATATGCGACTGATGATCGAGTCGATCGTCTCGGTGGAAACTGCCCGCTTCTCGCAGGCGAGCGTCAGCCCCTTGCGCAGCTTCTCTTCGTCGAAAGGCTCGCGCCGGCCGTCACGCTTGACCACCCTGGGAAGGCTGCGTTCTGCGGCCTCATACGTGGTGAAGCGCTCACTGCACCGCAGACACTCTCGCCTGCGCCGCACTTGGTCTCCGTCTCTTGCCAGGCGCGAGTCGATCACCCTCGTGTCCTCGAAACGGCAGAAGGGACAATGCATTTTGTTGCCGGGAGATAATCAGCCGGTGAGCAATGCAGCTACGCTACGGCCTGTTGCTCCGCACTGGCCTGATAGACCGGGAACCGTTTACACAGGGCCAGTACCTGGGCTTTGACCCGCTCTACAGTCTGCTCGTTTTCGATGTCATCCAGGATGTCACACATCCAGTTGACCAGCTCCTTGCATTCCTGCTCCCGAAAGCCGCGCGTAGTTGCAGCCGGGCTGCCGATACGCAAGCCACTGGTGACAAACGGCGATTGCGGATCATTGGGCACCGTATTCTTGTTGACCGTGATATTGGCTCTTCCCAGAGCAGCATCTGCGGCCTTGCCCGTGATCCCCTTGTCGATCAGGTCGACCAGGAACAGGTGATCATCGGTGCCCCCGGAAACAATCTTGTAGCCACGCTCCATGAACTGGGCGGCCATGACGCGGGCATTGTTCAGAACCTGCTGCTGGTAGGTCTTGAACTCCGGCTGCAGGGCCTCAAGGAAGGCCACGGCCTTGGCGGCGATGACGTGCATCAGGGGGCCACCCTGGGTGCCGGGAAATACCATGGAATTCAGTTTCTTGGTAATTTCCTCATTCTCGCGTGCCAGAATGATTCCACCGCGCGGGCCGCGCAGGGTCTTGTGCGTGGTCGAGGTGACGACATCCGCAATCGGCACCGGGTTGGGGTACAGGTCCGCGGCAATTAGTCCTGCGACATGGGCCATGTCCACCACCATCAGTGCACCGACCTCATCGCAAATGTCCCGGAAACGCTGCCAGTCCCAGACCCTGGAATAGGCCGAGAAGCCGGCAATGATCATCTTGGGTTTGTGCTCCTTGGCGAGGCGCTGGACCTCGTCGTAGTCCACTTCGCCGGTATCAGGATTGAGCCCGTACTGGACGGCATTGAATACCTTGCCGGAAAAATTGACCGGACAGCCGTGCGTCAGGTGGCCGCCATGGGAAAGCGCCAGGCCCATGATGGTATCGTGCGGCTTGAGCAGGGCCAGATAGACGGCCGCATTGGCCTGTGAACCCGAGTGCGGCTGCACGTTTGCATAGTCTGCACCAAACAGTTCCTTAATGCGGTCGATGGCGAGCTGTTCGGCAATATCCACGTACTCACAGCCCCCATAGTAGCGCTTGGCAGGGTACCCTTCTGCATACTTGTTGGTGAGCACGCTGCCCTGCGCTTCCATCACGCGCGGACTGGTATAGTTCTCAGAGGCAATCAGTTCCACATGTTCTTCCTGTCGGCGAATTTCCGACTGAATCGCTTCGGTAAGCTCCTTGTCGAAACTGGCAACTGTCATGTCTGCTGTATACATTCTTGGTTCTCCCGCTCAAATAAATTCTTCAAACAAGCACATTTTCATGGGTTTTGCTGGAAGTATAGCTTAAAAATGATCCCAAACCGCAGAATAGCGCCCGTTTTTCAAGCGTTTAGCATGGATTCGGTCACTGCGGTCCAGCCTTTCGAGATATTTTCCAGGTTGTACCCGCCCCCGCCAAGCGCCAGCAACCGGCCCGAACAATGCTGCTCGGCATAGCCGATCAGCTCCTCTGTGACGAACCTGTGTGCAGCCTCGCTGAGGTGGAGGTCCGTGATCGGGTCTCCCCGCAGGCTGTCCACACCGCACTGCAACAGGACGAACTGTGGGCGGAACCCATCGATAAACTCGCGGGCACGGCTCCACTGCTCAAAAAAGGCCTCGTCCCGGCTTTGAGGCAGCAGCTCGATATTCAGTTTCTTGCCTTGTGCACGGCCAGTCCCGATCTCCTCATCCTTTCCGGTACCAGGGTATAAAGTTGCGCTATGCTGATGAAAATCAAGGAAAATAATTCGCTCGTCATCGACATAGGAATAAAACACTCCATCTCCATGGTGGGCATCGATATCCACGTAGAGGACAGACTCCAGCGCATGGGTGGAAAACAGATGCTCGATGGCCACGCCAATATCGTTGAAGACACAAAACCCGCTCGCGCCATTGCGCCGTGCATGGTGCAGTCCCGCGATAGGGACGAACGCATGCCTGCAATCCCCGTCCAGGATGGCATCGACTGCGGCCACGGTCGTGCCAGTGACGGTTGCCGCGGCTTCATACACACCGGGAAAGGCCGGCGTATCGCCTGCATCCAGGTACCCATGGCCGGACTCGGACTGGTGTTGGACCCGTTCGATATACTCTCGGCGGTGGAACAGACTCAGTTCATCGGCCGTAGCCTGGCGTGGCTCACGGATGCAACATGCATCCAGCAAGCCTCGATCCTGCAAGGCCTCCTGGTAGGCAACATGCCGTGCAGTGCTGAAGGGGTGTCCGCCCGGGAACCCGTAGGCGGCCAGCGCTTCTCCCAGAAAAACACAGGTTTTTGCCATTGTCCTACGAGCCTCGAAGACCGGTCATCCCCACAGTGGCCTCAACCCAGTGCCTTGCGGGCATTATTGAACATCTGCATCCACGGTCCATCCTCACCCCACCCTTTGGGCCTCCAGGAGTACTGCACTGAGCGAAAAAGTCTCTCGGGATGAGGCATCATGATGGTGATGCGGCCATCCTCGTTACAGAATGCCGTCACACCCTGCGGGGAGCCGTTCGGATTATAGGGATATTTATCAGTAGCTTGAAGGTGATTGTCCACAAATCGCATCGCGATCATCTCACGTTGCTGCAGCGCATCAAGCGAACCTTCTGGAAACTCGGCCCTGCCCTCGGCATGGGCCACTACCACCGGCAGGCTGGAGCCCTGCATACCCCGCAAGAACTGCGACGGGGACGGCAACACCTCAGTCATCACCAGTCGTGCCTCGAACTGGCCCGAGGTGTTGTGGACGAACCTTGGCCAGTTTTCGGTCCCGGGGATCAGCTCGGCTAGTTGCGCCAGCATCTGGCAGCCATTGCATACACCCAGCACCAGAGTATCCTTGCGCTCGAAGAATCCCGCAAAGGCCTCTTTCAGGCGATCGTTGAACAGAATTGACTTTGCCCAGCCCCCTCCTGCACCCAGGACATCGCCGTAGGAAAATCCACCACAGGCCACCAGGCACTGAAATGCATCCAGGGAATACCGACCAGTAATCAGGTCTGTCATGTGCACGTCGGTACATTCGAAACCGGCATGCTCGAAGGCAGCCGCCATTTCCATGTGGCCGTTGACGCCCTGTTCACGCAGGATGGCCACTGAAGGGCGAACTTGAGAATGAATCGATGGCGAACCCTCCTCATTAACAGGATCAAAAGTCAGGTGCGCCGACAGCCCCGGGGCATCCGCGTCAAGAATCGATTCCAGTTCCTGGTCCGCGCACTCGGGATTATCCCGCAACCGCTGGATCGCATGACTGGTCTGCATCCACAGTTTCTGCAAGGCGATGCGATCACCCTGGTAAATCGTCTGGCCCTGGTGGGAGATATTGATCTTATCCGTGCTGTTCAGGCAGGCAATCACATGGGTGTGCTCGGCCAGATGATGCTTCGTGATGATTGAAAGCACCTCGCTTCTGTCTTTTTCTGTAACCTGGATAACGGCACCAAGTTCCTCCGAGAACAGTGCAGCCGTTGGATCGGAGCCCAGACTGTCCAGAAAGACGTCCAGGCCTACGTGACTGGCAAAGCTCATTTCACAAAGTGTGGCAAACAGCCCGCCGTCTGAGCGGTCATGATAGGCGCAGATCAGACCGGCGCGCTTGAGGTCCGTGATGGCGTTAAACAGGTTGACGAGATCCTGCGGATTGTCGAGATCCGCGGGCTCCTCGCTGAGTCGGGAGTACACCTGATCCAGGGCTGACCCTCCCAGGCGGTTTTTGGATTTGCCAAGATCAATAAGCAGAAAGGCACTGCCTTGAGCCTCGGTATCGATGACGGGGGTACAGGTCTTGCGCACATCACTTACCGGAGTGAACGCAGAGACAATCAGAGACAATGGTGCGGTAACCGACTTCTGCTCGAATTTCTCGGCCCACACGCTTTTCATGGACAGGGAATCCTTGCCGACAGGAATTGAAATACCCAGTGCCGGGCACAGCGTGCGTGCGACAGCATCCACGGTTTCATACAGCTCAGCATCAGCACCCGGATGACCAGCCGCGGCCATCCAGTTGGCGGACAACTTGATATCTCCAAGATCCTTGACATCCGTGGACAGCAGGTTGGTGATGGCCTCCCCTACGGCCATGCGGCCTGAGGCGGGTGCAGAGAGCAGTGCAACGCAAGGTCGTTCACCGATCGCCATGGCCTCCCCCGAATATCCCTTGAAATCACTGCACGTGACTGCCGCATCTGCGACCGCGACCTGCCAGGGACCCACCAGCGGGTCGCGGGCGATTAGACCCGTCACCGTGCGATCGCCGATCGTGATCAGGAAATTTTTTGCCGCCACTGCCGGAAATTGCAGGACCCTCTCTATCGCCTCGTCGATGATAATCGGGCCAGCGGGTGATCCCGGTCTTGCAGTCTCGCACCTGTGTGCCTGGCGTGACATCTTTGGGGTTTTCCCAAGCAGCACCTGCATCGGCAGATCGATGGGCTTCTCATCGAACAGCCTGTCATTCAGAACCAGTTGTGGCTCGCTCGTGCTGTGTCCGATGACGGCATGTGGACAGCGTTCCCGCATACAGATCGCAACAAAGTCCTCGAAACGACCCTGGTCGATTGCAAGCACGTAACGCTCCTGCGCTTCATTGCACCAGATCTCCTTGGGTGACATGCCGGGTTCGGCGTTGGGGATGTCACGCAACTCAAAGCACCCCCCGAGTTCAGCGTGATCCAGCAGTTCCGGGACCGCATTGGACAGCCCGCCAGCCCCCACGTCATGGATGGACAAAACCGGATTCTCGACTCCACGAGCTGTACAGCACTCGATGACTTCCTGGCAGCGGCGCTGCATTTCCGCATTGCTGCGCTGCACGGAGGCATACTCGAGGTCTTCCGAGCTCTTGCCACTTGCCATGGAGGAAGCGGCTCCGCCTCCAAGGCCGATCAGCATGGCCGGCCCACCAAGGACTACAATCGGCGTATCTTCTGGAAACTTTTGCTTTTCGATTTGCGTAGCGCGCACATTGCCAAGTCCTCCCGCCAGCATGATCGGCTTGTGATAGCCGCGCACGTTCGAGCCGTCTCCGACCGTTGAGACATCGAGTTCCAGCGTTCTGAAATAGCCAAGAATGTTCGGGCGGCCAAACTCGTTGTTGAAGCTTGCCGCACCCACAGGCCCCTCGATCATGATCTCAAGGGGTGTGACAATCCGGTCGGGTTTCCCGTACTCTTTCTCCCAAGGCTGCAAGGCACCGGGCAGATGCAGGTTGGAAACTGAAAAACCGCACAGCCCGGCCTTAGGGCGACCCCCGCACCCTACTGCCCCCTCGTCCCTGATCTCGCCTCCGGACCCTGTGGCTGCCCCGGGATAAGGTGAGATTGCGGTCGGATGGTTGTGGGTTTCCACCTTCATCAGGATATGCATATCTTCTTCAACATACCCGTACCGCCCACTCTGGGGGTCCACCATAAAGCGTGAAGCAGGATGCCCCTCGATGACCGCGGCATTGTCACTATAGGCGGACAGGATGCCACGCGGTGAATGCGCTGAAGTTTCCCGGATCATCCCGAACAAGCTGTCCGCCTTAGGCACATCATCGATAACCCAGGAGGCATTGAATATCTTGTGCCTGCAGTGCTCGGAATTGGCCTGGGCAAACATCATCAACTCAACATCCGTCGGTATTTTCCCCAGCTCCAGGTAGTGCCCGATCAGGTAGTGGATTTCATCTTCTGCAAGCGCAAGTCCCATTTCCTGATTAGCCCGTGATAACACAGCTTGCGGTTCATCTCCCAACTCCAGCCGTTCAAGTGTCCTTTCCGAGTGCCTCGCGAATAACGCTGCAGCCTCCTGCAAAGTTAGTACGACCGACTCGGTCATTCGGTCATGCAAATGTCCAGCGATAGTCCCTAACTCTGTCTCGTCCAGACTGCCCTTCAAAGCAAAGCTGTACAGGATGCCACGCTCGATGCGTTCGACCTTGTCCAAAAAGCAGTTATGGGCAATTTCGGTGGCCTTGGAAGACCAGGGTGAAACCGTGCCGAACCTCGGGATCACCAGAATCTGGAGATCAGCTTCTGTATTTAGGCATGCAGGGGCATACGAGAGCAGTGCCCTGAGACGATGATCCTGAGCAGGACTGAGAGCCTCGTCGATGTCGATGAAATGATAGAACTGGGCAGCAAAACTCTCGATCTTTGCCGAGATCTTCTGCAACTGACCACCGAGATTTCGGGCCCTGAATTCAGAGAGCGCATTGCCGCCTTCGATGACCTGCATCTGATCAATACATCCTTGATACAAGGTGGATGGAAGCAGGAATCATAGCGAAAACACAAGGCCCCATCACGCAATAAAACCGGCTTTGAATGCCAAGGAGATATCTATCAAAATGGAATAGTTGATTATATACTTGTGGTTATCTCATGGGGGCGACCTGGTTTCGACGTGGGTTGCGAAACCCGAGGTGCATGCCGAGGATGTAGCTGGCCTCGTAAAATACGCTGCAAACCTATAGTTGCAAACGATGACAACTACGCATTAGCTGCCTAAACACCAGTATAATGCCATCCGACCTGTCCAGCTTGCGGGGCAGGACCCGGGTGTAACCTAAGCAAGCTCGTGGTGAAGCCTGCCTGAAGCGGATCCATCAAACCTTTTTCAGGCTCGCATTGGCTCTCCCCGTTCGCCGGGCAGCGAATGTTAAAACAAAGGCGATACTAAGCATGTAGTACCAACGGCGGAGAATTTGCGGACGCGGGTTCGATTCCCGCCGCCTCCACCACTGAGATGTCCTGTAAAGTCCGATAACGTCCTATAATATCTTAAATTTCAGTATATTAACGCATATCAGCGTCCTAGGTCGTGTGAGATCGTATTGTAAAATCCAGCAGTTTTAGTAATACTCTTAGTAATACGGAGCATATTTACTTAGGAGCGTATTACTAAAATGCCAAGAATTACCAAGCCACTCAGTGAAACTGAGATCAAACATGCCAAGCCCAGAGACAAGCCCTACAGCCTGGCAGACGGGAAAGGCTTATACCTCAAAATCAAGCCCACTGGTTACAAGGTCTGGCTCTTCAACTATTACAGGCCTTTCACTAAAAAACGTGTTGCTGATACCCTCGGCGAGTACCCCACTATTACTCTCGCTAAGGCACGCTCCAGACGCAATGAATACTTGAAGCTGCTTGCGGATGATATCGACCCGATCGAGCACAAGCTTGAAAAGAAGAGGATTCATGCCGAGAAAAGCAAAAATACACTGGAAGCTGTGACCAGCCGATGGATCGAGGTCAAAAGCAGCCAAGTCTCTGAAGCACACGTAAAGGATATCCATAGGTCGCTTGAACTGCATGTTTTCCCAGCGCTCGGTACAGTGCCCCTTCATAAAATCAGGGCAAAGCAAGTAATTGAGGTACTAGAGCCTCTAGCTGCGAAAGGCTCCCTAGAGACTGTAAAACGCTTAATCCAGAGATTAAACGAAATCATGGTCTATGCGGTAAACACGGACCTAGTAGCTGCAAACTGTCTCTCAGGAGTCAGCAAAGCGTTTGCTTCGCCGAAAAAAAACCATATGCCTACCTTAAACCCGGAGCAATTGCCGGAGTTGATGAAAGCCATTGCCAATGCCAGCATCAAGAAAACAACCCGATGCCTAATTGAGTGGCAATTGCATACGATGACAAGACCTGGTGAGGCAGCTGGTACAAGATGGGAAGAAATAGACCTTGAGAAGAAATTGTGGGCTATCCCTGCTACGCGCATGAAAAAGAAACGCCCTCACAAAGTTCCACTTTCACCCCAAATGCTGGCATTGCTGGAAGTGATGAAACCAATCAGTGCAAACAGAGAGTATGTATTTCCTGCAGACAGAAGCCCCAGAAACCATGTTCACCCAGCAACTGCCAATATGGCACTCAAAAGAATGGGGTATCACCGTTTGTTAGTCGCTCATGGCCTAAGATCCTTGGCTAGTACTACACTAAACGAACAAGGCTTTGATCCTGACATCATTGAGTCAGCGTTAGCCCATACGGATAAAAATGATGTCAGAAGTGCATATAACCGTGCTGAATATCTGGAGCGTAGGAGACCCATGATGCGCTGGTGGTCAGACTATATCGAAGTTGCTGCAGAAGGAAATCTCAGTCTTTCAGGCACAAGACAATTAAGAGCTGTCAATTAAAATAACCGGCATTAAATTAATACGGCGCCCAGCATTTCAAATCTTTAACCAATTTTGTTGCTGAATAATTTCTACTAGATTTGTGTAGAGTTTGAATGGACATCTATAACTTTAAAAAGATCATGCTTCTTGCCCTAGAGCCAGAGGATTCCGAACAATATGGAAGATGGATTTTACAAGAGGAAATTGCACGATTTTTGGACGATGAGGCAAGTGATGAGTATGTAATCATCTATGCCTCGCTTCCCCATATTTTTATGCATGCTGTTTTTGTTCCTGCGCACGAATTTGATGAAGAGACAGTACATGATTTACTGAATTGGAGCTGTAATCCATTTTCTTCATGGGGACTCACCTGCTCATCTGAGGATGCGTGGATTGGGTCACCTCTCGATAACTCAGGCAGCAAAACTCTAGAATCAGGTGAACAGCTACTTTTTGGGCGTTCATTCGACGGAGGTCCTGATGAAGATACATACTTTGAATTCAACCAAAAAATTGCTCATGTCCTAGATGTGCACTTTGTACCGGAAAGAAAATCTTGGTGTAAATTGGATGCCCATGGCGATATTGACGAAATTATCAAAATTTTAGAGATTAGCCCCTTCCCTAAAAACGAAACAGGCACAATAGTCTGTATTAAACAATCATCTTTAGGCGAGTATGCTGGAGCAGAAAACCTTAACCTACTCCGCATGTTCGATTTCACAAGATACAGGCATGATAGCTTTTCAGGCTGGGGAGATAATCGGGACTACTCTGAAATTGCAGGCTACAAATCAATTCATGGTTTGTTGACAATAGTTCCAGGGGCTGGAAGTTTTTCAAGGGGAGTTCAAATACTTGATGTGAGGACTCCTAAGGAGAAGATTGTAGATGCTGTTTGGGGAAAGTCCAGTGATGATGAAAATAAACAGTATTGCTCATACCTAGCTCAAGATTGGAAAAATCATAGAATTACTGAAATATCATGCAGTCCAGATTGTTTGGCAAATTACTTCACCAAATCTGACTTGCCATTCACTATGACCCCGGCATTTTTCAGGCCGGAAGTCTTATTAAAATATAAAGCTGATAAAAAGAAATACAGGCTACAGAATAGGTCGGTAGGTTGTAGAGGGTCATGGCATCTGGAAACATTCGATGTCAACTCGGCAGGACAAGTGCACACGTATTTAGTTTATTTAAGCCGTTTACCTTACGAAGAACAGCTTCACTGGAAACAATACAACCAACACCCTAAAGCCCCAATATCAGATCGCGCCTACACAACAGATTTCGAAGGAGAATTCTACAAGGAATATGACTCCCTAATGAGCCTAAAGGGTAAGTTATTCAATCTTAATGAAGAGAATGTCGATTGGTGGAGACTGCGTGATAAAAACGCCCCTGATAAGGTGAACTATCCGTATACTGATTCAGAGGATGAATGGGCAGAAGAAATACTCAACCTTGATCAGCTTTTAATCGAAGGTTTCGAAGAAGTTTGGCTCAGGAAAAAGGCCAAAGTGTTAGGGTGCAATGCTGATGATCGTCTAAGGTCACTTAAA
Source organism: Gammaproteobacteria bacterium (assembly GCA_965205685.1). Classification (GTDB taxonomy): domain Bacteria; phylum Pseudomonadota; class Gammaproteobacteria; order UBA4575; family UBA4575; genus WTFY01. Next base: position 1,162,512 of record OZ242174.1, on the reverse strand, counting down.
TTAATTGAAACAATTTTAGCAAAAAATGGCTTTGAGGAAGATCATGCGAGGGAAATAATGTCCCCATTCCATATTATTCATAATCTGAGATCAAAACTAAAAGGTCATACTACTGGCTCTGATGCTGAAACAGAGAGAAGAAATGCAATTTCTGAATTTGGAAGTTATAAAAAGCATTTTGAAAAGCTATGCGAAGATTGTGATAAGTCTCTTAAAATAATCGCCAGCACTCTAAAAAAGTTTAAAGGATAAAATAAGCTAAAAGCCGTATCCCCCCGTTATTTTCATCCCTGTCTCCTATCCTATTAAAAGTAGAGCCTCCGATAAAATTGATACGATTCACTTCTGAGTGAATTCTGGGCTGAGGATGTTTTATTTCTTAAATGCCATGACTTCTATCTGCTACGTCACCTACAATCCCCCCAATCATCAAAACATGGTCATCCATGCCAAGAATCTCTGAACCCTCATTTAATGTTGAGTTAGGCAATGTCCTGCGAACGAAACACCCACGCTGGGTTGATCGTATCGGGGTTGAACAAACAGGTGTCTTTAGCCAAACACCCGGATTAAAGCCCGATATCGTCATCCGCCACCCAGGAGGCCTTCCGGTTGTCGTGGAAACAGAATACGCTCCAGCACGCACGGTTGAAGCAGATGCCCTCTCCCGTCTCGGCAAGCAGCTGCTCGTGGATGGACAAAACGTTGAGCAATCCATAGCTCTGCGCATCCCCGATAGCCTTTCCTTCGCGAGTCAGCATGACCTTGGCAACTTATTATCAGAAGCTACGCTGGAATTCTGCGTACTCTCTGGAAGTTCCGATAATCCAGACCGCTATCCAAAGGCTGGCTGGATTGAAGGCGATATTGACGATCTTGCAGCCTGTATCGAACAGGCTGCTCTGTCTGAAGACCGAATAGCCCAAGGCATGCAGATACTTGAACATGGAATCGCCCAAGCTGCTCAGATGTTGCGTGAGGCTTGCTCTGATGCACCCGGTCCACTTGAACAGATCGCCGATGAATTGCATCAGCTTGATGGTGAGCAGACCACACGGATGGCAATGGCTATCGTTGCCAATGCACTGACCTTTCATGTTTCTATAGTCGGTACTTGCAGTAGCGCTAGCTCGTTTACCGTACAATCAATCGATATGCTGCGGGGCAGCACTGGGCGACTTTTAAAAGGGAAGGTTCTGGAGCACTGGAGGCTAATTCGTAAGGAAATTAATTACTGGCCTATCTTTGAGATTGCTTCCAACATTCTTGCTCCAATTGCTAGCGGCACCGCTCACAGAATTCTGGACAGGCTTGCAGTTGTCGCCTCCGAACTGGATGCTCTTGGGACAACCAGCCAGCACGATCTGAGCGGGCGCATGTTTCAACGTTTGATCGCCGACCGCAAGTTTTTAGCGACGTTCTACACATTGCCAAGCTCAGCTGCTTTGCTGGCCGAACTTGCTGTTGCACGTCTTGAGGTAGACTGGGTAGATAAAGAGTCAGTCGAAGCTCTGAGGATTGCAGATTTTGCCTGTGGAACAGGTGCTCTATTGAACGCTGCCTATGAGGCAGTGCTGACCCGCTACCGTCGAAGCGGCCTCGATGACAGGGCTATCCATCCCCAGATGATGGAAAATGTACTTGTTGGTACAGATATCATGCCCGCGGCCACCCACCTTACAGCTTCCGTGCTATCGAGCACCCATCCAAGTGTTCCTTTCCAGAACACTTCGATCATTACTCTGCCGTATGGCGAGCAGCCGGAAGAATCCGGTCGGCCCATCGCACTTGGGGCACTTGACCTGATAGAAGAGGAAACCACTCTGCCACTTTTCGGCACAGGGCAGCAGCGAGTGCGTGGAGGGACTCAAGGTCAAGATGCGCGTGTGGGTCTGCCACATGACAACTTCGATCTTGTAATCATGAATCCGCCATTCACGCGACCGACAGGCCACGAAGCTAGCAAGATCGGTGTTCCCGTTCCATCCTTTGCCGGTTTTGCTACGGACAAGGAAGAACAACGGGCAATGTCGCGCCAGCTTAAAAAGATTCGTAAGCCAGGGATGGCGGGTCACGGCAACGCAGGACTTGCTTCGAATTTTATCGATATTGCCGATGCCAAGATCAGAACTGGGGGCATTCTAGCTCTCGTTCTTCCAGCCTCTTTTTTGCAGGGTGAATCTTGGACTGCGGCACGTCACCTGCTCGAAAAGTACTATACAAATATTACCATCGTTAGTATTGCTGCAGTCGGATCCACAAACTGCGCGTTTTCTGCTGATACTGGTATGGCAGAGATCTTGGTCATTGCAAAAAAAACAGACGTAAATGATCAGGCAGCTACACCAGTACTCTACATAAACCTTCTGCATCGCCCACAAACCATATTGGAAGCGGTGACGACTGCATGGGCCATCCAACGAATACCAGAAGACCATTTTATTGGTGAGATTTCTGTTGGTACAAGGCAAAGAGTAGGCAACTATATCAAGAGCATATTTTCTGAAACTAGCAGTGCAGGCGTGAAAGAAACTGCAGTAGTCCAAGCTGCCGTAGGACTGACTGACGCAAACTTGCAATTACCGAGATGCCACGAAGCAATAGAACTCCCCATTACCAAGCTTGATGAATTAGGTGCTCGTGGTCTCTATCACATGGATATTTCCGGCACTGAAACCAACCAAAATGACCTTCCACGTGGACCTTTCGAAATTGTCCCAGTCCAGGTAGAAGACGTGCCAACTTGGCCTGCATTGTGGGGCCACGACGCTATACGAGAGACGCATATGGTTGTTGAACCGGAAAGCATGGGGCTAGTTCGCCCAAGATGTGAAGAGCGTGCCGTCAACGTATGGCAAAAAACGGCTTCCCGTTTGCATTTCAATCGTGATTTCCGACTCAACTCACAACCACTTTCTGCTTGTCTCACCCAAGAGCCTTCAATAGGCGGCAGGGCTTGGCCGAATTTTCTTTGCACAAATCCACGCTGGCAGACCCCGCTCGTATTGTGGGCCAATTCGACGCTTGGTCTTATCGCGTATTGGTGGATCGGTACCCGTCAGCAGCAAGGGCGAGCAATCCTCACGATCACGAGATTGCCGGTTCTAACTGTACTTGACCCTCAAGGACTAACGGAAACACAGCTTGACCGAGCGGACACAATCTTTGAGGAGTTTGAGAGCTGCGAATTGCTGCCAGCCAACGAAGCGTGGCGGGATGAAACCCGCCACAAGCTCGACCGTGCCGTATTAATCGATCTGCTCGGACTGTCGGAGAATATCCTGGAGCCGCTAGCATTATTACGCCGACAATGGTGTGCTGAGCCATCCGTTCATGGTGGTAAAGGCTCGGCACCATAAGCTGGAACCTGGCTGACTGCAAGCGATCTAGGAGTCCCCGGCGCGGTTTCCCAAGCGACCGGATACCCCGCAACTACAGGCCACGCCTGATCATTCTCCGCACTGCCCGCCCCCCGTGCCCGGCCGTGTCACTCCCAGTAGAGCGGAGCGAAACGCTGGAGTGACGCGGCCGCCAGCAAGGTGGAAATACTGACTGCACCGTACTGTACGTTTTTGGGGTCCGGATGCCCCGCAGATTACGGTGTCCCGGATCCGGTCGCATGCGATTTTTTTTCGGACTGGTCGCCACTTTCCCCACCCCAAAAGATGGGGAAAGTGGTACACTGGTCGCGTATCGATTTTGTACCGGCGCCGCTACGGTATATCAGCGGCACCCGAGGTACCGCCCGGATCGTGTAACCGGTGCACCAGCTGCAAGGCTGCGATCCACTTTTGATAGAGCCTGCATTGCTACAGGCCTTCGGATTCAGGGCCCCTGGTCCCGTCTCCACTTTCAACTCCAGGCATTCAGCCTACCGGCGCGTGCGGGTTTTCCTGTGCGTGTCATCAATCAAAGCCGCGTGCACGGCACCCCGGTCTGATCCCTAAAGTCAGGTAGGCAGGTGCCGTGTGCCAGGCGTTTATTTCAATCCCGTGGAGTGAGTCTCCACACAATGTAAAAGGAGGTGTAACCATCTTTAATCATCGCCTCTGCAAGGGGCACATTGACCGATACAGGGTCACTCTTCTGCAGAAGAGAATCTGTATTGCCTTGACTGAGGCACAACCAAGTCATTTTGGGAGTCGTGTCCCATGAGCGTATTCGCGGCAAGCGAATCCTGAACCGCCCAGGCGGCCAGTAGCCCAGAAACACTCACCAGATAAGGAGAACACGCGATTAGAGACTTGAACTACGATCTGAAGCAGCTGTGCCGGCACTGCCGGGAAGGCAGCTATGCGACACAGAGGAACCGGGAACGGATTCTGACCCTGGCCGCCAACGAACTGCATGGCATGGGCTATCGCAGGATGCAGGCCCGATCCTTGAAGCCCAAGCACATCGAGGCCCTGGTCAAGCACTGGCAGGAGAAGGAGCTGTCCGTTGGAACCATCAAAAATAGGATGGCGGCGCTTCGCTGGTGGGCGAACAAGGTCAACAAGCTGAATGTCATCGCAAAATCGAATGAGTTTTACGGCATTCCCGACCGGAGGTTCGTAACGAACGAGTCAAAAGCCAGGGAACTCACAGAGAACCAGTTGGGCAAGGTCAAGGATATCCACGTGCGCATGAGTCTCGAACTGCAGCGCGCCTTCGGCCTGCGGCGCGAAGAGGCCATGAAGTTCCAGCCAAGCTATGCAGATCAAAGGGACCACGTCCGGCTCAAGGCCAGCTGGACCAAGGGCGGCAAGCCACGAACCATCCCCGTTCGAACAGAGGCCCAGCGGGAGGTGCTGGATCGGGCACGAACCCTGGCCGGCTTCGGCTCCCTGATCCCGCCCCACCGGAGCTACGTGCAGCAACTGAGAGTCTACGAGGGCAATACCACCCGGGCAGGACTCTCCAGCATGCACGGGCTGCGCCATGCCTATGCCCAGGAACGCTACGAAGAGCTGACCGGCTGGCCCTGTCCTGCACAGGGAGGACCCAATCATACAACCCTGAGTCCGGAACAAAGAGAACTGGACCAGGAAGCACGGATGACCATCAGCCTGGAGCTGGGCCATGAACGAGAACAGATTACCGCAGCGTACCTGGGAAGGTAGCTGTGACAGCTACAACGAAAAAAGTATGAGGAACCTACCCATGAACTACAGGATAGTACGATTGAAGGAAGTCCAGCGCATGACCGGACTCTCCCGCTCCACCATTTACGCCCAGATCGCCAGGGGCAACTTCCCGAAACAGATTAAACTGACCGGAGTTCGTTCAGTTGGCTGGCATGAGCAGGCCGTGATTCGCTGGATCGAATCGAGGCAACAGGTCTGATCTCAATGCGAATAGTTCATAGATTTCAGGCTTGTATGATCTTGTCAACCACTTGTGTCCATAACCTAGTATCGACACAATATAATGTATATACTATTTTGATAGCACATTTATTTGACTGCTGCTAAAAAAGATAAAGCTCAGAAGAGAGCTGATACAAGGATACTAGGGATTGTTTGAGAGTCAATAGCTTATGGACATACTCTACTGTTTCACTATAAGGAGAACATTCACATGCCTAAGCCTCGAGATACCTACAAGTACCACTATAAGATTGGAAACAAAATAGTGCATGGTGGCATCACCAGTGATCTTGAACGTCGAGAGTCGGAGCATAAACAGAAATGGCCGGATGGACATATCAAGCAGGTTGGTAGAAAGACAACCGAAGAAGCTGCCCGAAATTGGGAAAAAGAAAAGGGCTATAGTTAGCCCTCGGTGAGTCCTATCTAAAGGGTCGTCAAGGTCATTGACTGACCCACATTCAAATTATCTGCCGCATTTACGTGCACAGCACAAAATTCACAAACATATCGGTGTAACTAAAAACTCCTATACCTTGAGTTGTTACCTTGCCTCTGTTATTTCGTTTCTGTGATTTATCACGACCAGCCTATTGACAATCTCAGTTAAGCAACTAGTCAATGCCCCTAGAAAAAACACCACTGGGAGATTCCTCAAGAGAGGCAATTGACTCCCTTCGGGGCTATGTATACCAGATATATCAATCGGCCCTTGCATGGACAGAATTGGAAGAAGACGAACTCCTCTACTTAGAGGTTGCAGAGGATTTTGCCATAGTCGCTGAGGGAGCACTTAAAGCCGTTCAAGTCAAGGGAACTGCTAGGTCAATTACAATCAATTCAAAGAACATCATCTCCACAATCGACAGCTTTGTAGACTTGCAGGCAAAGAATCCGAGCCTCAAGGTCACTCTACGCCATCTCACAACATCCACTATCGGTGAAGAACAGAAACGTGAGCATCGCGTTGGCAATGCACCTACCTTACATGCCTGGCGAAATCTAGCCAAGGCCGGGGACCTGTCAGATCTGCGGCAGGTGCTTGACAAATCAAAGCTGTCAAAGAAATCAAAAGACTTTGTAAATAGTCTTGATGACGAAAACCTTCGTGAAGGGTTTCTCAAGAGGATTCATTTTGATTGCGGAGCTCCTGAATCTGACTTTCTTGAGCGACGGATCAATTTACGGATTTTTAACCTTTTGCGTGATAGAGGTGGCGTGTATTCGCAGGCGAAGAAATGCGTGGCTGACATACTACTGACTCTTCTGAAACTATCAACTAGCTCTAATCGTGATGAGCGCTGCATCGACCGAAACTGTTTAGAAGAGCACCTTGAAGCGGCAACACATTTAATTATAAGCAGAGCTGACTTTGAGTCCCAAAATCGGCTAATACATAAATTACTGTCAGCTGGCCTACCCTCGGAAACTAGCCTTTCAAGTGCGCAGCTTTTCAGGCTTAGCCCTGTTGCAGATACACCGTTGCCGAATACCCTCGCAAGCCGCGAAAACGAGATTCTGCAACTACAGCAAATCTTGGAATCCGTTGGCCTCTGCTGGATTGCTGGTGCCGCCGGTATGGGTAAGACCGTTGCCGCACGTGTTTTAGCACACAAAAATGGAGGTGCTTGGGCGAGTATCAACCTGCGGGGTCAATCAAGTGAGAAAGTTGCACGAGTATTGAGCCAGGCAGCTGATTCAATGAAGGACTTTGGCCTGCGGGGCTTGATCGTCGATGATCTCTTCAGGGTGACGGAGCCTTCAGTGCAGGATAGTCTGCATTATCTTGTTCACTCCGCCAATCGCACCGATGTTCTTCTAGTTCTAAATTCCTCCGATTCTCCAACTAGTAATTTCCTGTTTGCGTGCAATCTACAAGTGGGTATTGATAGAACTCTACCCGAGTTCACGGAAGAAGACATTCAGGAGATACTTGCGAAGTGCGGGGTTACCAATGTGCATTGGGCAAAATACATCCACTTAGTATCAGGCGGCGGCCATCCCCAACTCGCAATGGCATTCATCCAGAGCATGATCACATCAGGCTGGGATCCTAAGGAATTCCAGACACTAGACGCCTTATTACTGGAGTCGCCTGCGATTGGCGAGGTAAAAAAGCGCACTCGAGAACGCCTGTTAACAGACATGCCAACAGCATCCCGCCGACTTATTGAGCGTCTTTCTCTAAAAACAGGTGGATTCAGTAGAGAACTTGCCATCGACTTAGGAAAGCTTGAGCCGCAAATATCGGATGCCGGAATTGTTTTGGACACTCTGATAGGTTCATGGGTTGATCAACTGGAAGGCGACAGATTCAACCTCTCTCCGCTGTTATCTGGCTTTGCCGAAAGGACACTGGGAACTGATGAAAAAGAGAAAATCAATAGTGCCATTGCAGATTCACTGATGAAAAATCGCTGCCTTAATGCCATCGATATGGATTCGGTGCTGATGGCTGCATGGAGCAGCAAGAATGAAACTGCAATCTTCAAACTCTGCATGGCGATATTTGGTTCTGATTTCTCTGAACTGGAAATGATTGCTCCTCATTTGCCCATCTTCAAAATGTTTAGGACTGACACCATTGCATTCCCAACTAATACTGCGATCGACCATATGTTTCGAGGTGCTCAACTCCTCCTAGTGAATCAAGAAAGCAACTCACCAGCAAAAATTCAGGCCGTCCTCCGTTGTTTCTCTGAAGGAGCCAATAACGTTGAGTACGACGAGGCGCGCGCATCGATGAACGTGATCGTTTACTCAAAACTGCTGCTTCAGGTTTCTAAAACTGGAATGGGCACGGGCTTCATCAGCATTATTAGAGAACTTGATCAACTATTGGAGAATGAGGATAGTGTGCTGCCCTCAGAAACTGTGGACGACATTAAGGAACTCGAGAAGGGAGGTATCACTGTAATTGGGCTCATGTTTATAAATCAAGTCCATCAGCTCTCGAAAATTGAGGACCTTCCAACTGTTTTCGACTTTCTCGAAAACTCTTCGCCCGAGCTGCGCTCAAGACTGCTTGCACCCCTTAGTCATGACGACTTTGACGTAGATATGCTAGTCACAGGAGCATGGCTGAACGAGCACAAAGAAAACACGATCGATCCTTCAACCCATAGTACCGTCTTTGCGCACTTGGAAGAACAGGCTATCCGTTTGGACCAAATGGACCTTGCTGTCTGCTGTCGGAAGTTTCGAGCAATAATTCTGGATGAGTATGGCAACGATAAAGACAGCGCACTTGCCGTTCTAGAAGAAGGCCTTTCAATGTTTGGGCAAACCAACTCCGAGCTTGTGCGTGAAAAAGCAAAAGTCTTGTACCGTTCCGATGACCACAAGGAAAGTCTTGCTCTCTCCAAAACGTTGATTGAAAGTGATGCTCCGTTAAGCGAGATCGAAAAAGCGTTCTTGGGAAGAGATGCGGCAATAAGTGCGGAAATACAGGGCGATTTCAAAACTGCGCGACAGTGTTATCTCTTTGGCTGCGCAGCCGCTCATAAGTCCAAGCTCCCCGATATGACTGCTATGCATACCGGACTCCTGGCTGATGCTGCTTTAGCAAGCTGGCATGACGATGATCGGCAAACCTGTTTGAAAGATTTCGTTACGGTGCTTGGTGAGTTAAACAAGATAAACCCTGATGAAACACTGCGTACCACTAATTGCCACGCACTAGCTCGCCATGTTCTGCTTTGGCTTGATCAGGACATCACAGGTGAAAAGTACCTGCTTGAAGGTGGAGAAGAGGTAAAAATCTACCCAGGTTGCGTAAGCCAACCAGAGCCTCACCCTAAGATAAAAGAGCGCTATATACTACCAATAGAGATGGCGTGGTACATGCTAGCGAGAGTTGAAATCAGCGCTGTTCTTGACGCTGGGATTACTGAGAATTTAGAGAAGTTCTTGCCGCGCGGCCCAGTGCTGGAAGGGCAGATGCTGTTGATCCTCGCCAAAATGCGTAATGCTCTATCACAACTAGACGCAAAACTCTTTGTCGAGGCTTTGCGAGATGTAATCTCGTTTTCTGCATTTGCAAAGGCGAAAGGGATAAGCTCAACCGGGTTAGACTTCAAAAATTTAACCTATGGTACCTTTCCGATTGCCACCAATGAGCAGCAAGAAGACCTTAGGGATATGACTGAGCATTTTGTGCTTCTCTACTGTGCCATTTGCGTATTGAAGGAACGTTTTGTCTCTATCTCAGAGGTGCTTAGAAAGTTAACAGATGTAGACGGGTTCACAGTGCGTCCAATACTGATTGATTGCCTTCAAAGCGACGGTTCAGCCGAGGATCACTACACGGGCTTCGCAAGCCTTATTCTGAAGAACACTAAAGGAACGCCAGAAGCTCCAAGCGGCTCTCCAAGGGAAGTTTTTGAGTTGGCACTCAAAGCTCTTCAAGTAGCTCAACAATCCAATCACTATAAATTGGTTGCTGAAAACTTACTACCTTGGCTAGTGCAGAGGTGTTCATTTATTTTGGAGCGCCAGCGTTTTCTACTGATCCAACCCAGACTACACGAGGCCGAAATCAAGGTTGCTCTGGAACAAAATGATGTATCAACTGAAACCAAAGTGGCAGAGATCCTGACCGCCATCCTGCCAACTCTCGGAATCACAAATCAACGTAAGCTCTCACAAATCTTGTTGAACTTGCCTAGATAACCCAGTGCCCACCCATCTATCCCAAGTAATTCACAAACGATGTAAATAGAAAGTGCGAAAAATTATTGACACTGTCCTGGATTCAACCGCTTTACAATCAAGGCAAAATTGAGGAAGTGAGACAATATCAATGTGAGCGTCATTGTGCTGGTTTACACTAATATGGTGGATTCGCTATAATTCATCATGGTCGATAGTGTGTTAAAACCTGTCGAATGGCTAGGTTCATGCAAGGAGGATCTGAGGAAGTTTCCAAATTCAGCACAGGACCGAATAGGCTTTGCAGTGTACCAGGCTCAGGTTGGTTTGAAACACCGTGATGCCAAGCCTCTCACAGGATTGGGCTCTGGTGTTATAGAGGTCGTCGCAAGACACGATGGGGATACTTATCGGGCCATATATACGGTCCAATTCAAGGCAGCCGTTTATGTTTTGCATGCCTTTCAAAAGAAAGCCAAGCGAGGCATCAAAACACCAAAGCCTGAGATTGACTTGATCCGACACAGGCTGAAGCTAGCAAAGCAACATTACAGGGATGTTTATGAAGGGGTAGATGAATGAAAGTGGAAGATACGAAGATTGAACGTGGCAGTGGCAACATATTTAAGGATCTTGGATACCCTGATGCCGAAGCGCATCAGTTGAAAGCAGAGCTTGTCACTCGCATTGACGGGATCATCCGTCAGCGTGGTCTCAAACAGGTCGAGGCAGCGAGGTTGTTGGGCCTATCTCAGCCCGACGTCTCACGTCTGCTTCGGGGAGACTTTCGCGAATATTCCATAGAGCGTCTGTTGCGCCTTCTGATGGCGTTGGGGCGTGATGTGGAAATCGTCATTCGACGATCCCAATCACAGCAGCATGGCAGGCTTAGTGTTGGGGCATAAGGCAAGCCAGGACTTTTCAACCTAATTCCACAAGTGTGTCTACGCGGTTAGACGCCGGTTTGAAGGAGAATTGACCAGTAGCTATATCTCCTATTTTTAGTAGCACAGGAAGTAATACTTTGTTATTTCCTCAATTGGGAAAGTTCCAATAAATCAAACATATGCCATGCTAGTTCGATTCCCGCCGCCCCACCACTGAGATGTCCTATAAAGTCCGATAACGTCCACTGCAGTTGTATGCCCTATGCTTAGTAGTACAGAAAGTAGGACTTAGCAATTTTTCGACCATAAAGGTCCCAATAGATCAATCGTATTCAGCGCTAGTTCGATTCCCACCACTCCAATACTGTCGTTTAAGACGCTCAGAACCAGCATGATGTGCTCGACGGGCATCGGATGGAGAATGTTCGGCTAATGACAAGGAAGGCCATGGAACCGGATCGAGCCACCGCACTGTTCTTCGAGCTGTTCGGTGGGTTACCTCGGCAGGGACCAGGGAGCACCGAGAGCACGCGTCGCGCCCTCGGACTTGTGCCAGGCGTCGGGCCGCAGACCCGCGTGCTCGACATCGGATGCGGGACTGGCGCCCAGACCTTGGTGCTGGCGCACAGCTCGCGGTCACACATTGTCGCCGTCGACAACCATCCACCCTTTATCGACACTCTGAACCGAGAGGTACGCAAGCTGGGTTTCACAGAGCGATTGGAAGCGCGCGTGGCGGACATGCGCAGTCTCGACTTCGCGGACGGCTCCTTTGACCTAATCTGGTGCGAGGGCGCCATCTACAATGTGGGGGCCGAAACGGGTTTGCGCGACTGGCGCAGGTTACTGCGGCGCAATGGGCACGTCGCGCTGACCGAAGCGTGCTGGCGGAAGCCCGAGCCGCCCGCCGAATGCGCTAAGTTCTGGCAGCGGGAGTACCCGGCAATCCGCCATATCCCTGAGCTCCTTGAAGCCGTCGGGAAATGCGGGTACGAGACCGTGGGGCACTTCCCGCTCCCCGCCTCAGCATGGTGGGACGACTACTATCGGCCACTGCAGGACAACCTGATCGCGTTCCGAAGGCGTCATCTCGACGAGCCGGATGCACAGAAAGTGGCGAACCAATGTCAGCAGGAGATTGATATCTGGCACGCCTACTCGGAGTTCTATACTTACGAGTTCCTCGTGTTGCGCGCACGCTGACGCCCTCCCAGCCGGGGGCAGCTCCGATGGTGAGATCGGTTGGCCTCTGGCTCATATCGGTCAGTGCCGTAGAGGTCTTGACTTCAAGTTAACTTGAAGTTTTATTATCAAGAAACGATCAACATGACAGTGGATCAATTGCAAAAAGACAATCAACAGGATACCTGGCGGCGCGTGGCCGGGCGCTCGGAGCTTCCCCCCGGCAGTGCGAAGATGGTGCGAGTGGACGGACGGCAGGTAGCCCTGTTCGAGCATGCGGGCGAGGTGTTCGCCTGCAACAACCTGTGTCCCCACGAGGGCTATCCGCTGTCGGAGGGAACCGTGGCCGGGCAATGCACCCTGACCTGCAACTGGCACAACTGGAAGTTCAACCTGAAGACGGGAGAAAACCTGTACGGAGGCGACCGGCTCACGACCTACCCGGTGGAGATCCGCGACACCGAAATCTGGATTGACCTTGCGGATCCGCCGTTCGAGACTGCCCATGCGCGCGTGATCCAAAGCCTGCGCCATGCTTTTGACGACGAGTCCTACGACCGCATCGCCCGGGAAATTGCCCGCCTCATCCGGATCGGGGGCGATCCGCTGGAATCGCTCCGCCGTGCGGTTGCCTGGTCCTGGGACAGGCTCGAGTTCGGCTGGTCCCATGCCTATGCCGGCATGGCAGACTGGTTAGCCCTCCACCGAGATTTCGGGGACGATGCGGAATCCGCCCTGATCACCCTGGTTGAGCCAGTGGCCCACATAGCCAGAGACGTGCTGAGGAAAGGGGCCTATCCCTATGACGGCGAGGTGCTGCCCTGGGAGGAGTCGGCCTTCCTCGAGGCGGTGGAGGCCGAGAACCAGAGCGCCGCTGTTGCTATGGTCCGGGGCGGACTCCGTGACGGCCTCGCGTTCGGAGACTTCGAGCGCGGGCTGTCCACGGCGGCCCTGGCCCACTACAACGATTTCGGGCATTCGCTGATCTACGTCTCCAAGGCCGGGGGCCTGATCTCGGGGCTTGGCGAGGGTGTGATGGAACCGCTGCTGCTCAGCCTGGTCCGCTCCATCGTGTTCGCGACCCGGGAGGACCTGATACCGGAGTTCCGCCATTACCGAGACGCCTTGGATGCCTGGGGCAATGCGGAACGGGAGGATGTCCCCAAGGCCGGCGAATTTGTGAAGCTCGGCATCCAGTCGTCCCTGAGCATGACCCTGGCCGGCAGCCGCGGTCCCGTGGAAGAACTGTACCGGTCGCTGCTGCTCGCCAATGCCTCGAACATGCTCAGGTTTGATCTCTCCCGGCTGCAGAAAACCCATGTCAGCATTTCCGGCAACGTCAACTGGTTGGATTTCACCCACGCCATCACCTTTGCCAACGCGGTCAGGAAACAGTGCGGTCGGTTCCCTGAACTGTGGCCGAACGGCCTTTTGCAGATGGCCTGCTTCCATGGCCGAAACAGCACGTTCACCACAGACGTCGATCCCCGGGACTGGACCAGCGGGGACCCGGATCGGGACATCGAGGAGGCGGTCGACACCGTCATGGATCACGGGCAGGCCGAGCCCATTGTCTCGGTGCACCTGCTGAAGACCACGCTGGCAGTGCGCGAGGAAATCCGGCTTTTGCCGTCAGACCAGGCAGTCCTCTTGACCGCAGCTCTAAGACGGTTCCTCCAGTCGCCCCTTAAGCGCCGCCAGACCCGCCGGACGGCTTGGCAGTCACTAAAGTTCGTTGCCCGGGAGTTCGGGGACCACCAGGCCGAGGTTTGACACTCTCGTGTCTGGCCCTTGCTGATACACTCCACTTCAGGCGCGCGCAGAGTGTACAGCTGGTCCCGATCATTCCTCACCTGCACCAACTATTGCCTGGCCGTGTGAGGCTGTATTGTAAAATTGAGCAGTTTTAGTAATACCTAATGTAGTACGGAACAAAATTTTGAACAGTGTATTACATTAGATCCCGGATACTGACTGTCAGAACCAAGACAGCTTCGTGGATAGCCAAATGCCCGTAGGCCAGACCCCAACGGTCCCAAGCACCCAGACAACAATACTCTCTCCCCGCATTAGCAGTGTTGAGATTCCAGAATAAACAAAACCCAGAACCACGACCAAAGTAAGCAAGGCAGCAGCCGATGCGATCCCAAACTCAATTCCAAAAGCTATCAAAAATGCCCATGAGAAGAATAAAGACAGGAAGTATGTCCCATCTACGAGCCCACCAACAAACGCGCTTTCACCTCGTATACCCCGTGACCTGATCCGGACCCATCGCAGATTTTCAAGCCGACATATGTAAAACAGAGTGGCAGGCAGCATGATGTCAAAATCAGGGATGGATGCTTCCATGGGCGTTTACCTATTTTGATGCTGCATCCCTTCTACTCAGCCGACGTAACAATGACACTCTGACCGATCATCACGCTCTCGACTCCCGTCCAGATCCTTCCTCCCACAGTGCGTAACTGATCCCACACGTTGTCATGGTTAGTACGAAAGAAACTGCGGGTTCATGTTGCTAAAAATCTGCAAAATTGATCGTAATAAATTCTCATGACTCGGCTTGCCAATGTAACATTCCGAGACTTGGCGTGTTTCACGCTTCTACATCTGTCAGCGATATAATCGCGTATCGACATCAAGAGGGGTATTGCAGCATGTCTATTATGAAAGCGGTAGAAGAGCTTATCCAGGGGGTTGCTGATGAACAGATTGAGCCTCACTCAATCGTTCTCAGGGCCAGGCTCACTGCAGTTGAAACATTGCTGGACATGTTGTGGACCCACGAGCTGTCCAAGATGGAAGATCCTGTCAAGGAAGCGCAGGAACTCAAGGAAACGATTCTGGGGTTGATCGGATACGATAAGGATGATGTTTATGAGCGACTGTCTTTTGAATACACGGAAGAACGTCTGGACTCGATCATACACAGAGTAAGTCATCTCTAGCCTCCGGTAAGGATAACGATCGACACCCCTCAAACTGCGTGACCGTGAATGTTTCTTCACGGAGGCGCAGGACAAAGGGGGATAACCAGCTTTGCGGAGATTAGGCCATCAATTCTCTGCAATATCTGCGGATTTTAGTGGCGCTCTCAAGAAGGACCCTGGCGGAGGACACAGAACGAGTTACTCGACCATGGAACAATGGTCTCTATGGGCTGCTATCCAAGCTCTGGGGCCTAGCTCATGGCTGTAAAACGACATGGCCAGCCTATGCCACGTGTCCCGAGTAGCCTCAACCTGACCCCTGTTTTGTCGCCCAAACGACAGAACAGGGGTCGCAGGAGTTCTTAATCTGGCTACCTTGGACAGGGGTTGCAGGCAGTTGATGACCCGGGCCTTCTGCGTGGACTGATACGAGGAGAATATACCAATGAAAAAAATGACCGATCAGGAACTGAAGGAGCGCCTGGGTAACTATTTTGCTCCGGATGGCCTCTACCAGAAAACCAAGGACATGTCGTTCCTGGGCAAGGTGACCTGCAACGTTGACCAGCTGGTTGCCGGGGAATGGACCGAAATCATCCTGGATTATGAACTCGGTTCATCGGGCATGGCAGACGGAGCCTGGTTCAAGGCAACGTTCAAGTTCTATTCCGACTGGGCCCTGTTTCAGACTGCAGACCCCAAGGCCGCAAACTACGTGTCGGCGGAATACCAAGCAGGACCTTGTGTTGCGGGACAAAGCCCGGCTACCGTGCAGTCCCTCAAGGTGCGCTTCGACCAGAAGGGCCACGAGCGCCCCTTCCAGAAAGCCATCATCGTGGACACGGTGGATGGTTACCTGAAACCCGGGGACCACATCATCATCCGCATGGGCGACCGGCGCCACGGCGGACCGGGCACGAGGGTGCAAACTTTCGTTGAAAAGGGCTTTCGCTTCCGCTGCTACTGTGACCCGCTTGGAACCTCGCGCGCTGCAGCGGTCATGCCTGACACGTCCATCGACATCGTCCCGGGGCGCCCCGAACAGCTGGTCCTGGTGGCCTCTCGGATGGCTCGTACCGGCACACAGGTGCCGCTTCGCGTTCGCGCGGAAGATGCCTGGGGCAATACCTGCTGGGATACCGGCGGCGAGGTTGAACTCGCGATCAGCTGCAACGGGCAGCTGCTCGATACCCGGACAGTTTCTCTGCCGGATCAAGGATGGGCAGTTGCCCTGCTGGATGACGTGCCCACGGATCAGCCCGGCGAGCTGGCCATCGCTGCAAAACACACCGATTGCCCGTGGGTGCCGGAAAAGACCTTCTACATCACCGTGGATGACAGCTTTGAATACGGACGGAATTTTTACGGAGACCTGCACGTGCACTCCGACGATACGGTTGGGACCAATGACACCACGTACAACCTGACCTATGGCCGCGATGTCGCAGGCCTCGACGTGCTGGGGTACACAGCGAACGATTTCAACATCACCCAAGCCCGATGGGACAAGGCGGTCGAACTGATCCAGCAGATCAACCGGGACGATGAGTTCGTCTGCTACCCGGGCACGGAATGGTGCGGCAGCTCCTGTGCAGGCGGTGATCACAACGTGGTCTTTCTGCGTGACTCGGACCCGGAGTTTCCTTTCGATCGCGATGGCAACGTGTGCCGCTCCTTCGAGTGGAACGAGGACATGACCTCGGACACGATCGAGCCGGGCGCCTGGCCGCTCGAAGAATTGTGGGCCACCTACATCCATGATCCCGAGGGGCATTTGCTGATGCCGCATGTAGGCGGACGCCGCTGCATCATGGACTGGCATCATCCGGTACTCGAGCGCCTGGTGGAAATCGAGTCTGCCTGGGGGCATTTCCCGTGGCTCTACGAAGAAGTCATGCGTCGTGGCTACAAGCTCGGTGCATCGGCAAACGGCGATGAGCACCGTGGTCGATGCGGAGGTGGCGTACCCGGTACCGCGGTATTTGGCACCAAGGGCGGCGTAACGGGGATTCTAGCCACGGACCTGAATCGTGCAAGCGTGGGCGCTGCCTTACGTGCACGTCATACCTTTGCCACTACCGGCGAGCGTATTGCGGGCTTCATGCGGTGTGGCGATAACATCCAGGGCGACGAGATCGACAGCCAAGGCGCAGCCACCCTGGACTACCGGTTTCTGGGGGACGCCGGATGGGACGAAATCATCGCATTCGATCACACCGGCCCCTTCTGGCGCCGCAGCCTTCAGCAGGAATCAGGATTTTCCGAGCGGCGCATCCGCATCAGCTGGGGCGGCGCCCGCATCCGGGACCGCTATCGGTGGGCGGCCTGGAAGGGCACCGTCACGATCCGCAACGGGGTAATCCACGGCTTTCAGGGCCACGGCTTCGAGCACGGGGAAGAAACCTGCTGGCGTCAGTCAGCCACCACCATCGGGTTTGCTTCAGACACCTATGGCGATACCGATGCGATCGAGATCGATCTTGCCGGTCTTGCCGGTGCCACGATACAGGTCCGGGGCACCATCGACGGATACGTGAAGGTTGGAAATCCGCTGGACGGTAACCCATTTGTGCACTGCCCGGAATTCGAACTGACTCTGACAGGAGACGAGCTGCTCTCAAGCGATGGCTTGATCCGCAAGGACCTTGGCGGCACCGAACTGTTCGTCTCCGTGGACAGGATTAGTGACACGTGCATGCCCAGGGATGTGAGCGGCTCGCTAGACGTTGACCCCCTCAATGGGCCAGCAGGTTTTCGACCGGTGTACCTGATGGCCCGCCAGGTCGACGATGCCAAGGTATGGACCTCTGCCATGTTCATCACATTCCGGTAACTGGATGCGACCCGAACCTCCCACTAGGCTACAGGCAGGCGCAGGATGGTGTGGCGCAAACCTGGACCGGGGCCCTGCCCTGGCCGGCCGGTAGCTGTCCGGGGCCCACAGGCCGACTGAACGCATCGAGGGTCCGAGCTACCCTTCAGAGCAGGGGATGGACCACTCACAGATGACCGGGATGTCCCAGGAGCGTTGACTCTCGAACACGATCAGCGCCTTTGTGCATGCAAGCCGTGATGGCTGTAGATGGACTGCGCTTTCTCGCTCTGGAAATACCGAAAAGCAGCCTGTGCCACAGTGCTGGTCTCATCGACTAGGCCGACGGCATAACTCGTGGTGATATTGCCTTTGCCCTTTGCCAGCGGGACCTGCTCGAAAAGCTCCGGGAAGATGCGGGTATAGCGCAGGGCCAGATGATCGTAGACCACAGCCACATCCGCCAGGCCATCGGCCACGGCCTGAGGGGCTTCCCGGTGGTGGATCAGGTCGCCAAAAACGATCCGCTCGCCTGAATCAATACGTCTGGAGATGACAGCTGCATCCAGGCCGTCTGCCACAGCCGCACCTTCCAGAGTCTGCCGATACACCTGGTGACTGGCACTTTCCGTGACCGGATTGGACAGGAAAAGTCGCACGTCCTCGCGCAGGATATCCTGGATGCCCCAGATACCCTGCGGGTTTCCCTTGGCAACCAGGAGACTGTTCCCGCTGCTGTGCGCGAACACTTCGATGCGACGGACCACCGAGCGAGCGACGAGTCTTTCCAGGATGTCGTCCGGACCAATGACAATGTCAGGCATCACGCCCAGACGGAGATTGCCGATCTCGATGACACCGGCCTTCATCCAGTCAAGATAGACTTTTGGTGGGGTAGTGCAATAGAAAAGGCACGCAAGATCCTCGTCGATGCGAAACGATTCGAGGGTCTCGGCAAGAGCCATGTGGTGGTTGCCGTCTGAGAAGACCCGAAGCTGCGAAGTACATGGGTCGCCGTGAAAATCCAGGCAGCAGTTGCTGCCTGCATGAGACCACTGATTGTGCGCCAGAGCAGGATCGACAGCATTTTCCTCAGGCCAATCCAGTTGCATAACTTCCCTTATCGACGAAATAGTCCATGCATTATAACGGGATGCCACGGGACACCCAAAACCGGTTATGATTCAATGATACGCAAAGATGACTACCTACCTGCCGTCTACCAACCTTCTGGCGAGCCTCTCAGCCCGGGATCGCGACGACCTGTTCAGTATTGGGTCCCTGGTGAAGTTCGAGAAGAATGCGCTGATCTTCCAGGAAGGAACCCCGAGTACTTACGTGTATGTCATGCTCGATGGCAGGGCGAAGATCTACGAACTATCGCCACAGGGCAAGGAAGTCATCATGTGGTTCTGTTTTGCGGGGGAGTTGTTTGGACTGGCGGAGGTGTGGCGGGAAACGCAACGGGATGTCTATGCCCAGGCCTGTAGCCCGGTTGAACTGATCCGGTTTGACCGGAGACGTTTTCGGCGCCACATGCTGGGTCATCCGGCGATGGCGATGCAGGTGATCGACATCCTGGCAGGGCGACTGCGAATCCTGAGCGACATGCTGCTCAGCCTGACAGCCACCAGTGCCAAGGTCCGTCTGGTCAAGCTGCTGGCGCGGCTCTTTCAGCACTATGGGCGATACCGCAACGGCAGGATATACATTGACATCCCGCTGACCCACCAGGAAATGGCAGACATGATCGGCTGTTGCCGACAGACCGTGACCAGTACGCTCGGCATTCTAAGGCGCACCCATGGACTTGGCTTCGAGCGGCGTATGCTCTACGTACAGGGGAGATCACCCCGGCAAGCTGCACAGGACCTTGTGAAGCTCGGGGTCGACCTTGCGAGAACCCAGTAACCCCGAGGCCGTCGGTTGCACAGTCTGCATTACCCCGCGCCAAGTCTCGGTGACCATGCTCCCCCTATTGATGACCGATATCACAAGTTTGTCGTCCATGCGACATATCATTGTTAAGTATGCCGGTATAAGTTTTCGCATCCACCGGAATGAGGTGTTGCCGGATGGAACGCAAGGGATGGATCACCCCTGACAGGGAGTCCAGCCCCATCATCAGATAACAACCAACACCCAAACACCACGAGGAGTAACGTCATGCAAAAAACACTGCTCAGCGTCTTCGGATTCATCCTTGCCGCCCTGCTGATCATCCCCCCTGCCCTAGCAGAGTACCCGGAAAGGCCGATTACCTTCATGACCATGGTCCAGCCAGGTGCACAGATCGACCGCCTTGCCCGCGGTCTGGCGGAAAGATTCAGCAAAGAGCTGGGACAACCGGTCAATGTCAAAAACGTCACGGGAGGCTCCCACGGGAGCGTGATGGCCACTGAACTCAGCAAGGCCAAGCCGGACGGCTATACCCTGGGCATTGCGGCTGTGACGGCCTACACCTACCAGCCGCACCATTCGCCGGTCAAGTACGGATTCGATGATTTTGACTACCTGACGCTTGTCGCACTCAATTCAAGCGGTTTCATTGCCTTGCCGGACCGGCCATGGAATACCCTGAAGGAAGCGTTTGAGTGGGCCAAGGCTAACGACAAGGCTCTCATATGCATGTTCCACGGCGCGGATGATCGCGATGCCATCCAGCGTATTGCTAAGGCCGAGGGCGTCAAGATCTCCCTCATCCCCAGCAAGGGCGGTCCTTCTGTCATCAAGGCAGTCACCGGCGGACATGCCGACATTGGTTATGTTGGTGCGATTCTCTATGAGCATGTCCGGGCAGGCCGACTCAAGCTGCTTGCCTCCGCCTTGAACGAGCGCCTGCCACCTCTTCCTGACGTGCCCACGCTCAAGGAGCAGGGCTATGACGAAGCCGTGGAAATGATTGTCGGGCTAGTCGCCCCCAAGGGCTTGTCAGGTGACGCGAGCGCCAGAATCATGGCAGCTGCCGAGAAGCTTGCTCACGATCCGGATACGGAAGCGTTCATCACCGAGCAGCTCCTGATGCTTCCCGTGAGCTGGGGACAAGAGCACGCCCAGCAGACCCTCGAAACCCTGTACCACCTGTTTGGAGAACAGGCCAAGCGTCAGTAAACGCAGACGCTGGCTGATGGACAGACCGGTCCTTCGGAGAGGGCTCAGACTGTGACACGAATCCAGCGGGACATGCTGGCCAACGTGCTGATTGTGTTGGCCAGCGTGGTGCTGCTGGTGTGGGCGATTCCAGTGTACACGCCACCCTACCCGGGTTACGGTGCATCACCGGCGCTGGTGCCCAACGTAGTGGCCGGCGTGATGCTGGTCATGGCCTTGCTCGCGCTTTTGCGTTCTGTGATAGCAACCCGCAAGGGGATCACCCTGTCTGAGGAAGAAAGCGCCTATCCACAGGACGAGGGAGGTTCAGGCTTCACCCAGGTGGGGAAACTGAAAATCCTGCACCTGATAAAATTCATGACCGCTGCGGGCCTGTTCGTGTACGGTATTTGGACTATCGGGTATATTGCCTCGGCATTTGCATTTATGTTGTTGCTGCAGTTGTTAGTCGGTGCTCGCAAGGCACTTCAGGTCCTGTTCATAGCGGTGGTTGCAGTGGCCCTCATGTATGCTGCCATGCGTTACGGGTTCGGTGTACCGATCCCCGGTCAGTGAGCCCACACGGAGTCACGCTTCATGGAGATGATCATCGCCGGCCTGATGGACGCGCTGTCCCCGGAGAGCCTCCTGTATGTTTTCGTGGGCGTATTTACCGGCGTGGCGATTGGTGCGATTCCAGGCATCAATGGCCCCATGGCGATTGCCCTGTTCATCCCGCTGACTTACTACATGTCCCCTCTGGCTGCGATCGGCTTTTTGGTCGGGCTCAACAAGGGGGCCTTTTTTGGCGGAGCAATCTCGGCGGTGCTGCTGCGTACACCGGGAACTCCTGAAGCTGCCGCGACGACCTGGGACGGCTATCCGCTGACCGAGCAGGGCAAGGGAGAAAAAGCCCTCAGGATGGCACTTTACAGTTCGGTTTCCGGAGATTTCATTTCCACTACGGTACTGATCCTGATCGCTGCACCTTTGGCCACGGTTGCCCTCTACATGGGCCCGCCAGAGATGTTCGCCCTGATTTCGCTGGCATTGACGGTAATTGCCGGAATCGGCACCCGGTCAATATCCCGCGGTCTCGTGGCGGCGGCCGCGGGTTTGATGGTGGGTATGATCGGCACAGAGCCCGTGACAGCCCTGCCGCGCCTGACATTCGACATCTACCAACTCGAGAGCGGGCTTTCCCTGATTCCCGTGGCCATCGGCCTACTGGCGTTCTCGGAAATCCTGATCCAGCTCGAGCGGCTTGGCCCAGGTATCGGAGAACAGGATGCTGCACGCAGCTTCTCCAGCAGACGGGAGGACCGCTTTGTCTCTGTAAAGGAGTTTTTTGACTGCACGCGCACCCTGCTCAGGGCCAGTTCAATTGGTATCGGAGTCGGCGCAATGCCTGGCCTAGGGGCACCGGTGGCATCCTTTCTTTCGTATGACCAGGCTCACAAGCGCTCGGACAAACCGGAAGAATTCGGCAAGGGACGCCTGGAGGGGATCGCCTCATCGGAGGCGGCCAACAGCGCAGTGGTCGGGGCTAGCCTGATCCCCCTTTTCGTGCTAGGTATCCCCGGGAATCTTGCCGTGGCCATGCTCATGGGGGCCTTCATGATTCACGGCATGATGCCTGGACCACTCCTGTTCGAGGAAAACGCGCAACTCATGTACGGGGTTTTCGGGGCCCTGGTGATTGCAAGCCTCTTCCTTCTGATCATCGGCCGGTTCGGCCTCAAGCTTTTCTGCAAGGCGGTACAGATTCCGTCCGTGGTACTTTATCCCCTGGTGATCTTCACCTGCATCATGGGGGCCTATCTCGGCCAATCCTCCATGTTCGATGTGATCGTGATGCTGGTTTTCGGAGTGGTCGGCTATTTCATGCGAAAGCTCGACTTTTCCTACGTGGCCTTCCTGATCGGATTCATCCTAGTGCCGGAATGGGAACGGGCGCTTCAGCAGGTGGTGATTACTTCTCAGTACGACCCGTTCATGTTTTTCCGTCGCCCCGTTGCGGTGATCCTGATGATACTGACCTTTTTCGTGATCATACGGACCTTCCTTGTAGGCGCCCGCAAAAAAAGTAAGCAGTCGGATTCTCACGATCAGGATCTTCCAAGCCCAGACTAACCCCAAGGTTGATCCACAGGCAGGTCACGTTTGATATTTAGAGAGAACAGCTGCCCAGGAATCCGGCCCGGACATTTTTCAGCTTACTTAATGTAGCTTTTCTTAGTCTCCAAAACGCATACTCAACACCGTGAAAGGAGGCATACAACTCCCGCTGGTCGAGATTCATTGGACTAGTTGCCGGCTTATCCACCGGAATTTGCAGACTAAAGGTAATTTTGGATTTTGTGCACAAGAAGCTCTGGATCAGGGACGCCAGACTTTAATTCTTTTGCCATTTTCAAGGCCGTGGCATATTTCTCTGCCCAGCCTTTTTCCGGCAAGCGGTTACTCAGATCAGTGCTTTTCACTTCGTAATTTTCTAGTAATATTTTTCGAGTCAAGGAGATTCGAGCATGTACTGCCAATGCTTGTGCTGCAATTTCCTCATCAGTCATTTTGATTTTCCTTAGTAAAGGTTAGCTATGGTGTAAAGGCATCAAATTATACAGGATGCCGAACTAAGCAAGCATGTATCTGTCCGGACAATAATTGGCTAGTTTTAATTATAGTAATCAAGCACGTACACGACAGAAGTACTCGGCTTTTCACCACTTATTGAATCAGGCATCATCTGGTAGTGGATTCCTGTCTCAAAGCCTGGGTACATGTCCCAGCGGTTGCCTTGAAAAGAACCGGCATTTTTCAAAATCTGGAAGTACTTCAATGATTGAGGATATTGCCGAATCGAAACACGTGTTGCTGCGAAACAAGTTACTGACCCACGACCTGTACCACAGCATCACAACCCGTGAAAACCTGAGGGTCTTCATGGAGCATCATGTCTATGCGGTATGGGATTTCATGTCCCTGGTCAAATCCCTGCAAAACATTGCGGCACCCGCTACCTTACCGTGGGTACCGCCCAAGAATCCGCACCTCGCAAATTTTGTGAACCAGCTGGTACTTGACGAGGAGTCAGACGGTGCCTTGACTCCAGATATAGAAACCACCCACGCCAGCCATTTCGAGAGCTATTTACTGGCCATGGCTGAGGTCGGAGCCGATGTCCAGCCGGTCAAAGCTTTTGTAGCCATGGTCAGCGACAATGGACTTGAGGTCGCGCTTGAATTCCCGGAAATCCCGGCACCTGCCAAGCGCTTCATGCGGTTCACGTTTGATGTCATTGAGCGAAACGAGGTTCACCTGTTGACGGCAGTGCTGGCCTATGGGAGAGAGGATCTGGTTCCCGGACTGTTTCAATCCATACAAAGCCGCCTGGAAATCACCCCTGAATCCTGCCCCAATCTGCATGCATACTTTGATCGCCACACTCAACTGGATGGAGACAAGCATGGTCCACTGGCCATACAGCTACTCAATGAATTATGTGATGGGTCACAGAAGAGGCATGCGGCTGCGATGGATGTGGCAGAACAGGCATTGGCTGCAAGACTTGAGTTCTGGGATGGTATCCAGGCTGCATTAGTACATTAGCGGGACCAGCATCTTGCGGGCTAGAAGCTGTACCTGATGCCCGCACCTGCATAATGCCCGTCGATTTCAGTATGGAACTTCGTACCCGTCACGTCACCTTTCAATGCTGGGTCGTCGGAGCTGAAATAACGCCAATCCAGGGTCGCGGTCAGTGTGCGCTCCTGTGATCGGGATAACGCATAGCCCAAGCCTGCGCCGACCTGATACGCAAACACCGTATCCTCATCATCGGCAAGCGAACTGCCGGTGACTTTGGACTTGGCATCAATAGACACCCTGGCAAACCCGAGCCCCCCGCCAACATAGGGCTTCCATGCTGACTGCAGATCAAAGTCATAAAAGGCATTGGCCCAGACAGTAAGCATTGTGATTTCACCCCTGATACGACTGGTACCCTTTGCAGCTTCTTCGTATGTGCTCTGTTGCTGTGCAGGAAGCGCGGCATATTCTTCCCCAAGCTCGGCCGGAGGAAGGCCACGGACTCTGCCATAGGCCACCAGCACCAGGGCTCCTGGACTTTTGACATCCATCCGGGTTGTGTCGTTTTCCTGGTAGCTGATGTCGACTTCTGCCCGTAGACCGCTGGCAAATGCATAGCCTGCAGTCCCCCGCACGGCATATCCTGTATCGATGCTGGTTGTTGCATCAAGCGGAGGGTAGACTCCATCCCGATATGGAGCACTTACGTCAGCATTTTCCATGAGGCTGAGCCCGCCGCCTATACCGATATAGGGCCCACTGGTGGCATGAGCAGCTGGGCCAAAAATTAGCACCAACATCATGGTGAGGCCCAGCAAACCACAGACGGACCATGCTGGAAGATGAAATCGAATAACTGCAGTGGATGAATCGCCAGTGTGTTCCATGCTCTCTCCTCCCGGGTAGGATATTGTGTAACTGATCGCACATTGTAATGCCTGTGCGCAGGCGTTCACACATGCTTGAAAATGGACCGGCTCGTAGGTTGCCGGAGGCCCCGTATCAAGACGCAGCACACGAACCATAATATTTGCCGATGTCCCTGTGGTGTACTGTGAACAATGGCCTGATTCACTGAACTCCCTGGGCATGTTAACCTTCCAATGATGGCACTCTTATGAGAGCTCCTATTCCAAACCGGTGCATGCTTAGAGACACGATATGACAGAAAGGTCCAAGGAGACAGTTGAATGAACTTCAGGCGCAGACAGTTTCTTGCACTACTGACTGCAATGCCGGTCCTGTCAACTGCAACTGCAACGGCAGCCCCAACACCAAGCAGTGGCATCTGGACCGTACAGCAGGCTTATGCGGAGCTTTTAGAAGACCAGATCCGGCTACTGGATATCCGGTCACGAGGCGAATGGAAGGAGACGGGCGTTGCACGAGGTGCCTGGCCGGTCAGTGTCCACCATTGGCGGTTTGTTGAGCGCCTGTTTACCGCGCGCGAACTGGCAGAAGACCGCACGCTGGCCCTGATCTGCGCGACAGGCATCCGGTCAGGATCTGTCATAGGTGCACTACGCCTGGCTGGCTATGATGGTTTCGTCGATGTCTCGGAAGGCATGCTTGGCTCAGACCGTGGCCCAGGATGGATCAAGGCCGGCCTGCCGGTTGTTCCCATTAATGAAGCCTGGGCTGCCTTGCCTAATGCACTCACCTGAGTTCTGCTCATTAAAACCGCATTGAGATAGATAGCGGACGTTCTGTGCAGACCGGCAGCCTGCCATTGGTCAGGCCAAGTCGTAGGCCACTGGTAGGTAGTAGTTGACTTCCGCGGTGCTGTACCCGATCAGGTCACACAGCCTGCGACGGCATTCCTGTTCTGTGGCCCCTCTCTGCTTCCACACCGGAACCCGCTTCATCAGCGTTTCGATGCGCTCCCTGGGCGTGATGATCCAAGTGTCCTGCGGCACCTCTCCAAAGGAAAAATCTGCACTGAAATGCTGTACCGCTTCCGGTTTCATGTACGGGACCAGCGTCAGGACGCGGCTCGCACCATTTGCCATCACATGATCCGAGGCGAGCTTCATCGTGCTGCCGCTGTCACCCAGGTCATCGATAATCAGCACGGTGCGATCACGGACCGGCACTGAGACCCCCTGATGCACCTGCATCTCTGCGCTTCGCTCCCCAGGTCCCTGATACCCTGAAATGCCGAGCGTGCCGAAGCGGATTTTCGGGGTGCCTTGGGGACGCCCTTCAACCACGTGGTCGTACAGCAAAATACCCGGCAACAACCCGCCCTGGGTAATCATCAGGGCGACGCTGATCTCGCCTGGTTTTCCCCGCATCTGATCCTGGTGTACGTGCACCTTTTGTGCGAGATCAAAGCAGATCGCCGCCTCGACCCGGTCGGGCACGAGCAGGAAACGCAGTTCATCACCCGGCACCGAAACCCCCACCGGGTTTTTCCACTTGTCGATATTCATGTCATCAATGGTTCGTATCATGTCTGCCTCTGCACCTCAGTCCATGGCATAGGTCCATTCCCGCCAGCCATTCAGTAATGGAAAGTACAAACCCAGGCGGATCGGGTGCCTCCCCATCCTGGCCATGACGTTCGCATACCGCTCAAGCTGTTCGCAATAACGTTCCTGTTCCCGGTCAAGGAACTCATCCAGACTGCCGCCCTTGTGCGTGCTTGCCTTGTAATCAATGATCCAGCGCATACCTTCTTCATCCACGAAGGTCCTGTCAATCACAATGTGCTCGACCCGCTCATCTACCCTGGAACTCAATGCCAGCTCGCACCCGGCATCGCTGTGTGTCCCGCTCAGGATCCACCTGCCACGCTCATCTGCCAGCGTGGCTTGCAGTGCCTTACACACATCTGAAAAGGCAGCCTCGAGCCTGTCCTCAGGCACAGCCATCTGCTTGAGGAGGTTGTAGCCGATGCGTTCAAGCTCACGTACATCACCGGGTTGTTCAAGCCGTTCAAGGCCCATGGCCCCAATATGCTGGAGCAGCCGATGCACGACCGTGCCCACGTACCGTGCCGTCTCCCCGGCCCAGTCAAACGTGATCACATCCTCCTGATCCGTAGCCGCCGGCGCGGTACTGCAGGCCCGGATGGAAGCCGGAGGCTCCGGCAGCTGCCATCCCGCTGCCAGCCGCGGGCGCCCCCGGGGATGTCCAGATGAGGTGGATCTCCCGGCAGAAGGAAGAACACCGGGGGGTCTGGCAAGTAGCGACTCGCGGTCTATGGCATCGGGGTACAGATGGGCCAACAGGGAGTCCTGGGGGGGTTCTGCCAACTCATTCTCCGCATCATGGGTCTCGATGTGCCCCAGAAGATGCAACCGTTGCTTCGCCCGGGTCACGGCCACGTACAGCAAGCGCCCGTCCTCCAGGCGCCGTTTGATTTTTTCCAGGCGCCTCAGGTACGAAGCGGCGGCACTCTCTTCCCCCTGTGCACTGATCGGGGCCAGCACGAGCTTCTGCCCGAACTCATCACCATACTCCAGCCAGTGCAGCAACTGGCTGTCATCCTGGGATGGCACGCGCGAAAGTCCCGGCAGGATCACCGTATCAAATTCCAGTCCCTTCGCCTTGTGAATGGTCATCAATTGCAAGGAGGCGTCCGCGAGCACGTCTGGTGTGGCAAACAGCTTCTCCACCTGCTGTTCAAGGCTTGCGATATCAAGGGAATCGCCTTCTTTTCCAAGGGTCTCGAGCAACCGGAAAAAGCTCTCGGCATCTTCCAGTCCCGTCCTGTCCGGCATACACGCCGGCCCGCCCAGTGCGATCCATGCCCCTTCGACACTGCTCCTGAGAGAACGGCGGGCCTGCTGGCACAATGCGGTCTCAAGCACCAACCCTACCCGTTCGATACGCATCTGGCCTTCCTCACTCAGACGAACCCTGCACTGGACATCACCAAGCAGATCAATCACGGTCCTGCCGTCACTGTCGCAAACCAGTGCATGCAGGTCCGCAAGCGTCAAGCCGCAGTACGGAGCGCGAAGCACGGCCAGCCAGGCAATCCGGTCACCCGGGTGACTTAGGGCACGTGCCAGTGCCAGCAAGTCCTGGATGACCGTGCGACGGTTCAGCGACTCAATCTCCACGGCCTGAAACCGAAGCCCGGCCTGCTTGAGCTGGACGGCAATCTCCGTCAGGTGAGTGCGGGCCCGTACTAGGATCGCCACGCTGCCCTGCGGGAATTCCGCACGGGCCTGCTTCACCAGGGACAGCACCTGGTTGGCCTCCGTGACATCGTGTCGTTCGCCAAGCAGGTGCTGGACCACAGCTGGACTATGGATCGGCGGGTGAAAAGGAGCTGATTTTGCATAGGACACTGCCCCCTCATCGATATTGCTACGAGAAGGCAAGACCTGCGGGAAGTGCTGGTTGATCCAGTCCACGATGCCCTGTTGCGAGCGGAAATTAACGGTCAGGCGCAAGGGATGCAGAACTACCTGGCCGATCCCATGCCTGGCGGCTGCCAGGAAAAGCCCGACCTCGGCCTCCCGAAACCGATAAATCGACTGCATGGGATCCCCGACGACAAACAGGGTGCGCCCGTCATTGGGCTGCCAGCCGGCCGTGAGCCGCACCAGCAACTCGTACTGGCTGTACGAGGTGTCCTGGAACTCGTCTACTAGCAGGTGCTGGATTCGGTAATCCAAGGCCAGCGCCAGGTCCGTCGGGGCTTCCGGCTCCCCAAGCGCCCTGATCGCAGCCAGCACCAGGGCCGTGAAATCCACCTGCCCCCGTTTACTGAACACGACCTCCAGATGTGCACTGGCGACCCGCAATACCTGAACCAGTGCCTGCAGGACTTCCCAGTCTCGCTCTTCATACCGGTGCGAAGGCAAGGCCCGCAGCACACACAATTTCTCACGTAAATCATCGCGCTCATCCAGAGCGCGCAGCAAGGACTCCATACATGCCTTGGCATCCTCAAGTTCATGCTTCTCTTTGGCATTCCGGCCGCTGCTTTTGGGCGGAAACCCCTGACGTTTGGTCAGCGACCTGCGCCACTCTCCCGCCTGGGTCAGCAACAGCTCCGCGATTCCCTCCCACGAATCTCGGTGTTTCAATCGCGACCCTGGAAGGTATTGCAGGGTCTTGCAGCTGGCAATGGAAGACTCCGCCTTAGCAGGCAGGTGTAAGGCGGCAAAGCGTGCCAGACGGGCCAGTTCCGTACCGTGGGCTGCGGGAAAGAGCCGGGCCAGTTCAGCCAGCACCATGGTGATGCGCTCAGCCATAGCAGCTTCCAGCCTGCGGCGCTGCAGCTTCGGATCATCTGTTCTTGCGATATGGCGCAACCAGCGGTCCCGACCGCCAAGCATGGCGCAAACCAGCCCCTGCAACCGGTCCAGCCGGTTGTCCAGGTGTTGCATCAGCACGGCGATGGAATCCGACCACTCCGCATCGGATTCCAGGTCAAACAGGGTATTTCTGGCGGCTTCAAGATACAGTGGCTGTGCATCCTCGGCGATCTCCGGCACCGCACCGAATTGCGACAGCATGGGCATCTGGCGAGCCAGTGCCGCACAAAGCGAATCGATGGTCTGTATCCGAAGACGTGCCGGATGGTCCAGCAATTGCCAGTCGCATTCCACATCGCGCTCGAGTGCCTTGCGGGCCAGGGTCCAGATGTGGTGTTCATGCTCACCCTCGGGTGCCTCATCTGTGCGGGCCGACTCCAGGGCCTGCAGGATGCGCTGGCGCATCTCGGCAGCCGCCTTGCGCGTAAAAGTGATAGCAACAATCTCTTCCGGGGACTCCACACAGGCAAGGAGCACAAGAAAACGCTGCATGAGCAATTCGGTCTTCCCCGAACCTGCAGGGGCCTGCACAATGAATGACCGGCTGGAATCCAGGGCACGTGCACGCGCCCTGTGATCAGCAATGCGTCCTAACGCCGATGCGACCTTGCTAGCCAACCCCGTACTCCGCCTGCTTGGCCATGGATTCATCGATGCGGCACAAGGGTCCCAGTTCGCAGTACCTGCAAGTGTGCGGGTACTGTTTTGGATCCACGGCGGCTTCACCTTCGCAAAAAGCCTCTCCCAATGCCTCCATGGCGACCCGCCAGCTGTACAGGACCTCAAACCAGGACCCGGAACCACGTGTCTGCTGCAACCGGTTCCAGGCCCGCACGCCGCCAATCATGTCTTCATTCTCGACTACGCCCTTGAAGGCCATCGCGCCGGTACGGACCTGCGCAAACAGGAGGCCTGCCACATCGCCGCTGACGGCCAGGCTGTAGAGCGGCAGTTGCGGCTCATCGGGCCGATCCCCGAACCACTGGCTGGCCGAGACATGGCCGGTCTTGTAGTCGATCACCACCCATCGACCATCCTTGAGTTCATCGATACGGTCGATCCGCAGGCGCACCCCGAGTCTGCCGACCGTTATTTCATGGCTCGCCTCGCGCTCGATCACTCGGAAAGGCTCGCGATGCTTCTCCCGTTCCAGCCATTCCAGTACCTGTGTGCGCAGGCGTTCCGCTTCCATCTCGCAAAACCGCTTCGTGAAGGTGCGCGGATACCGACGGGACACCTCAGCGAGCGCCTCGACCACCTGCTGCCCGACCAGGGTTTGCAGCTGCTTGGTGTTCGTGGCCGCGAGTCGGTCGCTGGAATCCAGCACACTCCAGACCTTTTCAAGGATGCGGTGCATCAACGATCCGCGCACCATGGCATCCGGACCGATTTCCGCCTGACGGATGGGTCGCGCGCCGAGACGAAGCTCGGCGAAGGCACGAAAGGGGCATGCCGCCTGGAGCTTGAAGACGGTACTCCCTCCCCTCGCCTGCTCATCGCCAAGCGCAGGTGCTGGATCGTTCTCCAGCATGGCGAGTTCAGCACCTTCATGGACCATGTCGCGCCAAAGCGGCCGATCTGGTTTGACCAGTGCCCCGGAATCGCTCACCGGCAGGTGTGTCGTCAAGGGGCTCGGACGAAGGATTTCATCGCCACTTTGCTGGGCGCAACTGACCACTACCTCGTTGGCACAGGTTAGTAACCGTTGGGTCACGGTGCGCGCCGCTTGCAGTTCATGCGCTTCACTGGCACGCGGCAGTCGGGCTGCACGCTGCATGGGCAGAGGGATGAACGGGTTCGCCCGCAGTGCAGGCGGCCAGACTCCGTCGTGCAGACCCATGATCCACAGGTGGTCAAACTGGAACCAACTCGCCTGGTACAGTTCCAGCACTTGTACCGGGGCCACCTCGGTTTGCGGCTGGAACAGGCGTTCCCGCGCCATGGCACCCAGCTGGGCCAGAGCCGCGGACAGGCGCATCGCACCGGTGACGGGCTCCAGGGTAGCAAAGCCGACCAGCAATTCCCGCCAGGCCTGTGCACTCTGGTACTCCTCGCTGGACAGGGGACGCCCCTTGGCCCAGCCGATGGCCTCCAGTCCCTCTGCAAACCGTTCTGACCATTGCCCGGGACGGGCGGTGTTGCGAAAGTCCGACATGGTCCTGACCCAGCGACCCAGGTTCTCTGCGAGCAAGGGACAGAACCACGGCCGATCGGCCTGTGATGCCCGGTAGCGCAGTGTCCCCAAGGATACTTCCAGCTCCCCCGCCTCCCGGATCTGCACATCCAGTAATGCACGAGGACCGGCTTCTTCCTGCCACCCAAAGATAAACGGTGAGCGAAGCAGGTGGCTTGTCGCCTCCAAGCTTACAGCCTTGTTTAGCAGACCGAGGAGTACCAAGGCGGTACGCACGATCGGATACGCACTCAGTGGCAGGCCAAGCGAAAGGTTGTAGGGCCGTTCTACGGACTGATGTCCTGGACGGATAGCTTGCGGGACCAGCATGTCATCGAGAGCCTGGGCTACGAATTCGCGGTGTGTCGCAAATTCAGGAACGATCACCCCGATCCTAGCCATCGGGTTCTTCTCAAGCCGGTCACGCACCCAGCAGGCCATGCCGGCTGCTTCCCGTCGTGCATCCGGGAATGCCGTGCGCACGGCACGGGCGTCCTTGTCCTCAAGCCGGATCCAGCGAACCGTGCAACCTGCCTCGACCAGCGTACACAACAGCAAATGCTGGCGGGGGACGAGCTCATCGAAACCGATCAGGAAAAGCTCATCCGGGGCCGCCAGCGCTCCCGCCTGCCAGCACTCCTGCAGCCTTTCAGCAAGGCATGCGTCTGACAGCCAGCCCCGTTCCCTGCAGCGGGTACTGAATTGTGAGGCCCATTGAAAAAACGCGAAGCTGTCGCGGTTGTATCGAAACCCATCACGAGTCAGTGAAATGTGCCAGGACTGGACCAGTTGCCAGGCTTCCTGCACCCCACGCACCACGCCGGGCACCTGCTGCAGAGGTTGTCCGACTAGGCTCTCGGTGACAATATCTTCCCAAATACGCCGCTCCTGCTGGGGGGTCAACAGGAACGCCGGGGTCGGCACACTGCCCGAGATAACGGCCTCCTCCCAGACATTGTTCAGCCAGACCGGCCAGTGCCAGATTTGCGGGGTCGGCCAGGCTTCAAGTCCACGCTCCAACGCCACCTGTTCAAACGCACGAAGCGTGACTGCAGCCAGGCGCTTGCTCCCGCTCACCACCGTAACACCCCGGCCCATGGCGTCGAATACGTCTGTCAGGGAAGCGGTCTGCTGCTCGATCACCTGCCCTTTTTTCTCACCTTTGCCGTCCTTCATGCCGTCCAGTGGGTCGCTGCCTCAGGGTTTTACAGGAAAGTATACCCCGGCCAATGACAGGATAACCCAAGGGCTTCAATGCCACCCACTGCGGGAATGCCACAGGATCGACAACGAGACGGGAGACAGGAACCCGGACACCCGAAGGCGCCCGGTGGGGAATACAGTGCGTGGGGCGCGTAGCCGAGTTTTATGAGTGCATCTGCTCCTGGAGGTAATTTTCCAGGCCGACCTTGTTGATCAGCTCAAGCTGGGTTTCCAGCCAGTCGATATGCTCTTCCTCGGATTCGAGAATTTCCTCGAACAGCTCACGGGTCACGAAATCGCTGATGGATTCGGCGTAGGCAATGCCCTCACGCAGGACCGGGGCAGCATCCATTTCCAGTTTCAGGTCGCACGTGAGCATTTCCTGGACATTCTCACCGATATGAAGCTTGCCCAGTTCCTGCAGGTTCGGCATCCCTTCAAGAAACAGGACTCGCTCGATCAGGCTGTCGGCATGCTTCATCTCGTCAACGGACTCGGAGTACTCATGTTCACCCAAGCGGTTCAGCCCCCAGTCCTTGAGCATCTTTGCATGCAGGAAGTACTGGTTGATCGCCGTCAGCTCGTTCTTCAGGACCTGGTTGAGGTAGTCGATAATTTTGGTGTTTTGCGGTTGCATGGTGTCCTCGATCGTTGATTAAGCCAAGTATATATCAGATATCTTCTTATGTATATTATATAAGTCGCTGTTATAAATGATAATTAGTTTCGTTCCCGTTACTGGTTGCAATTAAAAATCATTATTGTTTATAATCTCACTACGATGTATGTCTGTCTGTGCCACGCTGTAAAAGAAGCCGAGATCAAAGCTGCGGCCAAGCGTGGCTGTGGTGATCTCGAGGCCCTTGGCAAGACCCTCAGGGTGGGGACTCGTTGCGGGATCTGCCGGTGTGAAGCACAATCCATTATCGATGCCGTCCACCAGCACCGCTGCGACAATGTACATGTATTGGACTTTGCTGCCAAGGATATGGCCGCTCCCGTCCCTGCCTGATCCCCTGATTTTTTTACTCCCTGGTGAGGTAACGGAGGCTTACCCTGCACCTCGCGTGGATTCCTTGGGGTCCTGACCATCATTCGCTAGAATCCTGATCATGCAGCGGCACGCCCATGGTCAACTTCTCTACTCCCCATCCGACTTGGTCACCTTCCTGGAGTGCTCGCATGCAACTTGCCTGGATGTCCAGAACCTGATCGAGCCGCTTGCAGAGAAAAAAACTGATGCCACCCGCAAGCTCCTGCGCCAGCGGGGCATCGAACATGAACAGGCCTACCTGCAACATCTCAAGGACGGGGGAAGCCACATTCATGAGATCCCGGCAAAACGCAGTCTTGAAGCACGTGCAGACCTCACGCTTGAGGCTATGAAGGCTGGTGCAGACGTCATCTACCAGGGCGCCTTCCTAGATGAACCGTGGTGCGGCTACGCAGACTTCCTGGTGAAGTGCGAGACCGCCTCGTCATTCGGTACGTACAGCTACGAAGTCCTGGATACCAAGCTGGCCCAGACGGCCCGGCCACGCCACATCGTGCAGCTGTGCATGTATTCCGCGTTGCTGGCCCGCCTGCAGGGCCTTTGCCCGGCATACATGTACCTGTACTCCGGGGCCGGCGAGAAACAATGTTTCAGGGTGTCCGATTTCCTTGCCTACTGTTCCCATGCCCGGCAAAATTTTGAAAGCTACATGGAAAGCCTGCCCGAGGACTCCTACCCGGTACCGTGTGCACATTGCAACCTGTGCGACTGGCAGGAACATTGTGCCACACGCTGGGAGGCAGATGATCACTTGTGCAGGGTGGCCAACATGCGACGTTCGCAGACCGACAAGCTGCACACAGCAGGTATCCATACGGCGACACAGCTGGCTGCGATGCCTGGGGATTCAGAAATACCGGGCCTGAACAAACAGGTGTTCGCGCGTCTTCGCTCACAGGCCGCACTGCAGGCCAAGCGCGACGTCACCGGCAAGAACCTGTTCGAAGTGATCCCCTGCCCTGAAGAGAAAGGCCTGGCCCGTTTGCCGAGGCCCGATCCCGGGGATCTTTTTTTCGACATGGAGGGCGACCCCCTGTATCCCGGCGGCCTGGAGTACCTGTTCGGGGTGCATTGCATGCGTGGGAGCGAGGAGGCGTTCGAGATGTTCTGGGCCCACGACCATGCGCAGGAAAAACAGGCCTTCCGGGATTTCATGCAGTTCATTGAGGCCCACCTCGAAGATTACCCACATGCCCGTATCTACCACTACAACCATTATGAGACCACTGCCCTGAAACGGCTGTCCTGCCGGCATGCCGTTTGCGAAGAGCAACTGGATGCCCTCCTTCGGACACAGAAGTTTGTAGACCTGTACCCGGTCGTACGTGAATCCATCCGGACCTCCGAGCCGGGCTACTCCATCAAGCACCTGGAAACCTTTTACATGCCTGAACGGGACAGCGCTGTTGCCACGGCGGCGGATAGCATGCTCACGTACAGCAGATGGCGCGCAACCCGGGAAGATGTACTGCTGGATGAAATCGCCGAGTACAACCAGGCTGACTGCATCTCCACCCGCCTGCTGCGCGACTGGCTGCTGGAACTTCGGCCAGCCGATATGCCCTGGCAACCACCGCAGCCTGACACGGAAACGGAAAAAACACAGCGCGATCCGGATTTTGCCGGGCGGGCCGAGTTGCAGGCGCACCTCAACAACCTGCAGGATGAATCACACGCCCTGGGCATACACCTCTCGCATCTCCTCGAATTTCACAAACGCGAGGCCAAACCCCAGTGGTGGAGCCGCTTTGACCGGCAAAACAAATACGAGGACGAGCTGATCGATGACGCCGAGTGTCTGGCGGCCCTGCAGCAAACCA
Source organism: Gammaproteobacteria bacterium (assembly GCA_965205685.1). Taxonomy (GTDB): domain Bacteria; phylum Pseudomonadota; class Gammaproteobacteria; order UBA4575; family UBA4575; genus WTFY01. Next base: position 1,126,496 of record OZ242174.1, on the reverse strand, counting down.
AGGTACCCAAAACCGAATGGCCCTACGTAACCTACACCTACAGGTTCCCGCCCCAGGAGTCCAAGCTGAAAGTTGGTCACCGGGTCGTCAATGCAGCCACCCTGGAGGATGCGGGCATCATTACCGGCCTGGACGAGATCCGTCGTATCGTCAGTATCCGCCAAAAGGCGAGCAAGAATCCCCCACCCGCCTGCTTTTCCGCCGGTCCTGAAAAACCGATCGACAACCGGGGCATCCGTGCGGCCATGTACCGCTGTGCCCAGCATGTCATCGATCATCCCGACCAAGCACACGTGGCAGGCGAGCTCTTGCAACGCCGCATGCCTCGCCTGCAGGGCAGGACCTCGGGACGACCGATCGTCAGCCCGTCACATACGCAGGCCGAGATCCTGCAGGCGGTCTCCTGCCTGGATCACAGCTACCTGTTCATACAGGGCCCGCCCGGGTCAGGCAAGACCTATGTCAGTGCCCACGTAATTATTGAACTTCTCAAGGACGGCAAGAAGATCGGGATTACCTCGAATTCCCACAAGGCCATCCACAATCTACTGGCACAGGTCACGTCGATAGCCAAGCGCGAACGGCTGCGCTTTCGCGGTGTGAAGAAAGCTACCCGCGGCTCCAGCGAGACGTTCTTCGAAGACGCATCCGTTGTCAACGAAATCCGCACGGAAGACATCAACCTTAGGGCCAACCTGTTCGCAGGGACTGCATGGCTGTTCTCCCATGTGCGCCTGAAGGGACGGCTCGATTACCTGTTTATCGATGAGGCGGGCCAGGTGTCCATGGCCAACGTCATGGCCATGGGCATGTCCACGAAAAACATTATCCTTGCGGGAGACCGGATGCAGCTTGCCCAGCCCGTACAGGGCATCCATCCCGGCGAATCCGGACTGTCCGTGCTCGAGTTCCTACTGGGTGAGCGCTCGACGGTAACCCCGGAACGCGGCATCTTCCTGAACCAGACATACAGGCTTTCGCCGGGAATCTGCAGCTTCGTATCCGAGGCATTCTATGAAGGCCGGCTGAAGCCCCATGAAAGTGCCCTGCAACGCAGCCTGGTGCTGCATGATTCAGACCTGCCCGATGAAGGCATCGTCATGATTGCAGCCAGGCATACAGGCTGTTCCCAGAAGAGTGTCGAGGAAGGCGAGATCCTGAAATCCAGATTCATGGAGTTGCTCGGCCAGACCTTTCGGGACGGGGATGGCAACTCACGACCCATCGGCATGCAGGACATGCTTGTGGTCACTCCGTACAACGTGCAGGTCAACTACCTGCGCACCCTACTGCCGGAAGGTGCAAGAGTGGGAACGGTCGACAAGTTCCAGGGGCAGGAAGCTGCCATCGTGCTGGTCTCCATGGTCACCTCAAGTGCTGAGGATCTGCCCCGCCATTTCGAGTTTCTGTTCAGCCGGAACCGGCTGAACGTCGCGCTGTCGCGGGCCCAGTGTCTGGCGATCGTGATCGCCAGTCCGAAACTGCTTGAAGTTCCCTGCAGGACGATCGAACAGATGAAACTGGCCAACATCTTCTGCCACCTGAACGAATACGCGGTTCATGCCTGCCCGACAGGCGTCAGGGAGCAGGTATACTATGCGCCTTGAATGTCTCAGCCAGCATCTGCAAGCGCGTGAACAGAACAGAAAGAATTTTTCACGGGCTGGCGAGTCCTGACCAGATAAAAACAAGTGCCGAGGCAGGCTGAACTGCTCGTTGACCACAGTCAGAAAATGGAAACCAGAAAATCATGAACAAACTACAAAGCTCTTTCGAGTTGCTATTGAATCTTGGCGGTCCGGTCGTGTTGATACTTCTCGTATTTTCCGTGATCGGAACCGCAGTCATTCTCCTGAAATTCTGGCAGTTTTATGTGCTGCGCCTGGGATCGTCCAAGTTTGCGGATGCTGCCCTGCAGACGTGGCGCGGAGACAACCAGAATCAGGCGATCGACATGCTGGAGGGCAATGGTCACCCGGTAGCGAAAGTCCTGCATACCGCCTTTGTGCAAAGTCAGGCACGCCTTGGAGTCTCTATCGAGAATGCACGTGAGGAGACCTTGCGCGTGGCACGCCTGCAACTGGAAAACCTCAGAAGCCACATGCGCATGCTGGAGGTGATTGCCGCCCTGAGCCCCCTGCTCGGACTGCTGGGCACGGTGCTTGGCATGATCAAGGTATTTCGCGAGCTGGAACTCGCCGGCAGCAAGGTGGATCCCTCGATTTTATCCGGCGGGATCTGGGAAGCCCTGCTGACCACAGCACTGGGCCTGTCCATCGCGATTCCTGCGGTGCTGATGGTGAACTACTTTGACCGGGTCATTGACCGGACCCGACACCGCATGGAAGATTCAGCGACCCAGGTGTTCACGGGTAAACCCTCAGCAGTGCAAACCCCTGCAACTGATTCCAGCATGGCCTGAACGTGCAGATCGCCGAGAATTCAAAAAAGCGCAATCTCATCAGCCTGACACCACTGATTGATGTGGTGTTCATCCTGCTGATTTTCTTCATGCTGGTCACGGATTTCGCCAAGTTTTCCATCGTGACACTGAGTGTTGCACAGAGCGAAACGGTTACTGCCGTCCCGCAAACGAGTTCCGTGGTACGGATATCCACCAATGGGGAACTGCGCTTTGACAATCAGGCAATCAACTTCTCCGAACTGGTGGAACTGGCAAGCCGCAAACTTGCAACCAATCACCAGCATGTCTTCTTCATCCAGCCCGAGGATGACACACCGTTGCGGGATACGGTGTTCGTACTCGATGAGCTGGTGCCTCTGGCCCCGGACAACATCTCGTTCCTGCACAATCTGGAAAAACGCCCGCGATGACGCTTACCGAAGAAAAGAAGTCACAGGACTTCGAAGGCGTTCTGCCGCTGATCAACATCATTTTTCTGCTGTTGATATTCCTCATACTGGGCGGAATTTTCACTGAACCCGAACTGCTTGACGTGCACCCACCCGAGTCCATCAGTGACCGGCAGAGCACGGACGAGCCCATACAGATCCTGCTCGGAAAGGAAGGCGAACTTGCCTACGACGGCAGGGAAATCTCGTTGCAGGGATTTCGCCTGCTGGCACAAGAAACGATCGCAAACAACCCGGACGCCTCCATTGAAATCAAGGCGGACCAGAAAGTCAGCATGCAGAGGGTATTCGAGTTGATGGAGATTGTCAGGGAAAGCGGGTATGAGAATTTTCAGCTGCTCACCCTGAGAATCTAGTATCGCGTGACCGAGATGGAAATCACCAACAAGCACTGGTTCAACGTCATCAGCCTGGCGACCCTGCTGCACATCGTTGCGGTGATGAATATCAACCTGACCGGCCTTTCTGCAGAATCGGTGCATCCTTTCAGCCAGTACGTGGTCGACCTGACCAACCTTGCACCGGCCCCGGTCAAACCGGCACCTCCTCCGCCTCCCAAGCCGCCTCCACCGGAACCGAAACCCGAACCCGTGAAGCCCAAACCCCCTGAACCCAAGGTGGAGCCACAAAAAGTGGTCGTGCCCGAACTCGAACAGCCCATCCCGGAGGAAAAGAGCCCACCTGAAGAGATAGTACCGCCCGAGCCGGTGCAGCCAGAGAGTCCACCCGCTTCATCCCCGAAGCCCGGAACCCAAGCTTCAAAGGTGGATTACGGTTACTACCAGCTGATCCTTGACCGCCTGGACAGGTTAAAGAGATACCCGTCACGTGCCAGACGCCGAGGCGATCAGGGGACCGTCATACTGGCCTTCACCCTGAATCGTGACGGCAGCCTCAAGGAGTACGCGATCAGGCAAAGTTCTGGATCAAAAGCCCTGGATCTCGAGGTCAAGAAGCTGATCCGGCGTGCGGCGCCTTTTCCTGCCATCCCGGCCAATATCAGCCAGGAAGAACTGGAACTGTCCGTGCCGATTTCCTTCACCCTGTACTGAATCAGAATCGATGCCGGAAGACTGATCTAGAACGTGTACTGCGTCCGGACATACCAGGAGCCACCCTCATAGTTCGGTGCCGCCCGGCGTGGATACGGCAATCCATTGCCGTATCTGTTCGCGTATCGGTCTGGGTCGATCCGGTCAACGTACTCGTCGAAGATATTCGTACCGCCGGCCACGAACTTCAAAGACTTGCTGAACTGATAGCCAAGCTCGGCATCGATGAATACGACCGCGTCAATCGGGGACGATGTTCCTTGCGTGATGTCCCCCCTGTCCACATCGTAATGTCTTCCGAAGTAGTTAGCCCTGACCAGCAAATCCCAGTTCCCGAACGCCGTGTCAATCCCGGCCACAAATCGATGCCGCGGATAGCTGCGTTCAATTCTCTCTACCTGGGCGTCACTGACGAGGGTGTGACCATTGATCTGATCCTGTCCTTCAACGCGGAACCTGTTGTAGTTATAGGCGAACGTTACATTCGACTGCACGCTGGCATTCCAATGTATGTCTTTCGTCAAGACCAGGTCCAGCCCCGACGAACGCACGTCCAGAACGTTCGTGAAAAACGACACAGCCGAGTAACTCGTTGCAGCAGCGATATTCTGGGTCACGTTTCCGTCAGCACCAGTGTACACTCCGGTCGGTGGCGTGACCTTGTAAATCCGGTCGTCCACCTCAATGCGGTAGAGGTCAAGCGTCACGTTACCGAACATGCCCAGATCCATGCTCGCTCCAACCGTGAAATTTATCGATTCTTCCTCCTTGAGAGAGTCGCCGCCGTGTGCCACTGCTGCTTCGCTTCCAGGCCTGGCAGTCCCGAGAATGCAGTCTCCTGTAAATCCACCGCCGGCCTCCGGACAGTCAAACGTGGTCGTCTCTCGCTGGAAGTTCGATTGGCCAGGCGTCGGAGCATGGAAGCCAGTGGACAAGGAACCACGTAACAAGACAGTGTCCGTGACATCGAAACGGGCAGCGACCTTTCCAACCAGGACGTTGCCAAAATCTGAGTAGTCCTCGTACCGAACCGCGTACTGCAGTAACAACCGATCGCCGGCATCCTGCTCCAGCTCCGTGTACAGCGCGGTGTTGTCCCTCGACCAGCTGCCTGAGTCTTCTGGCCGAAATCCCTGCATCCCAGCCGGAGAAGTACCAAAACTGCCCTGATACTCTCCTTGGTACGAATCGGGTTCGCCCTGGCGCTGTCGCCAGGTCTCTTCCCGCCATTCCGCGCCAAAAGCGAGATGTAGGCTGTCAGTCAGCTGTTTCGTGAAATCTGCGTTGAGATTGATTTCTTCCTGCTCGTACGCACCGATATAAAATGAGCGCTTCCCGATGTCGTTCGGCTCCGGATCAATGGCGTAACTCACCGCGTTACGCAGATAGTGATCCAGCTCATTAAAGCCGATTGCAGCACTGACATCATATGAATAATCGCCGGGAAGGCGGCCTCGAACCCCTGCCACAGCGCTGTAGTCCTCCTGTTCTCCATCCAGCCAGGGCGTATACCCGGTTTCCAGTACGGATCCTGTGTACCCTCGCTCCGCAAGCCAGAGGGTACGCGTAGGATGGTTGGGAGGGCGGTAAAAGAAGCGGAACCGTCCTGCCGTATCCGCATAGTTACCAAACAAGTACGCTTCGCTATTCTCCGATATCTCGTAACCGCTGTTAATGAACAGCAACAGGTTATCAGTTTCAGGTCGACCCCAGCTCTGTGCCAAACCATCGTTAAATGGCGAATCGGCTCCGACACCCATCACCCCCTGATCAATCAGCGCCTGCGCATCCGGACGCTGGAATCCACGAGACAGGCCATCGTTGTCCGCATAATCAATGCTGAGATTGACAAAACCCTTGGTGCCCAGCGGCAGGCCCACGTTGCTTTCAAGTCTGGCGCTGCTTTCACCTTCGTAGAACTTCCCGTACTGGAGCCGGGTCACCCCACCTTCGGAGGAATCTTTCAGCCGGAAGTTGACGACACCGGCGATAGCGTCAGCCCCATATTGTGCCGCAGCACCGTCGCGAAGGACCTCAATGCTCTGCGCAGCAATGGGTGGAATCATCCCGATGTTCGGCCCCTGGGCCCCTGTTCCCGCAGCTGGAGCGAATTCCGCAATGACTGAGGAGCGGTGCCGGCGCTTTCCATTGACGAGCAACAAAATTTGATCTTGCGCCATACCGCGCAAGGATATCGGTCTTGAAAAGCTGTCTGAATCACCAGTTGCGGTAGTCGCGTTAAACGACGGAACCGTTTTCAGCAGATTGTCAGTTGCATCTGCAGTGTTACTGAGCCTGCTGAACTCCTCGCCGGAAATGACATCTACTGGAACGGGAGAATCCCCTACGGAGCGTGGTTGCTGATTCCGAGACCCAATGACGACGATTTCTCCAAGCTGCGTAGCGCCATTTTCTTGAGCGATCGCGCCGGGCAAGAAAAACGTTGCCGCAAGAATACCTGCCAAGACAGTGCAGTGAATGGTGAACCCAAGACGCATAACACTTTGTGGAGTCTCCCGACCGTGGACAAAGTAATCTGACGAAACCTTCTTGAGCATGCAGACAATAAAGCTCTTTTCTATTTTCATAGTTTGCACCATTATTATGTTCTCAATTTGTAGATGGGATACCTGCACTTTTCTGGATTGGCAAGACATCTGAGAAAGCATCGCCTCCCGCCACGTGCTTTCTTGTCCAGCCCTAGAGTCAGGCTATTTCAGGCTTAATCAAATAATATGCTGGAATCCTTGCTCGAATTCAAATTTATATTTGTCGCACTGGCCTGGGGTTCCCTGACGTTGTTCGTTGTGAGCCTCGCGGTCATTCCCTGGCTGGTGACGAAAATTCCTGCCGATTACTTCCATGCAGAGTATCGCAGGTCAAAGACTTCCGGCGGGAGGTCCGTGCCCATCCAGCTGCTCCTTGGACTCAAGAACCTGTTCGGCTTTCTCTTGATCCTGCTGGGGCTGGTGATGCTGGTGTTGCCGGGGCAAGGCATCCTCACCATAGTCATCGGCCTGTTTCTGATGAATTTCCCGGGGAAATACAAACTTGAGCGTGCACTGGTCTCCAAGCCAAAAGTTCTGAATTCGCTCAACTGGATCCGGGCCAAGGCACAGAAGCCCCCTCTTGTCATAGCACCCTGAACCCGTTCCAGGGCTCATTACGGACCCTCGGCTTATCTGCTAAAGTCATGCCATGAGCGAGACCATCTTTTCCAAAATCATCCGCAAGGAAATCCCTGCAGACATCGTCTACGAGGATGACCTGTGCCTAGCCTTCAAGGATGTCAACCCGCAGGCACCCACCCATGTGCTCATCATCCCCAAAAAGCCGATCCCCAAGCTTGCTGAAGCCACGGACGAGGACCAGGCACTGCTCGGACACCTGCTCCTGAAAGCGAGGGAAATTGCGGCCAGCCTGGGACTTGGTGATGCCTACCGGATTGCCATCAACAACGGGGAGCAGGCAGGCCAGACGGTATTCCACCTGCACCTGCACCTGCTGGCCGGTCGGCCATTCAGCTGGCCTCCGGGCTAGAAGTCAGTCAGCCAGCAACTGCTTGCGTGCATGCGCAAGGTGCTGGTGCGCGTCGGCATCCGGGCTGGGGTATTTCAACTCGAGACTCTGCAGGGACTCCTTGATGATGTTGGCCACACTGTAATGCATGAAAGGCTTGTTGTCGGCAGGAATCGTGTACCACGGCGCCCAGGACCTGGACGTCATCCGGATCATGTGCTCGTAAGCCGCCATGTAGTCATCCCAGTATTCCCGCTCATGCAAATCCGAAGGCGACCATTTCCAGTGCTTTTCCTTTTTCTTGATCCTGCGCAGGAACCTTCTCTTTTGCTCTTCCTGAGACACGTTCAGCCAGAATTTCAGAATCACGGTACCGTTCCTGGCCAGATGCCGCTCCACATCGCAGATCGACTCATACCGCTCCTGCCATATGGTTTTCAGGCTGGTATGGCGTGGCAGATTCTGGCTGGCAAGTATTTCCGGGTGAACGCGGACCACCAAAACCTCCTCGTAATAGCTGCGGTTGAAAATTCCAATGCGCCCTTTTTCCGGCATGCACGCGTACGTGCGCCACAGAAAATCATGGGCAAGTTCCCTGTCCGAGGGTTGTTTGAATGAGTACACTTTGCAGCCTGCCGGGTTGATGCCGGTCATGACAGCGCGAATGGTGGAATCCTTGCCCGCGGCATCCATGGCCTGGAAAATCAAAAGCATGGCATTTGCGCCGCTGGCGTACAGCACAGACTGCAGGGCCTGCAACTCCTTGATGGTCTTGTTCAGCTCCCTCTTATAGTCCTTGGGGCTCTGTGCATCCGAAGGCGGGACGGTCGGGGCCAGGGCTACGGCAAAGCTTCCATCCACAGCAGCCAGGTACGGGGAGTCGATTGCATGAAATAGTTCATTGCTGTTGCTCAAGGCAGGATCCTCCTCATTTTTGAAACTCGACGTTGCTGCCAAGCAGTACGGCAATCCAGCGTGTCCGCGGCCCGCTTTCCAGGGCGAGCTTTGCTGTCACCGTCAAGGGCACGGACAAGAACATGCCAACCGGCCCGAACACCCAGCCCCAGAAGACCAGAGACAAGAACACGACCAGGGTGGACAAGCCGACCTGCCGCCCCATCAGTTTGGGCTCAATGACATTGCTGATCAGGACATTGATGACCACGTAGACTGCAGCAGACAGCATGGCTGCTCCCGTGCCCAGCTGAATGAGTGCCAGCAGGATAGCAGGTACGGCAGCAATGACCGAGCCGATAGTCGGGATGTAATTGAACAAGAATGCGATAACCCCCCAAAGCAGCGGGTAATCCACACCGATCAGGGCCAGTGCAGTCGCAACCGCAGCACCCGTGAACACACTGGTAAGGGTCTTGATGGCCAGGTAGCGATTGACATTGCTCGCAATCTCCGAGAACACACGCAGCGACTTGTCCGCATCCGGCAGGCCCGCCTGCAACTTGCTGGGCAGAGAAGAGGCCTCGAACAGGATGAACACCACGGTCAAGATGATGAGAAACATGTTTCCGAACACGGATCCCAGGCCATTCAATATATCCGCGACCAGCTGCATGGCGGCACCCGGATTCAGGTAACCAGTTACCGTATCCATGGATAGATGACTACCGTGCTGGCTCAGCCAGGTGTTGAACTGTGTGATCTGCCCGGAAAGACGCTGCTGATAGTGAGGCAGGTCTTGTGAAAAACTTTTGACCGAGGAGCCGATCAAAACCGACAGCAGCACGGCGATCGTGATGATGGCACCCAGTACGGCAAGCATGGCCAGCCAGCGCGGCACGCGGTTTTTTTCCAGCCACAGCAGTACCGGCGCGCTGATGATCGCGATGAATACGGACAGCAGAAAGGGGACGGGGACGACCGGCGACAACCACTACAAATGCCTCGGCGGCAAGCCGTATGCCGGCGACAACCACTACGCAATGCCGCCGTTTGACGCTTCACAGGCCAGGTAACCCCGCCACCTCCACGGAAGCCCCATAATCAGCGGCATTCACGTCCGCATGGCATCAACATCGGCAAGCCGGGTCTTTCTGTTCTTCCTGTCTGTGTGCCCGCACCGGTCTGGCTGGTGTACTGCGGTGCAACTTTTTTGACAGCCGCCTTATAACCAAGGTGCTGCTCCAGCCTGGACCAGCCGGAACCGAGGATCTCTCGATTTAATCCTGCCTTCTGTTTCACGTGCTTGCCCGGATTGTCCACTGTACCTTTAGCGGATTTCGTCATGGCCCGGGTGTCTAGGTCTTCCAGGTAGACTAGGGTATAGTCGTCTGCAATTTCCCTCGACACCTGGTGGCACCAGTCAGTGCGCATCTGCACGATCTTCTGCTGGGTGCGGGCATGAAGGTTCTTTGCCTTGAGATAGCGGTGGCTGGGTTTGACATCCTGTTTCCGGTTGCCGCGTTGTCGACGCGCCATCATGCGCTGATACCTTCGTTTCCTGGCCTCCAGCTTTTCGATGTCAGGCGTGTAGTGCACCACACCATCGGAGCGGGCGACCTGGCCGACATTGCGGTCGAGGCCCACTGGCTTGATCGATGATGGTAGAGCCGTGATCTCGACCTCATACACAACATAGGCATACCACTTTCCATACTCGTACTTGATCGCGCCGCTTTTGGCGATGCCATCTGGATAGGGGTTATTGTCAGAGAGTTTCAGCTGGCCAATCTTCTGTACGTGCAGGGAGTCTCCCTGCAGCTTGAACATTCCTGCGCCCAGAGGGATGGATGGTGCATGGGTGTGCTTGCCGTGAAACTTTGGCAATCCGCCTTCACCCTTCCAGAATTGCTTGTAGGTGATCTCGATGGGCTTCAGGGATAATCTGACGATGTTGGCCGAGTAGCCCTGCAGCCATGGCATTTGCTTTCTCAGATGGGTAAATCGTGTATTTAACGAATACCAGCGTGGATCACATTTTCCGTAGGCCTTATATTCGTCCCTGAGCACACCCACGAAGTGGTTCCACACAAAACGACACGCACCCGCCAGCCCATGCAACTTGCGGGCCTTGGCCTGCGTGCGGGGATGCAAGCGGTAACGGATGGTGCGGTGCGTCTTCATTGTGAACTTAAGTATATAGTTCCCAATTGCAACGTTTTTTCTTACAATACCGTGGTTCGTGCTGGCGCAACAGGAGTGCTGAGTGCATTCCGTGTCGCAGACAGGGAGATGTGATGTGCTGTGGCATACGTCAATTTGCGAATCACACTAACTCATTTTAAATTATTCGGAGTCAAGAATATGCTAGCCAAGAAACTTCTTTATTCTGCAGCCTTTGCTTTAGCGATCGGCGTCACCGCAGGGTGTCAGTCCTCACCGACCGCTGAGGAACTCGCAGAGGTGCGTGCCATGGCTGAAGAGGCACTGCACACTGCCAAATCTGCAGCACAAGATGCAGCCGCGGCCAAGGCCTGCTGTGATGCAAACACTGAGCGCATGGATCGCATGTTTCATGACTCCATGATGAAGTCGAAATAGACTATCGCTTTATCGTGACTTACCGAGGAAGGGCCCGCAAGCGGGCCCTTCCTGCTTTTCGCCTTTTCGATCTCCAACACTAACCTCCGTTACTGCGGTTGCATGAAGCCGACAACGGTGGGCAGGCCTGTCTTCCCCTTGGCCAGTCGCTTGGCCAGCCCCCAGTCCACTCGATGGCCGTTACCGGTATCCGCTGCACCTGTGATGGTGCGCACAAGCTGAGTCAGATTCGAGCCCGGCTTGCTGGCTTCCTCTGTTCCAGGATGCATTTCCGCATACAGCCTGTTGCGGTGCCAGGCCACCTTGTAGGGTTGGTTGACAATGGTCACCGGTGTATCTGCGGAGATCCGGTAAAACAGGTCCTTGATGTCATCGGGTCGCAGCCGTATGCAGCCGTGTGTCACCCGCATGCCAATCCCTCTCGGTTCATTGGTACCATGGATGACGTAGCTGGGCAGGGCCATGTACAGGGCAAACTTGCCTAGCGGGTTATCGGGTCCGGGCGGGACTGCACTCTCAAGCGGCTTGCCCTTTCGCTTGTATTCCTCGCGGATGGACACCGGGGGATACCAGGTAGGGTCTTTCTTTTTCCTGATGATCCGCGTAAGACCCACAGGGGTATCCCAGCCTTGTCGACCGATACTGATCGGGTAGGTATGCACGTATTGCGGGGTGCCTTCAGGGCTTTTCGGGTAGTAGTACAAGCGCATCTCGGCAAGGTTGAGCACGATGCCCTCCCGCTCGCTGTCCGGCAAGATGTACTGTGTCGGCACTACCACCTGGGTGCCCTCGCCCGGAAGCCAGGGATCCACCGTCGGGTTGGCAAGGATCATCTCTTCATAGCCCACACCAAACTGTTTTGCGAGCTTGAGAAAAGTGTCATCGTGATGCGTAGTGGTGATCGTCAGCTGCCCGATGATCGGGCTGGTGCCCGAAGGAAGCGGATAGCGCTCGGCGTGTGCAGGCAGCACCAGTGCAAGGAACAGGGAACTCAGACAGACAAGTTTTTTCATGGGCATTGTGTGCAGTACATGAGGTAATGTTCAGCGCGCATTGTACAGGGAACAGGGACATATTGAAGGTTCGCGGAGCTCACCTTCCCTGCCCTTCGCCTCTCACGGCAAACTCGATACCGCGCTCGGCCACATCCACCAGCATCCGGATTTCTTCTGTCGTGATGACATACGGCGGCATGAAGTACACCACATTGGCCAAAGGCCTGAGCAGGACTCCGTGTTGCAGGCCGTATCGGTATACCTGCAGGCCACGTCTTTGCTGCCAGGGAAAAGGTTCGCGGGTCGCCTTGTCCTTGGCTAGCTCAATCGCCACGATCATGCCGCACTGGCGGACATCCACGACGTTCGGGTGATCGTTGAACCGTGCGCACTGCTTGGCAAATTCCTGGCTCAGTTTCCGGTTGGCATCGATCACATTTTCTTCTTCGAAGATCTTTAGTGTGGCCAGTGCTGCAGCACAGCCGAGTGCACTGCCCGTGTAGCTGTGGGAGTGCATGAATGCGTTCATGTTTTCATACTCATCGTAGAAGGCCTCGTAGACCCCATCTGTGGTCAGCACCGCTGACATCGGCAGGTACCCGCCGGTCAATGCCTTGGACAGGCACATAAAATCCGGAGCGATGCCAGCCTGCTCGCAGGCAAACATCGTGCCCGTGCGGCCGAATCCCACGGCAATCTCATCGGCAATCATGTGTACACCGTAGCGGTCGCAGGCCTCACGCAGCAGGCTCAGATACTCCGGTGCATACATCCGCATGCCGCCGGCACATTGAACGAGCGGCTCGACAATGACGGCACACACCTCCTCATGGTGTTTTTGCAGGACGGCCTCCATGTGCGAAAACATGCGTCGTGCACAATCCTGCGCCGTCTCGCCGGGTTCACTGTGAAAACTGTCCGGACTCGGCACGGTGATGGTATCGAGCAGCAGTGGCTGGTAGACCTCCTTGAACAGTGCGACATCGCCCATGGAGAGCGCACCCATGGTTTCGCCATGGTACGAGTTGCTGAGATTGACAAACCGGGTCTTGCGCACCTGGCCCCGGTTTCTCCAGTAGTGAAAGCTCATCTTGATAGCCACTTCGATGGCAGAAGACCCGTTTTCCGCGTAGAAACACCGGGTCAGCGGAGCCGGTGTGATTTCGACGAGCCGTTCGGACAGCTGAATGACGGGTTCGTGCGAACAGCCTGCAAGCAGTACATGGTCCAGCTGCTCCAGTTGCCGATGGACCGCCTGGCTGATTTTCTCGTTGCAGTGTCCGAAGATATTCACCCACCACGAGCTGATGGCATCAAGATAGCGGTTGCCTTCGAAATCTTCCAGCCACACGCCCTTGGCCTTTTTGACCAGCAATACGGGCAGGGACTCGTGGTCCTTCATCTGCGTGCATGGATGCCATACCGTGGCAAGGTCCCTTTGCCCCAGTTCCGATGTTTCTGCGGTCATGGCTGCTTTTAGCTTGTCTTCCAATTCATGCTACTCTACTGCATGCGTCGCGACTGGGCACACGAATTCCCGCACCGGGCCGGTCTTGTGCATCTGAACCATGCCGGCGTCGCGCCCTGGCCCGCGCGTACTGCAAGGGCAGTCACGGCGTTTGCCACCGAAAACACCCGTCACAGTACCGAAAAAGTTCTGCAATGGAAACAGAAAGAGGCCGAATTGCGATCTGCCTGCCAGAGGCTGATTCACGCTGAAGACGCCGGCGACATTGCGCTGGTCAAAAACACGTCCGAAGGCCTCTCCATGGTGGCGTACGGGATTCCCTGGAAGGCACAGGACAACGTCGTGTTTGCAAGACAGGAGTTCCCGTCCAACCGAATCCTCTGGCAATCCCTGCAACCGCGCTTCGGGGTCGAGGCAAGATGCGTCGATCTACACGAGGCCCAAACTCCGGAGGATGCCCTGTTCAACCAGGTGGACAGGAATACGCGGCTCATCTCGGTCAGTGCGGTTCAGTATGACGATGGCCTGCGCATGGACCTTGCGAGAATCAGTGAATTCTGCCAGGCCCGGGGAATCCTGTTCTGTATCGATGCGATCCAGATGCTGGGAGCCATTCCCTTCGACCTGACCGAAACCCCGGCGGACTTCGTTATCGCAGATGGCCACAAGTGGCTGCTCGGCCCGGAAGGCATTGGCCTGTTCTACTGCAACCCCGAAAAGCGCGACCTTTTGCTTCTCAACCAGTTTGGCTGGCACATGCTGGAAAATTCGGGCGATTTCGAGTCCCAACACTGGGCGCTCGCAGGAGATGCCACCCGTTTCGAGTGCGGGACCCTGAACCATGTGGGCATCCATGCCTTGCATGAAAGCCTGCACATGCTGCTCGAAATCGGGATCAAGGACATACATGATATGGTATCTTCGAATATATCTTATCTGTATGAAATATCGGTAGAAAAAGGACTCGATATTGTCAGCCGGATAGACCCTGGCCGGCGATCGGGCATTCTCACGATACGTCGGCCCGGCGTTGACAACCAGGGCCTGTTCAGGTTCCTGCTTCGCTCCGGGGTGCTGTGCGCTCACCGTTGCCAGGGCATCCGGTTTTCACCCCACTTTTACACCTCCAGGGACGACCTCGACCATGCACTCGGGCTGGTCTGTGAATATGTATAATCGATTTGATTCCCACATAACCCCGAGGCTCGTGCCGCATGACCCAGCCGGCAATCTACATCATCGACGGAAGCCGCTCACCGTTTATCAAGGCGCAGGGGCGGCCCGGCCCCTTCCAGGCGTCTGACCTCGCGGTACTCTCTGCCCAGCCGCTGCTGATGCGCCAGCCCTTTGCGCCGGATGCGCTGGATGAAGTGATCGTGGGCAGCGTATCGCCCGCAGCGGATGAAGCCAATATCGCACGCGTGATTGCGCTGCGCCTGGGTTGCGGGCACCGAATGCCTGCCTGGACCGTGCAGCGCAATTGCGCATCCGGAATGCAGGCCATCGACTCTGCCTGCACGAGCCTGCTGCTTGGAACGTCGGAACTGGTGCTTGCCGGAGGCACGGAGTCCATGAGCCATACACCGGTCCTGTACAACCGTCACATGGTGAACTGGCTGGGAGACCTGAGTCGTTCCAAGTCTCCCTGGCAAAAGATCCGGACCCTGGCCAGGCTCAGGCCCGGGTTCTTTGCACCAGTTATCGGCCTCAAAAAGGGCCTCAACGATCCGGTGGTTGGGCTGTCCATGGGACAGACCGCGGAGAACCTGGTCCACAGGTTCAGCATCCCGAGGACCCGGATGGACCATTACGCCGTGCAAAGTCATCAGCGCCTGCTGCATGCCCAGGAAAACGGTCACCTCGATGAGGTGGTGACCATCTATGACCACGAAGGCAGGTTCTACGATCATGACAACGGCGTGAGGCCAGATTCGAGCGTGGAAAAACTGGCACAACTGGCCCCCGTGTTTGACAGAAAGTTTGGAAGTGTTACGGCTGGCAACAGTGCCCAGATCACCGACGGGGCTGCCTGGGTACTGCTGGCCAGCGAGACGGCAGTCAAGCAATACGAGCTTTCACCCGTGGGCAGGATCATTGCCACCGGCTGGGCAGCCCTGGACCCTGCGCAGATGGGACTCGGTCCGGTTCATGCCATGGCCGCAGTGCTGTCGAGCCAGAACCTCGAATTTGCCGACATTGACTACTGGGAACTCAATGAAGCCTTCGCGGGACAGGTGCTTGCCTGCATGGAAGCGTGCAAGAGCACTGATTACTGCAGGAATGAACTGGGCATGGACACGGCGCTGGGCGAGATTCCCCATGAGTGCCTCAACGTAGATGGAGGGGCGATCAGCATCGGTCACCCCGTGGGAGCAAGCGGCACAAGGATCGTGCATCATCTTTTAACTGTACTGCAGCGAAACCAGGCAAGGCTTGGGATTGCCACCCTTTGCATCGGTGGTGGCCAGGGCGGCGCAGTGCTCGTGGAAAATCTCCAATAAGAAGGGGCTCATGTCCATCCAATACACCCACTGGGCGCTTGACCAGGACGATCAGGATCTGGCCTGGCTCACACTGGATGTTGCCGACAGCGGTACAAATATCCTGTCTCTGTCGGTACTCGACGAATTCCGGCAAATCCTGAACCGGTTCGAGGAGCACATGCCTGCAGGTGTTGCAATCACTTCCGGCAAACCCAGGGGATTCATCGCCGGTGCAGATATCAAGGAGTTTACCGAGATCACCAAAGTGCAGCTGGCGCTGGAAAAAATCTACATGGGTCAATCGATCATGGATCAACTGGATCAGCTGCACTGCCCCACGGTCGCAGTCATCAACGGCTTTTGCCTTGGCGGCGGGCTGGAGCTTGCGCTGAGCTGCGACTACCGAATCGCACTGGATGACCCGGCTGTGCGCTTTTCATTTCCTGAAATCAAACTGGGGATTCATCCCGGGTATGGAGGAACTGTACGCGCCCTGCGTCATCTGAATCCCCTCACGGCAATGGACCTGATGCTGACGGGCCGCAGTATCGATGCGAGGCGCGCAAAAAGAATCGGCCTGGTCGACCATGTCGTGCCTGCACGTCAGATGAGTAACGCGGCGCGCAAGCTTCTGCTGGATCGCCCACCCGGACACCAGACCTCCAAGCTTGTGAAGATACTCAACAGCCGCCCTGCCCGCCTGGTTCTGGCAGCTCAGATGCGCAGACAGGTTTCGAAAAAGGCGCCACTGGAGCATTACCCTGCACCCTACGCGATGATCAATCACTGGGCCGAGCATTATGGCGAAGAAGACAAGATGCTGCAGTACGAGGCGAGTTCTGTTGCCGAACTGAGTGTAACCAGCACAGCGAAAAATCTGGTACGGACCTTCATGCTGTCAAAAAAACTCAAGGGCCTGGCCAGCCGTGAACCGGCAACTGCACGTCACGTGCATGTGATCGGTGCAGGCGTGATGGGCGCTGACATTGCTGCATGGTGTGCATACAAGGGATTGACCGTCACCTTGCAGGATATCCGCATGGAAAGCCTGGCCCAAGCCAAAAAACGGGCCTGGCAGTACTTCAAGAGGCAGCTGAAACACCGGTTGTTGATCAGAAATGCCATGGACCGCTTTATCCCGGACATGCAGGGCAGCGGCCTCGGCAGGGCCGACGTGGTGATTGAGGCAGTATTTGAAGACAGGAACATCAAGCAGGACCTGCTGGCTTCGATTGAACCGGACATAAGAAAGGATGCCCTGCTGGCCACCAATACATCCAGCATAGAAATCGAAAAGCTCTGTGATGCATTGACAGAACCTGCCCGACTTGTCGGGATACATTTTTTCAACCCCGTTACGAGGATGCCGCTGATTGAAATCGTCAATGGCGTGCAGACACGTCAGGAAATTCTGCAGCATGCCATCGATTTTTCCCGGCAGATAGACAAGCTGCCCCTACCGGTAAAGAGTGCGCCCGGGTTTTTGGTGAACCGGATCCTCACGCCCTACATGGTAGAAGCCGTGCTGCTCAGGGAAGCCGGCATGCCTGCTGGCGAAATTGACCAGGCAGCCGTTCGGTTTGGCATGCCGATGGGACCCCTGGAACTGGCCGATACCGTAGGTCTGGATATCGGTCTGCATGTGGCAGAGTGCCTGGACCTGGCCTACGGGTTCGGGATACCGGAGTCATTCAGGTCCATGGTCGAGGCTGGCAACCTGGGCAAAAAATCCGGGCAGGGTTTTTATAAATGGAAACGGGGGAAAAAAATTTCCTCGATTCGCAAGCCATCGGCCAAGCACACCGCGTCCATCCAGAACCGTCTGGTGTCGAGGATCGCCAACGAAGCCGTCGCATGCCTTCGCGAAGAGATTGTCCAGGACAGGGACTCTCTTGATGCGGGCATCGTTTTTGGTACAGGATTTGCCCCGTTTCGAGGCGGGGTGATGCAATATATTGACTCCAGGGGAGCTGCTGACGTGCTGGCTACCCTGGGTTCATTGCAAAAACAGTTTGGAGACCGCTTCCGGCCAGACCCGGGCTGGCACGAATTTAACGCCGAAACCGGGTGAAAGGGCTAGCGTCCCTGTAGGGGGCCTGGCTTAACGCGGACCCCTGTCCGGTCGGGGGCGCGCCTCGTTGACCCTGACATTACGTCCCTGCACGTTGGATTCATTCAGTGCACTGATTGCACTCTCACCCTGCGCCTTGTCCGGCATCTCGACGAAGCCAAACCCCTTGGAGCGGCCTGAGTCCCTGTCCATGATGATGCTTGCACTCTTCACCTCACCGTGTGCGGCAAACAACTCCCGCAGTTCATCTTCAGAGATGGTGTAAGGCAAATTACCAATGTAAATATTCATTCTTTCTCCTATGCATGTGTACCGTTAGTATCAACATCACCCAGAAACCAGCACACGAATCAATCGATGATGATCAAAATATTGTCTGGCCATACTGCCCTACATGTAAAACTCGCACGACTAACTAAAGTACAAAAACTTTGGGAAACAAAGACTCAAGGGAAATGCTTTAGATATGAATACGAACAGGATGCACAAATCTGAAATTACATCAGATCTGCTGCATAACCTTCATGAAAGCGGAAACCATACATTCAATGCTTCTGCCTGCCTCTGTCGATCGTGGACAGGAACCGAGCGCTCGCCAATAATGCACGAAAAGTGTAAAGGTGTCTATTACATATTTGCGAAGCTGTCATGAGCCTGTGACAAGACACCACTTGCCCTGCACGGCGCCGATGGCCTGCCATCCTCTAAAAATGGATTGCCCGCTGGTCTGCTGCAAGCGCCGCCTCATGCATGCCTTCCGACAGGCTCGGGTGGGCATGTACCATTCGTGCAAGATCCTCTGCACAAAGTTCCGATTCCATGGCCACTACAGCTTCACAGATCAGCTCTGAAGCAGACGGCCCAAGGATATGAGCCCCCAGGATCCTGTCGCTGTTCTGCTCGCAAACAATTTTGAACAGACCCCCGGTGTCATCCATGGCATGTGCACGTCCCAATGCCCTGAACGGGAATTCTCCTGTGCGACAAGGAATGCCGTCGCTCTTGCATTGCTGCTCGGTGCGACCGACCCAGGCAATTTCGGGCCAGGTGTAGACGACCCACGGGATCGCCTCGTAGTTTATGTGGGCGTGCTGGCCAGCGAGCTGCTCTGCAAGAGCCATGCCTTCCTCGGAACCTTTGTGCGCAAGCATCGCTCCGCCGACAACATCACCGATGGCATAGACATTTTCAACGGACGTCTGCCAGCGTGCATCAATTTCTATGAATCCTTTTTGGTTTGTCTTGATACCCGCGGATTCCAGGTCCAGATCCGCTGTATCGGCCATGCGACCCACCGCGACGACAAGCTTGCTGACCTCAAGAAGCTGTTCCGCACCATTCAGGCTGTAGCTTACTGCAACCTTGTCGCTGGTCACCTGCACTTCCTGGACCAGGCAGTTCATACGGATATCCAGCCCCTGCTTACCCAGAATCTTGAACGCCTCCTTGCTCACCGTGCGGTCAGCGGCAGGCAAAAATTCTGCCAGCGCCTCCAGGATGATGACTCCCGAACCCAGGCGATTCCAGACACTGCCCATTTCCAGCCCGATGACCCCTGCCCCGATGATGCCCAGCCTCTCCGGGGCTTCCTGCAGGTTCAACGCCCCTGTCGAGTCGAGTACCCGGTCATTATCAACTTTGATGTCCGGCAGGGTGCTCGGCTTCGAGCCGCTGGCAATGACAATGTGCTCGCCCTGCAGCTCCTCGGATGAACCATCAAACTGCTCCACGTGTATTCGCTGTTCCCCGAGAAACCTTGCGGTACCGGCGTACACGTCGACCTTGTTCTTTTTGAGCAAGCTCGCGACCCCCCGGGTCAGGGTCTGTACTACTTTGTCCTTGCGCTTCTGCATTGTGGGGATGTCTACCTCAAGCCCGGAGATTTTTAGCCCATGCCTGCCAGCCTGTTCATTCAGAAAATGGACATGGTGGGTCGAGTCGAGCAAGGCCTTGGACGGAATACAGCCCACGTTCAGGCAGGTACCGCCCAACGCCGGCTTGCCCCTGGCATTGACCCACTTGTCTATGCACGCGACCTTGAATCCCAGCTGGGCACAACGTATCGCACACACGTAGCCAGCAGGCCCGGCCCCGATCACGATGACTTCGTACTGCTGCATGGCGGATACCCGGGTCAGGCCTGCAACAGAAGCCTGACAGGGTCCTCGATGATGTTTTTGGCATGGACCAGAAACTGCACGGCTTCCTTGCCATCAATTATCCGGTGGTCATAGCTGAGGGCCAGGTACATCATGGGAGCAATCTGGATTTCGCCGCCATGTGCAATCGGCCGGTCCTGAATGGCATGCATGCCCAAAATCGCACTTTGTGGCGGGTTGATGATGGGCGTGGACATCATCGAGCCAAATACGCCGCCGTTGGTGATCGTGAAGGTCCCGCCCGTAAGCTCCTCCAAGGTAACCTTGTTTTCACGCGCCCTGGAAGCAAAATCAATAATACTGCTTTCGATCCTGGCAAATGAAAGCCGATCGGCATCCCGTATCACCGGAACAATCAGGCCACGCTCGGTGCTGACCGCAACCCCGATGTCGAAGTACTCGTGGTACACAATGTCATCCCCCTCTACAGATGCATTGATGATGGGAAATGCCTTCAGCGCATCGATGACCGCCTTGATGAAAAAAGACATGAAGCCAAGCTTGACCCCGTGGGATTTCTCGAATTCCTGCTTGTATGTTTTCCGCAACTCCATGACATTTTTCATGTTGACTTCATTGAATGTCGTCAACATGGCACTTTGCTTCTGTGCACTTACCAGGCGTCTTGCGATGCTTTTGCGCAGTGCGGTCATGGGTACGCGCCTGAGCTGTCGGCTGCCCCGTTCCTGGGAATCCGGCCGGGGCACTGGGGATGACTCAATCGCCGGAGTTGCATCAGGTGTTGGAACAACCTCTGCCTCTGCCTCCGCTTCTGTCTCCATCGCTCGGATATGGGTCTTGACATCCTCTTTGGTTACCCTGCCACCCTTTCCGGTGCCCTCCACATCCTGCAGGTTGACCCCGTGTTCTGCGGCGAGCTTCCTGACTGCCGGGCTGGTTTTCGAAGGTGGGGGTTTTGCAGGTTCGGGTGATGCCTCAGGCACCGCAGATACAGAAGCCGCAGCACTTGCAGGCGCCACATCTTTTGCCGGGGGAGCCACCGCTTCGGTCGAGGACTTGGCGGATGCAGCGGAAGATTTGGAGCCACGCTTGCCGGTATCAATTACTGCCAGGACTTCGTTGCTTTGCACCTCGTCACTGGTCTGTTTGCTGATGGATACGAGTTGCCCGCTTTGTGGTGCCGTGATCTCCAGAATCACCTTGTCCGTTTCGATATCGACCAGTTGCTCCCCTTCCTCAACCTGGTCGCCCTGCTGTTTCAGCCAGGCGCCCACTACAGCCTCAGTGATCGATTCGGCCAACTCCGGAACAGTCACGTCTACCTTCATGCACTCACCCTGATTTACCTGCGCACCTGTGCCACTAAACCGCCCTCAAGGAAGGGCCGCGCACTGCCTGTTTCGAGATCCCCAGTGCATCGTGGATGAGTGCCAGTTGCTGTCTGCGATGCACCTGCAGGGAACCGGCCGCCGGGGATGCCGAGTAGGATCGACCTGCATAACGCAGCTGCTGGTTTTTCTTCAGGCACGCTTTCAGATGACGCCTGGATTGCATGTAGTACCACGCACCCTGGTTGCGCGGTTCCTCCTGGGTCCAGATGATTTCGCGAGCTGCCGAATACTTGCCGATGATCTGCTTCACCTCCTCCTGTGGGAACGGGTACAGCTGTTCGATTCGAACAATGGCGGTGTCGGTGATTTTGTGTTCATGGCATGCTCGCAGAAGTTCGTAATACAATTTGCCTGCGCAAAAGATGATTTTTCTGACACTTTTCGCTTTCAGATTTTCTGCGGCATCAATTACCACCTGGAATCCACCCTCGCTGAATTCGCTGATCTGCGAAGACGCATCGACGTCGCGCAGGATGTTCTTCGGGGTCATCACGATCAGGGGCTTGCGATATGGTCGTATCATTTGCCTGCGCAGGAGATGGAAAATCTGGGCAGGTGTGCTCGGCATGCAGACCTGTATATTTTCTTCGGCACACAACTGCAGATAACGCTCCAGTCTGGCAGAGGAATGCTCCGGTCCCTGGCCATCGTAACCGTGGGGAAGCAGCATCACTAGCCCACAGTAACGTTGCCATTTTGCCTCTGAAGAACTCAGGAACTGATCCACATAGACCTGCGCATTATTGGCAAAATCACCGAACTGTGCCTCCCAGATCACCAGGCTCTCCGGTTCAGTCGTGCTGTAGCCGACTTCGAATCCCAGCACGGCCTCTTCGGAAAGCAGCGAGTTGATCGGCAAAAACAGTGGCTGATCCTCGGTGACGTGTTGCAGGGGGATATACACCTCTCCGGTTGCCTGGTCATGGAAACCGACATGTCTGTGGAAAAAGGTGCCGCGTACACAGTCCTGTCCGGACAGGCGTACAGGATAGCCGTCCTCAAGCAACGATGCATACGCAAGATTTTCACCGAAACCCCAGTCCGCTGGCAGCTCACCGCAGCCCATCTTCTTTCGTGACTGCACAATCTTTTGCACGATGCGATGCAGTACAAAGCCCTCGGGTACGGTAGTGAGTCGTTGCGTAAGCTTTTGGATACGCTCTTCACTGATACAGGTACTCGCAGGTTCACGCCAGCCCGTGCCCAGGTAGGGCTTGTAATCTACAAGGAACTGCGATTCCTCTCTCTTGGCAATGGGCCCGCACACGCGCCGCCCTTTTTGAAGCCTGTTCAGGTACTTCGTTTCCAGTGCCTTGACCCTGGACGGTGTAATCGTTCCGTCCTGAACCAGCTGGTTCGAGTAGCCTTTGGTCACGCCAAGCTGGTTGCGGATACTCCGGTACATCAACGGCTGGGTCACGGCCGGCTCGTCCGCCTCATTGTGCCCGTGCTGGCGGTAACAGACCATGTCAATGACCACGTCACAGTTGTATTTCATGCGGTAATCCACGGCAAGCTGGGCAACGAATACGGCCGCTTCCGGATCGTCCCCGTTGACATGAAACACCGGGGCCTGCACGACTTTGGCTACATCCGAGCAGTACAGCGTGGATCTTGAATCCAGGGGGTCGCTGGTCGTAAACCCGATCTGGTTGTTGACCACTACGTGAATGGTTCCTCCCGTACTGTAGCCACGCGTCTTGGACAAGTTCAGGGTTTCCATCACCACGCCCTGTCCTGCGATTGCTGCATCACCATGAATCAGGATCGGGACCACTTCCTTGCGGTTGATGTCTCCACGGCGTTCCTGTCGTGCGCGCACGGAACCGGCTACCACGGGATTAATGGCCTCAAGATGCGAAGGATTGAATGCCAGCACGGTATGGACCGGGCCCCACTCGGTGGCAAGGTCCGATGAAAAACCCTTGTGGTACTTGACGTCTCCCGAACCCTGCTCGGGACCGAGCTTGTCTTCGAATTCCCGGAACAACGTTTCCGGGTTCTTGCCCAGGATGTTGACCAGCATGTTGAGACGTCCACGGTGTGCCATCCCAAGAATCACTTCCTTGACATGATGGCGGCCACCGCTTTTGATCAGCTCGTCGATAATTGGAATCAGGCTGAGTCCTCCCTCCAGCGAGAACCGCTTTTGACCGACGTACTTCTTGTGCAGGTACACCTCCAGCGATTTCGCAGAAATCAGGATCTCCAGTATTCTTCTTTTACGCTTGTCGGACAGTTCAGGCGCAAAGTGAAACTGCTCGAGGCGCCGCTGAATCCATTCTTTCTGTTCCAGCGATGTAATATGTTTGAATTCCGATCCGATGGTGCCGCAGTAGGTCACCGACAGCATGCTGAGGATTTCTCTCAGCGGGGCATGCTTGACATCACCGATGCCTCCCGTCTCAAAGACCGTGTCCATATCCTTGTGGCTGAGGCCATGAAACTCCGGGTTAAGCTCCGGAATGTCGGGGCGTGCGGTGGCATTCAACGGATCGATGTCGGCCTGTCGATGACCGAGATACCGGTAGGCACTGATCAGGCGCACCACGTCCACCTGCTTGCGGTTCAACTCGTCCCGGTATTCCGCCATGCGCTCGACTGCACTTATGAGACCAAATACATCCACCGACTGCTCATAGGTATCCTGGTCAAGCTCCAGCGCAAAGTCCGCGTCACTGCGCTCGGAATCCGCAGGCGACGATGCACCCTGGTGGGGTAAAATCTCAAGTGTACTGAATAGTTTCTGCCACGAGGCAGGCACCGAGTCCGGGTGGGCCAGGTAGTCTTCGTAAAGGCCTTCTATGTATGAAACACTCCCGCTATTGAGCTGCTCACCGCCTGATAACAAAAGCCAGTCTTTTTTCATTTGCTTCAAGAAGTACCCGGTGTGTCTCCTAACATTATATAGAAGATCAAGGTCAGGCATTACACAATTGTCGAGCGCCTAGGATGCAGGCAATGGCCTTTACCGCCCCTGCAAGAACGGCGGCTGCAGTGATTGCTGACACTGAACCAGCATGTTCTCGACAAACAGGCGTTGGTTCATTGAGGCACTGACGATACGCTTGGAATCGGTAAGTTGATCCAGGCAATCAAACAGGGAATGGGGTGTCGCCTGCTGTGCCAAGTTCTGCAGGCTTTCAAGCACATCCGGATTTTCAATGGTCTCGGGATGTTCCTTGAAGCGGCAACGAATCAAATCACCGCACCAGGCTTGCAGCCACTCGACGATTCTTTCCGGATCTTCATTTCTGAGCCTGGATGAAATTCCGGTCACGGTTTCCTTGCCAGCCATCAATGCGTGCATCTGTTCGTAAAAGGCCGTGCGTATCTTGCCAAGGCCGCTGTCATGCGATTCCCAAGCAAGTAGCGGTCGTCCACCGCAAGCGCCAAGCAGATCCTGCCATGCGGAGCTGGCCGCTTTTTCCTGCAGCCAGTGCAGCGCCAATGTGGAATCGGGCACACCGAATTTCCAGATCTGGCAGCGGCTTCTGATGGTTGCAGGCAACCCCTCGGCACGATCACTGACCAAAAAAAGAACCGAGCCCGGAGGCGGTTCCTCAAGTGTCTTCAACAGTGCGTTGGCTGCATTGATGTTCATCCTGTGCGCGCGATTGATGCACACAACCTTGAACCGGCCCTGTTGGCGGCTGAGTGCCATGAACCGGTTGATCTCCCGTATGTCATCTACCCTGATCTGCTCAGACCTGTCGGCTTCTTCCATATTGATAAAGCGCACATCCGGATGGGTACCTGCCTTGATCAGGTGGCAATTATCACAGGCCCCGCACGGGTATCCCTGCGGGTCCGGGTTCGTGCAGTTCATGCGTTGAACGTAGGTCCGGCAAAATTCAAGTTTGCCAATTGCAGACGGGCCGGAAACAAGAATTGCGTGCGTCAGACGCTCATTGACCAGGTAGTCCAGGTACTGCTGCCATGCGTCCACCTGCCAGGGATAAACCACTACTGCACCCCGGGCCTACAGAGAGAACCTTGAATCCACGGTTTGCCGGATACGCGATGCGACCTCTTCGATTTCCGGTTCTGTATCGATCACGGCAAAACGTTCCGGGTCACGCTCGGCAAGCTTCAGGTAGGCGGCATGCACACGCTCGAAGAAATCCTGTGACTCACGTTCAAAACGATCCTTTTTGCCGCGGCTGCTCACGCGCTGCATTGCAGTTTCCAGTGCACAGGTCAGCACGATGGTCAGGTCAGGCTGGAATCCCGGGTGTACCACCGACTCGATTTCCCTGATGTCTGAATCGGAGATACCGCGCCCACCGCCCTGGTAGGCGTAGCTTGCATCCGTAAACCGGTCACACAGAACCCAGGCACCATCGCGCAGTGCCGGGTAAATGATTTCGGCAAGATGCTGTGCACGCGCCGCAAACATCAGCAACAGTTCTGTTCGCGCATCAAGCGGCACTTCAGTCTGCTCCAGCAGCACGGTCCTGACCTGCTCTCCGGCCCGGGTACCGCCAGGCTCACGCGTGACCAGGACATTGAGACCCTGCGAATGCAGGTATTCCTCCAAGCACTGAATCTGCGTCGTCTTGCCCGTACCTTCCGTGCCCTCAAAAGTAATGAATTTGCCACGCAATGTTTGACTGGTGTCCGCCATGCTCTTGTCTGGCCTCTCAGTTTTTGAGGTCTCCACCATAACAGTTCTTGCAGCCCTTGAGCTGGTAACGGATGACCGCCTTGCGATGTTCCGAATAGGTTGAAGAAAAGTGGTGTGTGCCATCTCGCTTGGCAACAAAAAACATCATTTCACTGTCTGCCGGGTTCAGTGCGGCAGCAATGGAGGCACGGCCTGGCAGTGCAATCGGTGTAGGAGGAAGACCCTTGTGTAAATAGGTGTTGTAGGGTGTATCCATTTTCAAGTCCTTGCGCCTGATGTTGCCGTCGTAGGCATCTCCCATCCCGTAAATCACCGTAGGGTCAGCTTGCAGCCGCATGCCGCGTTTCAGGCGGGTGGTAAAAACGGCGGAGATCATGGCACGCTCGTAATCCACCGTGGTTTCCTTTTCGATGATGGAGGCCAGGATCAGGGCTTCTTCCTGGGTGTGGATCGGGAGGTCAGGCTTTTTCTTTGCCCATTCCTCATCCAGTACAGACTGCATGTGCTGTGCCAGATGCTGGAAAAACTGCACGTCGGTCACGCCCGGTGAGAAACGATAGGTGTCGGGGAAAAACCACCCCTCGGGATGGCTGCTTTTCAGATTCAGCTGGCTGAGCAATTCTTCCGGTGAAGGTACGGTCTTGGTGATCTTGTCATTCTTTTGGACGGCTTCCCAGAGCTGCTTGAACGTCGATCCTTCAATCACGGTCACGGCAAACTGTGTACCCTCTCCCTGCACCAGCTTATGCAGCAGTTGTCGCGGGTTTAACGTCCTCACAAACAGGTATTCGCCTGCCTTGATCTCGTGGGCTGCACCGCTGATGCGTGCGTAGGTATCCCAGCTCCACCGGTTTGAAATAATACCGGCTTCGTGGAGCTGCCGGGTCACTTCCCGAAAGCTTGTACCCGGGACAATCACCAGTTCCACCTGTTCAGAATCAACGGATAACGGACGTTCCGCGTAGTCTTTGAAATAGGCTGTCAGCACGATCAAGACCAACAAGACAACTGCAATGAGCCCGTAATGTGAATTCATCATCCGCCCTTCAGTGGTTAAACACGGACATCAGCCTGCCGGTCAGCTCAGATCTGGAAAACTGCAGGGAATCGAAGCGTTTCACCGGCCATATGCCAATGATACAGTTGCACACGAACATCGCATCCATTTCCGCTGATTCCCCAAGGCTGACGGCCCGAACCGAGAGCTCGATATTGTGACGCTGGCAGTAACGGATGATTTGCCCGCGCAATACCCCGGCAACCCCGCACTGGCTGAGATCCGGGGTGACCAGACCGCCATCAACCTCAAAAAATACATTGCTTGCAGTAGCTTCGATGACATGGTCCTGCGTGTCGCAAACCAGTCCTTCCTGGAATTCATCTTCCCATTCACTGCGTGCAAGCACCTGCTCTAGGCGGTTCAGATGCTTGATCTGCGCAAGCCTGGGCTGATGGGACAGGCGGAACTTGCACAGCGTGATGTCAATGCCTGGGTCCTGGTAAGCTTGCGGAAACACCGGCCATGGAAATTTCTGGACAATCCGGGTCAATGCCTGGTGCACAGGGCGATAACCCCGGTGACCCGTGCCTCGCGTGATGATCACCTTGATGATGCATTCCTTGTCGGTACTGATGGTCTGGGCCACCTCTTTTTTCAAGGTGTCGAGATCGAGGCCGGTCAGGCCCAGTACCTGGCACCCTGTCTGAAGACGATGCAGGTGATCTTCCAGGAATCGTACGCTCCCATGGCGCACCGCCATGGTTTCGAACAGGCCGTCTCCATAAAGCAGGCCCCGGTCAAGGACAGTGATGTTTTCGCATGCCTGCCCGTTGACTGTGATGGTTGGCGCCTGCATTTCAAGATCCCTGACACAGCATCATTCAAAGTGCAGCCACTTTGCCTGCGCTGTCAGGTTCCAAGCCTTAGACCTTTTTGAAAACTACAGTCGCGTTGGTGCCACCAAAACCAAACGAGTTGGACAATGCAATGTCCACCTGCTTGTTACGCGCCTCGTTCGGGACATAGTCCAGATCGCATTCCGGGTCCGGTGTGTCGTAATTGATCGTGGGAGGCAAGGTGTCGTGGTATACCGCCAGGATGCTGAACAAGGCCTCAACGCCGCCGGCCGCACCCAGCAAGTGTCCGGTCATGGACTTGGTCGAGCTGATCGCCAGCTGGCTGGCATGCTCACCGAATGTGGTCTTGATTGCCTCTGTCTCTGCAATATCCCCTGCCGGGGTCGAGGTGCCATGCGCATTGATATAGTCGACATCCACGGGATTGAGTTCCGCATCGTGCAGCGCATTCTGCATGCATTTCGAAGCCCCGTGTCCTCCCTTGGCCGGTGAGGTCATGTGGTATGCGTCGCTGTTCGTGCCGTATCCAACCAGCTCGCAGTAGATTCGTGCAGAACGTGCCTTGGCATGCTCGAATTCTTCCAGCACGAGGACACCTGCCCCATCGCCCAGTACAAAGCCGTCACGGTCAAGGTCAAACGGGCGGCTGGCCGTTTCCGGATCTTCGTTGTGAGAAGCACACAGTGCCCTGGCAGCGGCAAACCCTCCAACACCCAGTGGACAGGTAGCCATCTCGGCCCCTCCGGCAATCATGATGTCCACATCGCCGTAGGCAATCATTCTGGCAGCATCCCCGATATTGTGCGTGCCGGTGGAACAGGCAGAGACGATCGAAATGTTCGGACCCCGGTAGCCCCGCATGATCGATAAATTTCCCGAGACCATGTTTATGATGTTGCTGGGCACGAAAAATGGAGAAATTTTTCTTGGGCCGGACTCCAGGTACGCTTCGTTGCTTTTTTCAATACCCGGCAACCCGCCTATGCCGCTTCCAATGGCCACCCCGATACGATCTGCATTCTCTTCTGTCACCTCAAAACCGGAATCCTCTGCCGCCTGGACCCCGGCACCAATTCCATAGTGGATAAAAGGGTCCATCTTGCGCTGGTCTTTCTTTGACAGATAGTCATCGGCATTGAAATCCCGGGTTTGTCCCGCGATCTGCACAGAAAATTCGCTCGCATCAAAACAGTCGATGTTGGAAATCCCGCTGTTGCCAGCGACGATATTTTCCCAAGCCTTGTGAGTCGCCGAACCAACGGGGGATACGATACCCAACCCGGTCACTGCAACACGTCGCCGAGACACCATAGTTTTTATCTCATCCAGTCAGGTGGAGAAAGGGAGGGAGGTTTGCCTTGCACAATTGCATGCAGGCAATTACTGATGCGAGCTGACGTAATCGATGGCCTGTTTCACAGTGGTGATTTTTTCTGCTTCCTCATCGGGGATTTCACATTCAAACTCCTCCTCCAAAGCCATCACCAGCTCGACCGTATCCAAAGAGTCTGCACCCAAGTCATCTACAAATGATGCGTCATCCGAGACGTCGTCTTCACCCACTCCCAGCTGCTCTACAATAATTTTCCTAACTCGTTCTTCAAAATTGCTCATAGCGGTTGCTTCCTCTTTGCAAAAGTTGTACGGCCCGAGTCCGGACCGGGCAATTATTGTATTGAAAAGAATATCCCTGTGCCATCTTTACCACGTCGACAACCATGCCTATTGGTTGTTTACACCGGACCAAATCTCTTAAGCCAAGCAATAACAATGCCTTAAATACAATAATTAAATTAAAATAAAGATATCTTTGGTGTATGTCAGCCCATGTACAGGCCACCGTTGACGTGAATCGTCTCACCCGTGATATAGCCAGCGCCTGCTGAAACCAGAAAACACACGGCATGCGCAACATCTTCCGGCGTACCCATGTGCCCTGCGGGAATCTGCCCGATGGCATGCTCGCGCTGTGACTCATTGAGTTCTGCGGTCATGTCCGTCTCAATGAATCCCGGAGCGACGACATTCACCGTAATGCCACGCGACGCCACCTCACGCGCAAGGGACTTGGTGAAGCCGATCACCCCTGCCTTGGAAGCGGTATAGTTGGATTGCCCGGCGTTGCCGGACATGGCCGCAACCGAGGCAATGTTGATGATACGTCCGTGGCGCATTTTCATCATACCCCGCAGGCATGCGCGGGTCAGCCGGTACATCGAGGAAAGATTCGTATTGATTACCGCATCCCAGTCCTCATCCTTCATTCGCAAAAGCAGGCTGTCCCGGGTGATCCCGGCATTGTTGACCAGAATACAGGGCGGCGAGTGACTGGCCTTGATCTCCTCAAGCAGAGCATTGACAGAATCTGCCTGCGTGACATCCAGCTGCATCCCCTTCCCGTTCAGCTTCGCCTTGCTGAGTTCGGCATCGATGCCTTGCGCACCGGCTGTCGTCGTTGCAGTGCCGATCACCTCCAGCCCCTGTGCGGCCAGAGCATGCAGGATCGCCTTGCCAATTCCCCGACTTGCGCCCGTCACCAGGGCTACTTGGTTATTCATGCCTGCCCCGTGGAAGCCAATGCATCCAGTTGTTCAAGCGTCCGGTCAAAGCTGCTGATGTCATGGACAGAATAGCCTGACACACCACGGTCTATGCGCTTGTTGAAACCCGTCAGTACCCTGCCGGGACCCAGTTCGATCAGCACTTTCACGCCACCGGAAACCATGTGCTGGATCGTTTCCACCCAGCGTACCGGGTTGAACAGCTGTCGATACAGCGCGTCCCTGATTTCAGCTTCACCGGAATATGAACGGACATCGACATTCTGAATGACTTCAAGCTGCGGGGCATGCATATCGACGTCCTGCAAATAATCACGCAACTGCTCGGCTGCGGGTTTCATCAGGGTACTGTGCGAGGGCACACTCAAGGGCAGCGGGACACAGCGCTTGGCTCCAGCTTGCTTTGCGGCCTGCAATGCCTTGGCCACGGCTTTTTGGCTGCCTGCAAGTACGGTTTGTCCCGGTGCATTGAAATTCACCGCCTCGACGATCTCCTCTTCCGAGGTGGACTGCTCACAGATCTCATTCAGGACCTCGGTTTCAAGACCGAGCACGGCCGCCATTGCGCCCTGCCCTTCGGGAACCGCCTGCTGCATGACCTGGCCCCGGAATTTTGCAAGAGGAAGTGCAGCCTCGAAATTGAACACCTTGGCGCAGACCAGGGCCGTATACTCCCCGAAACTGTGTCCGGCCAGCATGCGTGGCGTGGCAGAAAAGCATTCATGGAAGATCGCGTGCACTGCCATGCAGGCGCACAGCATGACAGGCTGTGTGTTTTCGGTTCTGTTGAGTTCTTCCTCCGGCCCAAGCGTGACCAGCTTCCACAAGTCCAGTTGCAGGACATCCGAACCCTGTTCGAAGATTTGCTTGATTTCGGGGTACTGCGTACTCAAATCCTTCATCATGCCGATCGACTGTGATCCCTGACCAGGGAAGATGTACGCGAAGTCCATAGTATTGTGCTGGGGAGATTGGGTCACCGAATTGTACTAAATATTCCCCAAGCCTTGTTTTATTTTTTAATTGCATAATAATGGCGTCACCGCTATGACCCTCTGGGAGCAGAATGCCAAAAGAAGACCACATCGAGATGGAAGGTACGGTTATCGAAACCTTACCGAATACGATGTTTCGCGTTGAACTCGAAAACGGCCACGTAGTTACCGCACACATATCCGGCCGCATGCGAAAACATTACATCAAGATTCTTACCGGTGACAAAGTGACTGTGGAAATGACACCCTATGACCTGAGCAAGGGAAGGATCACCTACCGCGGCAAATGATTTGCCGAGCGGGCGCAGGACACCCGTGCCTGCTGCGCCACCCCCATCAAACAGACCGCCCTTCAGTGCCGGGGACAGTAGTATTGCCTGATGAAGGTCCTCGCGTAGGTGTGTGTCAGCGACTGAAGCAAATCAACATCAAAGGTCTCGTGGGCTTGACGATAGGTATCCTCGTGACTGACGGTGTCCTTCGTCGTCGAGACATAGTAATCATGGATCACCTCTTTGGCCTTGGGAAGCAGTGCTTTGGACACGCTTCTGGAATCTGTCGATTCACTTGTTTCCCGGTACCTGTCAATTTCGTGTGACATTTCCTCAACAAGCAATGCATCGATCAGTTCATTTTTGATCGCCATGGTTTCCAGGGCCTCGCTATAGGCCATCACCGCAAGCGCGTCGTTGCTGTCCAGCTCAAGCGGCGCGTGCAATTCAAGTGCTTTGCATGCGTGCGAGGAAGGGCTTGCAGGTCCCAAACGGGAACTGTGTCTTGACAACCGTTTCAAAAACAAAGGTAAACCCAGCATAACTATTACCTCACTTTCCCTAGATGCCCCATATCTATAATGACCACCGCAGCATTGCCAATGTTCCCCAATCAGAAAACAGCCTTGATTTGCTACACCACGCTGACGGTCTGATACACGGGCTTTTTCCTTCTCATCCTGTTTTTCAATGCCTTGGACTTCTGCACGATTTTCTCGATGACCGGACCAAAGACGAGTTCGATCGTCAGTCCCATTTTCCCGCCAGGAACCACGATCGTATTCCGTCTCGACATGAATGATCCCTGGATCATCGCCTGCAGGTAGCAGAAATCTATGTTGAATTTCCGGGGATTACTGAACCGTATAACAACGAAACTTTCATCCGGAGTGGGGATATCCCTGGCAATGAAGGGATTGGATGTGTCCACTGTCGGAACGCGCTGGAAATTAACATCGGTCCTGGAAAATTGCGGTGTGATGTAATGGATGTAGTCATACATCCTTCGCAAAATCGTATTCGTCACGACTTCCGGCCGGTAGCCACGTTCGGCAATATCCCGATGGATCTTCTGTATCCATTCCAGATTCACGACTGGCACAACACCGATCAGCAAATCCACATGGGTTGCGACATTGACCTTCTCGTTCACAATACCGCCATGCAGCCCCTCGTAGAAGAGCAGATCGGTCTCGGTCCTGTAATCTTCCCAGTCCGTGAAAGTGCCGGGTTCCTGATCGTACGGAAGTGCTTCCCTTTCATCGTGCAGGTACTTGCGCACCTTGCACGTACCAGACTTGCCATAGTTTATGAACTGTTGCTCCAGTTCTTCGAAAAGGTTCGCCTCCGGACCAAAATGACTGAAATTCTCACCGCTGCCCAAGGCCCTTTTTGCCTCGGTCTCCATTTCCCTGCGGTCATACCGGTGGAAACTGTCCCCTTCGATCAGGCAGGGGAAAAAACTTTCCCGAATAAAAATGTGCTCAAAAGCACTTTTTACAGACGTGGTACCCGCGCCTGAAGATCCTGTAACCGCAATGATTGGGTGCTTGGCGGACATCTACACTCCCCTCACAGTCGCTGCATCATGTGTTTTCAACGTTTGCATCCGTACCTCACTAATGGATTCTGGGATCAAGTTCTCCCGATTCATAGCGGGCAGTCATGATCTCCAAACTGATGGGCTTAACTAGCTGTGCCTTGCCTGCGCAACCAAAAGCCTCGAACCTGGACTTGCAGATTTCTTTCATGGCCTGGGTCGACTCGGACAAAAACTTGCGGGGGTCAAAGTTCTTGGCATCTTCACTCAAGAACTTTCGAACCGCCCCTGTGCTTGCCATGCGCAAATCCGTATCAATGTTCACCTTGCGCACCCCGTGGCTGATCCCCTCGCAGATCTCTTCCACCGGGACACCGTAGGTCTGACCCATATCGCCACCGTAGTTGTTGATGATGCTGAGCCACTCCTGCGGTACCGAAGAAGACCCGTGCATCACCAGGTAGGTGTCCGGCAACCGCTCGTGAATCTGCTTGATTCGGCTGATTGCAAGAATCTCTCCGGTTGGAGGGCGGGTAAACTTGTAGGCGCCGTGGCTTGTTCCGATGGCCAGCGCCAGCGCATCAATGTTGGTGTGCCGCACAAACTCCACGGCCTCATCCGGGTCAGTCAGCAACTGCTCGCGGGTAAGGGTTCCTTCTGCACCCGAACCGTCTTCTTCCGCCGCCTGACAGGTCTCCAGCGATCCCAGGCAGCCCAGTTCTCCTTCCACTGAAACACCGCAGGCATGAGCCAGCCTGACCACCTCGCCTGTGACATCCCTGTTGTATTCAAATGACATCGGGGTCTTCATGTCTTCCCCAAGCGACCCGTCCATCATCACGGAGCTGAAACCGAGCTGAATCGAACGCAGGCAGACTGCGGGCGATGCACCGTGGTCCTGATGGACGACGACAGGGAGATGCGGCCAGGCCTCCAGGGATGCCTCGATCAGATGACGCAAAAAGCTGGAGCCGGCATACTTACGCGCTCCAGCTGAAGTCTGCAGGATCACCGGACTGTCTGTTTCATCGGCAGCCTGCATGATCGCCTGAATCTGTTCCATGTTGTTGACATTGAAGGCCGGTACACCGTAGTTCTCCGTAGCAGCGTGCTCCAGCAACTGTCTCAAGGTGATCAATGACATAGAAACTCCACAACTTTCAGGCAATTTGTAAAATGTTTGCTTCTTTTCCGGGCAATTATTCAGTCGCGATAGACAGGCGCAAAACTCAAAATTTCAGATCGAAAAAACCTGGGCCCTGTCCAACTCGCCTTCAGCGAACACGCGGCTCGCATAAAAATCTTCGGCCTCAAGTGTCATCAGGTCCTGTTTGACAAATTTTCGCGAGAGCGAACTGTTGAACAGGCGATTGGCCTGGCGCAGGCGAGCCCGGTCCAGTGCATTCCGTATTGAGCGACCATTGGCGAACTGGGGCAATTTCATCCGCAGATCGATGTACTCGCTGAATGCCTTTTCGCCCGCCTTGCTCAAGCAGTAGTTTTGCTGCCCCAAGAGCAACTGGCCAATCTCCAGTAGTTCATCGGCAGAATAGTCCGGAAAGTCGATATGATGGGCAATGCGGGAGCGAAACCCAGGGTTGCTTTGGAAAAATGTATCCATGCGTTCCTTGTAGCCCGCCAGAATGACGACCAGGTCATCGCGGTTGTTTTCCATCACCTGCAGAAGGATCTCGATGGCTTCCTGGCCATAGTCACGTTCATTCTCCGGCCGGTACAGGTAATAGGCCTCATCAATGAACAGTACGCCGCCCATGGCTTTTTTGATGACCTCCTTGGTCTTGGGCGCCGTGTGCCCAATGTACTGGCCCACCAGGTCATCGCGGGTGACAGAGACAAGGTGGCCCTCCCTCACGTAATCCAGGCAATGCAGAATCTCTGCGATGCGCATGGCTACAGTGGTTTTGCCGGTGCCGGGATTGCCGGTGAAACTCATGTGCAGGGTGGGCGTTTCCGATGTGAGTTCGAATGACTTGCGTGCACGGTCAACCAGCAGCAGTGCGGCGATTTCCTTGATCCGGGTCTTGACCGGATGCAACCCGACGAGCTCGCGGTCCAACCTGTCAAGCACGTCCTGCACATTGGATGCCTCGTACTCACCGTGAAGGTCAATCACCTCCTCATCGGAGGCTTTTTTCTCAGGCCCGTCGATCGGCTTCAAACCGGACTCACTCACTTGTCAGCGCCCCTCGGTTCGCTCAGCCTTGCGTAGGAATGCGCGGTGTAACGAATGCACCGCCCGTCCGTTTCTGTACGCTCGAGACGAAAACCGGGTTCGTGAGAGGGGCGATTGACGATAAACGAGATGCGCTGGCTTTCCGTACCGCGCTCACTGTCGAACGCACCGACCCGAATGTAGTGGTTGGGGTATGTCTTCCGGCATTCGTTGATTTCCATCAACACGCCTGCCGGATCCTTGAGATCAAACATGGGCAAGCCCCACATTTCCCAGTATGTATTTCTTGGATGCGGGTCGTCCGTGTACTCGATGTTTACCGCATAGTTCTGATCCAGGCAGTACTTGACTTGCCTCTTGATCTGCTCATCCGTGAGCTCGGGTAAAAAAGAAAATGTCCCTTGTGTAATGCGCATGGCAGTACTCCTTGCAGTTAGGCCACCGCAGTGGCAACGGGTACAAAATCCGGCGTGTCGGTCGACTCATAATTGAACGTGATGTCCTTCCACGTATCGAGTGCCGCCTGCAGGGGCTTGCAGGACTTTGCTGCCTGTTGCAGGATTTCCGGACCTTCATTGATGTAGTCCCGGCCCTCATTCCTGGCCAGGATCATGGTCTCAAGTGCGACGCGATTTGCAATAGCGCCAGCCTCGATGCCCATCGGGTGGCCGATCGTGCCTCCGCCAAACTGGAGCACGACGTCCTCGCCGAGATAATGCACAAGCTGGTGCATCTGCCCGGCATGAATGCCACCGGATGCCACTGGCATGGTCTTGTTCAGTGAGGCCCAGTCCTGATCAAAAAATATGCCATGCTCCAGGTTTTTCGGATTGTAGGTCTCACGAAGAACATCATAGATTCCGGCCACCGTGCGCGGGTCGCCCTCGAGCTTTCCGACCACCGTCCCGGCATGTATGTGATCGACCCCGGCCATGCGCATCCACTTGCCAATCACCCGAAAACTGATGCCGTGTGATTTTTGACGCGTGTAGGTGCCGTGCCCTGCACGATGCAGATGCAGGACCATGTCGTTGCCACGCGCCCACTTTGCCATCGACTGAATGGCCGTGTAGCCCACGACCAGGTCGATCATGACAATCACGGACCCCAGCCCCTTGGCAAATTCCGCGCGCTCATACATGTCTTCCATCGTTGCCGCCGTGACATTGAGGTAATGTCCCTTGACCTCACCGCTCATCACCTGTGCCCGATTGACGGCTTCCATGCAATACAAGAACCGGTCCCGCCAATGCATAAAGGGCTGTGAATTAATGTTTTCGTCATCCTTGGTAAAATCCAGCCCGCCCTTCAGGGCTTCATACACCACGCGCCCGTAATTGCGTCCTGAAAGTCCCAGCTTGGGCTTCACCGTTGCGCCCAGCAAAGGACGGCCGTACTTTTCCAGCCGTTCACGCTCGACGATGATCCCAGAGGCCGGGCCCTGGAACGTCTTCATGTACGCTACCGGTATGCGCATGTCTTCAAGGCGCAGGCATTTCAGCGCCTTGAAACCAAAGACGTTCCCGATAATGGATGCCGTCATGTTCGCGATTGACCCTGGTTCGAACAGGTCAAGGTCATAGGCGATGTACGCAAAATACTGATCTTCAGAGTTGGGCACCGGATCTACCCGGTAGGCCTTTGCGCGATACAGTTCACAGGCGGTCAGGCGGTCCGTCCAAACCACCGTCCATGTTGCGGTGGACGATTCCCCGGCCACGGCAGCTGCGGCTTCATCCGGATCGACCCCGCTTTGCGGGGTAATCCTGAACACACAAATGAGATCCGTGTCCTTGGGCTGGTAATCGGGCTCCCAATAACCCATCTGTTTGTATTCCAGGACACCCGCTTTATAGCGGTCAGATGCTGAGATGACTTTTGGCATTATGAACTCTCCGTACTGTGTCGATTCGAAGCCGCTACGACTGGTTCGGGGCTGGCATTCTTACCCCCTCTTGCTTGATACGGAGCCAAAAGAATTCAGACCAGCCGTGAGCGACATTGGCCGTAAACACTATCACTTCCATAAATAATTGATACTAAATAATAATTATCATATTAATAAATCATTACTTATTAATATATTACTCCCGGTCTTAACGATTACCCTTTTAAAACCATATGTATAACCAGATATTCCCAGATCAAATAAGCTTTTATTTATGGTAAAATCTCATCATTAGTTTTTTAATATTCATAAATTCACATAAGTTTCTATTGATGAATATCACATTCCGCCAACTGCAGGTATTTGAAGCCGTGGCGCGGCATTTGAGCTTCACGCACGCCGCCGAAGAACTGTTTCTCACCCAGCCCGCGGTATCCATGCAGGTCAAGCAGCTGGAAAATGTGGTGGGCATACCCCTCTATGAGCAACTGGGAAAAAGCATTCATCTCACAGAGGCCGGAAAATTGATGCTTCGTTACAGCACGGAAATCCGTAATCAGGTGAGCGAGGCTGAGAAAGAACTGGACGACCTGAAGGGAACGGAGGGTGGCCTGCTGCAAATTGCCGTGGCATCCACCGTCAACAATTTTGCGGCACGCCTGCTATCCGAATTTTGTCAGCAGTATCCGCGCATTCGAGTCAGCTTTGATGTGACAAACCGTGCAACACTGCTGAAAAAACTTGAAGCAAACGAATCTGACCTTGCACTGATGGGGTCACCACCCGACGAGATGGAGTTGATCGGCGAGCCCTTCATGGACAATCCCCTGGTGGTCATCGCTCCCCCAAGTCATCCCCTGGTGGGCGAAAAGGACATTCCCCTGAGAAAGCTGAAAGACGATCCTTTGATCATGCGTGAAGTCGGCTCAGGAACACGCGTGGCCATGGAGCGATTTTTCATGGAAAAGAAAAATTTCAAACTCATCAGCTCGATTGAAATGAACAGCAATGAGGCAATCAAGCGAAGCGTTGAGGCTGGCCTGGGCCTGGGTATCGTCTCACTGCACACCATCGAGCTGGAAAAGGAACTGGACCGACTGAAGGTTCTAGATGTGCGCTCTTTTCCTATTGTCCGTCAGTGGTACATCGTATACCGGAAAGGCAAACGGCTTTCCATCGCCGCCGAATCGTTCAAGAACTTCGTGCTTGCAAAAGCACAGACCCATGTCTGAGTATCCCTGACAGCAACCCGGCACGCAGCGTTACAGCACATCCATCAATTCAGCACAGGAACCGAGAACCACATCAGGCTTGAGCTGCTTTACAGTTTCCGCATCTGAATAACCATAGCTCATGCACACGGACCGGATCCCTGCATTCCGCGCAGCCAGTATGTCGTTGCTGGAGTCCCCTACCATGACGCAGTCCGCAACCTCGACGGCAAATTGCTGACAGGCATGCATGAGCGGAAATGGATCCGGTTTTTTCTTCGGCAGAGAATCCCCGGAAAGGATCAGATCGAAATACTCGTCGATCTGGAAATGCGCCAGCAAAGGTTCAGTAAAGGCCTTGGCCTTGTTTGTGACACACGCAAGTTTGATACCGGAAGAGTGAAGCCCTTGCAGGCACCTGCGAACACCCGGATACAGACGGCTCTGGCGCACCAAATGTTCGTGGTAATGCCCGATAAATGCATCCAGGGCCTTGTCCACGGCCTCCTTGTCGGGTGCGTTTTGCAACTCCGAGGACATGACGTCCTCGACAAGCCTGCGCACGCCATTGCCGATGTGCCTGCGGACCTTCGATACGCCCTGTTCGGGCAATTCCAGCTCCTGCATGACCAGGTCCATGCTGTATGCCAGGTCCGGGGCGGTATCAATCAGTGTGCCGTCCAGATCGAAGATCACCAGTTTTACTTTGTTGGCTTCAGATAACACTTGATCAAGAATTTTTAATAACAAAAACTGCAAGTACGCAATCGACTGTTCTCGGGCCTGTCAACCGCTGCCACGCCGGATATACAGGTTGATGGCTGAGGATTTTCAGGCGTGCCCGGGGAAACGCTTGCAGCTGTGCATGACACGATCTGCACGATCAAACAGCCTGCAGGTCACGAATACACCAGAGCGCTTATATACCAATACCGAATGTACATCTACACCCAGATACAGATATACGCAGCAAGAAAGATGGCACCACCTGCATACCCAAGCGCGCGCGGTCCGGGCAACATGGCTGTATCAGGGGATACCGGTTCTTCGGGGCCTTACAAAGATATTTTCAGTTGAGCACTTTTTCAGGATAGACAATTTCGAGCCCGTCCTCACAGGTGCGTACGGTCACTTTCCCGCCATTTTCCAGGCGCCCGAACAGGATCTCTTCTGCGAGTGGTTTCTTGACATGCTCCTGAATGACCCGCTCCATGGGACGGGCACCCATTTTCACATCGTAGCCACGCTCGGCAATCCAGGTCTTGGCATCCGGCTCAACCTGGATCTCCACCTTCTTGGTCTCCAGCTGTGCCTCCAGTTGTGCAATGAACTTGTCAACAATGTGAAGCACTGTCTCCTTGCCCAGGGAATCAAACTGGATGATTGCATCCAGACGGTTTCGGAACTCGGGAGTAAAGGTGCGCTTGATAATTTCCATACCGTCTGCCTGGTGGTCCTGCACAGTAAAGCCCATGCTGGCCCGACTCATCTCCTGGGCCCCGGCATTGGTGGTCATGACCAGTATGACATTACGAAAATCCACTTTTCGACCATTCGTGTCAGTCAATACGCCATGATCCATGACTTGCAGCAATAGGTTGAACACATCCGCGTGGGCCTTCTCCACCTCGTCCAAAAGCAACACGCTATGAGGGGCCTTCAGCACCGCATCGGTCAACAGGCCGCCCTGGTCAAACCCCACATAGCCCGGCGGTGCACCGATCAGGCGTGAAACCGTATGCCGCTCCATGTATTCGGACATGTCAAAACGCAACAGCTCGATTCCCAAGATGATGGACAACTGGCGGGTGACCTCTGTTTTGCCCACTCCTGTCGGGCCTGCAAACAGAAAGCTACCGATAGGCTTGTCTTCGTTGCCGATGCCCGAACGGGACATCTTGATCGCCGCCGACAGGGTACCAATTGCAGTGTCCTGACCAAACACGACCAGCTTCAGGTTCCGTTCCAGATTTCTGAGCACCTCCGTATCACTGGAATTCACATGCTTGGAAGGGATGCGTGCGATCTTGGCCACAATGCTTTCAACCTGCTTGGTGGTGATCATCTTCTTGCGCAAAGATCTCGGCCTCAGATTCATGTTCGCGCCGGCTTCATCAATGACGTCGATGGCCTTGTCTGGCAAGTGCCGGTCATTGATATATTTTGCTGCCAACTCGGCTGCAGCCCGCAATGCCTTTTCCGCATACCTCACACCGTGATGCTTTTCAAAACGGCTGCGCAAACCTTTAAGAATCCGGTAGGTCTCCTCGACACTGGGCTCTTCAATATCAATGGTCTGGAATCGCCTGGCCAAGGCACGATCCTTTTCAAAAACGCCGCGAAATTCCTGGTAGGTCGTCGAGCCTATGCATTTCAACTCCCCCGAGCCCAGCATCGGCTTGATCAGGTTGGAGGCATCCATCACGCCTCCGGATGCCGAGCCGGCCCCGATCACCGTGTGAATCTCGTCGATGAACAAAATCGTGTTCTGCTCCTCCTTCAGTTGCTTCAACACCCCTTTCAGTCGTTTCTCGAAATCACCCCGGTACTTCGTGCCGGCGACCAGCCCCCCCAGATCCAGCGCATAAATCGTGTAAC
Organism: Gammaproteobacteria bacterium; assembly: GCA_965205685.1. Taxonomy (GTDB): domain Bacteria; phylum Pseudomonadota; class Gammaproteobacteria; order UBA4575; family UBA4575; genus WTFY01. The sequence continues at coordinate 1,085,285 of OZ242174.1, read as the reverse complement.
CCTTCAGGATGTCCGGCACCTCCTGATCAACAATTTTCTTGGCTAGGCCCTCGGCGATCGCCGTTTTGCCCACGCCGGCCTCACCGATCATGAGCGGGTTGTTTTTCCTGCGCCGGCACAGGATCTGTATGGTACGTTCGATTTCATTGTCGCGCCCGATCAACGGATCGATCTTTCCCTCTGTCGCCAGTTGGTTCAGGTTGACGGCATAACAATCCAGTGGCTTCGGACCTTGTGAATCCCTGCGCACTTCCACTTCGGGATCGACAGCAACCTCGCTGTCGAGGTCCGTGGGGACTTTCGAAATTCCATGTGCAATGTAGTTCACGACGTCCAGACGTGCGACATCATGCTGTCCCAGCAAATAAACCGCATGGGATTCCTGTTCACTGAAGATCGCAACCAGCACATTAGCGCCGGTCACTTCTGCTTCTTTTCTTCCGGAAGACTGGACATGGAAGACCGCGCGCTGCAGCACGCGCTGGAACCCAAGCGTCGGTTGCGTGTCCCGGTCATCCTCATCGGGAAGCAGCGGGGTATTGTTCTGAATAAACTCGGACAATTCGCTGGAAAGCTTCGCCAAATCTATGCCACACGCGCGCAGCACCTTGGCTGCCGTCGGGTTTTGAGTCAACGCAAGCAGCAGGTGCTCGACCGTCATGAATTCGTGACGCTTCTCCCTGGCTTCCTTGAAGGCAAGGTTCAGCGTGAACTCGAGCTCTTTATTCAACATGGTGTTCAGCTATGTCTCTTCCATCGCACACAGCAACGGATGGTTGTTCATGCGTGAATACTCATTCACCTGTGCCACCTTGGTCTCTGCCACATCACGGGTATACACCCCGCAAACACCTTTTCCCCTGGTATGCACATGGAGCATGATGCGGGTGGCCTTTTCCCGGTCCATCTTGAAGAAGTTTTCAAGGATGTGCACAACAAATTCCATGGGTGTGTAATCATCGTTCAATAATACCACCTTGTACATTGGCGGCTTTCGGGTTTTCGCCTCTTTTACGGCCGCCTTGTCTTCGCGCAGAATTTGATCTTGTTCAGCCATGACCGGTCTTCAACGATTTCAAGTATGAATAGTATAGCGAGTCGCTGCCCGGCACTTAACCGTGTCCTGAAGGTACAGCCTGACGCCTGAATTTCAGACACCGTACATCCTGCTCCGGTTCATCCTAGCCGCACGAAATTACGTGTTCAAAGTACAGCCAGAGTATAATTCACTGCTATACTGTGCTTACAGATGTATTTAAATTTCTCCAGATTAATACATACTTATCAAGTATTTATATACTAATCTTTTTATTCAATTTTAGATGAACTCCCGATGAGCTGGCATCCACATGTGACGGTCGCAGCCGTGATTGAGCGTGAGCAAAAATTCCTTCTGGTCGAGGAGCAAGTCGAGGAATACAAGGTTTTCAACCAGCCGGCAGGCCATTGGGAACTTGGGGAAACCCTGATCGAGGCAGCCCAGCGAGAGACTCTGGAAGAGACTGGGTGGGAATTTTATCCTGCCGCGCTGGTCGGTATCTATTGCTGGAAGCATCCGCACCTGGATGAAACCTTTTTGCGGTTTACCCTGTGCGGTGAGTGCAGCAGCGAGCGTGTCCATGAAGATCTTGATGACGGAATCCTGCACGCGAGCTGGTACAGCGCCGAGACCATCTTCGACTTGCCGGAGCACAGGCTCCGAAGCACCATGGTCACCCACAGCATTCGGGATTATCTGGATGGCAACCGTTATGACCTGGACCTTATCCATACGATTCAGCAGACTTGGTGAGCACACGAGCCACCCCCGACGGGCAGTGACATGAACAAAGTAATGGTAGGCATGTCCGGCGGTGTTGACTCCTCTGTAGCTGCCTGGCTTTTGCGTGAGCAGGGCCATGAGGTTGAAGGCCTGTTCATGAAAAACTGGGAAGAGGACGACGATGAGGAATACTGCGCGGCAGCGGTCGACCTCAAGGATGCCCGGCAGGTGTGCGAGAGGATCGGAATCCGCCTGCACACGGTGAACTTTTCAAGTGAATACTGGGATCGCGTATTCCAGTATTTTCTGGACGAGTATCAGGCAGGCAGGACGCCCAACCCGGATGTTATCTGCAACCGGGAAATCAAGTTCCGGGCCTTCCTGGACCACGCGCTGGACCTGGACACCGACTACATTGCCACCGGGCACTATGCATGCTGTGAGGCAAGCCCCTCCGACACCTGCCTGAGAAAAGCCCACGACAGGCAAAAGGATCAGAGCTACTTCTTGCATACCCTGAAGCAGGACCAGTTGCAGAAATCACTGTTTCCCCTGGGAGGCATCGACAAGTCGAAAGTGCGCGAGATCGCCAAGGCACAGGCGTTCGAGGTGCACGACAAGAAAGACAGCACCGGGATCTGCTTCATCGGCGAGCGAAAATTCAGGGATTTCCTGAAGCGGTACCTGCCGGGGAAACCGGGTCCGATCCTCTCACCTGAGGGGGAAGCTCTGGGTACGCACGAGGGTGCCATGTTCTACACGATCGGCCAGCGCCAGGGCATGGGTATCGGTGGACAGGCGCATTTGCCCGAGGGGGCCTGGTATGTTGCCGACAAGGACATCGAATCCAATACCCTGCACGTGGTCCAGGGAAAACAACACCCTGCCCTGTTCCATTCCCGCATCTTCACTCAAACGATCCACTGGATTTCAGGTGAACCACCATCCGACATGAAGAACCTTGCGGCAAAGATACGATACCGCCAACCGGACCAGGACTGCTCGATCCGCAAGTGCGATGACGGCCGCTACGAAGTTTCCTTTGCCGAGCCCCAGTGGGCGGTCGCTCCGGGACAAAGCGTCGTTTTCTACAAGCAGGACCGGTGCCTCGGAGGAGGCATCATCATCGGGCGCGAAGCCTAGTATCGGCATCATGCAGGACTCCCCATGTTTTCAGTGACCCGAGACCAGACCATCGCACTTGCCGGTCTTTATCAGGCCCTGGCTTTGACCCAGCAGGTAGCCCGGGACGGAAATATGACCCACTCCTGCTTGCCTCCAACCCTGGAAAGCGTTCTCAAGATTGATACGGATCACTACCTGGAGGTCTATGGCGTGACGCAAAACCTGACGCTCGGGCTGCGCATGCTGTCCGAGAACGTGGTGAATCGCAATAATTCAGACACCATAGAGCGAGCACGCCACGCCGTCAGCCTGATGCACCTGGAAAGCAAGCTGCTCGAGGACACCCAGGTTACACGTGCACTCGGAGACGAGATCCGCAGCATAGCAACGCTGTACGATCCGCAACGCACCCCGATTGCCGAACTGGCACAGGACCTTGGCAGGATGTATCAGGCACACATCAGCCCCCTGGGACCCAAAGTGATCATCCAGGGAAACCCGAGCTATTTGAATTTAGACGAGTATGCGAGCATGATTCGCGCACTTTTGCTTGCTGCCATACGGGCCATTGCCCTGTGGCGGCATGCCCAGGGTAACCGCTGGTCTCTCGTGACCGGGAGGGCTTCGATTCTCAAAAACGTCAAGGCCCTGCAAAAAGAGGGCCTGCATTAAATTTTGACCTGTTTGAGTTTACCTGCAGTACAGAAATACCAGATAATTGCGGTTTTTTTCAGGGGCTCATCCCGGCAACGAATGTTGAGGAGTTTGCATGAACAATAGTTTTGGTACCCGTTCAAACCTTACTGTGGATGGGGACTGTTACGAGATCTTTAATGCTGGCGAACTGCCGGAGTCTGCCCGCCTGCCCTATTCCCTCAAGATCCTTCTGGAAAACCTGCTTCGTTGTGAAGATGGCCGCACCGTGACCCGGGAGGACATCGAGGCAATACTGCACTGGGACCCTGCTGCGAACCCTGAAAACGAGATTGCCTTTCGACCCGCGCGCGTGCTGATGCAAGACTTCACCGGAGTCCCTGCCGTGGTCGACCTGGCGGCCATGCGCGATGCCATGAAGTCGCTGGGGGGAGATCCGGAAAAAATCAATCCTCTACAACCAGCGGAGCTGGTCATTGACCACTCCGTGCAGGTCGATCACTTTGGTTCTGATCAGGCTTTCGACCTGAATGCAGCTCTCGAATTCAACCGCAACCGCGAACGCTACAATTTTCTGAAGTGGGGGCAAAACGCATTTTCCAATTTCAAAGTTGTCCCGCCTGACAGGGGGATCGTGCACCAGGTCAACCTCGAGTACCTGGCGCGTGTCGTTTTCTCCCGGGAAAATGCAGGTGTACTGCAGGCCTACCCGGACACGGTGGTCGGTACAGACTCGCACACCACCATGATCAATGGAGTCGGCGTACTTGGCTGGGGGGTCGGTGGTATTGAAGCCGAGGCTTCCATGCTGGATCAGCCGATTTCCATGCTGATCCCCCGGGTCGTCGGATTCCGGATGGACGGCCAGTTGCCGGAAGGCTCAACGGCGACCGATCTGGTGCTTGTCGTGGTTGAAATGCTGCGAAAGCATGGCGTGGTCGGGAAGTTTGTCGAATTCTACGGGAAGGGCCTTGATGGCCTGCCGCTGGCAGATCGCGCAACAATCGCAAACATGGCACCCGAGTACGGCGCGACCTGCGGCATTTTCCCCATCGACCAGGAAACCATCCGCTATCTGGAACTCACCGGACGCAGTGCGCAACAGATTGCACTGGTCGAGGCGTACGCCAAGACGACCGGCATGTGGCGCGAGGGAACGGGCGAGGATGCCCATTACAGCGAACACATCGAACTCGACCTTGGAACCGTGGTACCCAGCCTGGCCGGGCCCCGCCGCCCCCAGGACCGGATTGCGTTGAAAGAATCCAAGCCGATATTCTTGCGTGACAAGGTGGCCCTGCAGGAAGAGCGCAACATCCAGAGCGCAGGCAGTGCAAACATCCAGGTGAACGGGGAATCCGTTACCCTCAGTGATGGCGCTGTCGTCATCGCAGCCATCACCTCCTGCACCAATACCTCCAATCCGGATGCCATGCTGGGCGCCGGGCTGGTAGCCAGGAAAGCGGCGCAAATGGGGCTGCAGGTCAAACCCTGGGTTAAAACCTCGCTCGCGCCTGGCTCGCGAGTGGTCACCGAGTACCTTGAAAATGCCGGGGTCATGGACGATCTCGAGACACTCGGGTTCCATAATGTCGGCTATGGCTGTACCACCTGCATTGGAAACTCGGGTCCTCTGCCGGAACAGATTGCTGCAGCGATCAAGGAGCACAACCTCATCACGGCATCCGTGCTTTCCGGGAACCGAAACTTCGAAGGCCGCGTTCACGCCCAGGTGCGCATGAACTATCTGGCCTCCCCGCCCCTGGTAGTGGCCTATGCCATCGCCGGTCGAATGGACATTGACTTGTACCAGGAACCCCTCACACAGGACCCGGACGGTAATCCTGTCTTCCTGAAAGACATCTGGCCCAGCCAGCAGGAAGTTGCAGACACTGTGGCAAATTTCCTGTCCACTGAACAGTACATGCAATGTTATGACGATGTGTACAGCGGCGAGGACAACTGGAACCATCTTGAGGCGGATCAAAGCCAGTTCTTTCCCTGGGAAGATTCCACCTATATCGCAAACCCGCCCTATTTCCAGGGCATGTCACACTCTGTCGAAGATGTCAGCGATATCCGAAACGCCCACGTGCTGGCCTACCTGGGTGATTCAGTCACGACGGACCATATCTCACCGGCAGGCGCCATCGCAGCAGAAAGCCCGGCAGGAGAATACCTGCAAGACCAGGGGGTGATCCCAGCCGACTTCAACTCCTATGGCTCACGCCGCGGAAATCACAACGTCATGATGCGGGGTACGTTTGCCAATATTCGCTTGCGCAACAAACTCGCACCCGGTTCAGAGGGAGGCATCACCATTCACTTCCCGTCTGGAGAGCAGACTTCGATCTATGATGCAGCCATGCGTTACAAGAAAGACGGCATCCCGGTGATCATACTGGCCGGCACGGAATACGGCTCCGGTTCATCCAGGGACTGGGCGGCCAAGGGTCCGTACCTGCTCGGTGTGAGCGCAGTGATTGCCGAGAGTTACGAGCGTATTCATCGGTCCAACCTGGTGGGCATGGGCATCCTGCCACTGCAGTACGCGCAGGGAGATACTGCCGAAAGCCTGGGGCTTTCGGGCAGGGAAACCTACAGCATCACCGGCTTGCAAAACGGCCAAGCCAAGTCTGTGACGGTGACGGCCGTCGATGAGGAGGGGAACGAAAAATCCTTTCAGGCGGCGGTGCGCATCGATACGCCGCAGGAAGTGGAGTACTACCAAAATGGTGGCATCCTGCACTATGTGCTGCGCCAGCTGGCAGCATAGACTGCCCGCATCAGCACAGCATTTCGGCCCGGCTTACTCCTGAATCCCGCCTCGGGTCAGTTGCGCAGGGTCGAGGAGGCGCTCCAGCTGCGCCTCATCCAGGTCCGTCATTTCCTTGGCGACTTCAAGCACGGGCCTGCCTGATGCGTATGCCGCCTTGGCAATCGCTGCACCCTTTTCATAGCCGACGATACGATTCAGCGCGGTCACGAGGATCGGGTTTTTGGACAAGGCATCTTGCAGCGCGCCCTCGTTCACCTTGAACCCCTCGATGGCCTTGTCAGCAAGGACCCGGGTGGCATTGGCAAGCAGCTCGATACTCTGCAAAAGATTATGGGCGATCACCGGAAGCATCACATTCAATTGAAAATTGCCTGACTGTCCTGCAACCATGATGGTCACGTCATTTCCGATCACCTGGGCACATACCATGCTCATCGCCTCGGGAATGACCGGATTCACCTTGCCCGGCATGATGCTGCTGCCAGGCTGCAGGGAAGGCAATGAAATTTCCCCCAGACCCGCCAGCGGTCCGGAGTTCATCCAGCGAAGATCATTCGATATTTTCATCAGGCTGACGGCCAGCGTTTTCAGTTGCCCGCTCAATTCAACCGCACCGTCCTGACAGGCCAGACCTTCAAACTTGTTGGGTTTGGATTCAAAGGGATACCCGGTCAACTCGACGAGCTGTTGCACGACCCGGTCTGCAAACTCGGGCGCCGCATTGATCCCACTGCCCACCGCGGTTCCACCTTGCGCAAGCTGGCGAAGTCGCTGCATGGTGTGCTCGATTCGCTCAATGCCGTACTCCACCTGTTGAGCCCAAGCCTCGATCTCCTGGCCAAGCGTGACCGGCATTGCGTCCATCAAGTGGGTGCGACCGGTCTTGACCTGTGCATGATTCTGTGAGGCTTTCTCGCGCATCACCTTGACCAGGTGCTCAAGTGCCGGTTTGAGCGCCTGCTCGATCTGCAGGCATGCGCTGACATGGATAGCGGTAGGAATGACGTCATTGGAACTCTGGCTCATGTTGACATGGTCATTCGGGTGCACGGGCTGGTCGGCGAGGGAGCTTGCCAGTCGGGAGATCACCTCGTTGACGTTCATGTTGGTGCTGGTGCCCGACCCGGTCTGGAACACATCCACCGGGAAATGCGCATCGTATTCTCCACCGGCGACTGACAGGCTCGCCTTGCATATGGCCGATTCCGTGTCCTTGTCCAGGAGCCCCAGCTCGGCATTGGCGCGTGCACACGCGGCCTTGATCAGGCCCAGTGCATGGATGAAGGGATTCGGAAGTGTCAGCCCGCTGATCGGAAAATTTTCCACGGCTCTTTGGGTCTGTGCACCGTACAGGGCATCCGCCGGCACATTGAGCTCACCCATGCTGTCTTTTTCAGTACGAAAATTCGAATCAGTCATTGAAGATCTCCGGTCGGGTGGGTATTGAATACGTTGCAGCGTAGCGGTTGAGGCTGGTTGGCTTTCCGGCGGTCAGGCATGGGGATTGTAGTATACTCGCATGATTGTACTGCCGATGCATGGATTTGCGAATTCCAAAATGAACCCCGCCGGTCGACTCACAGCGATTTCCCCCGTTGACGGTCGCTACGCAAACAAGACGGAGCGCCTGAGTGAGATTGCCAGCGAGTACGGACTACTCAAGCACAGGTTGCGAGTGGAAGTGGCGTGGTTCAAGCATTTGTCGGAGAGTACCGAAATCCCAGAGGCGGCACCGCTGTCCTCGTCTGCAGGCGCATTCCTCGACGGCATCGTCCAGGATTTCGACATCGACGAAGCGCAAGCGATCAAGGAGATCGAGGCCCGGACCAATCACGACATCAAGGCCGTCGAATATTACCTGAGAGACAAGCTGGACTCGCACGAAGAACTACGCGACCAGGTCGGGTTCATCCACTTTGCCTGCACGTCCGAGGATATCAACAGCACAGCCTACTCATTGATGCTGGACGAGATTCGAGCCGAGGTTCTGGCGCCCGGCATCACGGATATCGCATCGAAACTGAAGGCCCTCGCCCATGAACTGGCAGACCTTCCGATGCTCTCGCGCACCCATGGTCAGCCCGCGTCTCCAACGACCCTGGGCAAGGAATTTGCCAATGTACATGCACGCTTGCAGGGACAGCTGGACAGTCTCAACACTGTCCGTCTGCTGGCTAAAATGAACGGCGCCTCGGGGAATTACAATGCGCATCGGGCAGCCTACCCGGATGTCGACTGGGAAGCCCTCACGGCCGGCTTTGCCGAGAACCTGGGCCTCAACCTGAATCGCTACACGACCCAGATTGAACCGCACGACTGCATCGCCGAGTACTGCGACGTGCTGCGCAGGACCAACACCATTCTGATCGACCTGTGCAGGGATATCTGGGCCTACATTTCCATTGGCTACTTTACCCAGAAGATGATAGAGAACGAGGTGGGTTCATCCACCATGCCGCATAAAATCAATCCGATCGATTTTGAAAATGCAGAGGGCAATTTTGGAGTGGCCAATGCCCTGCTGAGTCACTTTTCTTCAAAACTTCCGATCTCGCGCTGGCAGCGTGACCTCAGTGACTCAACGGTACTGCGCAACCTCGGCGTGGCGGCTGCACACTGCGAGATTGGCTATCGGTCCTTGTTGGCGGGACTGGGAAAACTCGAGGTGGATGAACACCGGGTGCTGGAAGATCTCGACAGCAACCTCGAGGTGCTCACAGAAGCCATCCAGACGGTCATGCGGAAACACAGGATTGATGGAGCCTATGAGAAGCTTAAGGAGCTGTCACGTGGCCGGTCTCTGGATGCCCGAAAGATCGAAGATTTCATCCGTTCACTGGAACTCCCGGAGGATGAAAAAAAGCTGCAGGCTGCTTTCCCTCGCACCCGCAAGCTATACCGGGCTGGCCTCCAAGCTGGCTGGGGACGCCTGAACAGCCCTGCGACTGTTCTGCCGTCCGCAGAAAATTCAGGCTGGGCGTAAGTGCCTGCTGCGCAGTGTCGGGCAAATAGATGCCCGGCAGGACACTGCCCTCCTTTGCAGCCATGGGAGAGGTCCAAACCCCTTTGCCACTGTCGAAACAGCGCTCCTTTCACCCAAGCCGGCCAATACGGTCCAGTGCCGGTCTAGCGGATCAATCGTAGCCGCCGTGTGCCAACAATTCTTTTGGATCCTTATCAGGGGATTAGGGTGCACTCATGCAATACCCGGCGGGATGGACTTGAACACTCGTCAAATATTGGTATGTTATAATATAACTAAGGTTTGGAGGCAGACGTCTGATGCGGCAGGTAATCAGTGATCAGCTAGGCGACTTTGCGATGCAGCGATCTATGATGAGGATGTGGAAATCGTCAGCGTGACAGGCCCACAAGCGCGCGCTTGTGAAGCCCTGTCAAAGCGATTGATCCGCTCGCATCAGGTCCCACAGTCACAATGGGTCCAGCCTGCGGATGACCCCAAAATCCCGGTAAATGAGCCGCTAGCGACACTCGATGCCGACGTGCGTTCCGCGCTGTTCGATCAAATCGCTGAGGCTAGCGAAATGTTAGGCGAGCTTGTGGACTGCGAACAGGTCGGTGTTCGACTCGAGGCACTGGGCGCTCCTATGTGCCCGCGATTTCATGTGGATCATGTGCCTTGCCGTATGTTGATCACGCTCAGCGGAGCGGGTACAGAATGGATTCCTAACAGCGATGTCGATTGGGCTGTTTTTGCCGATACTGAAGCCCTATCGCCTCCCATCCAGGCAAACCGGCAGATCCAGCAATTGACCACAGGTCACTGGTCGTTGCTGAAGGGTGGCGCGTGGAACAATAGCTTTGCTGGTGTCGTTCACCGATCTCCCCATGGGGTTGGTGAACGATTGCTTCTATCGCTTGATCCGGTTTTTTGAACCACCGACGTCGATCGGACTTCGTAAACGGATAAAGGCTTTACATTACCTGCAGCAAGGCCTCGTAGTCTTCCTGTGTATCCACTCCGATACCCGGTGCCGACCGGCACATCTCCACATGAATCTGGCTGCCATGCTCAAAGGCTCGCATCTGCTCCAGCGACTCCTTCTTTTCCAGCCGCGACCTCGGCCATCGGGTGAATCTGCACAGAAAGCCTGCACGGTAGGCATAGATCCCCAGATGGCGATAGACGGTTTGATCACCGGATTTTGCAAAGGTTTCCATGTTCCGGCTGAAGCCGGTGGCAATGTTGTCACGATCGTGGACGACCTTGACGATGTTCTTGTCACCAGCCTCATGCTCGCCCGCGAGTCCGGCGCACAGGGTCGCAATGTCGACTCTCGGGTGACTGCCCAAGTTGGCTGCAACCTGCGCTACATTTTCTGCCGACATCATCGGCTCATCAGCTTGCAGGTTCACGATGATGGTTTCCTCAGGCCAGGCATTGCGCTGTATGACCTCTGCAATCCGGTCCGAGCCGGACGCATGCTCTGCTGATGTGAGGCAGGCCTCGGCACCAAAGGCCTGTACCGCCTCTACGATCCTCGAATCGTCCGTGGCGACCAGGACCTGCTTTGCGCCACTCGCACACGCATTCCTGTGGACATACTCGATGATGGGTTTGCCATGCACCTTCAGCAACACTTTGCCCGGCAGTCGGGTCGATGCATAGTGTGCCGGGATGACTACCTTGAAATCCATAAGAAGAGACTGGCAGGCACAGAGTGCTTGAACCGCTTCAGGCACTACTGGCTCTTGTACTTCTCGTATTCCTCGCCACTGAGTGGTCTGGCCTCATCTTCCAGCATGACCGGAATGCCATCTCGAATCGGATAGGCAAGCTTTGCAGAAGTGGAGATCAATTCCTGTTTTTCCTGGTCGTACTTCAAGGGTCCCTTGGTTACCGGGCAAACCAGAATATCAAGCAGTTGTTTTTGCAATCGGAATTCCTTCGATCAGAGTCGATATGCGCTGTTCCAAGGCCGTGTTGACCTGCACTATTATGGGTAGATACCAGATGTCGCTGTCAAGGAAAGTCTCACATTTTACGGCGTCTTTTTCAGTCATCAGTATTGGAACATCATCCCCGAAATCAAGATCCGCTTTCACATAGGTGTGGTGATCCGGAAAGGCATGCTCGATGATGTCAATGCCGGCCCGCTTGAGCATCCTGAAAAAGCGCCCGGGGTTCCCTACTCCTGCCACGGCATGCACTGTGCGCCCGCTGAATTCCTGCAAGGGCTTTCGTCCCTCGCGCAGGTTCAATGCAAGAAGCTCTTCCGGCTCCACTTCAAAACACAGGCTGTGTGAGTCGCCTGACCCGTTTCGCACCACGAGGTCGCAGCTTTGCAGGCGTGAAGGCGGCTCACGCAAGGGCCCCGCGGGCAGGCACCGGCCGTTGCCGAATTCCCGCTCGCCATCAACCACGGCGATCTCGAAATCACGGCCCATCGCGTAATGTTGCAGCCCATCATCCGATAACACCACATCCGGGCGGATGGATTGCTCGAGTAAAGCCAGTGCCTGGCCTCGATCGGCCCCCACCACCACCGGACATGCGGTCTTTCTTGCCAGCAGCAGCGCCTCATCGCCGACATCCTCGACCCGGCTGTCCGCAACGACCTCAGCCACCGGGGTGGTATGCGCACCCTTGTAGCCGCGGGAAATGATACCGGTTTTCAGCCCACGCCTGCGGCACTGGCCGGCGAGCCAGATCAGAAACGGGGTTTTCCCAGTACCGCCCACCGTGATGTTGCCGACCACGATCACAAAAGCCGAGGATGTGCTGCGCACGCGGTGACCGAGCCGGTAATACGCCCGCCTGAGGACAACGATCACCCGGAACAGCCAGGACAGGGGCAACAGCATGACCGAAAGCATGCTGTTTGAGTACCAGACCTTTTCAGGATCGAAGTTCAGTGCCACAAAACAGGTCCCGAGTACTCTACAAATCCACGGCGACGTCACGCGCCTGCAGCCTGTACAACCCGGCGTAAACGCCATCGCGCTCAAGCAATTCCTGGGGACTGCCAATCTCTGCGATACGGCCCTTGTCCATCACCACGACCCGGTCCGCTTTTTCCGTGGTCGACAAGCGATGTGCGATGATCAGTGTCGTCCTGTCCTTTTGCAGCATCTCAAGGGCGGCCTGGATGTATTTCTCCGATTCTGAATCCAGCGACGAGGTCGCCTCGTCCAGAATCAGCACCGGGGCATCCTTGAGCAGAGCCCTGGCAATCGCAATCCTCTGGCGCTGGCCTCCCGACAGCAATACACCATTCTCGCCGACCTCGGTATCCAGCCCGTCTGCCAGCTTGTCCGTAAACTCCAGTACACGGGCAGCCCTGGCGGCTTGCAGCACCTGCTGGTCGTCGGACTTCGCATTTTTCGCATAGGCAATATTGTTCGCAATCGTATCGTTGAATAGAACGACTTCCTGGCTCACAAAGGCTATCTGCGCGCGCAGGGAGGTCAGGCTGAATTCCCTGATATCAGTATCGTCGACAAGAATGCTGCCCTGGTCTGCATCGTAAAACCGGGGCAGCAGGTTGACGATCGTGCTCTTGCCGCCGCCGGACCGACCGACAAATGCCACGGTTTCCCCCGGCTCTATGCTCAGGTTGATGTCAGACAGCGCCTGATCTTCCCGGGAGGTATATTTGAAGCCTACTCCCCGGTACTCGATTTTCCCCCGGCAGGTCTTGAGCGTTCTGCCAGTGGACTCCTGTTCCTTTTCCGTGTCGATCAGCTCGAACACGCTCTCGCCTGCGGCAATACCGGTTTGCAGGATCTCGTTCACCAGGGTGAGCTTTCGTGCCGGGGTCAGGATCCAGACCATCGCCACGATGAAGGCCACAAACTCCCCTGCACTTTCCCCGGAGGCCATCACCGGGCGGGCAGCCACTGCCAGCACCACAACCAGTACGAAGCCGACCAGCATCTGGATCACCGGGGTACTCGCTGCCTTGGTCATGACTTTCCTCAAGTAGGAACGGCGATACCCTTCGTTGGCCTGCCCGAACTTGCGAATTTCATAGTCCTGCCCGCCAAACAGCTTGACGATGCGGTGCCCAGTGATACTTTCCTCAACGATGTGGGTGATCTTGCCCACGGACTGCTGGATGCGCGTGCTGTATTTCCTGAACAGACGACTGGTATAGCCGACCACCGCCGCAATGATCGGGGCCACCACCAGGAAGATCAGGGTCAGCTTCCAGTTGTTGTACGCCATCACGCCGAGCAGGAAAACGATCTTGGAAGTATCCTCCACCAGGCTGCGCAGACTTTTCGAGGCCGCCCCGATTACATGCTCGACGTCGTAGGAAAATTTTGACAACAGGCTGCCGGTGGCCTGGTAGTCGAAGTATTGGGCCGGCAGGTACTGCAGTCGGTCAAACATCTGCTGGCGCAAGGCCTTGATCACGTAGGCACCCACATAGCCGATGTAGTAGGTGCCGGTAAAATTCGTAATGCCTCGCAATATGATCACCAGCAACAGCACCGCCGGGATCCACTTGATCTCGTCGTAATTCTTGTCCACGAACGCGCCGTCGATAAAGGGCCCAAGCAGGTACACGGTCAACGCATCCAGCCCCGAGAACACCAGCAGGGACACCGAGCCAAGCAGCAGGTACGGCCACTTGGAAAAGGTGTAGCTCAGCAAGCGGGAATAGGTCTGCCAGCCGGTTGTGGAAGAAGTGCCTGTAGACATGGCTGCGGGGTATCCAGGGACGGTCCGCGGCTCAGACCACGGACAGCCGACCGTCGGTCAGTTGATAGATCTTGTCCATGGACTGTGCAACGCCCGGGTCATGCGTCACGATGACCAGGGCCATGCCAAGTTCCCTGCACATCTGGAGCATCAGCTGCTGTACCTGTTCGACATTTTTCCTGTCGAGATTCCCCGTGGGCTCATCGGCAAGCACCACCTGCGGCTCGGTCACCAGGGCCCTGGCGATTGCAACGCGCTGCCTTTCCCCACCGGAGAGCTCCGCTGGCTTGTGCTTCATATGCGAAGACATGCCCACCTTGGCGAGGAAGTCCTGGGCCTGACCGAGTGCTCTTGATGCCGGCCAGCGGCGCCACAGCAACGGGATGGCGACGTTCTCCAGGGCAGTGAACTCCGGCAACAGATGATGGAACTGGTAAATGAAGCCCAGAGCACGGTTTCGCAACTGTCCGCGCTCTGCATCCGAGAGGCTGGTCATGTCTCGCCCGCACACCTGCACACTGCCGGAATCCGGGGTATCCAGGCCACCCAGCAGGTGCATCAGTGTGCTCTTGCCACTGCCCGATACACCGATGATCGCCTGCCGACTGCCAGTCTCGACGCTAAGGTCCACCCCCTTGAGCACCTGCACATGCAACGGGCCGCTCGCGAACGTGCGCACCAGTGACTTGCATTGCAGAACCTCAGCCATGATCCCTACTCGTATCGCAGCGCCTCGGCTGGCTGGGTGCGTGAGGCCTTCCATGCGGGGTAGATGGTCGCCAGTACGGTGAGCACAAAGGCCAGCGTGCACACGAGAACGACATCCAGGGAGTCGATTTTCGAGGGCAGGTCATTGATGGGGTAGATATTGTCGGACAGGAATCGCATCCCGAAATAGGCTTCGATCCAGGCGATAATGGCCTCCAGGTTGGCGGCCAGTAACAGCCCGAAGACTGCTCCCAAGATGGTTCCCACCAGGCCGATCACCGTACCCTGGATGACAAATATCCTCATGATTCCTTTTGGCGTAACCCCGAGGGTACGCAATATGGCAATATCGCTTTGCTTCTCGGTAACCACCATGACCAGTGCGGAGACGATGTTGAATGCGGCAATCAACACCAGCAGGGACAGGATGATGGTCATCATGATTTTCTCGATCCTGAGGGCACGGAAAAACTGGCTGTTATGCTGGGTCCAGTCGGTGACCCAGTAATCCGCGCCCAGCTGGGTACGCAGCCCCTGGGTAAGTGCGGGCGCATCGAACAGGTCCTCGAACCTGAGACGCAACCCCGATACGGCATCGCCCAGGCGAAACAGGCGCCTGGCATCCTCGATGTGCATAACCGCCGTATTGCGATCATACTGCGGCACCCCCACGGAATAGATGCCCACCACGGTAAAACGCCTGAGCCTCGGCACGATGCCTGCCGGGGTGACATTCGCCTCCGGGGTCAGAACGGAGACCTTGTCTCCCGTTCCCACACGCAGATAGTCGGCCAGGTCCTCGCCCAGCAAGATGCCGTATTCGCCGGCATGCAGCACCCCCAGGTCGCCGTCCAGCACCAGCTCCCCGATCCGGGAGACGTTTCCTTCAAGCACGGGGTCAACTCCGTTGAGCATGGCACCCGTCAGGCGCCTGCCACTGACCACCATGCCCTGGGCCTGCACATAGGGTGCGGAGCCCTTGATTTCGTCATTGTCCTTGAGCTTGTCCTGCAAACCACGCCAGTCCCGCAGGGTACCGTTCATCTCGAGTGCGGTCGCATGCGAGGTCATTCCCAGAATCCGGTGCTTGACCTCATGCTGGAAGCCGTTCATGACAGATAGCACGGTAATCAGGACGATGATGCTGAGCGCAATCCCGACCACGGAAATCAGCGAGATGAATGAAATGAAGTGATTTCGCCTTTTTGCACGCAAATAGCGTGAACCAATAAAGAGCTCGAGGGGTTGGAGCATCAAATCGTATCCAGATGTGTATGACGGGCCAAATGAACTGTAATGTGCGTATCAACCGAGGCCGTTATGGAATACCAGTACAGGTGCAAGTATACCCGCTTGTCCGCATCATGACTGATTCCGCTGTTGTAAGGCTTCGGAGGCACGTTCAGGCGTGATGTGTACAAGCACGCCCTGTGACCCCCATTTCGCAATAAATTATAATGGGTTGGCAGAGAAAAACCTCCCAGGGACATGAAAATGAACAGGGAACCCGAAGCCCATCTCACGACCGGGGCACATGAGCCGGCGGAACCCGCCTCACTTTTTTCCAACTATGAGGTCGATCCCGCCTTTTATGACGAGATGTTTTCAGCCAGCGGCGTGCCGCGCGAACATTGCAAGGCACTCTGGGAACATCTTGGCAGGATGTCCAGTGCCGACATTGCAGCCTTGCAGGACAGGACGGAGCAGTCGTTCCTGCACGAGGGCATCACCTTTTCCGTGTACGGGGATGAAAGTGCGCAAGAGCGCATCATCCCGATCGACCTGCTGCCCCGGGTGCTGGATGCCGGCGAGTGGGGACAGATCGAGCAGGGACTGCGCCAAAGACTGCATGCCCTGAACCTCTTTCTCGCGGACATCTATGCGAAGGAGCCTGCGCAAATCCTTTCCGATGGCATCGTGCCTGCGGGTCTCGTCTACGGCTGCCCGCAGTACCGCACCCAAATGCGCGGCTTGCGGGTACCCCTGGGCATCCACGTTTTTCTTTGCGGCACCGATCTCGTTCGCACCCATGATGGTTTCATGGTTCTGGAAGACAACCTGCGTGTACCTTCCGGAGTCTCGTACATGCTGGCCAATCGCCGTGCACTGAAAACCAGCATGCGCAACCTGTTTCGGTTGCACAGGGTCTGCGGTGTCGAGCAGTACGGCAAGCTGCTGCGAAAAACCCTGGCCGAGTTCGCGCCCACCGGGGTCGCCGACCCCTGCATCGTCCTCCTCACACCCGGCGTCTACAACTCCGCCTACTATGAGCACATGTTCCTGGCACGTGAGATGGGAGTGGAGTTGGTGCAGGGCAAGGACCTGCTGGTCCACAACGGATTTGTCTACATGCGAACGACCGACGGGTTGCAGCGTGTAGATGTCATCTATCGCAGGATTGACGATGACTATATCGACCCGCTGGCGTTCAGGCAGGACTCCCAGCTTGGCACGCCTGGACTGTTCTATGCGTACCGGATGGGAAACGTCGCTATTGCCAATGCCCCGGGAACCGGGGTGGCCGATGACAAGAGCCTGTACGCGTATGTCCCGGACATCATCCGCTACTACCTCAACGAAGAGCCCCTGCTGGCCAACGTGGAGACCCATCTTTGCCGTGAGCCTGAAGGCCTGGAGTACACGCTCGACAACCTGCAGGATCTGATCGTCAAGGTGGTCGGTGGCTCCGGGGGCTACGGCATGCTGGTGGGGCCGCATGCAAGTGCAGATGAGCGGGCCGCCTATGCCGCTGAAATTCGCAAGAACCCGGCCAACTATGTCTCACAGCCCACCCTCAACCTCTCTCGTGCGCCCTGCCTGACAGATGCAGGGGCTGCGCCCCGCCACGTCGACCTTCGCCCGTTTGTATTGTGCGGTCAGGAAACGCGGCTGGTTCCCGGTGCATTTTGCAGGGTGGCACTTCGCCCGGGCTCGCTGGTGGTCAACTCGAGCCAGGGAGGGGGCGGCAAGGACCTCTGGGTACTGCCCCCGTAACGCCATGCTGTCACGCAATGCACAGGGGCTGTACTGGATCAGCCGCTATCTCGAAAGGGCACAGCACGGCTGTCGCCTGCTGGCCGATCAACTGCGGACCCTGGAAGACCGGCCGGTGGAGGAGATCGACCAGACCTGGCGTCGCCTGTACGCCAGTCTCGATCGCGAACCGGTAGGCGGCAGCCTGGAATCGAATCTCGATGACGAGGATTTCATGCTGGCTGACTCCTACACGCTGGCCGACGATCTGACCTTCGAGTCCAGCAACCCGGACTCGATCCTCAACTGTATTGCTACGGCACGCGAAAATGCCCGCCAGGTCCGAAACGTGATCAGCAAGGACATGTGGTACTGCCTGAACGTCGCCTACCTGAAGCTGTCCAAGGTTGGCATCGCCGATATCTGGGATGATCGCCCGGGCGACTTCTATCTGCATGCCGAGGATACGATCCGGACGTTCTCGGGGATCGTCGACAGTACGGTCTATCGCGATGACAGCTGGCACTTCATTCAGCTCGGGCGCTTTGTCGAGCGGGTGCAGTTGCTTGCCGCACTCATCGAGGCCCAGCTCACCGTGTTCCCCCCGACCGAGGCCCACATCGAACCCGAGTGGCGCTCGCTGCTGGAGGTCTGTGAAGCCCGCGGCACCTTCAGTCGTCGCTACTCACTGGAATATCGACCAGTCAATGTGATCAACTTCCTGGTCAGCGATCTTCGCCTTTCACGTTCGATCCGGTACGCGCTGGCACGCATCGTCACGGCACTGGATCGCGTTTCGGAAAAGCGTCCCGCCCGGGAAGCGCGCCGCCTTGCAGGACACATGGCCGCGTACATTGACTTCGACTGGCCAAGCCACAACCTCAATGATACCGATGCGACCCGGACGGTACTGCGTGAACTGCGTGATAGAAGCCGCAGGGTGCACGATAATATCGAAATCACCTACTTCGGATACGAGATCGAGGATACGCCGGGCGCATGAAATCATCCACACCCTGCCAGTACCGGATCGAGCACCGCTGCAATTTCCATTACGAAACAGCAGCCCACGGGAGCGTCATGCTGTTGAGACTGTATCCGAGGGAGGATGCCAGCCAGCAGGTACTGGACTTTGATCTGCGCACCGAGCCGCTGACACTCCCTGTTCCCTGCATGGATGCCTTCGGTAACCGCTGCCACCTGATCAACATCCACCGTATGCACCAGCAGACCGTGCTGCACGCTCGTACCCGTGTTGCCGCAAAGCCGGATGCACAGTTACCTGTCGATCCCGGCACGGGCAGCTGGAAGGCCCTGGAAGAGACCACCGATCGCGTGCGCCACTGGGTTTTCCTGAATCCGAGCCGCTTTGTTTATGTCTGCGAGCCCCTCAAGGCATTTATCGCAGCACACGGAATCGAGCGCGGCCAAAATCCGCTTTCATCCCTGCTGCAAGCCGCATCGAAACTGTATGAGGCCTTCAGTTACACGCCCGGGAGCACCCATGTTGACTCCACCATCGAACACATCCTGGAAACCCGCCACGGTGTTTGTCAGGATTACACGCATGTTCTGATTGCCATCGGGCGCGCCTGGGGAATTCCAAGCCGGTACGTGTCCGGCTATCTTCACCTGGAGGGAATCGGCAATGAGCAGACGCCGGCCGGGGCGAGCCACGCCTGGGCGGAGTTCTGGATTCCAGGCCTGGACTGGGTAGGCATCGATCCCACCAATAACACACCTGCAGATCACCGCCACATCCGCATGGCCATCGGCCGTGACTATGCCGATGCAGCCCCGACGCAAGGTACGTATTTCAGTGGCGGGCACTCCAGGCTCGAAGTGTGCGTCACCGTAGCGTCCACGGATGAACCCGTATCAGCGGCGCAGCCATTCACCGAGCCTGCGAACCTGTCTCAGGTCTCCTCGGCGCCACAGCCACCCCGGGCAAGCCTCGAGCAATAGCGCCGTGCTGCCGGGTCTCTAGAATCCGTACTTGAGATTCACGCTGACGGCAAACATCTCGATATCATCCAGTTTGATGCCGCCGCTGACATGCTCGCGGTCTCCCCCTTGTCCAGCCTGTGCCGGGGTGCGCAGGTACGGCGGGTGGCCGCGCAACGGATCCCATACCACGCCACCATCATTGAGGGATTCGAAGTCTACCCAGCGTCCCTTGACTCCAAGCGCCATGGTGTCGGTCAGTGCGTAATCGACCCCGAACAACAGCTGGTACCCAAACAGGGTGTCGTCCAGCTCAGAATCCGCAGTGGATGAAGTGCTGGCCAGGTTCGCCTGAATCTCGGCGGCATTCGGCAGACCCTCACCGGTCGTAATCCGGGCTGCATCACTGTTCCTGGCCCACAGGCTGCTGTACTCTACTTCGGTAAATCCGAGACCGATCCCTATGCCGACATACGGAGTGAACCGGCTGTTGCCTGAAAAATCATAGTAGAGGTTGGCAAACAGGTTGTGCGAGGTGAGATCGCCGATCCGGTCGATCGTTCTGACCAGTTCCTGTTCAAGCTTGTCACCGCTTTCCCCGGAGGCGGTTCCGACATCAGAAGTCTGATCATAGTCGGTATCCCGGTAAAAGTACTCCAGCTCAATGCGCAGCGGGGAACCCCCCACGTGGTAGCCAAGTGCCGTACCCAGCAAAACGCCTTCATCCGAACTGAAACTGTTTTGCCAGTCACCGGTCGCGCCCCGGTCAGGGCCAGTGCAGTTGTAGTCTTCGTATCCCGGAGTATTCGTGACGGTCGCATACATGGGATTGATGTAGCCATCGCACACGCTGGCCCGGTCGTTACTTTGGCCGGTCATGTCCATTGAAGAGCCAAAATTCATCCCCAGCTCGGTGCTGAAATAAAACCCGCCCGCCTGTACCGGTGCAGTTGCCCCAAGTGTTACCCCGGCGACGAGAACAACTGTTACAAAAATTTTGCTTGTATGATTCATTGTGCGCCTCCCAAATTTAGCCTAGCTCCCAGACTCTCTGGCCTTGAAGCTTCTGGTCCTGGAACTTTTGACCTGAACACCACAAAAAAACAGCTGTCCTGATGTGATGCATGAAAGTCATTTCTTTTGCATCGAATTATACGCGCAAACCTCTCACCGGGCATGGAGCTTCATGACATCGCACAGGATTGAGCCGTGGATCAGGATTCAGGATACAGTGCTGGCCGGCTTTGTGTTCGCACAAGCGAAAACCCACATTAGAATTTTGTCGACCAGCCTACTCCGATTTCGGACTGCTCCATGCTGAGCCGGATCGTCTGTGTGGGATCAAAAGGATTGTGCCCTTTCACGGAATTGCCAAAGGCATGCATGGCCTCGACCGTAATGTCCCCGAACCGGGTGGTGACCGTTGCACCTAGGGTGATGTGATCTTCAACCACAGCCGGCGCCAGAAGGTTAAACAGTACCTGGTCGCTACCGATGGGCTGGCTGGCATGACTGTAGCCGATTCGCCCGATGACATGGGGTTTGGCCTGCCACTGCAACCCGACCTTGAAGATATCCATGTCATCCCATCCGAAGCCGGCTCCGCGGTCGCCACCGAGACAGCTCTCTATGTCCTGTCCACCGAGCGCCGGGCAGTCAAACAGGTTCTGCACCCCATTGCTGATGGCATCGCTGTCCCCGTACCAGATACGCTGATAATCTGCGACAAGCGTCACGTTTTCCGCGAGTTCGATGGCCACACCTGCCCACAGGGTGGAAGGAATGTCGAAGGTGCCGTCTTCTGCAAACAGGTCCGCGTAGTCATCCCATCTTTCCATGTTGATCTTCGTGCGATACGAAATTCCGAGGTCCGCGATACCGCCAATGTCTCTGGCCAGCAGGCCTGCCTGCAGGCCCCAGCCAAAGGCGTTGTCAGTGCCATTTTGTGTCAGATGATTCGGCATCTGTGTTCCCTGACTTTCCACAAAAGTTTTCGTGAACGGAGCAAATGCGTCCAGGCCGTTGCTACGGAAACTCTGCATCGTCAGCAGTGGGCTGATCCCGATTGAGAACTGGTCCGAGAGTTTGCGTGCATACGAAAGATTGAAGAAGACCTGCAGCAAGTCCACACCCGCGGTACCTGCACCCAGTGCACCGGGGAAGGACATGCCTGCACCGCGCATCCCGGACGGATCAAACAAGGCACTGCCTGATTTGTACGAGGTGTTCATGCCACCGTTGCCATACACGGACAGCCCCAAGGCATCCCGCTCGCTCAGCATGTAGTTGAGTCCGAAACTCGGAATGATGAAGCCACGGTTGCGGCTGGTCTCGGACCCGGACCCCAGGGTGAATGCACCGCCATTGCCATTGGCAAGGCTGGCGCTCGGGGAGTACCCGCGGTCGGGCTTGAACAGCACCGCACCCACATCCATGCGGTTTCCGACAAAGGCCATTCCGGCCGGGTTGGTCGCCGATGCCAGGGCATCCTGCGGGAAGGCCACACCAGCGCCACCAAGGGCGCGGTTTGCCAAGCCCGTGCCGTGTGAGAAATAACCGTTTGTGGACTGGGCTACTACCGGCACCAGAATCAGTACCAGCACCAACATTACTCTTTTGATATCCATGTCTAGAACTCCCTGTAAACCTGCGGGGTTTACGAACCGATTCACAAATTCAAGAACAGGTCCCTGCATGCCGGCTGGGTGAAGTGCCTGGGATCTTCATGCAGGTTCTAACTGTAAGATGGAGGTGTATCAAGTGTTTTCAAGCCCAGTAACCCGGAAGAGATAGCCGGGTCACACCTGTCCTTCAGTTGAGGTCAGTCTTGCGACAGCGCCTGGGTGGATTCAATGAATGTGTGAAGTGGCGCGCCCGGAGAGATTCGAACTCCCGACCACCTGGTTCGAAGCCAGGTACTCTATCCAGCTGAGCTACGGGCGCATGATCAATCGATTGGGGATTGATAGAGGATTCGAATTAGAACACTATTCACAGATGGTTGCCACGCACGAACATTATCCGATGCTGCTGGCCTTCCTGCAGCTATTCTACCCTGCCCTGTATGAAAGACTCAGCCCACACTCGGAAAGGGCTGACATCGTCGGGGCCAACCTCATCAGCTCCAACAACATCAGCGCCTATCGGGCCATCGTGTTCAGCGAAGGGGTCATGAAGGACGGCGAGTCCTTTGAGCTTTACGCGGGAAATGCTGCACTGACCGTGTACTCCTGGGACTGGCGCTGGGTATTTGCCGTCAAGATCCTGTTCCGCGGGGACACCATTTTTCCGGTCAGATTCCAGCAAAAGGTCATTGCCCTGCCTACGGGAAAACGCCCGCTCACCGATATCTTCTTCAAGATCATACAGCGCGAATTCGAGGTGGTGCTTGAGAACATCCTGAAATCATCCATGGACGAACGTACATCGATGCGGGAAAGCTATTCCAGGTATCTTGTATCAATGCATCTGTAGAGCCCGTGCATCAAGGACATGCCGGGCCCACATCCCCTGCAGGGACAGAGACCGGATTCATTCCGTTTCCTTCAATTTCCTCTTCAGGTAAAACGTCAGCCTGAAGCCAAGCAGTACGGCAAGGACAGCCGCATAGATGGCGGGCTCTGTCGTATCGATCTTGACCATCCACCAGAAATGCAACACTGCCAGCATTGCCACCACGTAAACCAGCCGGTGCAACTGCGTCCAGCGGTGCTGCAATACCTCGACCATCCTGTTGGTTGAAGTCGCCGCCAGCGGAATCAGCAGGACAAAGGCGGTGAATCCCACGGTAATGAAGGGTCGGTCGATGACATCCTCGATGATCTCGGCGAGATCGAAAAACTTGTCCAGGGTGATATACAGCGACAGGTGTACGCACACGTAAAAGAAGGCAAACAGGCCCAGCATCCTTCTGTACCGAGCAAGTTCATGCAAACCCGTGAGTTTTCTCAACGGCGAGATGGCAAGTGTGATCAGCAGGAACCGTAATGCCCAGTCTCCAGCCCTTCGAGTGATGGCCTCGATGGGATTCGCACCCAGTGAATCCGTGAAAAACCAGTAGCCGTAGCAGATCAGGGGGATCAGGCAAGCGGTAAATACCAGGGGCTTGCCAAGGCGCATGCGAAGGCTCTGCTCAGAAATGCTTTTTAAGGTCCATGCCTGCATACAGATCGGCCACCTGCTCCGCATAGCCATTGAACGGCAGGGTCTCTCTCTTCAGGATCTCGCCGATCCTGCGCTCCCGTTTCTGGCTCCAGCGCGGATGGTTCACCGCAGGATTGACGTTCGAGTAAAAGCCGTACTCCCGGGGGGCGGACTGATTCCAGCTGGTCGCGGGCTGGGATTCCGTAAAGTGTACACGTACGATCGACTTGATACTCTTGAACCCGTATTTCCACGGCACTACCAGGCGCAGCGGTGCACCGTTTTGATTCGGCAACTCTTTTCCATACAGTCCCACGGCCAATATCGTCAAGGGATGCATGGCCTCGTCCATTCTCAGGCCCTCGCGGTACGGCCAGTCCAGTACCGAGCGCCTTTGACCCGGCAGGTTCTTCGGGTCATGCAATGTAAAGAACTGTACGTACTTGGCCTTGGACGTAGGTTCAAAACGCTTCAGTACGGGCCCCAGTTCAACGCCTACCCAGGGGATGACCATCGACCAGGCTTCCACGCAACGCAGACGATATATCCGTTCCTCAAGCTTGGGAGCGGGAATGAAATCTTCAAGATCGTAGTCGCCTGGCTTGCCACACTCGCCGTCCACCCGGATACTCCACGGCTTTGTGATGAGGCGGTGCGCGTTGCGTTTCGGATCGCCTTTTTTCGTACCGAGTTCGTAGAAGTTGTTGTAGCTCGTGATGTCCTCGAACGAGTTGAGCTCTTCAGCGGTAGAGAATCCGCTTTTTTCGATATCCCCGAAATTGAAGGCGGCACGTACGGGTCCTGGCCACAGGGAGGAGGCTGGTAGCATGGAAGCCCCTGCCAAGGCCGCTGTGCCCTGCATGAACTTTCGTCGCGCCTTGTATAGTGATTCATCGGTGACCTGGGATTCATGGATATCGCAAGCCCGGGTGGTTTTAAGCAACATACTCAACAGGTCCTTTCAGAGTTTCAGGTCAGCGGTGCTCAAGGATGTCTCTACACGCCCTTTGCTTCTACAGAGGATGCAAGGAGATTGTAAGTAGGCAGGCCTCGCAGTGCAAAATCCGCGAACCAGATCCTTGACACCTCATGCCCTATCAGACAACGAACCGGCTACCAGAGTTCGGCCCAAATGATGCTATCATTGAACAAGCGCAACTATTCGGGATGGTGATGCAACAACAAAGATCGCCGTTAATCGCATTCATACTGGCAATCCTGCTTGGTCCCCTGGGGTTCACCTACACGAACCTGATCGGCGGACTACTGGCGATCATCCTCGCCGTTGCCACCCTCTGGACCATTTTTGTTCCGATCATCATCTGGATACTCTGTGCCCTGTTTGCACCGCTGATTGTGATGTCCTATAACAAGTCCGTGCGTACCCAGAAAAAATACGTGGACAAAAAGCACGAGGAGATCATCCAGGCGATCCGGTCGGTGAATCTTCGCGCCGAATCCGAGACCGATAAAAGCAAGCCCCTCTGAGCATCCCTCTTCCTGGTTGTAGGCGAACTGTCCCTGGAACATCCTGCCCAGCGTATCAGGCTTGCTCGCGGGCATTCCTTGCCCCGTTTACGGTCCGTGCAGTTCGGTTGCGGAGATGCCCACCTGCACGATTCTCGGCTTGTCCACTCCCGCCACCCCGACATATTTGAACAGTGCGCCGTCGAGTTCACGCTTTTCCACTGCCTGAATGACTACGGATTGGCTGCCTGACAAAAGCGCAGCAAAGGGAGCGGCCTGAGTGTCGCTTTTCGGGTCGGTCGGGAAACTGAAGGATGTACCCGGCATGCTGGTAAACTCGATCTGGCCGTGCTCGTCACTGATCCAGAATTCTGTAATCACAGAATTTTGTGCCACATAGGCCAGTACGGCATTGATTGCCTCCGGACTCATTCCCGCCTTGACGGCAGCATCGATGAAGTGGGCCGTGAGCTTGGCCTCGGCCACCATGTGGTTTGAGGCAGCATCCTCTGCGGGTAGTGTGCTCTCGGCCAACGCTGTCCCGGTAAGGATCAAGCAGGTACAAAGGCTTATTGCCATCAGGATTTTGCGCATCGGTTTCCCTCCAGATTTTCTAATTGACTGATTCCGTGCAACGAGGCACTTTGTAATGCCTTGGTAGACTCACTGGTCCCCAGGGGACCAAACAATAGACATTAATATATATGGGTAACTGCTTATTATAAAAGGTATATTTTATGAAAGCAGTTGCTTTATGATAATTGAACTCCTTCAAAATAAGCCGAAGAATTCGGGCCGTTGATCGACTGGAAACGATACCCCATTACAAACTACAGTACCAGATTGAGCCCCACATAGCCTTGGACCGGCATGGCCGGAAAATAGCGGTAGGTCCCAAAAGCATGGTCGGCACGGTCGGCATAGCGTTCATCAAGCAGATTGATGATCCGGGCAAACAGATTGACGTGCTCAGTCAGTCTGTAACCACCACGCCAATTGAGCACGACGTGGCCGTCGTACTTGGCGGTATTGGCGGCGTTGATGTAGTGCTCGTCCACATAGTTCAGCTCGAACTCGGAATACCAGCGTTCACCCGGCTCATAGCGCCAACGGGCATTGGTGAGCCAGCGGGGCGCCGAATCCATCATGTTGCCGTCTTCGATCCGTTCCCCACGTGCGGCATCACGGGTAAAATCGTATTTGTGTATGGCATGGCTGACGGCGAGGCTCAAGATATGGTCACCCAGATGCCAATCGCCGGAAAATTCAAATCCGAGGGACCTGGTCTTGCCATCGCTGATGTTGAAACCACTGGCGTCGCGGAAAATGAAATCGCGGGTCCACTCGCTAAACGCTGACAGGGACCAAGTGCGACTGCGAAAGCCCACCTCTGCCGACAGCAGGCGTTCGCTGTCCAGGTCGGCCACCGTTTGCCCCTGCTGCAGTCGGTAGAGCTCGGTGGCTTGCGGTGGTCGGAACCCGGTGCCGAGCATCAGGTAGCCGGAGTGGAGAGCACCGAAATTCTGCTCGATGCCCAGGCGGCCCGCCACTTCGGTAAAGCTGTCTTCCCGGGAAACGGGGCGGGTATACAGGCAGCCGCCAAAACCGCAGGGTGAGCCATCATCGCGGCTGTTACCTGTCAGGTGACGGTTTTCATAATCGTAGTTCAGGTGTTCAAGGCGCAGGCTGTGCAGCAAGTGCAGCCCCCCGGCCAACGGTCTACTCAGGTTGTAGAAGCCGGCAGCCATGATCGAATCGACGTCGTAGTCGTAGTGGCGTCCTGCAGGTCGAGTGGCTACCAGGAAGGCCGAACCGTCCGTCGGTCGATCCTGGATCTCAAGCAGGCTGCCCCGCATGGCTTCAATTTGCACGCCGTATTGCCCGGCCCAGGTGTCGGCCTCAAACCGCTGACGGACCAGTACGCCGCCGCTGGTCTGCTCATTGGTCTCGGTCGGTTGTCCGGGCAGGAAGTGTTGCAAAAACTCCATGCGCGAGCGGCGCAGATACGCGGAAATTCGGGTTTGCTCACGCTGCCAATGGCTGGCAGCACGCAGGGACCAAGCGTCCCGATAGGCCCCGGGGTTGGAGTTGGAGCGGCGTAGGTCGCGGTCCTCATAGGCTTCAAAACCCTGCACGTAGCCGCCGGTGCTCTGATTGAGGTTGGTGGCGTTCAGGGTGTTGCGCACCTGCCAAGCACCCAAGTTAGTGGCATGGGCCAAGGAGAACTTCTGCTGGTCATACCCCGTGGCATCTCGATAGCCATCGGTCTGGCTTCCATGGGCACTCAGGCCCACATAGTGCCCACCAATGTGCCCGCCTAATGAGGTTCGAGCCTGGTAGTAACCGTAGGCGCCACCCTCCAGACTCAGGCTGGCACCCTCAGGGTTGGCGGTAAGCACATTGATTGCTCCGTGCAATGCATTACCCCCCAGTACAGCACTTGACGGTCCACGCCAAACCTCAATGCTGCCCGCCTGCTCGCCATTGACCTCGAAGAGATTGTTGATGTTACAAAAACCCGCGGGCCGAATGGGCAGGCCGTCCTCAAGGTAGAGAAACTTTCCACAGGCCCCTGGTCCGGTAAAGACCGCTGAGCGAATGGCAGTCAGGTGCTCTTGGCCGGACCCCCGAGTCACCCAAATGCTGGGAACCCGGCTCAGGGCTTCGTGAATGTGGTTGTACCGGATCTCCGACAGCGCGTCACCGTGGATGCGGCTGACACTTCCGGTGTCGCCAAGGCGCTCGCTAAGGGTTCCTGTGACGACAATCTCCCCAATCGGATAAGCAGCCGACAGAGTCGCAGGGACCATCACCAGCATCACTAACCCCACTAAACGTCTCAACTCACTCCCAAGGTACCGACTTATCTCAAGAAAAAGAAAAGCCAGCGGATTGATGGCTTCACCTCTGGAGTACATGAGGGCCAGCCACGTCTTTGGGTGATTGCCTTCCAGCGTTTGAAGGGACCTCAGTGATCGTTGAAATTGAATTGTTAGGACATCTCTGATTAATTCAGTCATCCTGATCGCCCTGCTCAGTTGTGCTGAGCGCGTCGGGGTGGGTCTGCAGATAGCGATTGATGCGGGCGCTGAAGT
Organism: Gammaproteobacteria bacterium; assembly: GCA_965205685.1. Taxonomy (GTDB): domain Bacteria; phylum Pseudomonadota; class Gammaproteobacteria; order UBA4575; family UBA4575; genus WTFY01. Next base: position 1,056,966 of record OZ242174.1, on the reverse strand, counting down.
GGGCTTGGTCCGTCATGACGAAGCCCTTCTCTTCCAGCAGTTTCTCTACTGCCTGATTGTGCGCAAAATATTCGTCCTGTGCTGCTTCCTTCTCCGCCTCCGTAGCGTCCTCCGGATAGCTGCAAATCGACGAAATGGCCGGCAAGCTTTCCTCCTTGCCGTCAGCATATAAGCGGACATGGCGGTCATTGGTCATGCGGTGCATGGCATAGTAGTCGAGGTGTTCACAGCCATCCTCGACATCGAAGCGTGTCCAGATGGTCCATCCTTGCTCAACTATGATCCAGACTACGCCGAGCGGCATGGCTTCGTCGGGTAACTTTATCTCCCAGTGTGCAAAGGCACGGTTGAAACGCTGTTGAATTTGCTCCCGCCTGTCCATGCCACACCTCCCACCGGACAAGACTTAATCCCGCAGTCTCAACTCTGAACTCTGGTGTTGGCACTCTAGATATATGTTTTCACAAATCTTCTCAATTACGGGTATTTAACATTTTACTAATCAGCCTCTAAGATTCATCCCGTGCAAATGACCTTCACCGAATCTACAGCTTGCTACCCGTGCTGCAGGATCTGGGGGCTGGTCGGACGACTCGATGGTCTTCCGGTATGCCCACTTGACTGTGAAGCATCTGGCGGAGTATGCCGACAACCTCTCACGAAGCCACCGACTAGCACAAAACCGGCACAATCAGCAGACTGAGGAAAAAAGAAACAAGTCAGTGTACATCTAACGGCCTGATCGAACAGGTAAAATGGCGCGCCCGGAGAGATTCGAACTCCCGACCACCTGGTTCGAAGAACTCCCCCCAAAAAACCATAACTTACTAAATTTTCACCGTTTTAATATTTCTTGCATGGCCAATTAACTTGAGCTAGATTGATCCCGTCTACTCACACTCAGGGCTACTCGACGCCCTTTATTGGAAACTATTTTCATCTACCAAGTCATCGGCAGTTAGCCCGGTTATTCATTCTTCTGTGTTTTTTCACACTTTCCCTGTATAATCGTAATGTCCTTCGCCTTAACACTTTTATTCTCCAATATCGTTTCGGCGATATCTTCTGTGCTAACCACCTCTCCAAACCTACTATTCCATGTATCTTTATGAAACATAGTGCTTGACAAAGTCCTAGACTGATCCTCTGTTTTAGTTTCTCCCTTACTCCTCTCCTTCGTAAATTATCGTTCATTTCCTTGGCCATCTTTTCCATTACATATGTCATGAATGGATAAGGCCCTTTTCCTTTTTTGTTCTTTTCTATTTTCTTTCCAAGAAAATAGCTAAACGAAGGAGCTTCGCTTTCTACAATTCCTGTTTGCTTTATCGCTTTTTTTAGTATCTCTGCAAACGACGCGAGTGTAGATATGGGTATCGGATTCATTAATGTCGTGTTTTCTGCGTTTTCGTATTCTCTAGACTTTTTCTTATCCCATTCTTCTATGGCCTCAGGCGTTATGTCCCAGAGTACTAATACGTGCTTGAACGGACATTTTTTTCTTCTTAGTTCATTTCGTCCTATTTCTTCCAGCCCTATCGCTGTCCGCACCATGAAATCGTCCAGTGCATTCTCTGCTCGAAATGGATTTTCAGGAAGTGTTGCAAACCATAGAGGCATCCCTACCACCAAAGTTCCATACCCGTACCTGTCTACGACTTCATTGTACGACGTCTTTGTTATTTTCTTTTTAATCGCCTTTATCACGTCATCTGCTGCCTTTCGTTGTTGCCCCCTACTTGGTCTTCCTCTTTTTAGCCCTTTCTTGAATTTCTCAAAGTCTATTGTCTGTTTGTCCTTTATACCGTTCCACGCTCTCATTGCACCTTCGATTGTCTTTGCAGGAGTAGTTGTGAAAACTTCGGTAACCTCCACCCATTCAAAATTACTTTCTGCCTTTCCCGTTATTTCGACTATATGTATAAAACTATCTCCTGGGTCGTCTATTTTCCTTCCTATCTCTTTTCGATCTGTTCGGTAATCAAAACTCATTCCAAAGAATGACTTTCCCTCCACTAACTTTCCCTTTGCAGCTCCTGCCCAATATACTTCTCGCAGCCGTCCAGGCCTATCCCTGTCAGGCACCTCATCCCATCCCTTTTCTTCCCTTGCTTGTTTTGCATACAGTACGCTTAGTCCTGTCACTACTCTCTCCTGCCTAGGTGCTACAAAATTTATATTCGTAACTATATTTATTTGACAAATTAACGGACAACGTATTCAAAGGCATTGAGAAATCTAATCTATCTGCCAAGTAATTTATGCACCATAAAATTCCTGACAAAGAGCACAATTCAGTGAGCTTGCTTCAAAAGCGCCGAGCGTCAGCAATATATGAAGAACACTTTGATATCAGTGAATGCGCCGAAGAAGCAATTGAGCACGAATTTCTAGTCATTGCCAGTGCCTACATCCGTTTCAAACCCATGATCAATCTTCGCCGTGGAAGCATTTTGCGCCTGCGTCATTCCAACCTCAAAGAGGTCGTTTTCATCTCTTGCTGGACAAGACGATTTATAGCACAGGCAAGCACCTGATCATCGAAAAGGACTTGGAGGGTGAGAAGTGGGCGCAAGTAGATGACATCCTGAATATTCCGCCACGAGGTAATGCCTTGCTTGTACAACCTGCTGGTAGCCCAGTACCTTGTATATCCAGCTATTGGACAATCTCCAACCTCTAGTAGTGTCAAAATCTACAAACCAAGCAATTAGGTTTTCCATTAATTCATCAGTCAGCCTTGACTTCCATTCGAGTCCATCGGAATAAGTGCACCTATGTTTTGTGGGATTGCACCGCCCTAGCCTTCCTCATCCATGTTTAAGCGGTAGGCGGTTACGCTTTCTCGGGCAGGCCCGGTCCAGGCGGAGCATGAACTCTGCCCAGGCGTGCACGGGGTTGGAATCATCCACGGTGCGCATGATCACCGTCACCCCGACCAGGTGCTCGCGAAGCTCCTGCACGCCGAAGTCGTCGCTGAGCCACTGGTGGTGCCTGCACTTGCGCTCGCTGTCCTGGTTCTTCGGGTTGCGAAGGCGCAGCTGGTAGAGCAGGCCGTCGGTAATGCGCGAGTAGATGATGTCGTTGGTGATGTCGCCGACGATCGGTGGATACGAGGCTCCCAGGCCGGGCCATGGTGCGCCATTCCAGCGGAAAAAGTTGTGCAGAACCCGGCTGAGCAGGTTGGAGGGAAACGTGCCAGAGGGTGCCCGTTGGAGGCGCGACCCCTCAAGGCCGAGGTAGACCGATCGGCACGTGTCTTCAAGGGCACGAAACGCGCTGGAGCAATGAACGTATTTCTCCGGGCCCGTCGATAGTCGCCAGAGGTTCTGGATGGCGATGTGGAGGCGTTCTAGGGTCATCGAGGGGTGGAACCGCAGACATGCTGTCCGTCAGGAATCGTGTGATGAGTGGTGGTGATTATATGTGGTGTAATTGTCCGGCGCTGAAAGGCTGAGGCTTGGATTCCCAACGATTAAATCCTTTCAGCCAATGGGATCCCAGTCCAATTTCATACCTGCTGTCGTACATTGTCACACTGTTGAGCGCACGCTCATAAATCTTTGGCCAGTCAGCCACCCCTCTTTCCCGAACATACCACCCTAGTGCGAGAAGCGCGGCACGTTCCTCCTCAGCCAACTCACAGTACATCTCCTCAACACGCTTGTATTGCGGTAGCTTGGAGTAGTCTACAGCTGGTAGAAAGCGCACTTGATTCTGATTGCCCCCACCTCTTTTGGCATCCCTTGCCTTTACCTCCCTTCTCCACGCTGCAAATGCGCTACTCAGTGCTTCCACCTTAGGTCTAGAAATTGCTGGTGGTGGATCACGTTTTGCGTTAGTTGTATTGATCCATTTAATAGTGCATGCACGCTCTTCGCGCAGTTCCTTCAAGTCCTTGGTCTTTCCGCGAGGTTCCTTGATGGTCATCGACCACAATGGGAAGGGCCAGTGTGCAACGATGTAGCTCAAGTTCGGCTGGTTTTCGATTTCTGCTTTGGACTTGCCCAGTTGCTCCACCGTATCCACGATCAACCTGCGAAGCTCCTTTCGACCAGTTCCTGGCTTGGGTTTAAATTTTCTCCAGAGATTGGCGATGACAGCCAAACCTTCAGGTGAATTCGCACCAGCCTCTGAAAGGGCATAACTAAGCTTGACACTGTTGGACGTTTCATACGGTGACCACATATCAGATGCTGAAACGATTGGGTTTATCCAGGAACACTCGCCTGGCACTTCAGTAATATCTCGAACGTAATCAACGTACAGGGCGCGTTCTCTTTCCAGGGTGATTGAATTCGGAAAAACCCAGTCCACCGAGTTCGGACCATCCAGATGGTATGGTGAACTTTCGGCCTTAACCAACTCACAGAGATCCCCAAACGAAACCATCTGAAAGTGTGAGCATGCGGCGGCGTATATCCGTTTGCTGACATGGCCATAGAAGCGTTTGGCAGTCTCTGTTTTTCGTTTAGGGATTTTGGGGCACCGTATCAGGTCTATAAGTATCAGGACTTTTGCCGCCTCTTCCTCAGCAAACCCGTGCATGATTTCTGACACTCGGAATTGCTTCTCTTGATGGAGGGTTTGTGCAGCCTCATCGAGGCTGATAGCGTTTTCTACAATCAGTGGGATACCTTCAGCAACCTCCTCAAACAGACGGCTATCGGGAATATTTGCAAGTTCACTGACTGCACGTTTCATGGTCGATCCTATTCAAATATTGTGACCGGCAATTGTAAGGAAACCGGCGCAGACTGAACAATCTTGATTCTTTTAGAAGCATAGAGCACAAAGGCTGTCCAAGGGCAGTTACTAGGTGCCTAAGTCAATAGCGGACCATTGGGTTTATTGACAGCAATACTGAACGGGCTTACTCCTCATCAACACTCAAATACACGAACTATTTTGCTGCTTCCATTCGCATGGAATGAGTGATGAACTTGGCAAATAGCAGGTCAGGGTCGAACGACCATACATGGATGCCGTAGCCCTTCACATGCAGCAGAGATCCAGCCAGTTCTCATCAAACAGGCTTCTACAAGTGAAAGCACTAGATCTTCCTCTATGCAGTTAAGTTCTTTAAGCTCCGGATAAGCATCTGCAACCTTTTTAGCGACCAGGTATGCATCCTCTTGGTGCGAACTCTGAGAAGGTTTTTGTCGTCCGCTGACGAAAGCCTCAAACAAAAACAGTGAATCCGTCTCCAGTGGTTGAGTCCAATCTACAATTGCTTGTTTGGCAGGAAGTCGCGTACGGAGATCCCTCAAGACATATGGGACTACAGCTAAGGCAATTGCTGTGACAGTTGCGCCGGCACCGGCTGACCACGGTCGGTTTCCTTCACCAGTTCTTCCTTGTGTTATTTGGTTGAGAGGCCGACCGAACGGCACAAATAGTGGCGCCTCGAACCCCAAAAGTCCTGGTCTGTTGGCGGCTAACAATGCGAATCTAGACACAAACTGATCAAGATTCGATCCTCTAAGGGTGTGTTCGCTTGATACAATTGACCAGCCAATATTTTTCGAAGAGCCAACATCGACGACTCCGACTACCGGCTGAGATGTTTGAACACTTCCCTCTTGCACTATATTAGTCAATTTTTTACCAATTTAAGTTTTAGGTGATGGCGCCAACGTCTATAACCTTTTTAACCACCAATATCAGTATGATCTAATCGTTGGGTCTTGTTCGCGTGATTAAAGTAGAATATATCACTCAGAGTGACACATTCTTGTTTGATAGGAGCGTGTCGAACCACTCATTAGTTTAGTCGAAATGTTAGTGTTTGATATTTGTCAAAATAGTCTAGATTCTATATACTTACTTTTAACTTCCCCCTTGTGAAGTTGGCTCAATGGAGCTTGGGGAGAAAAAACCGCCTTTGGGCGGTTTTTTCGTTTAAGGGATAGATTTTCGGATTTGAAAATAAAAACAATCGCTTACATAGACGGCTTTAACCTATATTTCGGTAGCCTGAAAGGAACACCACACCGCTGGCTCGATCTTCCTGCGCTGGTCAAGCAACTATGCCACGAGCAAAATCCCAATTGTGAACTGGTAGCAGTCAAGTATTACACGGCTGACATCAAGGCCAAATTATCCTCTCATAAGGACGCCTCCTGTAAGGCACAACAAGACTACCTACTGTCCCTTCAAGCCCATAGTAAAGCTCAGAACTCCAAGCTGGAGATCATTAAAGGCAAGTACAATATTTGGGCCAAAGAATATTACGCATTTCAAGAACCGGTAGACTTTGATAACAAACTATCTGTCTGGGTTGCAGAGGAAAAGCAAACCGATGTAGCGATTGCTGTCGATTTGCTTTGTGACGCGCTGGATGATGCCTGTGATCAGCTAGTCATTTTTTCAAATGATAGTGACTTAGCACCTGCCTTGAACGAAGTTAAATTGCGCTGGCCAGGTAAAACTATAGGCGTGGTTGCGCCTATACGTGGTGAGGGAAGGCAACCAAGTGCCGACCTCAAAAAGATAGCGGACTGGACGCGTCACGGAATCAGAGAGAATGAGTTGGCGTCCTCTCAGCTCCCAGATAAGGTGAGGACTCGAAAAAGGGCCATTTCAAAACCTGGACACTGGTAGCAAACTTCTGAGAACCAGTAAGATCAGCGATCATCTGACTATGTTAAAGCAGGGAATACTCAGCGCACCAAACATAAATCTTACTGATGCCCTTTTTACAAGCAACACTAAGCTATCTCTCTGTGCCTCTCAAGATGAAGTACTCCTTCCAGGCTACCAACAGCAACTTTCATCGTTTTATTTAGAAGTCGAAAACTGTGTGCGAACAAGATTAATAGCCTCCATTCTTGTTCACTGGAAAATTGTGAGGGTTTTTGAAAATACCGCCGATTCCATTGCTCCGAAGGGCTAAGGGCTTTGTGAACTTTCATAGTTTTGCCATATACAACCTTCTGCCACTTAACCACACTTATACTTGGTGGCAACGCGTTCTTGACCCGTTCCCTCAGTTCTTGTGGATCACTTATTACAAAGTAGTAGTTTCCAAATTTGCGTGTCGCTTCAGTCTCAGAGCTAAAGCTCATTAGAAAAGCAGGCTGAATTATGCTGGAGTCACTCAAATCTGTGTAATGCAACTTATTCAAGTCGTAGCTGCCAATCCCCTCCAAAGGGTCAGCAGCAGGGCCATCTATATCATGGAAATAGAAAGGTGATCGAAACCAAAGCTTTCCTTGAAGATGATGGTAATCGCGCGGTCTTCGATCTCCGCGCTCTCAATAGAGGGAGTGGCCGCATACGCCTGCCCGAAGAGCAAACATGGCAGAAATAGTAACGTCCTGAGAAACCACGCTGAATCCAAATACCTACCCCCCCTGTCATCCGTGATTAGGGCGCACGGGTTTACCCTTGTGCTGAAAACATCTGAGGTTCAAGTTCGATGAAGTTGGGCTTTGACTGTCCGCATGAGCCACAAAACGATTGCCACTTGCTGGGGATGTACGTTATTGGATGTTTCATCAATATTCTATCAATATATTCTTCTAATATATCAATATTTCGTTAACTGTCAGTAAGGCAGCAAATTCCTATTGCCTTACATCGGTTTCAAAGGGATAGTGCTGCGAAAAATCGATTCGCAAGACGACATGATGAGCACATGGAGATGAACGGGGTGTCCGGCAAACGCAGCAGTCTGAGTACGGCGATGCTCCGCATCAGCGCAAGCCTGGACCTCGATACCGTCCTACAGGAGGTCGTTGAGAGTGCCCGGACACTGACCGGTGCCCGGTATGGGGCGATGGCGACCGTCGACGAGCACGGCGTGCCGCAAGACTTCGTGACTTCAGGGTTCAGCGAGGATGAGCACCGCCAGATGGTCGAGTGGCCGGAGGGTCCCCGACTGTTCAAACACTTCCGGGATCTCAAGGAACCTTTGAGAATCTCCGATATCACGGAGTACGTCCGTTCCCTTGGATTTTCCACTGACCTGTTACCCACCCGGACCTTTCAAGGCACACCGATGCGTCATTGCGGCGTCCATGTGGGCAACTTCTACCTGGTTGAAAAAGAAGATGGGCAGGAATTCACGAGCGAGGACGAGGAAATCCTGCTGGTTTTTGCTTCTCAGGCCGCAAGCGCCATTGCACACGCACGCGCCTACTGTAGCGAGCAGAGGGCACGCTCCGATCTTGAAACCCTGATCGAAACCTCGCCTGTCGGTGTCATCGTGTTCGATGCTCAAACATGCCAGCTGACCTCACTGAACCGTGAAGCCCGGTGCATCGTTGAAGAATTGCGTGGCCCCGGGTGTCCTGCTGAACATTCGCTGGATGGGATCACATGCCGCTTCCCTGACGGGCGTGAGATTGCACTCGGACAATTGCCCCTTTCACGAGAGTTGCAAAATGTCCAGATAGTACGTGGAGAAGAGGTCGTGCTCTCGTCCGCAGGCGGGCATGAATTCACCATGCTGATCAACGCAACCCCGATCAAATCCAATGAAAGCCGGATCGAGTCGGTGGTGGTCACGATGCAAAATCTCGAAGCACTTCAGGATCTTGACCGGATGCGGTCTGAATTCCTGAGCATGGTCAGTCACGAGCTGCGCATGCCGTTGGCCGCCATCAAGGGCTCGACCTCCATGATGCTCGAAGTCTCCGACGGACTGGACCCGGCCGTAATCCAGCAGTTCTCCCGAAACATCAATCAGCAGGTCAGCCGAATGGGCCGGCTCATCGGCGACCTGCTGGATGTCGGACGCCTGGATGCCGGCACGCTTTCTGTCTCACCAAGGCCTGTTGAGGTCACTGCGCTGATTGAGCAGGCGCGCACCACATTTTTAACCAGTGGCACCAAGCATACTGTGCAAATTGACCTGCCGCCCGACCTGAATCGGGTGATGGCCGACCCGGGGCGGATCGTGCAGGTATTGAACAACCTGCTCTTCAATGCTGCCCGGCATTGCCCAGCGTCGTCGCCGATACGGATCACTGCAGTCCAAAAAGACATACACATCGCACTTTCGGTCTCGGACAAAGGCAGGGGATTGACACCGGAACAGCTTGAACAGGTATTCCTGAAGCCTTCCAGTGACCAGGATCGCAGCCGGGAGACCGAGGCCGGATCCTCCGGCCTCGGTCTGGTGATCTGCAAAGGATTGGTTGAAGCCCACGGGGGGCGAATTCAGGCGGAAAGTGCCGGGCCCGGACAAGGTGCAGGGTTCACGTTCACTCTTCCTAGGGCAGAGCCGGACAATGCCTCGGCACTCCACGGCATACACAGCCGGTCCGCTTCTCCAGAATACAGTGAACGCACGCGCATCCTCGTTGTAGACGATGATCCACTGATATTGCACAAGGTACGCGAGATTCTGGCTGATGCGGACTATGCGCCGCTCACCATCAGCGATCAACAGGAGCTGTCCCAAATTATTCTTAAGGAGAAGCCCGCACTGGTCCTGCTCGACTTAGTATTAAACGAAATCGATGGTCTCCAGCTGATGGAGTCCATACCTACGCTTGCAGAGATTCCGGTCATTATCATCTCCGGCTACGGACGCGACGAGACAATTGCCAAGGCTCTTGAAGCGGGCGCCGAAGATTACATTGTCAAACCCTTCTCGCCAACGGAGCTGTTGGCGCGTATTCGAGCCGTGCTGCGCCGCAATGCCCAGCCTGTCCCGTTTGCACAGGGGAAACTCCTGGTGGACTACGACCTTTGCCAAGTGAGCCTAGATGGGCAAGCTGTAGAACTCACGGCGACCGAATTCGAGTTGTTGCGCATACTTTCTACCAATTCTGAGAAAGTATCAACTAACAGTTTCCTCCTGCGCAAGATTTGGGGCAGGCATGGAAACGGCGACCCGCAGATCTTGCGATCCTATGTGAACAAGCTGCGACTGAAACTTGACGATGACCCGAATAATCCGACCTACATTGAAACCGTGCGCGGTGTAGGCTATCGAATGAAACAGCCAGGCAATCTGTCGTGAGGTCCAGGCGGGATTGCGGCGCGAACGCAACCCTCGCTCCGGCGCGCTGATTGAAGATGCAACTCACCACCCAGGTTCATCGACCTTCGGGCAGGGACGGCCCACAAATCCGAACATGTTACAGCCCTCCCCCATTGACATCGTCGTGCAGGGCCCTCCGCCTGGAGAACGGTGCTGACATAATCACAGGCCACCGCCAGCAGCAGGCGATCGAGCACATCGCATAGCTGCTTGCCCGCGAAGCCACCAACGGCGCCCGCAAGGTTTTGGTCAGGCCAACCGGCTGCCTTCATCGAACGCACAGGCTTGCAAGGGCCGTGACATCGATCGAAAGTCAGGTTCATCTGGATGCACGTGGCGCATCATTCAAATCGCCTTCCCTAGGAAACAGGGTGTAATTCTTTTCAACCCGGTTCAACTGATGAACGTACTCACGAATTGCTGAGTATCAACGAAATATCAACAAGAAAGAGTCACAATATTCACGCAATATTCATGAAATTTTAAGTAGCGTACGTACTTCATTTCGCCATCTTTCTAGACACACAAGGAAAGCTATGGAGTGCGCCCCCCAAAAAAAAATTCCGGACAATTCCGGATCAGGTGTGCATGCAAACCTGGACGGCTGACGAGCTGACCATCATGGATCGAACCGTGGATCCCTGGACGTTCAGCACACGCTCCGCCACGACCGTTTCAGACCGGGATTTCAGCAAAGATGACTTTACTGAAACCGAAGCCCACTGTCCTGCTGGCCACACAGGAACATTTCCAAACTGCGTTGCGCCGGAGCCTGAGATGCCTGAACCCGACATGGAGATGGAGCCTGAAACTCCAGAGATGCCTGACACCATGACCTCTCCACCGCTTCCACTTCCTTCCGGGCAACCTGAGCCAGGCCGCCCCGTGACCCCGGAAGAGCCGGACATGCAGCCTATGGAACCTGAGGTGCCCATGCAGCCTGCCCCCCGTTCATCATGGAGCGCTACGGCCCGCGTGCGGCTCTGTACGAAGCCCTGCCGGACTTCATGATGCGCATGCAGCGGGCACAGCACCGCCCGGCACACGAAGGGCCGTGGCTGCATGTCACTGCCAACACGGGCGACTACAGGTTCACCCGCTCCACCGTCCAGTCACGCTACGATGCCGGCCGGCTTTTCATCGATGCGGGCGTACAGCATGATGTATCCCCCCGCCTGGTGCTGCGGGCATCGGCCCACCACCGTCGCGGTCAGGCCGACGTGTCTTCGCCCACCCTGGGCGGGGAGCTGCACACCCGGGGCACGGGCATGGCGCTGGGGCTGGACTGGCACCACGACCACGGGTACGTGCTGGGCAGCGCATCCTTCACGCGCTACGACATCGATGTGACCTCTGACACCCGGGGACGGCTCAAGTCCGGCGCAGATGCCGAGGGCTACGTCATGCGCCTGGAGGCCGGCAGCGAAGAACACTGGGCACCACGTGCATGGCTCACCCGCAGGGCGGTGTCGATCGACAGCTTCAGGGATGCTGTAGGAGCCCGTGTCTCCTTCAGCGACGAGAGGCGCTGGGGTGCGGGGTTCGGAATTCGCCCGCATTTCGGCACCTTTCACACCAGTCTCGACATCGAGCACAGCCTGCAGGACGTGGACACGCGCACCGTCGTATCAGGCCACACGCTGAACACCCGTGGCTCGGACACCCGCCTGAAGCTGGGCCTCGGCAGGGCATTTGAAATCGGCCCTCTGGTGCTCAACGCCGAGGTGTCGGCAAAAGAAGAACTGTACACCGATTCCTCGGAGTATGCGGGAAGCCTCAGCGTGCAGATGCACTGAGGGCCTTGACATGAAACTGCTCTTGCTAGTTCCCCTTGTACTCGTGCTCACCGCTTGTGGTGGAGAAGGAGGTGGTGATGCACCACGGATACCTCCGGGATCCGGGATGAACAACTTGCCGCTCATGGAGGATCCTGAGCCCGAGCCATCCAGCATGCAGTCGACGCAAACGCCTGCCACGGGAAGTGAGCCGGGCATTGCACCCGTGGACGACGAAGTTCCCCAGGAGCCTGTGTCCGTGGATGAGGTGATCGAGCCCGAGACGGATGAGGTCGTGGAGGAAGAGATTGGCCCAGTCGAGCTTGAGACAGCAGCGTCCATGGAGGAAGAAACTGGCGAGGAAGAAGCCGAGACGGCCATGACCACGGAAGAAGAAACCGATACATCCACCCCCAGGACGGATGTGGGCATGGCGGAAGAGGCCGACATGCTCGATTCCATGCAGGAAAGTGACCCTCCCGACGTCAGCAATTACCAGTCCTTCGGGAACTGGCTCAACGAGCAGGTCAGCGTCGGTGTCAGCGTATTCGGCAACACCCTGCAGGTGGCAAATGGCATTACTTTCCAAAACGATGCAGTACCTGCCTTTGCCGGGGCCACCTATACAGGAGATATCTTTGGGCGTACGCGCCTGCGCACCGGCAGCGTGTGGTCTTCATGGGCAACCCAAACCGGTACGCTGTCCATCGCTTTCAAGGAAATTTCCGGCAGTCAGCACTTCAGCGTGACGTTTTCCGGCATTTCGCTGCTGGACAACATCGTCGATGCCCCGGTGGACATGATCCACGGCCGTATCGGTTCGCGCCAGCAGGACACGAGTCTCTCCGCAAGAGACACCGACTTGCTGCAGACCACGCGGTACACCGGCCTGGACGCCGGGCTTTTCGACAACGGCGATATGGTTGCGGGAGTTCTTTCTGCCTACGAGGATATTGTTGTTACCGACAAACCTGCCGAATCTACCCGAGAGGAGTTTGAAGGTGTGTTCGAGGCAGGCAAGTAAAGGATCATAACATGAAGCAAGCGTACTTTCGCCGCCAGTGGGAAGGCACTTGGCACTTCTGCGTGAACTGTCCCGATGGCCCGAACGATAAATGGGTCAATCTGGAGTTTTCTGACAGCCAGCCACCCCGCAAAGAGATATGCAAAACATGCAGTACCCTACATTCGTGCGGGCACATCCAACTGCTGAAAGTGCGAGAGCAACGCAAGTATTCGCCGGTGTTGGCAGGCCTGCTGACACTCGGCACAGTGCTGCTTGGAGTTTTGTGGCTGATAGTGATCCGTGCGCTTTAATTGAGCGTGTCTGTGCATCAACACTGCCCTGTCAAATGCACGGGATATCCCTGTGCAGTAACCGCATAGCCTAAATCAAAAAAAGTCGCTTAAACCGGACGGGCGAATCCGGAAACGTCACCCTTACCGTGAAAGATGCAACGATTACGGCAAACTACGTTGAAGACTCAGACCCTCAGACCCCTAGACCCCCGAGGTGTCAAACGCCAGCAAGGCCTCAACCGGGATGGAGGCCAGGAACTCAAACAGTGGGGCAAGAGATGTTACGATCACCGTGAGGGACAGCACGATCACGTCCAAGAGCAGCCATGGTGTTTCCGGTCGACGTATTGGAGGCATGGGCAGTACCGGCAGCGTCGTCATCGACATCCGGGGCAGCACGATTACTTCAGCGGGCCTGCAAAGGTCTCCCGTACGTGGTCGCAATCAAAGCCAGGGCGACATCGAAATTGATGTGCGGGATTCAACCCTCATCTCGGAAAGCACCGCCCTCGCCAGGAAAGTCACCGCAAGCCACGGCGTACATGGCTATTTTGAAGGCGGCACCTTGTTCACCCCCACTGGGAATATGCGCATCACCCTGCATGGCACCACTTCAGTCCGCACCGCAATGACGACTCAGAGGACGACCAGGACATCGAGATTGAGGCCAAACAGGACACCACGATCACGACGACCGGGGAAAATGGACACGGTATCGTTGCCTACCATCGTTCCGGGGCTGTCGGCCCTAGATCCATCAATATCACCGTCTCCGGCACGATCGGCGGGGGGTGCCAATACGGTTTGCATCTTTGGACGACGAGGGCTACCGCAGGCAGACGGTCACCCTGAACGGCACCATTACCAGTGCAGCCGAGGGCATTTTCATGACCAACGGCGGGCGCGTGATTCTCGAGCCGGGCAGCAGCATCGATGCGGGCAATGACATCGCGATCCTGGCCACGGGTACGGTGCCCGCAGTGGAGGAGGACCTGAGCAACCCGCAAAACCCGATCATGGCTGTCCCTGCCGTGCCGCCCAAGCTGCGCGTGGACTTCAACCTCAGGGGCAGTAAAAAGATCGCAGAGGTGCTCAACGGCGGCTGGATCATTAACGACGGCGGCGAGACCACAATTGCGGTCAACAACACGGTCCTCCACGACGGGGCGACAGGGGTGACCGGGCACACTGCTGTCAACGGCATCTGGGACGTCGTGATGCTGGCCGAGGGCGTCGACATGACGGATTACTCGAATGAGGATCCCACCATGTGGACCGTCACGCCACGGGCTGCGAACACCATTGTCAGTCGTGACTTCTCGATAGCGGACTTCACGGAGGAAGAAGCCAGGTGTCCTCCGGGACAGTCCGGGTTCCCGAACTGCAGGAGACCTCCTCCGCCTCCACCACCCACATGCCCAGAGGGTCAAGTGGGCACGCCACCCGATTGCATGGAACCAGAGCCCGAGCCAGAACCAGAGCTTGTCGAAGTCTACGCTCCCCGTGCGGCCCTCTGCGAGGCCCTGCCCGACTTCATGATGCGCATGCAGGAAGAGAGTTCGCGTCCCACCGCCAAGGGCCCGGGGCACCGGACTTGCGTTGGGACTCGGCTGGGCAATGCATCCTTTACCCACTACGACATCGATATCTCTTCCGACCCCCGGCGGCGCCTCAAGTCCGGGGCCGACGCCACGGGATATACCCTCCACCCCGAGGCGGGCAGCGAACAGTCATGGTCTCCCCGGGCCTGGCTCACGCATCGGCACATCTCCATTGACAGCTTTACCGATATCGTCGGGGTCCGTGCCACCTTCGGCGATGAGAGACGCTGGGATGCGGGCCTTGGAATTCGCCCGCAGACCCGCGCTTTTACCGCCATCCTTGACCTTGAACACAGCCTCAGCGATATTGATACCCGTACTCTGGCCTCCGGTCATACGCTGAATACCCGCGGCTCGGACACACGCCTCAAGGTGGGAGTCGGCAGGGCGTTTGAAATCGGCCCCCTGCTGGTCAACGCCCAAGTGTCTGCGAAAGAGGAACTGAGCACCAGCCCTGCGGAGTACTCAGGCGCACTGAATGTGAGAATGCGGTAGTGCCAGGGGCTGAGGCGATGAGCACGGCATAAAAAAGCTTGCGAGCAACAGCCGACCGCGCACACCGATTAACCACTCGCCCGATAATCCCACCAAATTCACCCGCAAGGACAAGTCGGCTGGCAAGGGTTCATGCCTGCATCAGGCCCACCAATTCGCAAAGACCGTGATGTCGTGTTCCGAAGGCAGGTCCAATGTCGGTGCTGAGGTGCTGGCACATATGCAAATTACCCTCCAAGGGAACAGGGTGCAATTTATTGCAACCCGATTCACATGATGAACGTACCGATGAGTTGCTGAACATTAACGGAATACCAACAAAAAAGGTCACAGAATTTACGAAAAATTCATGAAATTTTAAGTAGGGTTTGCACTTCTTGCAATCTTTCAAGACAGACAAGGAAAGCTGAGAAGTGCGTCCACCCCCCCCCCCCCCACACACACACAAATCCGGGCATTTCCTGTATTGGTGCGTATGCAAGCCGGATCCGGTGGATCGCGTCCAATTCCTCGCCGTGCTGCAACCGCTGTCTTTCCCATCAAGGACGGCTGACGAGCAGAAACTTGGACTCAACGCAATTTCAATGGGCAGTACTCTCCCTGTTGCTGCTGGCACTCATGATTCCCTTCGAGGTACACGCTGCTGCAGGAGATGCGACAGGCACTCCCCTGGTCATAGGTGGTTTCCAGGTCGGCGACACCGTCAGGGTGTACAGGAGTTCTTTCAGGGACCCTGACTACGTGGATACGGACACCAACACGAATGGCGTAATCCTGGGAACCACCGATTTCACCTACGAGTGGTTCCGCGAAGATCCTGATGGAACCAACAAGGTCACTATTACCGGAGCCACCAGCAAGACATACACCCTGACCTCGGCTGACCTGGGCAAGAAAATCAAGGTGAAGATGACCTTTACCGACCCTGAAGGTAATGCCGAGGAACTGGAAACACCCACCGCATGGGCGTTCCCGGTCAACAATCAGACCATACCCAACAGTTTTTCTGTCATTCAGCCTGCCACCATACCTGCAGCCACCTGTGCTTCACCTGACCTCACAGGCAGGAAGGTAATCTACGAGGGAACGGTGAACGTCGGGTATTACTCTTCTTCAAGCAACTACTACATTGGCTGGCTCGTTAGTGGAGACCAAGACGATGACACCCTGGAGTTTCATACGGGAAGCCTTTCCGAAAAGACGTTTTCCCTCACAAGCACGGGAAACAACGGCAATATCCGTACGGACACGTATGACATCACGAGCTTGGCGGTATACAGCGGAAAATCCCGTGCAAATGGCCAGCTTCAGTTCTACCTAGACCGGCGAAATTCTACGTACGACCAGTTCAGGTCTGTACATGAAAACACGGTTTTGCTTCACGTCTGCGACACGACCATGAAGTTTTTTAGAGGGACCGAGGACGATGAAGCAACGAAGAATACCAACACACACAGAAGCCCCTATTACTGGAGTCGTACGGTTTTTGACTGGACCGGGAAAGCCACCCGCACTATCCGCATTAGCATCCCCGCCCCGTCGCTCGATCCTGAGACTCCACCCACGGTAGACGACACCACCGTCACGCTGACTTTTACCGAGGATCTTGACGAAACCAGCGTGCCGCCGGCCAGTGCCTTCTCTGGCAGACATCAACTTTGTACAGGTGGAACCTACCAATGTCGCAATCAGCGGCAAGGTGGTGACCCTGACCCTGCCGCAGTCCGTGGCCGGGAACGACATGATGTCCTTGAGCTATACCGCGCCCGCCGCCAACGCGATCCAGAACACGGGGGGCGTCGAGGCCGACAGCTTCACCGATATTGAAGTTGATGCCATCACGGCAAACAACAGGCCGGAGGCTGCGAACGGCGAGGTCGACGTGGACGAGGACGGGATTTATTCGTTTGACCGGGCCGACTTTGGGTACACCGACGCGGATGGAGACGCCTTCGTTATCGTGCGGGTCAACACCCTGCCCGACAAGGGCACCCTGGTAATTAAGACTCAGGACTTCTCCGTAAAGCCGGCGGACTTGGTGACTGCGGCAGAACTGGATGCCGACCAGTTCACGTACACCCCGGTGGCCGATGAGAATGGCGACGACTATGCCTCCTTCGAGTTCAACGTGTTTGACAGTACGCACTTGAGTCGGGTCTACACCATGACCATCAACGTCAACCCCGTGAACGATGCACCCACGGGCGCTCCGGTGATCGTGGGCGAGATGGCACAGGAGGGGCAGATGGTCCTGGTGGATGCCAGTTCCATCGCGGACGTGGACGGGTTGCCCGGCTCCTACACGTACCAGTGGTTCCGCGTCGATGACCAGGGCACGGAGACCGAGATCATGGATGTCACTACAGACGAGTACACGTTGCAGACCGAGGATGTCGACCACAAGCTGAAGGTGCGTGCGAGTTTCACGGATGATGGTGGCACTGATGAGATGCTGGACAGCGAACTGTGGCCATCGGACAGCTTCATTGAGGCCTTGCCACCACCTCCGCCTTTGGTCGAGGAGGAAGAGGAAGAGGAAGAGGAACCGGTGACGGAGCCCGAACAGCCCGTTGATCCCGAGGTACCAACCGAGGACGAAATGGAAATGCCGACCCTCATGATCGACAGGATGCCGGGAGAACGTGAAGGACGGTTCACGGTGACGTTCACCTTCTCGGCCCCGGTGTTCGGCTTCAGCCAGCAGGACATCGTGGCTGAGAATGCGGAGATCTCGCAGTTCATGGGGGAAGATGGGGGTACGGTCTACACGGTCATGGTTATGCCCACAGGGGCTGGAATCGTAACGATTGAAGTGGCGACGGGGGTAGCAAACAGTGAACGAGGCATGGACAACGAGGGCGCAGAGAAGACCGTCTACACACCACCCCCGCCTGCTCCTCCTGCCCCGGAACTGGAGCTTCCCGAGGATGGCTCAACCGCGCTGGTAGCCACGTGGCGGGCACTGCCAACCGAGTATTGCCCCGGCTGTCCACACATTGCGCGCTACGAGTTGCAGTATCAGAGAGGTTCAGGCCCGGACTGGCTGGATGTAGCTGTACCGGTAGCCGAGGAAGGTCTGACCTGGCTTACCACTATCCCTCTGCCGGACCTAGCTAACGACTACCGGGTGCGGGTGCGTGCGGTGAACACCGACGGTGTGGCTGGCGAATGGTCTGAACCCGGTGAGTGGGAGATGCCGGATGAGTTCCTGCCCATGAAGGATCGCTCCATCAAGGCGTGGCACGTGCACTTCGGGCGCACTGTGGGCACACAGGTGCTGGAAGCTGTTTCCAACCGTCTGGTGGACGACAAGGTCCCTTTTCTGAAGGTTGCGGGCATAAATCTGGGTGAGAACATGGACCTCGAGGAGAAGGTCCAGCAGTGGGTGGTGGACCTCGAGGAGGGTGGCAGCCTTCCGGCCCTGCCCGAGATTGATTCGGCGCTGAAGAACAGTGCATTCAGCCTCAGGCACAAGTCATGGGGCGCGTTCGGTCACGTGGCACGGGATACGTTCGAGGGCAAGACCTTGGGCGTCGACATCGATGGTGACGTGATTACGGGCATGCTGGGCATGGACTGGAACTGGGGTGCATGGACGCAAGGCATGCTGTTTTCGCGCTCCGAGGGTGATGGCGACTACCGTGGCGAGAGTACAGGAAGAGTTGAGAGCAAGGTGGTCGGTGCATGGCCCTACGGGCGCTACCAAGTAACCGAACGCTTTTCGCTGTGGGGGGTTGCAGGCTACGGGCGAGGCGACATGAAGTTCATGCCCGAGGGCGAAGACACCATGCGGGCCAACACGGACCTTGTGATGGGTGCACTCGGTGCACGCGGCATCGCACGAGAGGCCCCCGAGGATGGCGGGTTGCAGTTGGCCATTACCTCAGATGCCATGACGGTGCGATCAAGCTCCGAGTCAGTGGCTGAACTAACCTCCTCCCGGGCCGATGTCTCACGCCTTCGACTGGGGATCGAGGGCTCTTGGCAGGGGCTTGAGGGCTGGACCCCCGGCATCGAGGTCGGCATTCGCCATGACGACGGCGATGCAGAAAGCGGCTACGGGGTGGACATCGGCACGAGCCTCGCCTTTGCGGATGCAGAAGGCACACTGTCTGGCCAGGTCCGTGCCCGCGGCCTGATTACGCACGAGGACGGTGGCCTGGAACAGTTTGGGGTCAGTGGTACGCTGGCCTGGGATCCGAAGCCCTCATCGCAGCGTGGACCCTCCCTTACGCTCTCGCACAGCATGGGGGCTTCGGCTTTCGGAGGCATGAGCGCCCTGCTGGAGCAGGCCAACATGACAAGCCTGCCACAAGAGGGGAAGGCCGTGCACCTGCAACTGAAGGCGGGCTATGGCATGGGCTTGCAAGGCGGTCGCTACGTGCTCCTGACAGAACTTGGGCTGGGCCAGGCTCCACACCAGCAAGACTACGAGCTTGGCGTGCGCATGGACATGATCTCCCGCAAGCTGGGCGGGTTCGAGATAGACCTGAGGGGCCAGCGTGTCGAGCACGACCAGGCTGATCCGGAACACCAGGTCAGGCTGCAGGTGGCCGTGCGGTACTAGTAGTTTTGTAAAAAAAACAACACTAATTTTGATGCAACACAATAAATATTCAGGGACGGCGCCTTTCTTTCCTCTTTTGCTTGCTTCTTTAAATGTCGCTCTTCACAGAACCTGTCTTTGCAGAAGCGGTGTGCAGCAATTCCCCCACAGTGACGCAATGGATTGCGTGCGAGGAAGCCGTTGCCTCTACCAGTGACATCGACGAATCCAGGGCAGCCATTGTGCCAAAGCTGCTGGTGGACATCACGCTTGAGGGACGACGCATCGCCGACATGTTTCCGGACAACGGGTACATCATCAATGATGGCGGCAACACGGATATTTTTGTCAATGGCGTTTTATTGCACAGTGGCACAGAGGGAGCAACCGGCAATGTGGCAGCGAATGGTCTTTGGGACATTATCATCAGCAGACAGGGTCGGAACGTTGACGTTACCGATGATCCCTGGACGTTTAGCGAATGGTCATTTTCCACCGTCACGGACAGGGACTTCGGTAGGCAGGACTTTGGTGAGGCTTCTTCCCGCCCGGTAGTCGAGAACGAGATGCCAGAGAGGTGGAGCCAGAGACTATGATGCCTGAGGTAATGCCTCCACCCGTAGTCGTGCAGCCGCCACCGGTGCCCCCGATCACGAGTCGATGGACCCCGATCCCATGCCCCCCGCCATCGAAGAGCGTATCGCACCGCGTGCAGCCCTCTACGAGGCTCTGCCGGACTTCATGGTGCGCATGCAGCAGGTACAGCACCGACCGGCGCATGAAGGCACGTGGCTGAACGTCACCGCCACCACGGGCGACTACAAGTTCACCCGCTCCACCATCGGCTCACGCTACGAGGCCGAGCGCACCCTCATCGAGGCCGGCGTACAGCGCCGCCTTACCCGGGTCCTTGCCCTGCGTGCCGCCCTGCACCACGGCAGGCCACACGCTGAACACCGATGGATCCGACACGCACTTCAGGCTTGGCGTCGCCAGGGCCTTCAGGATTGGGCCGCTGGTACTCAATGCCGAGGTGTCGGCAAAAGAAGAACTGAACACCAGCTCCTCGGAGTATGCGGGAAGCCTCAGCGTGCAAATACACTGAATTTCAATAATACAAATTTGCTTGGGCAAAAACGCTTTTTACTGCATTTTTTTCTGTCTCTTTTGTTGATGCTCTACGCCGCCACCGCGCAATCCGCGGACGTGTGCAGCGACACCCCAGGGGCCGATGATCGCATCGTGTGTGCGGAGGGCACTGGCTCGTCCTCGAACATCGTGATTAACCTTACAGGGCAGACGATCAGCACATCCGGGGAGGACGAACCTGGCATTTCCGCAAGCCACGAGGGCACCGGAGACATTTACGTCATTACCAGCACGGGCAGTATCTCGACCACCGGGACTGACTCAAACGTTATTGAAGCGACACATACAGGATCCTCCGGAAACGTGTACATCACGACGGTCGGCTCTATTCTCAGCAGCCTGAACGGTGGTGGCACACGGGTTGTAACTTCCAGCCCGGGTGAGGTGTATGTCGCCTTGTCTGGAGGCAGCATCAGCAGTGTGAAGACCGGTATTTTTGTTCTTCACGAAAATACTGCCGGCACAGGGGATATCACCATTGATGTCATGGGACTCGAAGAAACGGATACCATCACCACGACCGGCCCCGTCAACTCCGATGGTATCTTCGCACAACATTTGGGTGGCGGAGACATCGACATCAACCTGCAAAGACACACCAAGATATCGACAAGCGGTCCCGGTTCGTCGGACACCATGGGGGTGGATGCATGGCACCAGGGGACCGACGAAGGAAATATCGATATTGACCTGGTGGGCGGCTCCATCACGACCTCGGGCGACGGATCCAACGCCATTCGTGCCCGCAGGGCAGACCACGGCACCTCGGGCAATATCCGGATCTACCTGCAGGACTCAACCATCAGCACAACCTCCGCAAACACCTTCAACCACGCAATCAATGCTGACAACAAGGCCAGTGGAGAAGGAGAGGTCTCCATTCTTTTGCGAGATACCACGGTTACGACCGGGCTGGGTATCGGCATACAGGGGAAACGCTCCAACGGCAGCGGGGACATTATCCTGGACGTGGATGGCAGCAGCATCATGACCAATGGCGCCAACAGCAACGCCATTTATGGTGAGCACTCGGGAACAGGCAAGATCGATGTCGATATTTCAGGCAGCACTCTAGGCACGAATGGCCCAAGTTCTACCGTTGTGAACACGTCGCATAGTGGAACGGGCAACGTTGAGATCGATCTGCTTGATGGCACGACCCTGACCGCACGTGGCGACAGTGCCTATGGCATATCGGTCCCCCATTATGGAGCGGGTGATGTCGACGTCAACGTGCTTGGGGGATCGGCCATCACCGTGCATGGCATATTCGCCAACGGCATATTTATAGACCATTCGTTTCATGAACCACTGGGCACGGGTGCCATCAACGTTGTACTGGATGGCGGCAGTTCCGTTACGTCATACCAGGATGCGGCAATAAACGTAGCCAGCTATACGGATGGCCGCATTGCTATCGATCTCAGGGGCAGGAGCTCGATCACAACCAAGGGGGGCACGTTCAGTCATGCCCTGAATGTCTGGCATTTAGGCGAGAATGACATTGACATTGACCTCACGGATGTCGACATCACGACTGAGAGCACGGCATCGCCCGACTTTACCTTTGCAACGGGTGTACGGGCCCGCCACGATGGTACGGGCGACATCGAACTGGATGCGCACAAGGGCACAGTCAGCACTGCAGGTGCATTCTCCTACGGTCTTTATGGTGATCATAACGGCACTGGACAGGTAACGATCAACACTTACCCGGAGCACATGGTTACTACGACCGGGCCCGACGCCCACGGTATCGTGGCCTACCAAAGAAGCACGACCGCAGATCCAAGGGTCATCAAAATCAACGCGGGCGGCAAGATCGATGTAAGTGGCACGAGATCGCAGGGAATTCGTGTGGGCACAGTCAATGCGGATGGGGTGCCGCAGCGTATTGGCACACTGGACGAGGATGGCTATCCGCGCCACACGGTGACGTTGACCGGAACGATTGCAAGTGCAGCCGAGGGCATCTACCTGGCGGGTGGAGGTCGCGTAATTTTCGGGCCGCAAAGCAGCATTGATTCGGAATCAGGCATTGCCGTTCTTGCAACCGGTACCGTGCCGGCAGACAACAGCGACCCCAACAACGTGATTGCAGCCATCCCACCCAGGCTGCGGGTGGACTTTAACCTGGATGGCCTGAGGACAGTTGCGGACGTGCTGAACGATGGATGGATCATCAACGATGGCGGGCCTACATACATATTCATCAATGGAGTAGAGATGCACAACAGAAACACCGGGGCTACGGGCAACACCGCAGCGAATGGTGTATGGGACGTGACACTCAGGTCTGACGAGATTTTAGTCACGGATCGCACTACGGACCCGTGGACCTTCAGCACGCACTCGACCCCCACGATCATGGGCCGGGACTTCAGCGCAAATGATTTTACGGAAACCCAATCACGCTGTCCCACGGGACATAGCGGGTCGCCGCCAAATTGCATGGCTCCGCTCCCAATGATGGAAGAGGGAATGGAAATGGAGATGGAACTGGAAACACCTGTCACCGACGACGAGATGAAACCGGAGACCATGATGCCCCCGGTAGAGCAACCGCCTGTAGTGGAGCAGCCCCCTCCGGTCATCCCCGAGATACCAGGGCCCGTAGACCCTGAGCCAGAGACTCCTGCAACGCCCGTAGCGCCTGATCCTGAGCCGATGGACCCCGAACCTGTGCCACCGGTCATCGTGGAGCAATATGCGCCGCGTGCAGCTCTCTACGAAGCATTGCCCGACTTCATGATGCGCATGCAGCACCGGCACATCCCCCGCATCGAACGGAACGTTCCCGTGTGGATTCGCGTCAAGGGCACCACGGGTGATTACGAGTTTGACCGCTCCACCATCGGTTCACACTACGATGCAGAGCGTCTTGCCATCGAGGCAGGCGTCCAGTACGACCTTTCCGACACCCTCGTGATGCGCACCTCCCTGCATCACAGGCAAAGCCGTGCTGACGTGTCTGCACCCACCCTGGGCGGAGTTTTGCGTGCACGGGGCATGGGAGTGTCGTTCGATTTTGACTGGCAGGGGGAAAGGCACTACGCGCTGGGAAGCGTCTCGATTTCCGAATATGACCTCCACATCGACTCCGACACCCGGGGACGGCTCAAGTCCGGCGCAGATGCCGAGGGCTACGTCATGCGCCTGGAGGCCGGCAGCGAAGAACACTGGGCACCACGTGCATGGCTCACCCGCAGGGCGGTGTCGATCGACAGCTTCAGGGATGCTGTAGGAGCCCGTGTCTCCTTCAGCGACGAGAGGCGCTGGGGTGCGGGGTTCGGAATTCGCCCGCATTTCGGCACCTTTCACACCAGTCTCGACATCGAGCACAGCCTGCAGGACGTGGACACGCGCACCGTCGTATCAGGCCACACGCTGAACACCCGTGGCTCGGACACCCGCCTGAAGCTGGGCCTCGGCAGGGCATTTGAAATCGGCCCTCTGGTGCTCAACGCCGAGGTGTCGGCAAAAGAAGAACTGTACACCGGTTCCTCGGAGTATGCGGGAAGCCTCAGCGTGCAGATGCACTGAGGGCCTTGACATGAAACTGCTCTTGCTAGTTCCCCTTGTACTCGTGCTCACCGCTTGTGGTGGCGGAGGTGGAACCTCCGATGCACCCGAGCCACCGCCGGTGGTGATGCCCGAACCCGAAGTGCCGGATCCGGAAATGCCAGAACCACAGATGCCGGACTCACCTGAAGTGGAACAGCCCGATGATGAAACGCCCTCGGAGCCGCGTGACCCGGAGCCCGAACCCGAACCGGAGCCTGATCCCCCTCCACCGCCTGTAAGCGTCTCTCCGCCACCACCCACGGAGAATCCCGCATCCAGCCGGGCTAGCCGCTCCGCACAGTTCGCAGACCTGTACTACGGCCCGGCAATCGGTGGCAGGATGGGCAGACAAACGCCCGCAGAGGGCTACCGCTTCAGGGCAGGCGCCGCCATATTCGAGGACCCGACCGACCTCCCGCCGGTGCGAACCTCCCAAGGCGTTGCCTCCATCCCGGGCTGGTCAGGTGCGCACTACCAGGTTACCCTGCCATCGGGCCATGATCGGGGCATCACCGGCAGGACCCTGGTTGACTCGTTCGTGGTCTACACCCGCCGCCAGGGCAGCGAATACCTGGACTTCGGCTACTGGGTCCGCGAAGACGCAACCCAGGGCTTCGACCACTTCCAGCCCATCGCCCACGGCAACGTCGATGCAGACGACATCGAGGACGTGCGCGGCACCTACACCTACACCGGTTCAGCCACAGGCCTGTACGCACGACAAATCAACGGCCTCTACCGCCAGCACGGACAGTTCAGGGCGAGTGTGTCCTTGAGCGCTACCTTCGCAGGCAAGGGTGCAATGACTACCATCGGCGGCACCATCTCCGACTTCAGGAATAGCGGAGGCAGCATCGTCAACTCCGGTTGGTCGGTCAACCTCAACCAGATCGGCTACGACTCAGGCCAGATCAGCTCAGAGACCTACAAGACCGGTTCCACCGATGGCGGGGGCTCATGGTCCGTGAACTTCTTCGGCAACACGGGCACTGAGCAAAACCCCACTGCCCCCGAGTTCGTGGGCGGCAGCTTCAAGAAATCATTCAGCAACGGGCGAGTGGCAGGCGCGTTCGGGGTGACTAAAAACTGATGCAGATCAAGTACGACGAGGAAACAAACGACTACCGCCTCACCATCGAAGGGCGCACCTTGATCATCAGCCGGGAAGAAGTCGGGATCATGTACGAGTGGCTGCAGACTGTTCTGAAATTGCCCCGGCGTCGGGAGTAGACTTGCTGTATATCGGCCCGGTTTTAACGGGGCTTTTGCGGAATTGCAGACTAATCGAACAACTTGGGGTTGCGCTCCTTCTGCTTTCTGATCTCCTGGAGCATGGAATTTTCATCATCTGCCATGTAGCCAAGTGCTTTGTTCTGCATACGAAATCCTTTGACGTGTATACATCGCTTTTGAGCTTGTTACACGGCCCGCACAGAAGAATGCGTTTGGACGTGTGATCAAGCCTGCCCACGGAGCATTGGGCATCGTGATCCAGTTCTCAGTAGCGAGGATCATCGAACTCTTGATCGCATCCTGCACGCACCGGGCCGTTTATGCTTGACAGGTACTCGAGTTTCTCTTGACGGGTCTTGAATTTGTCTCGCGGTTCCGCAATACGCTGGGTCTTACGCACTCGCCTCATGTAAGGAGCCGCTGGCATACCGCCGTCCTTGCGTTTGGGCGGTTGACCCGTGAATTGAATGCCACTTAACTTGAAATCACCTAACAACCCCCCAGAACACTCGGTCCACGCTACGATGCTGACCGGATATCCATCAATGCCGGCGTTACAGCACCGTCTTACCCGCCAACTGGCGCTGCGTGCATCCCTGCGCCATCGACGCGCTCACCCGGGGTCGCCTTAAGTCCAATGCCGATGCCAAGGGGTACGTCCTCCACCTCGAGGCGGGCAGCGAACAGGCATGGAGCCCATGTGCCTGGCTCACGCACAGGAGAGTGACCATTGACAGCTTTACCGATGCAGTCAACGCGCATGCTTCCTTTGGCGATGAGAGGCGCTAGGATGTGGGGTTTGGAATCCGCCTGCTGACCCGCACTTTTCACGCCAACCTGGATCTCGAACACAGCCTCAGCAATACGAACCCCCGTACCGTGGTTTCCGGTCATACACTGGCTACCCGCGGTCGGATACCCGCCTCAGGGTGGAAATCGGCAGGGCGTTTGATATCGGCCCGCTGGTGGTCAATGCACAAGTGTCTGCGAAAAAGGAGCTGGGCACCGGCTCTGCGGAGTCCTCAGGGAGCTTCCACGTGCAAATGCGTTGACAGGTGTTGCGGGGATGTCAGCGAAATTTCCTGCCTTATTTGATGCTGGCTGCCCCTGCTTCAAGCATTACAAAGGATTCCCCATGAAACTGCTGTTTCTCGCACTCCTCGCATTCATGCTGATCGCTTGCAGTGGTGGCGGCTCTTCCGATGGGCCGGAAATGCCTGATCCTCCGGAGATGATGCCGCCTGTGGAGCCGGAACCAGATTCGAAACCAGACCCGGAGCCCGGAAACGACAGCCGCAACGACATTTTGGTCAGCTATCACCGTGATTTCAAGGACTTCGGCTACTGGACACGTTACCTGCCGCATGATACCGATGACATCCACGCCATCCGGTTTGAGACACATGGGTTTACTCTGTAACAAACTAACTTTCCATCCCCTGCTTTACACAAGATCTGACATCCCAGTTTGAGTTTTAAAAGAGCACATTAGTTATGCGTTACTCCCATTGTATTTTTATATTTTCAATTGTATTGTGTTCACTGATTGCCTGAATCGTCCTGTGACACGTTCCGTGTTTGCTCCAACATACCGGGCAATGTAAACAAGTAGAGCATGACTAATTGTGTAAAGGTACTTAGCCGTTCCGCATCCTCCTTCGAGAATGGTTTCTCCTCGTGTACAGCATTTATGCCATCGAGCCTTATCTGGTGTGCCCAGTCTGCCAGATCTGGCATTAACTTATGTTGCTTTGCAGCTTTTTCGATCCGCTCGTATAGTGCGCCCTTGATTTCAGGAAACTTGTGTTTCAAAGCCGTTTCCAGTGCTTCGCAAAACATGCTGCCAGCGGCATCCCAGTTCCTAGGCAAGTTGTCCATGCCCTGCGAATAAAACCGTGCAACATTGGAAGGGGTATGATCAGGCGGGTGTCAGTATTACCTCCCTGGCACTCAACCTAGGGGAGAGCCACGTCCATCACAACAGCAGCCTGTGTCTGCTAGGAAGGCACGGGCAATATGCCGCTGTGTTCGAGGTGTGCTTCCTTACTGCGCCTGCAGGCAAATGACCGGGTCGAGCCGGGCGGCCTTGTAGGCAGGCTGAAAGCCGAAGAAAACCCCCACGATCGACGAGACGGTTATGCCCGCAATGCATGCGGGTATCGACACGAAGAAGTTCCAGCTTGCGAACAAGCAAATAATCCACGTGGTGGTCGAGCCCAGCACGATGCCGAGGATACCGCCGACCACGGTCAGGGTCACCGATTCAATCAGGAACTGGCTCTGGATATCCCTGCGGCGTGCCCCGAGTGCGCGGCGAATGCCGATCTCCCGGCGCCGCTCCGTGACTGCGACCAGCATGATGTTCATCACGCCAATACCCCCGACGATCAGCGAAATGCTGCCAATGGCGGCCAGCAGCAGGGTTATGAGTTTCATGTGCGACTCCATTTGTGCAATCAGCTGCTGGGCCGTCGTGGTCCTGATCTCAAGCTCGGGTGACCTCTTATTGAACCAGGCTCGTACGTCCTGTGCGCCGGACTCGGGATGGATCCCGGCTGCGACGCGTGTGACGATAGCGTCTACGTGCAGGTTAGAGCGGATGCGCAGCATAGTAGTGGCTGGCACGAACACGGACTCGTTTGCCTTGACCTGGAAGGGCAGTGAGTAGTTCTCCTCCACGGGATCCAGCACGCCCACAACAGTGAACAGCCAGCCGTTCACATCGATGGTCTCGCCCACCAGTTGTCCTGCGCCGGATTCGCGCATGGCCGCTGCAGTATCAGCACCGATCACGCACCAGTAACGCCCGGCATCGAGGTCGGAGATGAACCGCCCCGTGGACATGTTCAGCCGGTTCACCTGGGCAAAGGAGGCCGTCACGCCCTGCAGGGCGCCCTTACCAATGTCAGTGCCCGCATGGCGGAAATTACCCTGCATGGTCAGCCTGAGCGCGAACTCCCGAAGCGAGCGCACACCGTCTTGCAGGCGGAGTGCATCCTGGTATTGCATCAAATTCTCACCACGGGCCTTGATGACGAGGATATCGGTGCCGAGCGCCTCAAATTCGTTGCGAGACTTGGCCTTGGCCACCTCGCCCAGCGAGATCATGGAGATCACCGAGCCGATACCGATGATGATGCCGATCAGGGCCAGCAGGGTGCGCATCCTCGCCTTGTAGAGGCTCCTGAGCGCCTCGCGCAGGTTAGTTTCCAGGACGTTAGTCTTCACGCAGCACTCCGTCGCTGATGTGCGTCTGGCGCCCGCACTGACGGGCCACCTTGGGGTCGTGGGTGATAATGACGATCGTGATGTCGTCCTTCTCGTTGAGTTCAATGAGCAGTTTCATCACTTCCTGTGCGGTCGTGCTGTCCAGTGCGCCGGTGGGCTCATCTGCGAGGATGACCGACGGGTTGCCCACCAGCGCCCGGGCAATGGCCACCCGCTGCTTCTGGCCACCCGAGAGTCGGTTCGGCAGGTAATCGGCCCGTTCACCCAGCCCGACCTTCCCAAGCATGGCGCGGGCGCGCTGGCGAGCCTTGTTCGGGGCCACACCCCGGTAAGCCAGCGGTACGCCGATGTTCTCCTCAGCCGTCATCTGTGACATCAGGTTGAACGCCTGGAAAACGAAGCCAATCTGCTCGTTGCGAAACGCCGACAGGGCATCATCGTCCAGGGAAGAAACATCGCTCCTGTTAAACAGGTAGGTGCCCTTCGTGGGGTTGTCGAGCAGCCCGATGATGTTCATCAGGGTGGATTTACCACTGCCGGAGGACCCCATGATGGACAGCAGGTCCCCCTGGCTGACCTCGAGGTTGACTCCCTTCAATACTTCGATCTCCTCGACTCCCAGCATGAACGTCTTGTTGATATCCAACAGCTTCAGCATGGTCAGTTCTCAGGCAGGATCACGATGTCGCCCACGGCAAGGCCCGTAAGCACCTCGACGGCATCCAGCGAGGTCATGCCAAGCTGTACCTGCTTTTCCACGGCAGCGCCCGTGGCCGGGTCCAGCACGTGCACAAGATATGCGCCTCCCCCTGTGTGCACGGCACCGACCGGCACCATCAAAGCCTCGGGATTGTGATAGACGACGATGCGGATCTGGCACGACATGCCAATCCTCAACTGTGCCTTCTTCTCCTCATTGAGCTCCTCCAGTTCGATCACCACCTCGAACCGGGGGGGGGGAGCGCCTCTTCGAGAGGCCTGCTGAGCCTGCTGGGACTGCGGAGACACGTGCCTGACCGTCCCCTGGATCATGAAGTCGGAAAAAGCATCCCCCCAGATTCTGACTGCCTGCCCGACCTCGATCTTCGTCACGTCTACCTCGTCGACCGTGGCAACGGCTACCATCTTCCCGGAGTCCGCGATCGTCAGCAGCACGTCCCCTCGGGACACAGCCTGCCCCTCTGCCAGCCTTTCGTCTCCCGCCTCCAAAGGCAGGATCGCCCCTGCAATCGGTGCGGTGACGCTGGTCACCTGCAGGTTCTTCTTGGCCAGCTTGAGGTTTTTATTCGCCTTCTCAAACTCCAGCTGGGCGACTTTCTTCTGGTGGCCCTCGCCCTGGGCCCGCGTGCTTGCAAGGCTCTGCTTGGCGGCCTCTAAATCAATCAATTGGCGTTGGTAACGCTGCTCCTGGGCCTCGTGCTGCGAGGTCGGAATCAGACCCTTCTGTACGAGGAACTCGGAGGTCTTCAGGTCGGCCCTTGCCTTGTCCAGTTCCATTTTCGTCTTGCTGAACGACCTGAGCTCGGAGGCCATCTCGGTGCTGTTCTCCCAGTCCTCCAGCTCCTTGATGGCCTTGTGGGCAGTTTCGTACTCAATCTGGGCCTCCTGCAGCTTGACAAGCAGTTCCTCCGTATTCAGATCAATCAGCGCATCCCCCTCAAGCACCTCCTGCCCGTACTCGAAATAAACCCGCTCCAGTCGGCTGTCGACCGGGCTTGTGACCGACACCAGTCGCCACGGCTGCAGCATGCCCTTGAGCGAGATCTCGGTCCTGAACTCCGCGGGCCGGACAACCAGCGTGCGCAGCTCCTTATCACTGTCAATTTCCATGCCTGCTGACCGGCCACCCTCCCAGTCGTCCGAGCCTGAGGTGCTCCACGTCCACAGGCCCACCCCGAGAAACAGGGAAATGATCAGGATCGTCGCACCGATGCGTGTCGCCGAAACCTTTTTCAGCGTCCACCTCAGCTCGTCCCGGCTGGCCTCGATCTCGCGGTAAGCGTCCTGTAGCTGAGCATGTTTTTCTTCGAGGGTTTCTGCCATGCGTAGCTCGGACTCGCGCAACTCCTTAATCTCGGTGATGTCGCTGAACACGGCGATCACGCCGACCGTCTTTTCCTCACCCTCATCATTCGTGGCGGTCATAAGCGAGGTCGTGATCGTGAGCAATCTGCTCTTTTCTGCGGTCTGCACGTTGAGCACCTTGCGCTTCTGTTTGGAGCGGCTGGATACTGCCTGCAGGACCGTCTCGGTGAACTCGTCGAAGCCCTCGATGGTGATGAAGACCTCCGCCAGCGTCTTGCCGACTACATCCTGTGGGGGCAACCCGAACATGCCCGAAGCCGCAGCATTGAAGTCCTGGATGCGGCCATCAAAACCCAGCGTGATCACGCCATCGGACAGGTTTTCCAGGATGTTCTTATGAAGGCTGGAAGGCTGGCTCATTGTGACCCGATCCTTTCCACTTTAATCCGCCATCGTTCCAGCGTGTTCCCCAGCACCCGGTCATATTCCGTAAGTGCCCTCAGGTAGCGAAGCGTTGCGCTCAACTCGGCATTTTGCGCACTCACCAGGTCATCTTCAATCGAGGTCAGCCGAAAGGTTGTGGTCAAGCCTTCCGCCAGCTTTTCCTTCTCAATATCGAGCTTGCGCTGTGCAAGCTCTCGGGAACGCATGGCAAGTGTCGTTTGCAGATAGCCCACCTCCACATTGTGCACTGCCTGGCGCACCTCGATTTCGATGTTCTGGCGCGATTCGGCCAAGGTCATTTCTGCCTGGCGAACAGCCGTGCGTGCCTGCAGGGCAGAGAGCTTCAGGGGCTCCCGCCACAACGGGATGCTGAGCCGCAATCCCATGGTGTAGTCGGTATCCCCGCCGGACTGCGCAGTGTCGCGGACCAGGCTTGCATCCAAATCCAGATCCCAAAGCAGCCCATCTTCTGCAACCAGCCGATTGATTTTTGCAGTTTCCAGGGCATGCTGTGCCTGCAGGTGGTCGCGGCGGTTCAGCAGGGCCGTCTCGATGCTTTGAGACAGGTCAGGCCGGACTTCGCGCACGGCCGGCAATCTCGATGGCTGAATCGAGGATGCCCGCTCCAGGTCGAGAAGATTGACCAGTCTGGAGTTGGCCGATACCAGGTCGTTGCGGTTTTCCACCAGGGCAAGCTCACGGTCGGCGATCTCGGCCTCGGTCTGGATAATTTCGTTTGCTGCCAGTCGCCCCGCCTGGACCAGCAGGCGATTGGTTTCAAGCTGGTCTTTTGCACGCTCCAGCGCAGCCTCGCTGATCCGGATCGACTGGTTAGCCTGAATGACATCCCGGTAGGCATGAATGACCGACTCGACGACTCCTGCGACCGTGTCCTGGAAGGCCAGGATGTCCATTCGTTCCCTGATGCGTGCAATCTGCAGCGGTGCGGTATCGATTTTCGAACCGGCGCCCTTGAGCAGGGGTTGTGAGAAGCCGAGTGCCATCCTCCCAGAGCCACTGTCTCCACCTGCAAGGGGCTTTAGCCAAGTGACAGTGAACTGCCCGCCAGTCGGGATGTCGAAGTTCAACTGTGGAGAGAATTCTGCTGCCTGCTCGCCATCATCGGTATTTGCAGAGACACCAATGCTGGCCTTGGGACGATACTCGTCTTCGGCAACCACGAGCGAGTATCTCTGGGTGTCCCGCAGCAGGCGGGCTTGGATGAGAGTCCGGTTGTTCTGTACTGCAAGCCGGACTGCTACGGCCAGTGTCATCTCTCCCAGAGAAGTACGGCCCCCGTAATATTCAGTGCCAAAGGCTGTATCTGATGCGGTAGCAGTCGAACAAACCAAAAAAGCCAGTAGAAAATAAGTCAGAATCCAACTTGAGCGGCGTAAAGAAGTTGCCATCTGCGAGTACCTGTGCAAATGGCAATGGCCTTGCCACCTGCACAGGTCAACTCAAGTAGTTCGCTGATAAGTCAATCCCAATCAATCATCATCGCTGTTTTCAGCTGCTAATGCATTCCTATACGCAGTTCCAGACTCGAAAGTGCATCCGTTGATGCCGTTCAGTGAATCCGTATGGTCCTTGCAGCAGACAGCATTTCGAATGGCTGCCCTTGAGCTTCCGGAAGAAGAACTATTAGGGCCAATATCGTAAGAAACGTCGGGGGACGACCGCAGGTCTACTTTGGCTCTCATGTTGAAGTCACACTGGTTTTGAAGCGTCCATCTTGACGTTCTGAGAAAGTTGCCATTGTTGCTGTCCAAATCAGCTGCCAGGCACCAGCTATCATCGTAGTCTACCCGCTGGCTACTTCCGCAACTCGCGAACACTTGGTTTGTAGCCAGCAGCCCTGCAAGTAGAGCCACCAGCATCATAGGCTTAGGCTTAAAAATAGTCATTTCCAACCTCACAATATTACGTGTCTTCGTAATTTTCGAAAGATGGTATTGACCATAAACAAATTTGTATGAAAATTTTATGCAAATTCGACCACTCCACATCAATATTTCATTCATTTTCCGACCGGTATGCGCATGCCGGTTGGCTGGTATTGGTTGCACAGGGGAAAGACGCGGTGGAGATTGGGGGATCGATTCCTAGGCGCAAACGGGTGATATTAGCATCCATAAAGGCCAGTCCTGCAACCCGTTCGGACCCGGTGCGTACGGGCAGCGAATCCGAGGCAATGGCGATCTGCAGGCCGCCCTGCTTCGGGGGCTTCGGGGGCCTCGCGGGCAATGCCGCGTCTACGAGCCCTGCACCCGATTCGAATACGAGCGCGAGCAAAAGAATCAGGACAGTGATTCCCTTCAGTATTAGGTTGAAAGCACCGGAAGCTCACCTCGCGCGGATATTCTCCCTGGCAGTCGCCAAGTGGACCTGCACATGCCCGTAAAACCAGGTCGCGCAGTCGTACAGGAGCGAACGGCTCTCGTCACGAGAACTCAGATAACTGCCCTGCCCCGCCCCGCACCCGGGGCACCATGCGCACCCCGAATTGGGGAACCGACGCATTGGAAGGCTGGGAGGTCACGACTAGGTAGGCGTCCTGGGCAGCGAATTCCTGACCTCAAATTCGAAGCCCTCCAGTACTACCGCGGGCGTTTCCGGAATCTCGCGCAGGCGGCGTGATGATGATGCCCTGTGCCCGGGCGACGGGGTGCGTGGCTTCAGGGGACTATGGCTCGCCACCACTGCCACAAGCAGCAAGCATGAATAGGAGGAGGACGAAAAGGAGCAGATTTATGGGAGAGTCCTCAAGCGCATTTGCACGTTCAAGGCTCCTGGATATTCCGTGGAGCCTGTGTTCAGTTCTTCTTTTGCGGACACATTTGCACTGACCAGCAAGGGCCCGAGTTCAAAAGCTCTTCCTATTCCCAGCTAGGGTTTACCTGGCAACCCTACTTCCACCATATGCGCCAACCAGGCCCTCGGGATGATCGAACACGCCGCCCACTTCTTCATGGCCGGGACCGAAGAAAGCTCCCGACAGGCGGTTGTCGTCGGCATGATAACGGCTGAACTCCCCGTCCGTCACGGACATGCCCTCAAAGACCATGTCGGTATATGCCTGCCCGGTTGCGGTATTGGCCAGGCCCGTCAAGCGAACGTCCACCAGCACCTCATTTTCGATGTGCACGGATATACTGGCATCCCCGATCACCACGGATTCCATATCTGTTGCGATGTTGTGGTCCCTAGCCGTCGCAAAGCCGGTCCAGGTGGCTTCGGTGACGGGATTGGTCTGGTAATGTTCCCGGCGATGGTGCCGTACGTCTGGATCACGCCCTGGTCGGGGTCGATATCGTGCTTGTACTGCACGACCGTGGATGCGAAGAAGCTGTACTCCATCCACCCTGCATAGCTGTGCAGGTCATTGAAAGGGTTGATGATCTGGTCGATTCCCGTGTTGATTCCGTTGGTGTCTGCAAGGATCGTGATCTCTTCGGGCACCAGGCTGTACACCTTGTTTGCGCGGATGAACGCCGAGTAGCCCACCGAGCAGTACAGTCCCTTGCATTCCACGGAAACCCGTTCCGGCTCGATTCGTCCTGGTACCCAGTTGATCCGGTCCGTGGAAAGCAGGAGGTTGGCGCTCCCGGCAATCCGCTCGTAATCCTGAATCGCATGGTATTCCGGGGTGTCGGGTGGCTTATGCCGGGGACTGCCCCCACAGCCTGCGATCAGCAGGCCCAGTGCCGCAATGGCCAGTGTAGTTCTCATCATGCCTGCTGCCTCATTCTTGATGTCATCCACTTCATTTGGGGTGGAGAATGTATCGGATTCACGGCCAAAGTTCACCTTTTTTAGCCATTATTGGGAGGTGCCCATAATGCCTGCAGGCTGCACGGTATCGGCTGCATCGCCGACATCGCCCACGAACTGGTAGTTCCAGACACCACCCTGTGCAGTGGTGCCGCCCATAATCCATAAGTGGCCGGCCCGGACCTTGGGGTCGGAATCCTGCAGGCGGTTGAACTGGGTGGTCCAGCCAGCCCGAGATGGAGGGCACGTCGGTGGTCTTAACGGGGATACCTATGAATTGAGGTATCTGAGTGAGTGTGCCGGTCGGCAGGTTGTATTGCTCGACGGGCTCGCTGTCGGTGCCGGGCACGGTTAGCCGGATGACGGCACCAATGTAGTTCGCTTTGGCCATAGTTTCGGGGTTGTTGAACTGTGGAGGAGGCGGCGGCGGATCGGCCAGAAGTATCGGATCATCTGGAGGGGTCGGGTCAGTCGGAATTTGCGAAGGAGTCGACATGCACGGGTCCATGCCATCTTCGCGACTCCCGCTTCCCCCGCTCCCACAACAGCCTGACAACCCAAAAATCACAGCCATGTATTTGTACGATACTGTTCTCAATATGTACCTGAATTCCGCGATTCGTCCCTGTGTGAAATCTCTGGGTTTAAGCTCGATGAGTCCGGGACTTTGACTGTCCGCATAAGTCTCAAAACGATTCTCACTTCCAAGGAAGCACTGTAATCGACATATCATCAATTTTTTATGAATATATGCTTCCTTGAAATTAACAGATCGTTAATTGTCTGTAGTGCATGCATCTCCCTATTGCCTTGGTTTGAAGGGATAGTACTGCGAAAGATCGATTTGCATGACAATGTGATAAGCACATGGGGAAGAGCGGCGTGCCGCAAGTCTTCGTGACTTCAGGGTTAGGTTTACAACAAGCTGCCAGCAAAAAGGAGTTTGTGTCATTCGATAGACACCTGATATGCGAAGGCTCACAGTAACTGGGGGTAGATACTGCGCCTGATTGCCGTTGCCCTCCGATCCCACACCGGGATTCAAGGCTCTCCCTTGGACGGGAATTCGATCGCGTACCGAATCGTTGGCGGGGTACAGGCGGTCACGCATATTCCCTTTAGCGATCAAAGCGGTAGCGGGTTCGCTTCCTCGGGTAGGCACGATTCAGACGGGCATAGAACTCCTTCCAGGCTCGCACCGGATCGGGATCGGCAACGGATTCCTGCTTCTTCACGTGCAGGTAAGCGTGATGGAATCCGTGTATACGACGAAGTTGCTTCTCACCGCAAAGGTAAGTTCCGTGCTCCCAGAAAATCCGAATCCGCACAGGAAATGCGCATAACCGTGACTGAACAAGTTGTTGGCATCCAGAACCCCGGAGTCTGCGGGACTCGAATCCCAGGAAAAACCCGGAAACCAGGCATCCTCCGGCTCTATTTCGAAGAAGATCAGGAAACTTCGCCCGCGTGTTCTTTGAACGCTGACGCTAAAACCGGTAATGTGCGGTCCGCGTGTCCCCGGCTGCAGCTGCGGCTCCGGTTCCGACGGCGGGCTCCTGACCGGAGGTGGGTTGCTCGGTCGCGTATTTCCCACCGGAGAAGATCCTCTCTGGCGCTCCCGCACCATCACGGCAATGGACTGCACGGCTTCCGTATTGCCGTCGCCGGCAATCACCATGATCGTCGCCGTGCCGTCCGATACCGGCGTGAGCGTCACCGTGGAGCCCGACATGGCGGCCCTCACAATACCCGGATCGCCGGATTCTGCCGTGTACGTCAGCGGGATGCCGTCCGGGTCATTGAAATAGGGCGCAACATCCACGTTGTGTGTACTGCCGCCTTGTTCAAGTGTTTGGGTGGGGACGGCTCCCACAGCCCGGGGAGCACGGTTTACAGGCGGCGTGATGGTGATCTCGGGTGCCTGGCTGGTTGGCGGCACCATGGTCGGTCCGGTTCCGGAAGAACTCCCGCCGCCACCACAGGCCGATAACCCGGCCGCCGCGACTACTGCCCCGAGAACCAGGTATGCCTTCGCCGTAAAACCCCTGCGAGGCGTCACTTCATCACGCTGTTGCTGACGAACCCGGTTACCGTCAGGAGACCGGGGTGGCTGTGGCCCCCAGGCTCCGGTTCTCCTGCTGGCCATCGTTCCAGAACAGCTGGATCGACACCCGCCCACTCGTGGCGTTCCGCGGACAGGAAAAATTCTGTTTTCATGAAAACCTCAGTTACGCTAACGTATCCGCACGCTGAGGCTTCCCGCATACTCCGAGGAATCGGTGTACAGTTCTTCTTTTGCCGACACCTCGGCGTTGAGCACCAGAGGGCCGATTTCAAATGCCCTGCCGAGGCCCAGCTTCAGGCGGGTGTCCGAGCCACGGGTGTTCAGCGTGTGGCCTGATACGACGGTGCGCGTGTCCACGTCCTGCAGGCTGTGCTCGATGTCGAGACTGGTGTGAAAGGTGCCGAAATGCGGGCGAATTCCGAACCCCGCACCCCAGCGCCTCTCGTCGCTGAAGGAGACACGGGCTCCTACAGCATCCCTGAAGCTGTCGATCGACACCGCCCTGCGGGTGAGCCATGCACGTGGTGCCCAGTGTTCTTCGCTGCCGGCCTCCAGGCGCATGACGTAGCCCTCGGCATCTGCGCCGGACTTGAGCCGTCCCCGGGTGTCAGAGGTCACATCGATGTCGTAGCGCGTGAAGGATGCGCTGCCCAGCACGTACCCGTGGTCGTGGTGCCAGTCCAGCCCCAGCGCCATGCCCGTGCCCCGGGTGTGCAGTCTGCCGCCCAGGGTGGGCGAAGACACGTCGGCCTGGCCGCGACGGTGGTGGGCCGATGCCCGCAGCACCAGGTGGGGGGATACATCATGCTGTACGCCCGCATCGATGAAAAGCCGGTCGGCATCGTAGCGTGACTGGACGGTGGAGCGGGTGAACCTGTAGTCGCCCGTGTTGGCGGTAACGTGCAGCCACGGCCCTTCGTGTGCCGGGCGGTGCTGTGCCCGCTGCATGCGCATCATGAAGTCCGGCAGGGCTTCGTACAGAGCCGCACGCGGGCCGTAGCGCTCCTCAATAGACCGGTGGTACGGGTTCGGGCTCTACGGGCTCAGGATCGGGCATTTCAGGCTCTGTGGGGGGTTCCGGTTCTGGCTCAGGCATCTCCTCGGGTTCTATGGGAATGACCTCAGGCGGCGGAATCACCACGGGAGGTGGAGGTGGTGGGGTTACTACGGGCGGCGGCTCCACCGGAGGCATCATGGTGTCCGGTTCCATCTCATCATCGGTGACAGGCGTTTCCGGCATTTCGGGCATGATTTCAGGCTCTTGACGCGCCGCAACCTCGTTAAAGTCCTCTGCATTAAAGTCCCGGTCTGCAATGGTCATGGTGGAGCGGGTACTGAGCGTCCACGGAGTCGTACTAAAGTCCGTGACTGTCAGGCCGTCTTCACGGATCGTGACATCCCATATGCCATTGGCTGCCACATTGCCGGTGGCTCCGGTCATCCCGTTGTGCAGCTCTACGTCGTTAAGGGTGATCGTGGTCTCACCGCCATCGTTGATGATGTAGCTGTCGTTCTGGAGCACCTCTGATATCCGGCGCCCCTCAAGCGTCATGTCAATCAGCAGCTTGCCGCTGTTGGTGGATCTGATCGCATATTGGCCTGCCGGGTTGATGATGGCCGTGGGCCCGATGAATACCTTTCCGCCGCCATCCAACTGAACACCTCGACCCCCGGTCAGGGTACCGTCCAAATGGAATTCCTGCTTCCGGTAACCGTCGTCACCAGCTTCAGCTGATCCAGGAACCGTTACCAAGCCGAACTGCAGGGGTGCCACTATGTCCTGCTTCGACCTCGCCACCTTCGTGTACATCTACCCGAAGCGCCCCGCGTCCTGATCTATGTTCTGCATGGATGCCATTGCTGTTGCCCTCCGCCAAAACCTTGCCGCTCACCTGCACGTGGACGTTGCCGCTTGCAACGAAGCTGGCAGGGTGCGGGGTGGGAGCTGTAGTGTCTCCTGCGCGTACAAAAACAGCGTGGGCGAGCCCATTCCTCCCCCTGGTTTTCACCAAAGAGCCCTCACGCACATCGACGTTGATGTCGCCGGTGCCACGATGAAAGGCGCCGATAGCAAACAGAAAAAAGGTTATTTCTTTGGCCTCGGCTTGTGGTCCTGCTGTTGGACGTTAGGGTGGAATCGTCGACAACGACGTCTATATCCCCCCTGTTGAAGGTCGTTGCGTAGACCGGAAATGCGGCTATACCCCGAGTGCTAACAGTAGAGCGACCCCGGATATTGATGTTTATGTTGCCGTCTTCGTCTTTTGTGCCCCCAAAAGTTGTATGTATGCCGTGGGCCTGGTGACTGTTTGTGGCGACCGTTGCACCGCCAAAGACATCAATGTTTATGTTGCCTGCATGGTGGTGGTGTGCGTCAATCCCCGTAAAGGAACTGCCCGTGGTCGTGAGCGTGCCAACGCTGTAGTCAATATCAATATCCGCGGGAGCCCGTTCCGCCAGGTGTCCTGAATTGTTGAATACCGTTCCTATGATCGAGCTTATGCCCCACCCCGGGGTAGGGTCAGAAATATTGATATCCGAAGAGGACTCGGTCCTGATCCCGCCACTGCTCCCCCTGTGGGTCGCTACAATTCCCCCGCCGTTGCCGCCACTGGCCGTGAGCGTGCCAAGCACGGTGGATATGTAAATCTCGCCTTGGCCAAAGTGGTTCACAACGATGGCATTGGTTGTATAGCCCGTGGTGGTAATGTTGCTTACGGTAAAATTGCCTTCTTCGTCTATCAACGGGGCCAGCCCGATATCAATCTTGCCCATGCCGTGATGATTGATCTCGATGCCGTCATGCGAATTCTCTGATGTCGTGATATCGATCCCTTCTATGTAGATTTCGATATCGTCGGTTGAGTCAGCGTCTTCCTCGCACACAACCCTGTCGCCTTCACCGGGCGTGTTGGAGCACACATCTGCAGACTGCGCAGTGCCCGTGTGAAGCACTAACAAAAGAAGCAGGATGACAACCTTTACTTGGACAAGAAACTGCATGACTAGTGCATTCGAACGCTGAGGCTCCCTGAATACTCCGTAGAACCGGTTCCCAAGGCCTCGCGCACCCCAAGGCTGGTCTCAAGCGCCAACGGCCCAAGATTGAATGTCCTGCCGAGGCCTGCATGGGTTTGCGTACTCGCCCCCGAGGTGCCCAGGGGCTCTCCCGACACGTCCGTGTATGTATGCGAGCTGTTCAGGCCGTGCTCGACGTCGACCTGTGCATGCCAGTCCCTGCCGTGCCTGCGAAGGCCAAGTCCTGCATCCCAGCGCCGTTCCGTGGAGAACGAGGCCTGTGCACCTACCGCGTCCGTGAAACTGTCAATCGACACCTGGCGGTGTGCAAGCCACGCACGCGGGGACCAGCGCTTGCCACGGTGCCCGGACTCCAGGCGCAGGGTGTGGCCAAGGCTCTCTGCATCAGACTTGAGACGGCCTCGCTTGTCGGAGTCCACGTGGATGTCGTACTCGGTGACAGTGGCATGCCCCAGGGCGTACCAGTGCTCAAGTGCAAGGTCGAATCCCAGCGCAATGCCCGTGCCGCGTGCACGCAACTCCCCGCCCAAAGTAGGCGAGGACACGTCCGCCTTGCCAACGCGATGATGTATGGAGACCTGCAGGGTGAGCATGTCGGAAAGCGCTTCGCGCACCCCGGCTTCCAGCACCATCCGCTCCGCATCGTAGTGCGTGCCGACGGTAGAACGCCTGAAGCGGTACTCGCCCGTGTTGCCCTCTACCCGCACCCAGGTGGGTGCATCCCCATCAACCGGCTGCCACTGCTGCATGCGCAGCATGAAATCGGGCAACGCCTCGTACAACGCCGCACGCGGGCCGTAGTGCTCCACGAAGACCGGGGGAGATGCATCGTCTTCGGTGACCGGGGGTTCTGCGGGCATCGATTCGGGTTCGGGTTCAGGATCGGGCTCTACGGGCTCAGGATCGGGCTCTACGGGCTCAGGATCCATCATCTCCTCTTCCGAATCGGGTTCCGACACGACGGGGTTGGCTGGATTCACGGGCATAGGTTGTTGCGGGGGTCGTACTGGCTGAGACTGCACCGGTGGGGGCTGCACCGGCTGAGGCTGTTCAGGGGAGATCACGGGCTCTTCTATGGGCTCTTCTATGGTCTCTTCTACAGAGTCTTCTACAGAGTCTTCTACAGAGTCTTCTACAGAGTCTTCTACAGAGTCTTCTACAGAGTCTTCTACAAGCTCTTCCTCTTCCTCCTCAATCGGCGGGTCCATGCAGTCGGGGTATTCGCCGATCTGTCCTGCGGGACAGCGCACCCGGGCCTCCGTAAAGTCCTCTGCACCAAAGTCCCGGTCCGTGATCGTGGAAGTGGATCGTTCGCTGAACGTCCACGTGTCCGTCGTGCGGTCCGTGACGGTCAGGCCGTCATCACGCAGCGTGACGTCCCATACGCCGTTAACGGCGGTATTGCCGGTGGCTCCCGTCGTGCCGTTGTGCAGCTCGGTGCCGTTGACGAAGATATCCGTGGTGCCGCCATCGTTGATGATCCAGTTGTCGCCGCCCAGCGTGTACCTGATCTTCTGCATGCCTTCCAGGTCGAAGTCCACCCGCAGCTTGGGCAGGACGATCGGGGGTCCCGTGATCGTGCCGGTGGCGAGGACGGCGATGTTGGAGCCCGTGTTCATCCGGGCACCCGGCCCGAAGATCACGCGCCCGCCGCCTGCCATGTAGATACCCTCGCCTACACTCGTGATTGCCCCGTTCACCCGCACGGTCTGCTGGCGGTAGCCGTCGGCATCGAGGGGGGCCACGTCGATGGGCTCGTTGCTGTCATTCAGGGTGCCGATCTGTACGCCGCGCGCACTCGCCCCGTGCGTCTCGATGGGCCCGCCCACCGTGACGTCGATGGTGCTCCCCGACTGCACGCCCTTGTTGATGGCCCATATGCCACGCGCACCGGTCCCGTTCGTGACGATGCGGCTGCCGTCCCCCGTCCTGATCCTGAGCAGCCCCCCGTGGTCCTCCTTCATCAGCCTGGCGAAGATGCCGTAGGAGTGCGGGCCCCGGGTGTCGATGGTGCTTCCCTGCACGGAGATGTCGATATCCCCGGGTCCCTCGTTTTCAGCAAAGATGCCGTGAGAATAGGTGATCGGAAAGCCGTCGCTATGCTGGTCTGTGCTCAGCGAGCGGAGGGTGGCGTTGCGAAGGCTGATGTTGATGTTGCCGTTGCCGATGCTGCCGTTGCTGGTGACCACCTGGTGGCGGGCGTATATGGGGCCCTGCCAAACGTGCCCGTCATTCGTCGTGACGGTGTAGTTCAGGAGCGTAAGGTCGATATCGCCGACATTGGTGTGCAGAAGACGTATGCCGTTGGAGGCGTCGCCGCCCGAGGTGTGAATGCTGCCGTTCGTGAAATCAAGTTCGAGCAGGCCGTTGGCGTACTGGTCCACACGGATTCCGTGAGAAAGCGCGTCCCCCGTGGCCACGATGTCGGTGTCCGTGAGCTCCAGGTAGATATCCCCGGTCGGCA
This sequence comes from Gammaproteobacteria bacterium, assembly GCA_965205685.1. GTDB lineage: Bacteria > Pseudomonadota > Gammaproteobacteria > UBA4575 > UBA4575 > WTFY01. Next base: position 1,014,271 of record OZ242174.1, on the reverse strand, counting down.
CACCGGGTACGCTGGTTGCGTCCTGGCGCTCGATATAGATGCCGTTGCCACCGGTCGCCATAATGTCGGTCTCATCGAGGCGGATGTTGATGTCCCCGCTCGGCCCCCGGTGAAAAGCTTCCAGCCCGTGTGCCGCCCCGGAGGTGATCGAGTTTCCCACCCGGTTGAGGGGGTCCGTTGTGTCCTGCAGCAGGTCGAAGTTGATGTCCCCGGTGCCGCTGTGTCTCAGGTCGATGGCCGGCTCCCCGGCAGTGGGCGATGTGATCGTGACGCCGCGCACGGTGAGGTCGATGTCCGTGCTTGAGTCGGAGTCCTCGGGGCACAAGATCCGGTCATCGGTATCGGGGGTTTCGCTGCACACGGCTTCTGCGTGTGCCTGGCTGGCGCACAATGCGAACACGAGCGCCAAAAGCAGGAGAGTGATTCCCTTCAGCATTTTAGGGCTAGTACCTTACTGCTACCTTCAGCCCAATGCTGTGTTCAGGGGCTCCCTGGTCGTGCTCAAGCCTCTGGGTTCGCAAGTCCACCTCAAAGCCGCCCAGCTTGCGGGAGATCATATCCATACGCAGACCAAGCTGGTAATCCTGCTGGCCGGGCCCTTGGCCAATGCTCACCTCCGGCACGAGGGTATACCGGTTCTTCACAACCGCGAAGCCGTAGCCGGCCTTCAACTGCAGGTGCACGTCCCCCTCTTGCTGCGGCAGTCCCGTCATCGTCTTTTGCTCCAGCAGCGCGGTCATGCCCCCAGAAGCCGGAGCCCCCATGCTTTGCTGCAGCGTGAGGGAGGGTCCACGCTGCGATGAGGGCTTCGGATCCCAGTTGAGCGAGCCACTGATGCCAAACTGCTCAAAACCACCGTCTTCGTGGGTGAGCAGGCCGCGGGCCCGCACCTCGCCCGACAAAGTGCCTTCTGGATCCGCAAAAACGAGGCTCGTGCCGATGTCGACCCCGTAACCGTGCTCCGCATCGCCGTCGTCATGACGGATGCCGACCTCGATGCCGGGGGTCCAGCCCTCAAGGCCCTGCCAGGTACCCTCAAGCCCCAGCCTGAAGCGCACGGTGTCGGCGCTGCTTGAGACCAGCCCGGCCACTGCCTCGGAGCTTGAGCGCACGGTCATGGCATCCGAGGTGATAGCCAACTGCAACCCGCCGTCCTCGGGAGCCTCGAGTGCAATGCCACGCGCACCCAGTGCCCCCATCAGCACGTCCATGTCGGTCCTGATTGTGTCCTCGTCCTCGGGCGTGTACTTGAGCTCACCCTGTCCGTAGCCTGCAACGCCCCACAGCGAAAAGCGCTCTGTGACCTGGTAACGCCCGTAGGGCCATGCCCCGACCACCTCGCTCTCGATGCGTCCAATACTGTCTCCCCTGTAATCGCCGTCACCCTCCGAGCGTGAGAACAGCACGCCGTGCGTCCACGCCCCCCGGGTCCAGTCCATGCCCAGCATGCCCGTGGTCACGTCGCCATCGATGTCCACGTTGAGGGTGCTGCCCTCGAACGTGTCATGTGCCACGTGCCCGTATGCGCCCCAGCTGCGGTGCCTGAGGCTGAAAGCGCTGTTCTTCAGCGCAGTGTCAAGCCTGGGCAGGGCGGGCAGGCCCGGCAAGCCCCTGCCCTCCTCGATATCCGTGATCCACTGCTGGACCGTCTCTTCCGCATCAATGTCCGTGTTTTCGTCCAGCGTCATGCCCGCAACCTTCAGGAAAGGCCCCTTATCGCCCGACAGGCGGTCGGAAACGGCATTAAGCACCTGTGTGCCTACGGCACGCCCGAAGTGCGCGTGCCACGCCTTCATGGAGCGATCCTTCATGGGCAGGAACTCGTCCGGCATCTCCCACTCACCGATCACCGACCATTCACCGGCCATCCCGTCGGCATTTACCGCACGTATTCGTACCCGGTAGTCGTGCGCCAGGTCCGGCAGGGGGATGGTGGCAAACCGGGTGTCCCCGGTCCCGGATACCGTTACCGACACATCCACCCAGTCCGGGCCTGAACCCTGCTGGTACTGCAGCTCGTAGCGCGCAATGGGCGGACAGCCGGAACAATACTCGGCTGGCAGCGCCTGCCACGTGACCATCAGTGCCGTTGAGCCGTCTTCCGGCAGCTCCAGCTCCGGGGCAGGCGGCGGAGGCGGAGGTGGCGTGTACATGGATTCCTCTTCTGATCCCTCGTTGTCGTTGCCATGCTCGTCTTGGACTACACCGGCAGCCACGCTGATCATCACCAGGCCTTCGCCCGTTGGCGTGACTACGGCGGTGTACATCGTGCCTCCGTCTTCACCCATGAAGTCCGACAACTCGGCATGCTCAGCCACGATGTCCTGCAGGCTGAAGCCGAACACCGGGGCTGAGAAGGTAATCGTGATCGTGAACGGCTCCGTGCCTTCTGAGACGCCCCTGTCGATATTGACCGTCAGTGGTACAGCCTCTTCCTCTTCGGGTTCTACAGGTGCCCTGCGTCGTGGCAGGGGAGCGATGACGCCTTCCTCCGGCCACAACGCGCTGGTCAGGCCCTCTGATCCCATCTCCAAGTCGGTGAAGCGTACCTCCACCTTGAGGCGGGCCCCGATGTCGTCTGCCGTGAGCGTGTACTCGCTGGTGTCGGCATCCATGATCGGAGTCTCGTTCGGCGGATCCTCGCCGTCAATGCGATGCCACTGGTACTGGAACGTGTCGGGCAGGCCATCCCCATCCGCGATGCTGCTGGTGTCTACCGTGACCGTCTGCCCCACCCGTGCAAGCTCGCCCATGATCACCGGAGCGCCCGTGGCCGGGTCCGGCACAGAACTGACGTTGATGGTGATGGTGTAGTTGTTCAGGCTCGCATACGTACCATCACTTACTTCGAAAGCAAGGCTGGCATAGTCGTCCCCGTGTTCATTGGCCACAGGAGTGTAGACGAGCTGGTTGGCTGTCAGGTTCTGCGCGGTCAGGATATCGTCTACAGCAGCAGGGTTGCCGTCAAACGTCAGGCTGCCCGTGGACGGCACTCTCACGAGCGTCACCGAGGCCAGGGGATCCGAGTCGGGGTCGTTGAAGTTGAAGTCAGCCGCAGTAAACGTGTGGGTTCCGTCCTCGGCCACGGTCACACTTCCATTCGCAGCCTCGGGCCTGTTGTTGGACGTGGTGGCAGTGACTGTTTGATCCGTGAAGCTGTCAGCCTCGACGCCCCCCATGTTCTGGATCGCGTTGGAGGCGGGCGCAGTATAGCTCAACGACACCCTGTCGTTCCCGGCCACGGACTGCGGCAGGGTCAGGGTGACCACCTTGCCGCTGATTGCGACATTGGTAGGCTCCACCTGGATAAGATTGATATTTGCCGAGAAAGCACTGGCTGGCGGCACGCTGGTATCGTCAAGATCCTCGGTAAACGTCAGCGTGACGGTGGTATCGTCCACTTCCGCTGTCTCCACGGTCGGGGCAGAGACGCTGAGGCGGATGGTGCGTGTGGGCGTATCAGTCCACCTGAGTCCGATGTTATCGAATTTGAAGTCGTTGTTTGGGATAAAGCCTCTTACGCTGTCCGGGGTTCTGGAAGTATCGCTGAAAGCAAACGTATCGTCGCAGACGTGTATCTGAAGGTCTGCCTCTTCATCCTCGGAAAACACGTGTTCACCATCTGCGGCTCCTTGCTTGCTCATCCAGAATCTCAGAGTCCCGTCTACAATATTGCTGGTGTGTACCGCCAGCCCAACAATGTCGTACCTGTTGCCGTTGAGCATAAAAAAGGTTGGCGAACCCATCGAGCCGGTGATATACGTTATAGCTTCAAACTGCTCTCCATACCGACGGTAGCCTTGAAAATTCTGGCTGTAACTCTGGGAAAACGCGACATTCACCGTGGACTCGTAAATGACCTTCCTGCCGGTGAGCGTAGGCTCATCGCACGCGGGCGACCCGGTAATGGTAGCAGGGTGGACAACAGCATAACTGCTCGGCAACTTGCCCCTGGTCCTGTCATAGGGGAACGCATTGGTGGCTTCGAGCTCCTCATCAAACATGTCCATATCTGTGAACGTGAGTTTCACCCTGAGTTTCTTGCCCAAGTCAGCTGAGGTCAGGGTGTACTTGTAGGTTGTGGCCCCTGAAATAACGACCTTGTTGCTGCCGTCCGGATCCTCCCGGGACCATTCGTAGGTAATCACGGTGGAATCCAGCTCAACACCTTCGCTATTGGTGTAGGCGATTCTTCCCTCCGGATTGGCCTCCGTGACGTTGTTAGCGTCTTTAAACTGGTTCCACACGTATACGACGCCACCCACCTGCATTGAGCCAATTATGAACGGTATGCCTGTAGCCGCCGAATTCACCGGAGGTGGAGGAGTTTCTTCCTCCATGTCGTCCTCTGCATGCACACTGAGGGGAAGAAGGAACACCAGCAGCCAGAGGAAAAGTGCTGCCCATTGAAATCGTGTTGAGTCCAAGTTTTGCTCGTCAGCTGTCCTTGGTGGGATAAGGCGGCGGTTGCACCACGGCGAGGTATTGAACCGGATTCTCCGTTCCGGTTTGCATGCACACCTGATCTGGAATTGTCCGGATTGGGGGGAGGGGGGGGGGGGGGGGGGGGGGCGTACTCCACAGCCTTTCTTAGCCTTCCTTGTGTGTCTAAAGAGATGGCAAAATGAGGTGCGTACGCTACCTAAAATTTCATGAATATTGCGTGAATATTGTGGCTATTTCTTGTTGATATTTCGTTGATGCTCAGCAATTCGGTAGCAAAGGGAGAAAATCACAACTACAGACCGGTAAATCAACACCATGCGCTCAGGAGCAAGATTGCTGTGGTGCATGACTTTGCGTCTTCAGGGTTCAACGAGGATGAGCATCGCCTGTTTTCCAGTGGCCAGCGGGTCCAAAACCATCGGGATGAGTACACCTCTGTTTGTGACGCTACACCACCCTGATCGGCCTTATTACAAGTCAATACCATAACGGGTACGCTTTCTCTGGCGCTGTCGATGGCCACTTTTGTCTCGTTTTCCATGCACCGCAGAATGAGATCCAGTGCCCCGATATCATGAACTTCAGGTCAAGCATGGAATACGGCAGTATCCGGCCGCCAATCTGGGTAGCGGTTTCAATCCAGGGTTCATAGAGGGCTGCACCCGGTAGGTAATGGAATGGGCTTGAGTGAGCCTGCCACGGATTTCTTAAATCTGAAATGCAGACAATCAGGAAAAACGCTGGCTTTGTAAACCTTCGCTGCCTTTACGGTTTGCGCAGCACCGTTTTCCCGAAACTGCCCCCGTATCGGCCCGCGTCAGCGGCGGGACTGGACAAGGGCGCAGTGGCTGCGGCAATAGAATGACCAGTCTTCATGCCAGCCCAGGCCATCATGGCACTCCACAGCAGCGGCAGGCCGAGGTACAGACTGGTCGTGATCATGTTGAGTAACATGCGCTTGAGTTCATGCTCGCCCGGATTGGCGAAGATCTGCAAAAAGACATTCACGTCCGGATACATGGAACGGATGAGATTCTGATCCACCCACATTGCAAGATACCAGAGCACGCTCCAGAACTTGATGGTGAATATGGCCATGGCCCCTGTCACCATCATGGGCAGCGAGTAGCGTGATAACACCACGACCATCGGCAGCAAAGCATAGATTCCGAGCAGCAGAACCGCCTGTACCATGGGAAGGGCCTGTAGGATTGCCGTCATGGTAATGGAGAAAAAGACCGAGGAAGCCAGGATGCCGCCTGCGGCCAGCCCTCCCTTAAGAACGTTTCCCGCACTGTTCAGCACCCCGCTCCCTGCAGCGTTGTGGGCCAGCAGGTCATTACTGGACCAGGACGGTGGTGAATTCGTCAGCACTGTCCTCGCCACCGCATCATTTTGCTTTTCGGTTCCAAGGCCTGGGGCGATCGTCACCACGAGACCGGAAAAGCCGGCAGAGGTGAGATCGGCCTCACGGAGCAGCTTGGCACGCAGGCCGATCGAGCTGTCTTCCCACCATGACTTGCAATGCGGCCTGCCCCAAGGAGGGGGTGTGGCCGGGTCATATTCGGTATCTCGGGCAGCAATGTACGCCCACCCGGCAATCGGCGAAGTCGCGCGAAGCATATCGTAGTAGCCGGCCGTATTGCGATAGACGTGTGAGCCCATCCAGTCAGGGTCATCCGTACCGTAGGTGACGAGCAGGGCGTTGACCGCAGCCGTTGCGGGTAGCTCAGCCTGATATTTTGAGCGGGCCGGGATATAGCACTGGCTGAAAAAATCACTTGCCTCCTGGCGCAGTCGGGGATCTGCGATAGTGGCCAGCCGTGCCTGCTGTTCATAGGTGCGCATGTCCGACACACTTGGCAGACCCTCGACCACCGCGTGATTGAATCCGGAAATCATGGAAAGTACGGCATACCACCATGCAGGGATGTTCACGGTCGCGAGTGAGCCCGTGAATCCGGTAGATCCGTAAGTGCTCTGCGGGCTGTTGACGGTTGCCGTTGCGGGCGTCGGATTAATCAATGTTGGCGGTGGGGTATAGCTCAGTGTTGTGACATCGAGTGGTGTCAGGGTCGCGGGCTGGCCGGCCAGCACGACCACCAGCAGGGCCATGAAAAGTTCCAGTTCCAAACGGCGCAGGGAGAGTCCGGTGACGGTGCCAAACTCCCCGCCTTCGGCGGGTTCGCGCCAGTGATCGATCAGGATCCCCAGAAACGGCAAGAACACGATCCCGGTACCCAACAGCACGTCCCACAGGATGCCGTAGAAGGTCCAGCCAAACAGGGTGGTGAAAAGCTCAAGATAACTGTCGACGGCCACTCTTCTGCCCTCACCCCAGAGCCGCCCGGACCTGGCCGAATAGATTCTGTCCCAGCACCGCCTCGATCACCGCCAGCCAGGTGACAACCCGCCAGCGCTGCCCATGCAGCACCCCGGCATCCGCCTCACCCACCCATCCCAAGCGATGCACGGTGTTGACCGCTACAGGCCAGCCCACCGAAATCAGGGCAATCAGGGAAATCCGCATTCCGGTGATCACAGGCTTGAGGGCATCGATACGGGCCTGTATGGCCGCAACCGAGTACCGTTCGGCAACCTGCCACAACACGACCCCAGCGATCAGCGTCAGGACCACCCCCAGTATCGAAAACAGCAGCGACCAGCGGTGGCGGCACAAAAATGCGCTACGGGACACGGCCATCTTGCATCGGACGTGGATCGACCGGAGGTGCCGTTGGCCTATGCAACGAGGCCTGGCGTCGTGCCGCGGCACGCTCAAGAAGCGTGACCAGGGTTTCGGAGACGATCTCGCGGCGCACCCGCGTCTCGAAGAGCAGGCTCTCGATCTCCCGGTCGAGTTCGGCAATGGAGATGTCGGCATGCTCACGTGCCACTTCGGTGGCATAGACCTCCGGTACCTGGCGCCCGCTGAGCAACAGGCGGCGTGCCAGCAGGGCCTTCTCGACAGTGCGGGCGGTGCTGATTTCAGAAACCAGCCGACCCATGATCAAAGACTGTTCCGAGGCCGGCATCTCTCGAATCGCCTCAATGACTTGGCGGGTGATGGCCACACCTGGGGCTGCGATCGTATCCAGGTTGGCCCGGGTCAGTGGAGTGGCCCCATTGACGAGGCGCTGGATCTCCACGCTCACTGCCGTGGCTTCCTGGTTAAGGTTCGGCAGCAGTCCGGTTCCGGGAATGCTGTCCTTGCGACAGGTGTCGCAGGTGGTGACGATGTTCTCCCCGACTACGTCCACCACCCAGTTTCTAGCCTCTGCAGGGGTGGACCAGATTTGTGCCAGTCGAGATCCGGGAACTGCACCCACGGGGCCGGTGGCCGTAACCGGGCGGTTCAGGTTGATGTTGTACCCGGCGCGGACGACATCTCCGGTGAACTCCAGCACCGGTTGCGCTGTACCGCCGGCCATGCCGCCGATCCACGGAACGCCGTTGTCGCCGTTGGCGGCTTCAACCGCCTGCTTGGCACTGACTGCATCGTTCCCCCCGACGCCCATCTCTCGTTTCCAGTCATTGCCCTTGGACAGTACGATGAGATCTGCATAGGGATTACCTCCCTGGGCAATCTCGGCCTCCATCTGCTCACAGGATTTGGTGGCAAGCGAAAGAGTCTCCTCGGCCTTGATCAGGGCATTCTGGAATAGGTCGTACAGCCCGGGATTGGCGCGCTGCAGGATCAGGGCCGGCAGCGCGGCAATGGCGGCGGTGGCGGCGGCCGTCATGGCCTCCATCATCCGCTCTGTGCCTGCGCCAATTTCATTGAGCGTGTTGGTCACAGCGGTTACCGGGTTGAACTTGCCACAGCTGTAGCCAGCACTGAGCTGCGCCGACCCGCCAAGCGTGACTGAGACCACCGAAGGGTTGGCCGGTGCCGACACGGGTTGCGCGCCACCGATCTCGTAATACCAGAAACTGTCTTCGGTTGGGCCCTTGACGACCGTCTGGACGGGATTCGATACCAGTAATCCAGCCAGCAACAAAAAGACACGCAGGTTGTGGCTGGCGCTTTGGGAATACCCATTCATGGCGGGTAGCTGATCCACTCGATGTCATACAAAAACCACTGTCCTCGGCGCCGGCAACACTCGTAGGGGCGCCACAGGTTCCAGACATAATCTCCGCCATCATCGATCTTGCCTGCGCCCCAACCTGCAGGACTTGTGAGATCATCGGTGCCGAAAACATCACAACTTGACTCGGGATCAGGATGCAGCCTCTGCCAGACACCGGTGGTGCGGTCGACCTCCAGCAAGGGCCCAGGTGGCCAGCGCCCGGAGCCGGATGCCCCCTGCAGTGGCACGTAGACATGGGGCTGTGCAGTGCGCGTGACGATGTCGGTGGCGCGCTGCGCAATCACGGCGGCGGCCTTGGCCTCATCCGTCTGCGTGACCCAGCCAGTACGGGGATGGACCGAACCCCAGGTTTGCAGCGGTGATCGACTGATCTCACGCAATCCCGGGATCAGGCTCGCTGGATAGATGGCTTCAGGAATTTCCGAGCGCCAGGACACAGCATCAAGTGCAGACTGGAAATAGGGAACTAGGGTGCTCGCCTGTGAGGGACACAACAAATCCGCATCAGCGACCAGGTCCGAAAGAGTATCCAAAGGGTGGCCGATCGCATCGGCCTCGCGAAATATCAGGTTCGTATGGCCGAGGCGGCGACCTTCGGTGCGGTTGCCGGCACTGCCGGCCGGCAACGAGAACAAAGAGCCCAGCAAACCGTTGGCTGCGGCGCGCTGGATCGGCCCCAGAATCGTGCGGGCTTCCACCCAGGGGTTGGCGCCGAGTTCGTTATAGACCGCAACTACCAGATCCGGATTATAGTGGCCGATCTTGAGCGAGCTTCTCACCCGACAGCCGTTCCACGAACAGCGCAGCCAATAGCACATTCCGGTGATTCTCCACTGCATGCAAGACGGCACCGCCGACACTGTTCGGCTTATGATCTGCGAGGTCGTTGTGGACGGAACGGCGATGGACGGCAATCCTCCTGCCACAAGAAGAATGATTGCCGGGATGAGCGTGCGAATCACAGTCACCGCCCTGCCCTCCAGCTCTGGTAGTGCTCAAGGGCGATGCGTAAATCGCTGACACCGTAAACGACTGCAACACCGTCAAACACGATGGCAGGAATGCGATCGATTCCGTGCTGCCGGGCTTTCAATAGCCCCTGTGCCGTCGAGCGCATGCCGGCTCTAGCCTGTGCGTCCAAGTGCTTGATGCGCGCCAATGCCATTCGGCTCGACTGCTTGGGGTCGTGCGAGAGCTTGAATGAGAGCGCCCTTTCGTTGATCTCGAGGGCATCCACTGCATAGACCGTAATCTTCAAGGGCAGCGGGTGGTGCTGCGGCACAGTGACAGGAAGGCCATGCATAGGATACCGGGCGCCAGTGAAGCATTCGATCACCGTGGGCGGGTTCGCTTGCGGCATGCCTGCAAATGCAGGGGCAGAAAACAGGATCCACATCAGTGTTCCTGAAATCATAATCCCGAAACGCGGGGATGGGATGTATGAAACCATTGCGTACTCTCAACCATGAGATACGCCATCGTGACGGTTAGGCACTGTCTTAACTAGAGAAAATCCATTCAGGCATCTGCAGGGTTTTGCAATACCGGATCAACTGGGTGTGCCGAAATGATGAGACTGCAAGATGTGACAATGTGCAGGCGGCGGGTTTGCGAAAGTGCGCGCTGGCGGAAATCCCTCTACATTAGGCTAAGGGCCTGCTCCATCGCATCGTGCTCGAACGCAGCTGCAAAGGTATTGATCTCATCGGCAGGGGCGCCTTCTTCCCGAAGCGTGCTTTGCCAGGATTCACTCACGATGGTTGCCATTCTGGATGCCATCATTTTCGCATCCTCCTCCTCGATGTCGAAGAATCTGGCTGCATAGAGTGCGAGCGGAAGAGAAGCTTCAAATGGCTCACGCTCCAGGATGCCAGTTTGCAGGATGTGCTGGCGCAAGGGTGCAGGATTAATATCAAACGCGGGCGAGAGCCGCCACCGGTCCCTGCCGACATAGATGAATCCATGATTCTTCAAGTGATCATCGGTATTTGACACGAGGATCGTAAAGATCATTCGGTTCCAGAGTTCATGAAGATCATCACGTGGCCGGCTGGAGATTTGACGAATGACATCTGCAATCTCCGTGTAGTACCGTCCTTCGGTGCCTTCCCAGTCGAGCCCGGCTTTTGCTGACATGTAGGGAATGCGCTCTTCCCCCCTGCGGTCGAAGCGCTGGATCAGCGCGACTGGACTGTCACTGTTTACAAGTTCAAGGCGGGCTTCAGGAACGCGCAGCCCGCACCTTGCGGCAAGCCTCAAGGTGGCAATCTCGGCACGTTCCACGGCACGACGGTCGTCGCGCGACGTGAACTTCGCAATCCACAGCTGGCCCTCACCGGAAACACTCGCTTTTGGCCGGGCGCCGCCAAGAGAACCCGCCACACCCGCAAGATCCAGTACAGCTTCCTCTGCGCCGCCCGGATCGTGCTCGAACTGGTGAGCCAGGGCCCTCAGTCTCTCAAGATCGACCAGTCGTGGTACCGGCGGCGATAGACCGGACAGCGGTTGCATATCATCGTCAAGAAAACGCAAGGCGCCCTGGCGGGTATGGTCGTCGGACCGGGTCAGGTAATCAAACTCGCTAAGACCTCCACCGAGCGCGCGGGTCATTAGGGCCCGGCCCCAGGAATCGGGGGCCGCATCCTGAAAAGCGACATGCAAGGCGTTTCGACGGTCCTCCCGGCCAGATGCATAAAAACCTCCTGCCTGCAGAGGCAAGCCGGGTGCAAGCTGGAACCTGTCGTCTGCCTGCAGCCATGCAGGGTCATACTCGAACTGGGAATGCTGGCGCTGGCCATCACTCTCAAATCGCAATCGACCGACAACTCGCTTTGCCTGGCCAAGGGCAACCACGGCTTCGGGCATCAGAAGCCGACTCCGTCTTCGTCCAGCCTGTACCCCCCTGAATCGATCTGCTCTTCAGGCTTGGGTTGACTGGGTGTCTTGCTCCGCTTTGCTGCAATTCGCTTTGGCAACTGGCTACGCTCCAGCAGCAATGCCGTATCGTCCGAGGCCGGATCCAGCAAATTGCTGACGTGTTCAATCTCTCCGAGAACCAGGCATGCCATCGCCAGGGTCCCAATCCGTACACCTTCATCACCTTTTTCAAGACGTATGATGGTGCGGGTCGACACGCCGACGCGATCTGCAAAGTCCTTGACGGCAATTCTGCGCTTGAGTCGCGCGGTCTTCAGATTCTGAGCCATCTGATCCAGCGCTCTTTGAGCACGTTGAGATTTAATGCTATATGTCATTTATGTCACCTAATAGAATATTATATGATATATATGTCGTTTTCAAGGAGAATATTAGATATTCTTCGAATAGATACCGCTATGAGCGTACCCAAGCAGGGCCCTTCTCCCAATCCTCCAATAGGCCGCAAGGCCGGGATTGCCTATAGCTGGGATCATGCTATCCACAAGGTGAGTACCTCTAGGATCAGGAGCCATCCTACGATATCCAAACAGCTGTACTCCCTTTCCAAGGGATGCAAAGGTAGATGGTCAGATCGGCTACTTGCTACTTTTCAGATAGTCCCACTTCTTCTTCGGTGGACCCTACATGATGGCATGACCCGCGTTTTCCTGGGTGTCCGGGATCTACGGACATGGCCTTTTCCGTGGAATCTCACCAGGGTCTTGAAGTCGTATCATTCATCTATGAATGCTTAAGGGATTATATAATTCCCCATATTAGCGGGTCTTGGAAAGCTGCTCTGCGATCTGGTACACGGCCTCGAGCTCTGAGCAGCCGTGTTCGCGCATGAGCGCGGCGCGCTCGGCCTTCTCGTGCTTCTCGGTCATGGCAAGCGCCAGGGTCAGCGGTGGCGGCACGTTGCGAAACAGCGCCTCGAGCTTGTCGGAGAGCACCACCCCCTCGACGTACTTGCCGGGCTCCTTGCGCGCCGACAAGAGCAGGCTACGCTGCACCTCGCTCAGCTCCCTGAAACGTGCGATCTGCTCGACCTCTTCCTTGGGCATCACCAGGCACAGCCACCACTCCATCATATTGAGCATCTTGCGGCTGGCATCCGGGAAGTCCTCCAGGTTTTGCGTGGCGATCCAAAACCAGGCACCGAGCTTGCGCCACATCTTGGTGATCTTCACCACGTAACGCGCAAGCAAGGGATTGGTGGTGATGATATGCCCCTCGTCGGTAACCACCAGCGTGGCACGCTCGTCGTGCTGATGGTGCTCCACCAGGTCGTTGATGTGGCTCATGATGGAGATGTAGGCCACGGTCAGTTGGTCCTCGTAGCCCTCGCGCGCGAGGATGCCCATCTCCAGCACGGTAACGTCGGCTTCAGGCCAGGCGGTGCCGGTGCGGTTGAAGAAGTGCCCGGCAAGCCCTGAGCAAAAGAGTGCCATGCCATCGCCCATCTCGCTAGCGCGGGCCCGGCGCGCCTCCGCTAGGTCAGGATCACGCGCGATCACATGCAGGGCCTCGACCACGTCCTCGGTGATGACCTGCTCACGCCCGGCTGCTTGTACAGTCTGTGCAGCACGCAGGATCGCGTTTCGGATCAAAAGGCGGTCGGCGCGGCTCATGCGCGCATCCTCGTTCGCATCGCCGCCGGTGATCATCACGCGTGCAGCAATTTCCATCTCGCCGAGCACATCGCGACCAGAGATCGCATCGCCCGCAGCATCGCTGCCTGAAGGCATTGGGTCGGGGGCAGGATCCGGCTTGATCACGCGAAGCGCATCGGCGAAGGGCGGCAGGCTGACATCTTGGTCGGGATTAAGGGTCACGGCATGCACTGAGAGATCGTTCGCCTCAAAATACTGCCCTAGCAAGGCGAATGAGCCGCCCGCCTCGATGATGAAGATGCGCGGACGGTACATGGCCGTCATCTGCTGCAAAAGATACACCAGCAGCGCCGACTTGCCGGCCCCGGTCGGACCGAGGATCAGCATGTGCGCGTTCTTCTTGCGATCATCCGGGTGCAGCGGGTCGAAGGCCAGCGGTTCTGCGCCGCGGTTGAAGAACACGAGGCCCGGGTGGCCGGTGCCCCGCGAGCGCCCGTACACCGGCAGCAGGTTCGCGGCATGCGAGGAGAACATCAGGCGCGAGCGCTTGCGGGTCTTGTCCAGGGATTCGTTGTAGGCCATCGGCAGGTTGCGCAGGTAGGCGTCCTGGGCCAGCAGGTCTGCTTCCCGGGCAATCGGCTGCAGGCCGTTCGGCAACAGCTGTGCATTGAGGCGGTTGATGTTTGCACGCAGACCTTTCAGATCATCACCCCTGACAAAAAATGCAATGGAAAGCGGATAAAGCTTGTTGCCCTTGGCCATAGCGTGTTCAACGCTTGTCGAATCTTCGCGGGTCAAGGTAGCCTCGGCAGAATCACCGACTGCAGCCCGGCGCACGCGTGCAATATGATCGCGTACCCGATCCTGTGCCCGAATCACCAGGGTGAGCGCCATTACGGTGTGCTCGGGCAGGCGGTCGAACAGGGCAAAGACGTGGTCACCAGATCGTCGCTCGGCACTCATGTGCCCGATTTCGGGAGTATGACGAAGCCCCTGGATGCTGACCACGGTGTGTGCCAGATCGTCGAACCACCAGATCCCTGGGTCAGAGCGAGGCATCGACAGCACCAGGCGCTCGGCAAGATCGTGCCCAAACGGCAACTCGCTATCGCCCGGGTATGGGGCCAGCTCCATGAGGCGGTCGAGATCACCACCGGTGCACTCGGGGTTCGGGTTGAACCAGCGAAGAAGCCACTCATATAAATCGTTCCCCTCGCAGCGTCTTGCATGGATGCCAGCGGTGGCAAGTGCAGCAGACCACCTGGTGGCCACCTCGTTCAGAGATTCCTCGGCTTCGGCGGCGCTCGGTGTGCGAGCACCGGCCTTAAGGCGCCGGTACAGGGTGGCGCGAACGCGGCGAACCTGTCCCCGCCATCGCCCGCCAGTCACGGCGGTATCCTCGAAGTAGCCGCCTTCTTGGGTGATGCGGGCGAGGTGTTCCGAAAGGGTCTTCCGGAAGTGCAGGGAATAGACACTCTCCCGGACACCAGGCACCGCATATTCGGTTAATGACCTTACAAATTCACCCAGGCTCGGCTCATCCTGCATGTAGACCTGCAGGATCCACGGCGCAGCGTCCTCCTCGGGGATGGCATCGGTCAGCACAGTCTGCACTGCATCGCGAAGCTCACGCATGAAATCTATCGTTCGTGCTTCGGTGCCAGCCGGGGTCAGCTCGAACAAGGCCCCCACACTAATGCCGTCCTCAAGCCAGAAGGTTCGGCTCGGTGCATGGTATTCCACCCAGGGGAGAAAATCGGTGAATGAGGGCGGGCGCTTGTAGTGTTGCCTGACCTCTTTCATGGTCAGTGGCCTCCTCAAATTCTCATTTTTCCCAGCAGGCGAGGACTTCATGTTCACCCGTTCAATGCGCCGGCTTCGCCGAACGGCTCTGGACTTCACCGGGCAGTGCGTATTCCACCCGTTCGTACATCGGGAATGTGGTGGCATATCCGGGCACCGGTGCGCCCGTCACACTGGACAGGTGCGGATAGACATACATCACCAGGATTGGATTGGGCAGGCGGTCGAACAGGGCCTCGATCTCGTTGGCAGCCATCCGGGTATAGCCGTGCAAGCTCGCCTCACCGTTTTGTACTTCACGGCGGCGGGGTTTGCCGCGCACGTATTGCGGACCAGGTTCGCTCATCCCTTCGATGTGGCCAGCGTAGATTTCCTGCATCGAAGGTCCATCCAGAGGCAGAATGCTGTCCTTCGAAGCCGGGGTGCAGCCGGCAAGTGCCAGGTTAATCAAGACGAGCGTGATGGTCAGGGGCAAGAGATAGTTCATGGGCCAATTTCCTTCCTGAGGGGTGCAGGTCGATCGGGAGTTCATAATCTACATGTATAGCGACGCGCACACCGGCCGGCACGAACACGGCATCGAAGCTCTGCGACTGGCGCTCGGCGAGCCACTTGGCCAACTCCTCGCTACCCCCGGACACGGTTTTGCCGAGCACGTAGGCGCCGGTATCTCCGGTCACGCTGCCGGTCACACTGCCGCTCTCATTCACGTCCGTGGTGGTCTCGGCCGTGGCTGCGGCTTCGGATGCCGCCTGCACCGCCATCACTCCGATGCGCTGCGCGAGGAAGGCCTGCGCATTGGTCTTTCGCTCGCCGCTGATGCACGGTATTCCCCGTGCATCCGAGATCCAACCGAGCGATTGTCCCGCGCCGCCGTTCTGGCCATCCGCTGAAATCGTCTGGATGGTGCCATCGTCGAACACGAAGGTTACCGAGTCCAGGCGTCCGGAAACGCAAGACAGGGTCCAGTCCCCGATCGCGGTACCGCTCCATACCATGCCCTGCACGCCGGGAACTGTCATGCCATTGGCGGCAAGATTCTCGGTGCCGGTGATCACCTTGAACGGCATCGCATCGCGCACCTCACCTTGCACCGGTACACGACCGATCAGCGCAGTCATTGTCGTCGATCCGATGAGGGTCGCATTTCTCGGTACGGTATATACGGGTTGCACGCTGGATACTAAATCTGCATCCAGCGCCCTTTCGTTCGCGAAGGCCGTAACGTTTCCGGCTACCGTGCCTGCCCTCTCCCGGAAGCTGTTCGGATCGTTCATTTCCTGTATACCGCCTGTCGATGCGTCCAGTGGTTCGGTCCAGATCAGGTGTCCTGTAGCTGCAGAGTTTGCACCTTCACTGGCAACACCTGCACCAACCGGCACAGCATGCCCCGGGGGCAAGGTATCAGGATCTGAGAGTGATTGTGAAAGCGCATCCATGCGTGCCGTCAGCGAGGACAGCGCATCGACATTGATACGTTCCATCGACGCACGATCTTTCTCGCGCAGCAACAGTTCCTGCTTGAGGCGCGCGGTCACATTCTCCTTCACCTGTTCCAGGGTGGCCGCGAGCTCTCGATTCTCGCTGCGAATCGTGCCGTTATCCTTGCGAAGCGCCTGTACTTCCGTGGTCATGGCAGCCACGCTGGCTGTTAGCGTATTGATGGTGTCGGCCGGTGTGTCCGCATCTGGGGACGGCGCCTGCGGAACACTTTCAAGCATGGCTTCGTATTCAGAGCCGCCCGTGCAGGTGCGCAGGCCCACGAACGACAGCATCAGCAAGACCCCTGCAGCGAGCAAGGGCAAGAGCCTGTTGGATATGACCGCCATCTTCAGAATCCCGCATGTGAAAGCCTGAACGGACGCGCCGAGATCAGGTAGACGGTCGTGGTGTCCGCTTCGTCGCCTGCGGGCAGCAGGCGGTGGTGCTGGAAGGTCGCTGTCAGCCAGGTCCCACGCAGTGTGCGCGCATCCAGATCCTGTGCCTGGTCGCTTCGATTGATCAGCTTGACCGCAGTGATGTACAGGCTGCGGGTTCGCCAGGCCACCAGGGGAATGGCATCGATGGGCAGGCCGCGCACCAAGGCGATAGGCTTTCGTGAAACAGCAACCCGCACGAATCCCTGTGTATCGCGGACCAGGCGCGCAGGTGCGTAGAGTTGCCGGGCCGCGAAACGTGTCAATTCCACGTAACCCGGTTCTCGCGCAGGTCTGGCCTCTCCTGGCGGTGCATCCTGCACACTGTTCGACAGTTGGTCTGGCACGAACACCTGCATCGCGGAGGAGGCTTCAGCCTCGTGGCTGGCGCTGACATCAAATAGATAGATGCGCCCGCTGTCAGGTTCTCGCAGAATGAGCCGGCTCGAGGCAAAGGGTGCGTAAGCCAGCAGGTAGACCGAGCCGCTGACAATTTGTGCACGTAGCACGGGCTGAACTGCCGCCGGGATCCCGACACGGACCCTGCCCGGAAAATCGATGCGCTGTTCCTGGCCGACCGCAAGCTCCACACGGATCGGAACTTTCTTCCATGCAATCCATTCTACGGGCGCTGCCAGGACATCGGTCACGAACATCCCGATCGCGAAAATCAGCAAAACTTGAAGACCCTGCCGAAACACATCCCAAGCAGCACGCACACGCTTCATTTATACGTCCTGTTGACCTTCTTGAACAAGTTCCGACGCGCTCAGGCGACGCGGTCCTTCCGTGGCAAAACCGTCCAGGGCCAGCCCCCAGGGATTGGTTTCCGGGTCGATGTCCAGGCGCACGACGCGCAAGGGATACCGGATGGACGTCTTCTTCACGGTCATGCCCTTGACGGACTCGAACAGCTCGAGATCGAGCCATACCACCCAAACTCCTGGCGCCAGCACATCAACACGGCGCTCCTCGTAACCATGCCCGCTAATCTCCTGCACCCCTCGGACGCGGCGCGCGAGTTCGCCCTGTCGGCCTTTCAGTTCCAGGTCCGCAAGGAGTTCGGCGTGGTAGCGTGGGGTCACGTAGGGAGAAGCCCGGAAAATCGCCTTGCCATAATCCTCGGCACCGTCATCGGGCCAGCGGTTGATTTGCTGGAAGAGATAGAAGGCAAACGTGTACACGTTGGACGTCGACACTTCGTTGAAGGCCAGGCTCGCACCGGAACGAAGGTCCGGCGGGATGTGCACGACCAGATGTTTCGGGGCCTGGCTCCAGCCAAACCACAGCGCCAGGATCACTACGACCTGCAGCAGGATGACAGCCCACAGCGAGCGCAGGTGTGCGCGCACATTATCGATCCCTGCGCGATAGCGCCGCATCCTGTGTCCTTCCAACGTCCCAACTGCCGCTTCGCCGGACAAAGGGTGCGTGGCGCAGTCCCTTGTCCGACATCCAGATCAATATTTGCTGCTGGTAATAACCGTCCGGGCGTCCCCGTTTCAGGCGCTGGAACAGGCTGGCCATCATGACGACTGTCACCACTACCCCCAGCCCGGCAAGACCGAAACCCATGGTCAGGGCACCCAGCAGGCCAGCCAGCAGCAGGGAGAATGGCAACCAGACCAGCACGGCGACACCCGTGATGACACCGAGTTCAGATGAGGAGCAGCCCTTGAAGATTGCTGGCTCTGCATTGAGCCGCTCGGGCAGTGTATCGTCCTGGTTCGCCATCGCCTAGATGACGCCAGCGGCCTCTGACAGGAGGTAGCTCGCAAAAATCAGCACGACAGCACCGACGATGGCGAGCACGCCGACCTCGGCCCATTCCGCCTTGCCCTGGCGGGCCTCGTTGAGCTTGGCAAAGCCGAGATAAGCAACCCACAAAAAACCCATCACGGAGATGGCAAGACCGAGCACCAGCCCGCCGTCCTTGATGTAGCCCTGGATCAGTCCGAGCCAGTCCCCGGCTCCGGGGGCCGTACTCGGAGCGACCGGGGTCGGCAGTGCGGCCTGCAATGATTGCACTGGAGCCAGTGCCGCTGCGGATACAGCCGCTGTGCCCCGCTTTACATTCTTCTTCATCCTCATGGTTTGCCCTCCAACATCATGTATGCTCCGGTACAGATACCAAAGCGCCTTGAAAATAATTGACTGCAGCCGATCTCGGCTAGCGCAGATAAAAACCCAGCACCATGAGCACGATACTCGAGCGCAACACGCTCCAGATGACATCGAACAGCGTGACCTGCCCGCCGTGCCAGGCACGAAATACGCCAAACGTAATCCACGTCATCCACACGAAAGCGAGCACCAGGATCACCGATGCAATCGCGGTCAAAAGCGTTTGAGGCATGACGCCCGAACCCGCCTGGAATGCCGCTTTCTGCGCTGCCGTCATGAGTGCGCATCAGCGTCGGTAGTCGCCGCGCAATGGTGCAAATGTGCGTGGCTGTGCCCGTGGTGCATCGATATGCTCACGGATCCCGCGGCGAATGCGTTCGAGATCCTGGCGCAGCCAGTCGTAGCGAAAACGAATACGGGCATCCCGGTTGGTTTGCGAGGCGGCTTGCTCAATCAAGACCTCCACGGCATTTAGCTCATGGATCACCTGCGCCAAGGCCGAGCGCTCTGCATCACGATCAGCATGCGCGCTCGGCCACAACAGGCCAAGTGCAAGCAGCAGCCCTAGATTGGTTGCTTGCATGCATTTTCTACAGGTGGAGTACATGGACGCATGGTGTGTCATGCAAAAGCGATACACCATGATAAATTCATCCCCAAGGATGCAGGGTTTTGTTGCCGGGGGAGGAGGCTTGAAGATGCAACTCGCCTGCAGGTCTGGCCATCCCCGAGGAGGACATGGGTAGTCCCCTCGAATCACCTCGCAAGGCCTCAAGACTGCCCAGTCAAAGGTATTTCTTGAACGTGCGTGCCGTGACGGCCACGGCCAGTGCAGACAAAATCGCAAAGGGCAGCAGCACATAGCTCGGATGCAGGCTGAACGGCAGTGCCAAGTACACCACCCAGGCGCTACCCACAAGAGGCAGCGCGGCCTGGCGGGCATAGTGATACACGAACGAACTTTCCCGTCCACCGCCCCAGCGGCGAAGGTCCCGTTGCACCAGCCCGTCCACCAAGGCGACCAGGCCAAACAGCGCGAATGCTGGCGTCGCGAGGCTGAGCACGGCCAGACGCACCGAGAATACCTGAGTGATCTGCATGGCTGCGATGATAAATTTTACAGCGGGACGGGTCATCTGTTGCAGCTTCGCTTGCAGTCCAGTCTCGGCGGGGCTGGATGACAGCCAGCGGAGTAGTGAATCCACACCTGTCATCTCAAACAGCCAGCGGTACGTCCCGTCGGCAATGTCACGTGCAAAACGCGCTGGATCGGAACTCACCAGGCTGTGGCGCAGGTCGGTCCTAAGATAGCCAATCTCGCGCGAGAGCATCGTACGGCTGTGCTCAATGCCCTGCTCAGGCCACCACAACACCATGCCCGCCCACTCGATGGCGATTGAAAACCCAAGGGCCAGCAACAACCACTTCAGCGCCTGGGCCAGCACACCGAATCCTCTCGATATCAGTCCCCTTCGGGTGATCGTGTGCCGCTTTGTTGGTCCCGCCTCACTCACTGCCAGCGGGCGGCGGGACACCCGACTCCAGGGATTCGCCGCCCTCCTGCCACCACGGCACCGGCATTCGGTACCACTGCTCGTTGGTGACATACGTCCTTTGCATCGTGTTGGCGATCTCGACAAGTGCGGCCGGCATCGCAATATCGTCACGGCTGTCCGGCAAGGGAATGCGCAGTTTCCACAGCTGCCCGCCCTCAAGCAGTGCAAAGGCCTGGCCCTTGGGCAGCACCACCATTTCCGCAGGGGTCAGCATCGCCACCTCCGAGACACTGATGCGATCCTCGTTTCGTGAGCGAAAATCGATGCCAGAGGCTGGATCCGATGAATCATCTACGCCGGAAACACTCATCAGCGTGAACACCTCGACCTTGGGGAGCTGGTCGGTCATCATCTCGGCCGTGGACAGCTCCTTGACGCGCAGCATGATCAGCGTATTGAAATTGCCAGCCACCTGCCGAGCCTTGGCCCGGCTACCGATGCGCGCTTCCACGTCTGACCAGGTCTGGGTGTAGGCCGTGACCTGGAAACCCGCGCCGCCCGCCTTGTTCAGTAACGGTACGAACTCCTCACCGATGAGTTCGTTGAACTCGTCCGCGTGCATGGAGACGGTCGGCAGATCCTTGCAATGGGTGCTGCTCGGGGGACCCTCGCCCACACCGTACTTGTAGATCTGGCCCGCGACAGAAACCAGGTCCGCAAACATGGAATTGCCCACTGCACTGGCCACCGTGGTGTCGCTCAAGGCATCAAGGCCGATATAGACAATCCCCTTGCGGCGGATCACGTCCATCCACTCGAATATGGGACGCGAGTCGTGCGGGTCCAGGTAGTCCGGCGAGATAAGCGCAGCGATACTTCCGGTGGTCAGCTTCTCCATTAGCGGGCCCACAGAGCTGACGATCTTGTCGAAGTAGGTTTTGTCGTACTTGAAAGCCGAGACGAGCCCCTCGAGCACGGGATCATAATGGCCTTGCGCCTGCAGATGGCGCATCAGGGCAATCGCTTCGCCATTTCGACCACGCAGCGAGGCTGGCAAGTTACGCTCCTTGATGCCGGCGGCCATCTCTGACACCTTGTCCTGCCAGCTCTCATCCCCTTCACGGGCGAGATACTCCTTCGCATATTCCACGAACAGCGGCTCAATGTCGTTGATGTAACGGCGCACCTGGTGATAGTCCGGACGTCGTCCCAGCGCCGCAAGGGCGCGGGCGATGATGTTCACGAACCGCCATGCAAATTCCTTGAACGCGGCAGAATTACCTGCGCTCGGCAGCTGGTTGGCAATGCGCGTGGCGACCTCCGTGATGCGCGAGTAATTGCCGATGGCATTGTACCGGGCCGAGATCTCGGGATAACCGAGATGGAACATGTAGAATTCCCCTTCACGGCCCGCGCGCCTGGCTTCCACGTACACGCGCCGCAAAAGGCCCGCATCCCCTTTGGGGTCAAATACGATCACCGTGTCGCCGCGACGGATGTCCTGGGTGATCAGCAATTCCGCGAGCCGCGTCTTGCCAACACGTGTCGTACCCAGGACCAGGGTATGGCCTACCCTCTCGCCGAGATCCATCCAGATATCCTGCTCGTTGGGCTCAACCGCGTGCAGGGCGGATTTGCCACCCACTGCCGGCAGGGGGGCCAAGGGATTCCACCAAGCCTGCCGACGCAACATGCGGGCCAGCAAGCCACGGACCGGTTTCGCCTCCCACGCCACCTCCTGGCGGCGTGCCCACTGGTACGCCGCGCCTGGCTGCACGTAGTGCTGTACCTCGGGCCGGATGGTATCTCGCAGGCGCTGCGTATGTTTCTGGGTCCAGCGAAACCCCCGGCCCAGAAACAGGCTGTGACGAGAAAGCGGGATCTTCCCTGGATGCAGCCGGTAATCCGGTAAGCGGTGCAGGCCACGCTGATACCGAATCACTTGCAAGGCTTGGCGAAAGCGCACCGCAGCGAACACGGCAAGCACCGATGCCGTTGCCCAGGCAATGCCTGGCGGCATCAGCAACACCCATGGGGCCAACACAGATATGGCCGCAGCAGATATGGCCACGAGTACGGACCACAGCTCAACCGGGGGGCGCAGCAACGGCTCGATCGGGTGTTTGCTCATGGCAGGGTCCGGCTCAAGGCCCGATGCCTTTCGAGGTGATCAGCACCGGATAGTGCTTGATGCCTACAAGCCGGGCAATATCGCTGCCGCTTGCCGGAATGAGCGCCAGGCCGTTGGCAAGTCCTGCAACGGCATCGAGGTCTTCACTCGTGCGCGCCTGTACTATTAAACCGGTAGCCTCGATTTTCTGCAGGCGCTTGCGATTGCGCCTGAGCCACTGGAGGGAGCGCGGATCCACACCTACCAGGAACAAGGGCCGCATAAAGGGCCTGGAGTGCGTCCGGGCTACAACCGGACCTGGACTCAAACCGGGCGATTCTATGGGTAATAGACTGGCAGGTGTGCCTGGCATGGGTGGTGCCTGAGCTACGCCAGAATTCTCTCGCTCCCATTGTCGATCTGCACGCAACACCTCAAGATACCTTGAAATCGGCTCCGTGTTGCCACTGTCGTGCAAGATCACAAGGTTGGCGTGGGCGCCAGCAGTCAGCAGGCACAACATCGTGATTGCCGCCGGCCCGGGTCGTGTAAATCGAACCCTCATCCTCAAACCCTATGGCAGAATCCTCTGCCAGTGAGAGAGGACGCGTTTACGGTAGCGCTTCGCACGCTGCGGATGGTGTGGTGCGTGATAACAACCAAGGCCCAGCCACCAGTTGCCAAGCCTCGTGTAACAGTCCTTCAGGATGGCTGCGCCGGTGCGCAGATTGTGCCAGGGGTCCAGCGCTCGCCATGGCGAACCCAGGCGCTGTCGGTGGTACTGCCAGTTGACCTGCATCAGGCCGATATCGATGGAGCGCCTGCCGGCTTCAAGGTGTGCAGTGAGGGCGTGCCAGGCCTCGTTGCGCGAATCAAAATAATACCCCTTGCCTGCGACATTCAAGGTCCACGGCCAGGGGCGTAGCGGGTCTCCGAGACTGGCGGTTCGACCGCTCTCCGTAAGGGCCACGGCATACAGCACGGTATACGGGATATCCTGTTCTGCACCAACGATACGGTACCGGCTTGGCACCGCCGCCGCAGCTTCCGCAACAAAAGGCAGTGCAAGCCCCATGCACAGGATCAGACCCATGCCACATCCTTTGCATCCCGTCACCGCTTACAGGTCCGATACTTCCAGCCGGGTCAGGTGCGTGCCCACGCGACGAAACAGCGCGGGGGGGTCGCCCTGCCCGCTGGTCAGGCGAGCCAGGGTCCCGTCGTCATAATTGAGCGTGATCCGGCGGCTTCGCACCCATGCGCCCTTGATCGACTGACGTGCAGCCCATGCCCGTACTGCGTCATCATCACCGGCCTTCTCACCATCGACATAAATGTCGATTCCCTCCACTTGATCCATGCGCGATAGCAACCTGCCCAGCACAACATCACATTCCGGACAGTCCAAACGTGTGAAAAACAGCAGGCGATGGGTGCTGTGCGAAGCAGCAGTAACGCCGGGCTCGTTCAGCCGATTGACGTCGATCAACGGCTCATTCGGGTAGAGTCGACGCATGGCCTCGTCATAAGCGCGCTGAAACGCGAGGATTCGGTCAGCATCCTCATGCATGGTGTGTGCCCAGCGCTCAGCATAGCGGCGCCGCTCTTGTGGATCACGAGCATGAATTCCTAAGACCTCGATCGGCGAAATGCTTGCCGGGCTGATGCTGCCACGAATACCCTGCATCAATCTTCGGTAGCGATGCCACTCCGCTTTCGATAGTCCCCAGTCCCGGGATCGCACCTTTTCGGACACCGTCAGTTCGGGCAGCTCGATAGCGGTCGCATCCAGGTCGCTTCGACTTTCCCGGCTATCCGACAGCCCGCTCGCGTGCACCGGCACCGCCAGCACGAATATCAGGGCTGGGCCAGCGAGTTTCAGCCACTCATTCATGCTGGCGGCCTGGCCTCCCATCACCGGCATCCATGGTTGCCTCGACACCTGCGTGCTCACTACTCAGGTCACGATAAATGATCCGCTGGCTGCTTGCCGTGCAGTCCCGCTTGATGCGGGGTGCCGGAACCGTCTCAGTGGTTTGTGCATTAGCTCGATCGCCGTGCGCAGATTCGTCCGCAGGAATGGAAGGGAGCAGTGCAGCAAACAGCAAAAGCATTGCGATCGGAATGTTCATACGTGCTATCTGGTGACCGACACCGTGTGATCCTGTCCTGCAGGATCGCGCAGCGTGACCACGCCTCGGCTGGCATCAATCTGCATGACCTCCCACCCGGCGCGCTTCTCCCCCTCGCGTAAAAAGGCAAAGTGCCCCTGTTGCGAGGCGGCAACATACAAGGTGTCATCCCAGCTGTCGATGGCTTCGATATTAAACGGAACCCTAATCATCGACTGGGCAGGGGTGTCTGCGGGTCTTGCGCTGGTGCGATGCTCCTGCACTTCCGCATATATGCCCTGCAGCTGCAACTGCATTGTTTCGAGATCCTGGGCCAGCGAATCGTGACGCTCCCGCAGCTTCAACACCGACTCGGGCACCGTACTCAATACTGCGGCCAGCCCGGCCAAAGTATCCGTCATGGTGGCCTGTTCTGCCTGGACCATATCCAGTTGGCGGTTGAGCTGGGCGGACTGGCCAGCCACCAGCTTTTTGATCGAATCAAATGACTCAGTTTGGGGTTGCACTTGACGGGCGCGAGCTAGGTCACCGTCTTCCTCGTCCTGAGCCTGTGCATTCTGCGGTACAGGATCTTTCTGCTCTGTAATCACGGGGTCTTTTTCGTTGACATGGACCGTATCCAACACCGCCGGGAGTGAAGCGACCGTCACGATACCGATCGCCGCGACAGCCAGCATGGTCTTTTTCGTTGACATGGACCGTACCCACTTGCCAGACGCTCGCTCACCCGATTGCACAAGCGTGTCTTCAGGCTTCGATGCCGTCTCGTCTTTCATCCTCAAACTCCTTGTCTTTGGCACTATCTGGCGGGTAGTCGCTCGTCCGCGTGCACAATTCAAATGCCAGGCGACGGTGAACCGGGTCCTCGACCAGAAGGAACTTTGGGCCGGCAAGACTCATCAGGGCCTGTCTCACAGACAAAGGGCCAAGATTGCGGTGCACTGCTGGCAGGGGCAACGCCATCAGCTTGCGCATCGCATTCCCAGTGTGCTCACTGTCTGCGAGTCGGTACCCGCTGCGCTGCAAAAGATACGGGATCGCTGCACCCACTGTCTGAATGTGGACGGGAAACTGCACCTTTATCATTGCTGACAGCAGATCCGCCTGCGCCGGAGTTGGCTCGGGACGCTGCTGCGAATACCGCCCGGTCTGAATATCTGCAGCCTGCAGAGGCACACTGAAGTTCACGCAGGCCAACACCACGGAACACATCAAAACAAGTATCCGGGAACGGGCACAGAGAATGTGTAGGCTTGTATCCAAATGCGTGTAATCAGAATCTTCTTTCGAACAGGGGGAATATGATTACGCCTTGTGCTTGTCCTTGAAACGGAAAATCAATTCGGGAGTGGGCGGGGTTTTCGAGCAGCCTGCATCGAGCAGGACAAGGGGTAGCCTGGATGCGAATCCAGCGAAGCCGGTGCAGGAGAATGTGAAGCAGTCCCCGTAGAGGCCGAGGCCGGACACTTCCCTGGCTTCCAGCTGGAGCTAGCCGGTCTAACATCAGGATTCAATCATCTCCCTAGATAGGCCGTTGTCACCTGCTCGCGCTCGTGACCGAGCTCCCGGCTGATGATCATCCGGGCTTGTTGGTCCGCTTCCCGCTGTTCCACAGTCAAGGTCTTGCTTTCCGGGCCTCCCGAGACCGGACACTGCCAGCCCGTCAGTTCCTCGTAGCGCTCCTGCGCATACGCATGGCGCAGCCCGTGCATCCTAGACAGACCTGCATTGGCACAGTGACGCTCATAGATGCGAAGCTGGCAGACGTAATTTCTTGTGCTCGGAATCAGCGAGCCGCGGCCCACCAGTTTCCGTGTGCGCCCAAGGATGTCTCTCTGCGCATCTGTTCGAACGGGAATCGTGCGTGACTTGCCGCCCTTGGTCCAGCTCGCCTTCAGCCGGATATGGTCTCCCCGGTCCGCGTAGCCGGGCTGGAACTTCATTGCCTCCTCGCGCCTCAACCCAAAGGCGCGCTGCAGCTCGAGGCTCATCCAGACGTGTTCGTCTTTTACCTTGTCTAGCTGTTGTTCCGTCAGATCCCGCGCTTTGGACTCGCCCGCCACAAAGCAACGCTGCGGGATGCCATAATGTTCATTTGAACGGGCCACAACATTCTGCTTGTTGATCTTGGCGGCCCACCAGCGAAGCGCACTCAAGCGGTTTTTGATCGCACCGATCGAGACACCCATCTTCTGCCAGTGCCCGACCAGGGCTTCGATGTGCTTGGGCTTCAATGAATGGGCAACCATCCTCCGATAGCCGAGCGCATGCAGCTGATTGGCGATCAGTGTCAGCATTCGCTCCCGGTCGGCCTGGGTGCGGTAACTGCCGTCACGGTTGTGCCGGCAAAGTTGCTTGAGTTGGTAGTTCAGCTCTTTCATGGTGTACTTCCTTTTCGGTGAGTGTTTCTGACCTCCCGAAAGCCTTAGCCTTGCGGGGCCGCTAATCGCGGACCGGTCGCGGGACACCACTCCCTTCAGACCTGAATATGCCTGGTCTTAGGCAACGCGAATGCTCCCGGTGGGGGGCGGTCTCGCGAAGACCAACATGCCCTGGGTCGGGCGGACTTGGATCATGGTTTGTTTACCTCCTTTGAAATATGCGAAGCAGCGCTTCGCGGAATTGGAAAAATACGCTATGCGGGGACTGCGGTCCCCGGCCTTGCGTGACATTGGATACAGGCTATGGCCTGCGAAAAAAACGGACCTTCGGCCCGGTCTGGTTTGAATATGGGTCCCCGGTCATTGCCGGTGCGCTTCAAAGGGCCCTGAGCGCTCAATCCCACTGATATACCGCAGTGGTCACGGTCTAAATCGATCCGAGGCCATCAGTATAGGTACGCATCACGCGCCGGTCACGAGAGAATCCCGCCTACTGCCCGCACCGTTTCTTGCATTGCGGCCCACGTCACTACACGCGTTGCTTGGTAGTGACGTGGGCCGTACGGGCCATGAACGCCGCGGTAAGCAACCCTGCGTAGATAGATCGATGCGGTGCCTGAGGGTACGGGACGTGCCGATGCGGAGCACCATGATGCGGGACATAGCCGCATGTAAGGACTCTGGGCGTGGACTGCCCTGCACGTGGGCTCTTCTGGTGGGGACTCGGTGTGCAGAATTGTACTTGCGCCATCAATCCTGCAGGATCCCGGTGGCCTGCGTGCGCATGAATAAATCAAGCGGGAAACTTAGCGTTTCGGTAAATCCATTAAACATGAACTTGCGCACGGGTCTTCATGCAGATAAGCGTGTGCCCGGGGCACAATTTCGTGCTGCACCATCCTCGCGGGGTAATTTCATTCGGGCGGGGCCGGACGCTGCTCGCTCATTCAGGACCTGCCAGCTCAGTGCAACATCCGGAACCGCGAAGCGTACTCTTCGGTGTGTTAATCGTTGGGAAGACGCCGGGGCAAAGCCCCGGCTTGGAATTAATCCTCCCCGTCAAGAAGGATGGTGGCCACCGGGCCACCGTGATCGTCCGGACCCACCACCAGTTTCAATCGAACCGGTGCGGGATCTGCCGAATGCCCATCTTTGGGGACCCGGTAGAGTTCGAACAATGTACACGACCCCGACCCGGATGAACTGCGAGCCGCATGAGCGGCCATGAACAGCACATCCCACAGCCGGGCGGTCTCGTCCTGGTGGACCTGGGCCAGGTTGTCAGCCTCGCGCCAGGCCACGCAATCGGCAAAGGCCTGCGCGGTGATCGCCACCGGCAGCACAAAGCCGGCCTGCTGTGCCAAGGCAGAGGCATCGATCAGCACTCCGTCCTCCAGGGCCTGGGCCCTCGTGTAGGTGAAGATGACATCACCAAAAGGTGACGTATCGACACATTCCTTTGAAAAGTTGTCCATGATGACCTCCTTTGAGGCTAGTCACCGGGTTACATCTTCATCCCGCCGGGGAGAAGAGGCTCCCCGGCGGGTTGATTGAAGTATCGTCAGAGCAGGCCGCGTTCTGCGAACGAAACGCTGTCTCCCGCCGAGACCACGAAGTGGTCCAGCACGCGCACGTCAACGAGTGCGAGCGCTTCCTTGAGGCGGCGGGTGATCATCTCGTCCGCGCGGCTCGGTTCGGCCACCCCGGAGGGGTGGTTGTGAAAAAAGACGATGGCTGCGGCATTCGCGTCCATCGCCTGCTGCACGACCACGCGCGGGTGCACCGAGGCACTGTTGACCGTGCCCTGGAACAGCTCGCGGACGGCGAGGATGCGGCACAGGTTGTCCAGGAACAGGGCACCGAACACCTCGTTGCGGTATTCGGCCAGGCGCAGACACAAGTAGTTTCGTGTCTCGTCCGGGCTGCCCAGGGTCTGGCCTGCGCGATGCTTCATCGCCAGCGAACGGATCGCAAGCTTCACCACCGAATGCCGCTCTGCGGCATTCAGCTCCGACAGTTTCAGACCGGAAAACCGGTCCGGTTGTATTGATTTCATGGCGGATCTCCTTGAAATGAAAGGGACCCGCCCCACGGGGGGATGAGTCCCCCGTGGGTTGAAACAAGGCCGGTACACTACCGTGTCCGGCCATCTTGGAAATTCACGCAGCAGCATCCTGTTGCGTGATGAACGGCTGACCGTCGACCTTCGCGTACGAGATACGCAAAAGGCGCGCCTTCAGACTCACTCCGGGCTGGCCGGCCTGCTCACCGTTTTTGAAGATGAAGGATTCACCATGCACATTGCTGAGCGTGAATCCGATAATCACCTTGAGGCCACCTTCCACGGCCGATTGCAGCTCGCGCACAGTCGCCTGTGCCTTGCTGCCGACCACGGAACACTCGAAATGAGTGTACTGGACCTTGTCGGTGCTGCCGCGAAGGGCAGCGATATTGACACTCAGAAAAGGACTGCCCTTCTCCGGGTTCACTTCCCGGATACGATTAAGATAACCGACACCGGTGGTTTGAAGATCGAAATATTTCGACTTTTCGTCTTTTGACATTTGCTTACTCCTTAAATGGTTGGTTACACCGGAATAAGCGGCCCCTGTCGGGTCGCTTACCCGGCAGGGTGATTGAAACGGCGTGCGTTTCATTGAATATGGACCGGCGAGCTAAGTCGCTGTGCACCTGTTTCTCGGTCCGAAGGTGCCTCACTGCCACTGATATACCGCAGTGGCCACGGATCAAATCGTTGTCAGGCCACATCCGAGGCCTCACAGACATAGCGCAGGTACTTAAGCATGCCGCGCGCATTGGCGAAGGTGGCATGCTCTGCGATCACCTGGTGCGGAAACCAGCCGTCAAGCTGTGCGGCCAGCGCCATCGTGCCGCCGCCGGCAAACAGAACACCATCCAGTTCCATGCCCATGCCCAGCTGGCGGCGGGATTCCACAAAAATTCTCTCCACCACCTCGCGCTTGGCATCATTCACCAGGCTCGAGATGTCATGGTCCTGTCCCTGCAGGCGCACCGTGTTGTGCTCGATGGCCGCACAAACCCGCGGCTCACTCAGTGCCTCCAGGTCGAAGCGCTCGCAGAGCCCGTCTGCAACCCGTTGACGGACATCCAGCATGCCGCATTTGAGGGACCCTGAAGAGCCATGCACAATGCCCTGGTCCTGGATCACCACATAATCCGTCGTGCGACCGCCGATATCGATGATGGCAATCGGCATGGCCAGGCGCTGTTTGTCCATGACCGCACCATCGCCCTGCTCAATGATGACGTAGTCGTACCAGGCCGCGAGTGCTTCAGGGATCACTTCATGAAAGGCAATTTCTGCAGGTGGGGTATCTGTGAGCGGGCACACTGGATCCTTCAGGCTGGCGCGTTTTTTGCCGATCGACTCCTCACGCAGTGCACCGCTTTTGCGGTAGAACGTGCTGACCGGCAAGCCCGACACCACATGCACGCAGCGACCGGCCAGGCCAGCTGCCAACAGTGCGTGTTGCACGATCGCCCGATTCAGTCCGGACCATGCGTAGCCGTCGAAATGGGTCGGTGCTCCGTCCACCGCCCCAACCGAGTACACGGTTTCGCCCGAAGCGTATTCAAAGATGCGTGGCTCGCCATCGAGCACACCGCTCACGCCACGATGCCCAATGCGTGCCCGGGAGGGGATCACGGTCAACCGATCGCCCGGCAGTGCCACCTTGGTCAGGGCATAGCCATCATCCAGGCCGACGGCTACGGGTGCGGCTTCGGGAGTGTCTGTCATGGGTACCTCCTAAATTTCACTGATCACGTTGCAGGGGTGCAATCACCTGATGCAAGGCTGCAAACGGCTTTTTCCCTTGGCGTGCAGCCGGTGACTCGCAAGTCGGTGCAGCCTTCACCTGCGGTTCGTTCTGTCCGGCCAGCCAGTTCCCAAACTCCTCCTTTCGGGATCGACTGGGTTCATCGCGCATGCTCCGCACCGCGCGACACTCCAACAGAAAACCCTGCACCAGCAGGCTTCGAAGCCACTCCTCGCGCCGGTTTTTCGGAATACACTCATAGCGATTCAGCAGGATGGCCTCCAGGGCGATGCGGGAATCCAGGCGCACTACCGTGCGCACGCCTGGACCGGTTCTGACCGTGGGCCTCGTCAATGCGGCGGCTCATCTCGGGATTATGGGAATCGCAGGCTGTCTTGCCAGAAAAAATCCGACACGCTAGGGATCTCTTTTCTGTTCATCGGCCGCAGTCTTCGTCAGTGCGCTGGGGTGCAGCTTGATGTGTTGCGCGTAATCGCTCAGCAAATTGACTTTGCGCGGCACCAAGGGCGGGCGCTGCTCGCCGCGCACGATCTCGACCGGCACCTCGCCCATGGCGGCGCGTGCCGCCTCGCCCTTGGCATCGCCACAATCGAGCAAATGCCGGTTAACGCCCGTGTAGTGGTAATCATGCACCAACGTGAAACTTGAGCGTAGTTTATGTCCGCAATTCCGGATCAGCTGATTGCTGCTCTCACTGTCGAGCAGGCCCACGCGCCGTGCGGTCAGCACCGTGCACACGATTGTGTCGTATTGTGACAGCAACCTTGCACCACGGTAGGCATAGGGATTGGCAAACTGAAGGGGTACGCGGGTCGGGCGTTTGGAGTCTGCAACCGTCACATGCATGGCCGGATCTCGGGCAAGAAGGGATTCGAGTTCCGCCTGGCGAGCGCCGAGATAGCGCGCGCTGGCCTCGATCGACTCATGAATGCGGATCAGCCACCAGTCGGCCCAGGGGTCATCATTGCCCGCCGCCTGCCAGATCAGCCGCAGGCGCTCCGCAAAGTGCACCAGCCCGATGATTGCCGGCTTGTCCCGGCGGACGTTTCGCCCGCGCAGCAACTGCATCGCCTGGTGGGTCTGCAGGGTCAGCCAGACCTGCCCGCGAAGTGCACCGGGCATGTCGGCACGTTTTGCCTCGCTTGGCGCATGCTCGTCCTGTTCCACGGATTCCTGCTCGCTCATGCGGGTATGAGCGCATGTGTGTGCGCCAACGCCAAGTAACAATTCAGCACGGCACTGGTGCGGTTTACTCCGCTCCCGAGCGCTCAGCGCGGCAATTGCCTGCAATTGTGCCCCGGGCACACCCCTATTGTGATGAACTTTCGCGTGTAAGTTCTTCTTTTCCAGTCTCGTCGAGGAGACCCAACTGCGCCTTCAATTCGGCAACTCCCTTGCGGTGGCGGGCGCGCCGCGCCGCGCGCTCACCTTTTGTGGGTGCGACGACAGTATCCCGGATCTTTTTAGCGCTCTCGCGTTCGCTGCGGACCCGGATACCGAGATTGGCTTGAAACTTTCCGTCGCGCACCGCTTTGCACAGCGCATGCAAGAACCGCAATTCATCGTAGAGTGGAGCCATGCCCTTTTCTTCTGCTCGGTAGCGTCCCTCAAGCTCATCAAGCACAGCTTGGTGCTGGCTTGCATCTATCTTGCGAAGATAACGGTCCGCCACTTCCCGCTGGTTGTGCGTAAGACGCCGTGGGTACACCAAGAGCGTACCGGCATTCGCGCTCTGTGCAGAATTCGTTTCAGAGGCTTGCTGTGTAGTCGTAGTAGTATTATTTATATAACTACTACTACGATCCAAGTTCGAATTTTGGTCATGGGGTTCAGGGGATGCAATTTCACAAGATGGCCTTGCGCGAAGACCCTGTACGACGTTTTCGGTAAAGTCGAAAAACCTGCGTGGACCACCGCGCTCGTCGATCTGCGACAGGGCTTTTATTCTTCGTTCGATCGGGTGTTCGCGCACAGCCACCGCCGCGCCCTCTTGGATATCCTCATCCATGGAAGCCAGCAGGCCTTTTGCAACAGCACGCACGCGCGCATGACCGTGAGATTTCGAGCGACTCAGGAAAGTCATGTAGCCGGAGTCGAGATGCAAGGCATCGGCCAGCGGCAGCGGCTCATCGTGTAGCGCGTAGACGTTGCCGCAATATCGACCGGCGGCATTTCGAACACGGGCACACAGGGTCAGCCAGCGTGTGGTACGCAAGATAGCAATCGCTCGGGCAACCGTTGAGCGCGACGCGACATTGGCCATGCGCCCTATGGCCTCATAACTCGGAAAGGCAATGGCACTGGCGTTTCGCGTTACAGCCAGCATGATGGCCATCCACACAAGCTTGTCGACCGGCTCAAGCACCGGATCCTGGACCACCAACGCCGGAAACGAATAATGGCGATTGCCGAGAAATAGCATCGTGTCCGTCTGCTCGCCGTGCGCCCGGCCTTTGATCTGGGAAACCGTCTCGCGGATTAGGGTATCCAGTGCCAGGGTCTGGTCACGGATACCCGCCCGCGGTTTATCCATGCTCGCAGTTGGATTCGATCTTTCTGCCGGACACGCGGTTGAGGCTGCCGTACATAGACCAACGCTGGGTCAGGTTCCAGATGGCGCGCATCGAAATTCCCGTTTCCTGATGAATCTCCAGGTACAACTCGGCGGTGGGCTCACCTTCGCCGCCGTTCACCCGGCTCGTCCAGACATCCCAGAGCTGGTTTGCGCGTACATCATCCAGCTCCGCAGGTCTGCCAACCGAGGGCTCGAGCGACAGGTGGCGACGCAGCCGGCTGTACATGCGTGGCTTCAAGCCAAACAGGGCCTCGATCATCTCTTGCGGAGCATCGGCGGCAATCAGCGACTGCATCGCTTCCTCAGACTCACGCTGCTTTTGCACATATTCGATCATCTGCCAGAACGCCATCCGCTCCAGCGTGATGTCCAGGCAGTGCCCGCGCAGAGACTCAATGCGGTACAAGTCCGCCAGGCTCATGTCACGCAAGGCCTCGATCTCCTTGGGTCCGAATTTCATGTTACGCAACGCCGGCCAGTCGCATTCAGCCAGACAACGCATCGCATACATCAATACGGCACTTACCAGGTCAGCTTCCTTGGTCGTGTTCACGCGCCCTGCTCCCAGATAGGTGCACCGGTTTTTGCTGCCAAGTTTCGAATACGTCGGTACGTGTCCATCAGGCAGACCAGGTCGCACCAGTCCCGGTTATGCAAAGTGCGCCACAGGCGATAACCAGTGTGGCCGGGATCTAGCGTCCACACGCTCTTGAACAGCAGTGAGGCGTTTTGCTCCTGGAGCGCGCGCCGCAACACGGAATCACCAGGGAGCTCGACCAGGATCGCGTCAAGCGGGGCAAACGTCATCTCGGAGCAGGCGGCGAGTTGCCACCACAACATCGAAATCTGGCTCAGGGTATCTTCGTCCAGTTGTTCCGCCAGCGCAGGATCCGGCACGTCACGCAGCACAAAGCCCAAGCCGCGGCCCGACAACGGCAATACCAGCTCAGCCATGCCGTTGCGTTGTGCGAGACGCTCGGCAAGTGTCCAGGCACGCGCGCGCAAGGACTTCAAATCCGAAGGCACCTCCGAGACCGACATCTCCAGTGGACCCGTGTGCGATGCCTGGTCTTTTTGGGCAACATTGTCCGCAGTCCTCGGCATTTCATCCTTCGGGGCATGCCCCGAAGGATCCGGTTCAGGATCCGGTGCTGGCGCCGGAGTAGGATCCGGTCCGACCTCGGGGAACACAATATCGCGCCCATGAAGCGCCGCATCGAGCGCCACCCGAACGGAATGGATGCCAAGTTCCGATTCCTCGGCAATTTCGGTCTCGATTGCGGACTGCAGGAGATCAGTATCCCAGACCGGGCCATCGTAGCGCTTACACAGCTCGGCAAAAACCGTCTCGAATTTATCCTCACTGTCCAGGCAGCAATTGTGCCAAAGGTCCCGTGCGCCACGCTGCAATGCCCGGATCCTCTCCACCTGGTGTTTGCCAAGGCCGCTCTCCAAGGCCTGCGGGATCAGCGGCAGCAAGGTGTCCACGGCGTACTTCATTCGTGAGATCAGGCTGCGGTGGATCTGGTATCCCGCCTTCTTCAATTCATCTCCAAGCCGCTCTTGAGTCACCGTACCGATGCTGAGTTCCTCGGCAAGCAGCTCGCCCGCCGAGGCCACCGCGCGTGCTTTGTCGATAAACGTCAGGCCGCCGCGAAGATCATTCTCGCGAAGGTGGGCAAGCAATACGTCTGACTCGCACGTCCACGGCCGAACCAGACAGAGGATCCGGGAAAAATTTTCATCGCCGGTTTCCTCGTAGAGTTCGCGTACAATTTGCAAGCGGGTATTGCCGCCCGAATGGACCATGTATTCAGTCTCGCCTGGGCGGCGCGTGATCACCAGGGGCTGATCCATGCCGTGCGCGCGGATGGACTCCTTGATGCGATCATATTCTGGGTTGTTACCGCGCCGGGGATTGCGTTCGTAGGCGCGAATGCTTGCGACCTCGATCAGCTCGGCTGCACCTGTGGTGGTCTCGGTGCCCCGTCTTGGTGCAGCCGTTTCCTGCAACGGATTTTTCGAAAGTGATGTGCGCTTTTGGCTCATTGCGATGGATCGGCATCCGCCGATCCATCGCGTGCAGCGAAGATTTCGGGATGACGCACCAGACTCTCTCGAAGCACTGCCTTGAGACGGCCTTCCGTACCCATGGCAACCTGACGGGTTACTTGCTCGATACGGATCGCAAGCAACGCGCTCGCAAACCTGTGCTTACCCGCCAGCTGGTACAAATAGGCCACCGAACCATTGCAAACCACGGCAACTTCACCACGCTCAAATTTGGTAGCTGCACGTAAAAAATTTTTCAGTTCCATTATTTTAAATTAGCATGGGATAACTTTAATTCATAGCGTCTAATAATTATCTTTATGATAAGAAGAATGCTATACTGTTCGCGTGACACGGAAACTAGAGCGAACCCGTCTTCGCAACCTCGAACACCTCATTCAGGAAGCCGGTACCCTGAAAGAACTGGCCCGGCTCTCGGGCACCCATAGTTCCTACCTTAGCCAGGTTCGCCACCGAACCCGTACGGCTGCCGGCACGCCAAGGAGAATGACCGACAACCTGGCGGAAACCCTGGAGCGGGGCATGAGAAAACCGGAAGGCTGGATGGATGAATTTCATGAACTCGACCCCAGCGATACGGCCCCCACCGTGAGTCACAGTGTCTACGGAGAAGCGCAGCTTCGCAGTCTGCGCCCGCTGATTTCCTGGGGGCAGGCAGGCGCATGGGCCGAGATCTCCCCTAGCTACGTACCGGGATACGATGCACAACTGCTGCCCTGCCCGATACACTGCAGCCACAGGACCTTTGTGCTCAAGGTTTGTGGAATCAGCATGGAACCACGCTTCTACGAGGGAGACCTGATCTATGTGGACCCGGAAGTAGAACCGGAAAACGGCAAATACGTCGTCGCGCTGCTCGATGACGCCAGCGAGGCTATCTTCAAACAACTGGTGGTCGAACAGGGTCGGAGGTATTTGCGCGCCCTGAATCCCAACTGGCCCGAAGCCATCACGGAGATCGATGTAACCGGTACCATCTGTGGTGTAGTGGTCTTCAAGGGCGCCATCGTCTAGGCAACATTCCTCATCGCCTCGTAGGAGGTGGACATGAAGACTCCGTGGGCATGGAACTTCCCGGTCTTTCCTGCCCAGCTACACTGGGTCCCTCAACGCCGCAGTCCACGTCTACCCAATATTATTTATATTTTTGCTAAACATTTATTCTTTGCAGAATAATTTTATCTCGTGCTAATGTTTTTGACCCGATCCACACTCCCTCTGAAAAAGCGCGGTACCTGCTAAGAATTTCTCCAATGAGTCGTACACACCGAACCCTTGATTTGAATGGGGCCGCTGAATTCCTGCACATGTCCCCGGCCGTTCTGCGCCAGAAGGCACGTGCCGGCATCATAAAAGGGGCTAAACCCGGAAAATGTTGGGTATTTTTGGAAGATGACCTTGCCGATTACCTGCGATCCCTTTACCCTGCTCATGGGCAAACGCCGCAAAGTGACAGGGCACAGGAGAACCAACCATGTCACTTTACAAACGCGGTAAAACCTGGTGGGTGCGATTTACCGCCCCCAACGGCCAGCAAATATGCCTCTCTGCTAAAACTGCAGACAAGCGGTTAGCGCAGGAATACCACGACCAGTTCAAGGCTGATTGTTGGCGGTCTTCCATGCTTGGAGAGAAGCGCCGCCGCACTTGGGAAGAGGCCGTAGAACGCTGGCTCACAGAAAAAGAGGGAGAAAAAGTCTCCCTCGAAAATGATATCTACCATCTGCGCCGGGCACACCCCAGCCTGCATGGGAAATATCTGGATGAAATCAACAGGGACGTTCTTGATGAGCTCACGGGTTCAAGAAAATCGGACGGTGTTTCAAATACTACGGTCAACCGGATGCTGGAGGTCGTTCGAGCTATACTCAGGCGCGCTGAGCGTGAATGGGAATGGCTTGATCGTGCCCCTCACGTACGTATGCTGACACAACCGAAACGACGGGTCCGGTGGCTCACCAGAGAAGAAGCACAGCGCCTGTTGACAGAGCTTCCCGAACATCTGGCAGCGATGGCAAGATTTACCCTTGCCACCGGACTAAGAGAAGCCAATGTAGTCGGGCTCGAATGGTCACAGGTGGACCTGGAACGTCGCTGTGCATGGATACATGCCGATCAGGCCAAAGCACGCAAGGCCATCCCGGTACCCTTGAATGCTGATGCTATCGTCGTACTGCGCCAACAAGTTGGCAAGCATCCCACGCGGGTGTTTACCTACGATGGTCAGCCAGTCACCAAGGCCAACAACCATGCCTGGCGAAAGGCGCTGGTACGGGCTGGCATCAGGGACTTTCGCTGGCACGACTTGCGACATACCTGGGCCAGTTGGCATGTACAGCAAGGAACCCCACTGCATGTGCTACAGGAGTTGGGGGGCTGGTCGGACTATTCGATGGTCCGCCGCTATGCTCATCTGTCGGTCAGCCACCTGGCTGAATTCGCGGATGGCCTTTGTGAAATCCGACCAATTAGTACAAATTCAGTACAAATTGGTAAGGAGCAGGAAAAGGCAGAATCAGGTGTGCTTCTATCTATTTGATTTTAAATAGGTAATTGGCGCGCCCGGAGAGATTCGAACTCCCGACCGCCTGGTTCGTAGCCAGGTACTCTATCCAACTGAGCTACGGGCGCGTACAACATCAAATCGCAGCGCAGTATAACTTATTCCATTATCAAAATACCTTGTACGGAAAAGCCGCAGCCTGGGTCCATAAAAATCAGGGATGCAGTAGGTGGGTCGATTCAAGTTACATCGATTTGCAGATATTCTATATACTCTGGTTGATCTGTGCGGAGAGGTGCCAGAGTGGTCGAATGGGGCTCCCTGCTAAGGAGTTGTCTGAGTAATCCTTGGACCGTGGGTTCGAATCCCACTCTCTCCGCCATATCCATGCAACTGTACTTGCTAAGTTCCAACAAGTGCCTGGACTTTAGCTAAACCTCACAACCGTTAATCAAAGTGGCTTATCTCACGGCCTGTGAGGTTTGAAATTTTCTGGTAGTTGGAAGGAGTCTTAAGGAGCCCTATTCATCGCGGTCTGGCATAAGAACAAATTCAGGATAGGCCTCGATGCCAAGTTCTGCAACATCCTGACCGAGGTCTTCCACTGCAGGGGATACGCGCGCACCGATTGTCTTGTCGATCAACAGCCAGGTGACCAGGGAGATACCGAACACGAAAGCTCCGACAGCCACAATGCCTATCACTTGCACCAGCAGGTTGCCCCCAGCAGCAATGCACACCGCGAGTGTTCCCCAGATGCCCGCAAACAAGTGAGCCGGCACGGCACCAACCACATCGTCGATCTTCAGGGTTTCCATGATCTTCAGTCCAAACACGATTATCAGGCCGCCAACCGCGCCAATAAACACGGCCCAGTGGTGATGGACAATATCGGGTCCCGCGGTAATGGCCACCAGCCCGCCGATGGCACCGTTCAGAGCAGCCAGTAGGTCCACACGGCCCAGCACAGGTCTGGATAAGGCAATCGCAGTCATAACACCTGCAGCAGCTGCAAGATTAGTATTCGCTAGAATATTGCTGAGCGCGATGGCATCAACAGCACCCCCAAGAGCAAGCTGGGAACCACCATTGAAGCCGAACCAACCGAGCCAGAGAATAAAGACCCCGAGAGTGACCACGGGAACATTCGAGGGCGGGGTCACCTTGACGGTGCCATCTGCCCGAAACTTGCCGGTCCGGGCACCGACGATAAGAGCACCCGCGAGTGCCGCCCAGCCACCGGTAGAGTGCACGATAGTGGAGCCTGCAAAATCCTGAAAACCCATTTCGGAAAGCCAGCCCCCACCCCAGGTCCACGAGCCGATGATCGGATACACGAATGCGGTCAGGACCAGGATGAACAGGAAAAACGACCACAGTTTTACGCGCTCGGCCAGTGTTCCAGAGACGATCGAGGCCGTGGTGGCAACGAATACCATCTGGAAGAACCAGTCTGACATGGTGGAGTAACCGTTACCGATGACCGCTGAGGCCACCGCTTCATCCCCGCCTAGCAGCGCGATCTCATCCCCGGTCGTACCGTATAGAAACTGCAGCGAGCCGAACCAGCCACCAGGTTCGACCCCGACGTACATGATGTTGTAACCGACAAAGAAGAAGGCCAGGCCTGCAATGGAATAAAGCCCGATGTTCTTCAGGCAGATCACCGAGGCATTCTTGGTGCGCACCGAGCCCGACTCGAGCATCGTGAAACCCGCGCACATCCACATCACAAGCGCTCCCCAGATCAGGAACGAGAAACTGTTCAGTACGAATTGCTCTTCCTCGCCGAGGGCAGCATGCGCCTGCGGCAGGCAAAGTACCAAAAGGAAAACTGCTGCAAGGCCGCCGAAAACAGGTGTACGGGACGAGCTCATGTGCGAAAGCCGTGTACGGGTACAGCGGTGGAATGAACTGAGGGTTCGTTGGACAATCTTGACGCTAGCATTCACACCGGGCTCCTGCTGTGGTGGTGATGCGACCCAGAATATCACGTTGCGAAACACATGAGAATTACAGGCCCTTCCCGGCATGTGCTTCCCATGACCTGCACATCCTTACCTGCTCAGCAGGCACCTCAAGGATAACTTGGCAACCATCTACAGGAGAGAGTTGTATCCTGAAGTAGTGAAACTTCAACGGGATGAATGGGGGGTACCGGACTGAAGCATCCAGCGAAGTGTAGGAACAGTATGCTCGCGCATACAAATGAAGCCGCGCGCTTTCTCGCAAAAATCCCGGCAGTCTCTGCTGCCATGGCTAGAAGCTAATCGGTAGATTCGCCTGCCTGTGTCTTCTCGTGCTTGATCCTCTCGTAAATTTCCTCACGGTGCACTGCGACATCTCGGGGTGCATTGACACCTATTCGAACTTGGTTGCCTTTCACGCCCAACACAGTGACTGTGACATCATCTCCGATCATCAGCGTCTCGCCGACTCTCCTGGTCAAAATCAGCATTCCCGTGTCTCCTTAATAGTCCATTTTATTATTTGTCCGCTCCCTGCGAACCACGACAACTCCCGTGTCGTGATGTTCCGGGGCGGCTACTCCGGTTATTTCCCTACCAAAGCCGTTATGATGTTTGCATTATGCGCTACTGATGTTCTCCTCTATTTCTCCTGGTCCAATTCAAATGCTTCATGCAGCACGCGTACTCCCAGTTCCAGATATTTTTCGTCGACCACGACGGAAATCTTGATCTCCGAAGTGGAAATCATCCGGATATTGATCTTCTCTTGCGCCAACGCTGTAAACATTCTACTCGCAATTCCAGCATGGGACCTCATCCCGACACCCACCAGCGACAGCTTGACGATGTGCGGATCGCCACCAACCTCGCCGCCCCCAAGATCAACCACTGCATTTTCAAGGACTTTCATGCCTTTCTCATAGTCATTTCTGTGCACGGTGAAGGTGAAGTCCGTGGTCTCGTCCGAACCCACATTTTGTACAATCATGTCCACTTCGATGTTCTCATCGGCAATCGGACCCAGGATATGGGCAGCCACACCCGGTCGGTCAGGCACCCCCTTGATTGTCAACTGGGCCTCATCTCGATTGAAGGCTATGCCTGATACCAGCGGGTCTTCCATGCTGTCGTCCTCCAGGGTTATAAGGGTACCGGGTCCCTCTGAAAAAGTGGAAAGCACACGCAGTGGGACATCATACTTGCCGGCAAATTCCACTGCACGGATTTGCAGCACCTTGGAGCCGAGGCTGGCCATCTCCAGCATCTCCTCAAACGTAATGCAGTCCAGCCGCCTCGCATTGGGCTCAACCCTCGGGTCGGTTGTATAGACCCCGTCCACATCGGTGTAGATCTGGCATTCATCGGCCTTGATCGCTGCGGCCACCGCCACAGCCGTCGTATCCGAGCCGCCCCGGCCCAGCGTGGTGATATTGCCTTCGTCATCCACGCCCTGGAAGCCTGCAACCACCACCACTTTTCCTGCATCCAGCGCACGGTGCAGGCGCGTGGCATCGATATTCTGGATACGGGCCTTGTTGAACATGTTGTCGGTGCGAATGTTGAGCTGTGCACCTGTGGATGAGACCGCGGCACAGTTACGCCTCTGCAAGGCCATCGCCAGCAACGCGATGGTCACCTGCTCACCGGTGGACAGCAGCACATCGAGTTCACGCCCGTGGGCCATCTGTCCCTGCACCTCGTTGGCGAGTCCCATCAGGCGGTTGGTTTCGCCACTCATGGCAGAAACCACCACGACCACCTTGTGTCCCTGGTTTTTGCTCGCGATCACCTTTTCGGCCACGGCTTCAATGCGTTCGATCGAGCCGACCGAGGTGCCGCCGTACTTTTGTACTATCAAGGCCATAGGTTCAATCCCTGTTCACTCGTGGAGGTGTTTTAATGAATCTTAGCACGCCCGATAGTGCGCGCCGCGGCGTGCGTCATTACTGCAGGGAGTTCCGCACCCAGTCCGGCACAGACTCAAGTGCCGCAGCAAGTCTGTCCGGCTGGTTGCCGCCCGCCTGGGCCATGTCATCACGCCCGCCGCCCTTGCCGCCAACCTGCTTGGCGACGGCATTGACGAGCTCACCCGCTTTGATTCGATGCACCAGGTCACGAGTGACTCCGGCGACGAGGCTGACTCTCGAATCCCGGGCTGTGCCCAGCACGATCGCGGCACTTCCGAGCTTGTCCTTCAACTGGTCTACCGTCTCGCGCAGGGATTTGGGATCAGCCCCTTCCACCACGCAGGCCAGCACCTGGATGCCCTCAACCTCCACGGCCTGATCAACGAGACTGCTGCCGGCCTGCGACATCACCTGCGACTTGAGCCGGTCCAGCTCCTTTTGCAATGTCCTGTTGCGCTCCAGCAACTGCCCGACCTTGTCCCTGGCCTCCGATCTGGAGCTCTTCATCAGCCCGGCAATGTCGGATAGCTGCTCCTGGTTCTCGCGGATCCACTCCAGCGCACCATCACCGGTAAGCGCCTCGATGCGCCGCACCCCGGATGCGATTCCGGACTCCGAGATGATCTTGAATATACCAATGTCCCCGGCCCGGCTCACGTGCGTACCGCCGCACAACTCCATGGAGAAATCACCGATGGTCAGGACTCGAACTTCATCTGCGTACTTTTCCCCGAACAGGGCGAGAGCACCGCCATGCAAGGCCTCGTCCTTCGGCATGACTCTAGCAGTCGCTTCGGCATTCAAGCGGATCTGTTCATTGACCAAGTCCTCGATCCGCCGCAACTCGGTTTCATCGAGTGGGGCATCGTGCGAGAAATCAAAGCGCAGACGGTCCGGTGCCACCAGGGAACCCTTTTGCTCGACATGATCGCCCAGTACTTCGCGCAATGCGGCATGCATCAGGTGGGTAGCCGAGTGATTCAACACGGTAGCCTGCCGGCGTTCTGTTGCGACCTTTGCGCGCACAGTGTTACCTAGTGCCAGACGGCCGGATGCGAGGGTGCCGTAATGGACATGGGCATCGCCTTGCTGTTGGGTGTCGGCGACTTCGAACACCGCCTGCTCACATTCCAGCGTGCCCTGGTCACCGACCTGTCCCCCGGATTCTGCATAAAACGGGGTCTTCTCCAGGATGACGCCCCCGGACTGACCCTGAAGGATTTCCTGGACAGGTGCATGGTCCACGAAGATCTCCTGCACCGTGGCCTGGGCGTGCATGTTGTCGTAGCCTGTGAACTCGGTGGAGGTCGACACCGCCAGCGAGGCATCGTATTCGACGTCAAAGCGGCTTGCGAGCCTGCCACGTTCGCGCTGGGCCTGCATGTGCTTTTCAAACCCCGCTGTATCGATCTTCAGGTGCTGCTCACGGGCAAAGTCGGCGGTCAGGTCACTGGGAAACCCGTAGGTGTCGTACAGCTTGAACACCGTTTCGCCGGGAAGAGTATCCCCTGTGAGCCGTGTGATCTCCTCGTGAAGGATTCGCATGCCCTGGGCCAGCGTGTCGCCGAAACGTTGCTCCTCACGGTGCAGCACATCCTGCACGCGCTCCTGTGCACCGGCAAGTTCCGGGCAGGCCTCGCCCAGGCTGTCCGCGAGCGGCTCCACCAGCCGGTAGAAAAACGGCTCTTCGATGCCAAGCTTGTGGCCGTGACGTGCAGCCCGGCGGATGATGCGCCGCAGGACATAGCCCCTGCCCTCGTTCGAGGGCAACACGCCATCGACGACCATGAAGGCACAGGCGCGGATATGGTCCGCCACCACACGAAGCGAGGGCTGGCGAAAATCGTCCACACGGGCGATGTCCGCCGCTCGGGCAATGATGCCGGCGAACAGGTCGGTCTCGTAGTTGTTCGTGGCGCCCTGCAGGATGGTGCTCAGGCGTTCAAGGCCCATGCCGGTATCCACGGAGGGCTTGGGCAAATCGGTGAGCTTTCCCTCGGCATCGCGCTCATACTGCATGAACACCAAGTTCCATACTTCCACATACCGGTCCCCGTCCTGGTCCGCGGTCCCAGGCGGCCCCCCGGCCACGCTTTCACCGAAATCAT
This sequence comes from Gammaproteobacteria bacterium, assembly GCA_965205685.1. GTDB lineage: Bacteria > Pseudomonadota > Gammaproteobacteria > UBA4575 > UBA4575 > WTFY01. The sequence goes on along the minus strand of OZ242174.1, from coordinate 970,280 downwards.
AGAATATCTCCGTGCACGGCCCGCAAGGGCCCGTATCCCCCATCGCCCAGAAGTTGTCGGCCTCGCCGATTCGTGCGAAACGCTCTGCGCTCACACCGATATCATTCAGCCAGATGTCGGCCGCCTGCTCATCGTCCTCATAGACCGTTACCCACAGGCGGTCTTCGGGCAGCTCGACGACCTGGGTCAGGAAGTCCCAGGCGTAATGGATGGCCTCGCGCTTGAAGTAATCCCCGAAACTGAAGTTACCCAGCATCTCGAAAAACGTGTGATGCCTTGCGGTATAGCCGACATTCTCAAGATCGTTGTGCTTGCCTCCAGCCCTGAGACAGCGCTGGCTGGTCGCGGCACGGCTGTAGCCCGGTGATTCCTTGCCGAGAAAGACATCCTTGAACTGCACCATGCCGGCATTGGTGAACAACAGGGAGGGGTCATTTGCGGGCACCAGCGAAGCGGACGGCACCACGGTGTGACCGTGCTGCTCAAAGAATTGTAAAAATGCGTTGCGAATTTCCGCGCTGTGTTCCATGTCCACCCTGCCTCGTGGAGTCGCTCCTACGTTCCAGCGCCGGGCGCTGTTTCAGCCCTCTCAAATCGTGCAAAGGTCTGGCGGATTATATCACCGGTAAATCCCCGGTTTTGCAGGTAACGCATGCGCCGAGCCCGCTCTTTCACACTTCCCACCTGGCTGTCCCCGAACTTTTTCTCGTACTCCCGGCAAGCCAGTTGCAACCACTGCGGGTCTTCGAAGTCTATATGTGCGCTCACCAGGGATTCCGTGACACCGCGCGACTGCAATTCCTGGCGGATACGCAGGGGCCCGAAGCCGCGTCGCGTGCGCGAATAGACATAGCCTTCGGCAAAGCGCGCATCGCTTTGCAGGCCTTCCTGCTGCAGGCCATCCAGCAAGGCTTCGATTTCGTTGGCTAGGAATTCCCTCGCTTTGAGTTTCCCTGCCAGTTCAAGGCGCGTGTGCTCCCGTCTTGCCAGCAGTCCAAGTGCTGTGTCACGTATGGAACGCTCAGGCTTCAGTGGCTTCGGCCTCTTCCGCCTCTTCTGAATCAGGGTGCACCTTGCCAGCATTTGGCATCAGCTTCTCACGCAGGCGGGCTTCAATCTCACCCGCCACCTCGGGATGCTCTTTCAGCCAGGCGCGTGAATTTTCCTTGCCCTGGCCGATGCGCTCTCCATTGTAGCTGTACCAGGCCCCGGCCTTGTCGACGATGCCGTTTTGAACGCCCATGTCGATGATTTCGCCCATGCGCGAGATGCCCTCACCGTAGAGGATCTCGAATTCCGCCTTCTTGAACGGGGGTGCGAGCTTGTTCTTGACGACCTTGACCCGGGTGTCATTGCCGAGAACCTCATCGCCCTGTTTGATCGCGCCGATGCGGCGGATGTCGAGGCGCACCGAGGCATAGAACTTCAGCGCGTTGCCGCCGGTGGTGGTCTCGGGATTGCCGAACATGACGCCAAGCTTCATACGAATCTGGTTGATGAAGATGACCATGGTGTTGGAACGCTTGATATTGCCGGTCAGCTTGCGCAAGGCCTGTGACATGAGCCGGGCTTGCAGGCCCATGTGCGAGTCGCCCATATCGCCCTCGATTTCAGCGCGCGGGGTCAGCGCAGCCACCGAATCGACCACGACGATGCTGACCGCCCCGGAGCGCACCAGCATGTCCGTGATCTCCAGGGCCTGCTCACCGGTATCGGGCTGGGAGATCAGCAAGTCATCCACGTTAACGCCAATTTTTTCCGCATACACGGGATCCAGGGCATGCTCGGCATCGACGAATGCGGCAATCCCGCCCTGTTTCTGGCATTCGGCAACCACCTGCAGTGTCAGGGTCGTCTTGCCCGACGACTCCGGTCCATAGATTTCCGTGACCCTGCCCTTGGGCAGGCCACCGATTCCGAGGGCAACATCCAGGGCCAGCGAGCCGGTCGAGATCACATCGATGTCGCGCGTGGCAGAGGAGTCTCCAAGGCGCATGACCGTGCCCTTGCCGAATTGCCTCTCGATCTGACCCAGCGCGGCATCAAGTGCCTTTTTGCGATTTTCATCCACTACTCACCTCTGACTTCAAATAAAAACCTGTTGATCAAGTTGCCTGGAATTGCCGTGCGAAATAAGGGGTATTTTCCACCCTGTCCAGTATGTATCGTTAGCGTTGCCACCTTATCATACCGGGATGCCTGTGCTCGCGAAACTTCCGGCACATGCACCAGTCCGGTTTGCATCATCCACCGGGGCAGTGTTCCATCAGGAGCTTAAGTGCCAGGTGCGCACTTTGCTCTCTAACGGTATCGCGGTCCCCCTCGAACACGCGGTGTGCCGTGACGACCGGCCGGTCACGCCGGGCTACGCCGATGTACACCGTGCCGACCGGTTTTGATGTACTGCCGCCGTCCGGTCCTGCAATTCCGGTCACCGAGGCGGCAAGATCGACGCCGCTCAGACCCAGGGCACTGCTTGCCATCTGTTCCGCCACCTGCGGGCTCACGGCACCATGAGTCTCCAGGGCCTGCGGTGCGACCTGCAGCATGTTGACCTTGGCCGTGTTGCTGTAGGTGACAAAGCCGCATTCGAACCAGTTCGAACTGCCGGGCAGCGTGGTCATCCACTTGGCCAGCAGTCCCCCGGTGCAGGATTCCGCGGTGGCCAGCCTGAGTCCGCGGTCTGTCATCTGGCCTGCAAACGCTTGCAGCAATGTATGGACCTCGGTTGAGGGTATTTGGGTCATGCGGCCATTTAATGCTGTCTAAATTTTTATTCTTGGTTAGACTTTTGTCATGATCGCACGCTCCCCCGCGAAACACACCCCCATGATGCAGCAGTACCTGCGCATCAAGGCCGAGCACCCGGACATGCTGCTGTTCTACCGCATGGGTGATTTCTTCGAGCTGTTCTTCGAGGATGCCATGCACGCCGCGAAGCTGCTGGACCTGACCCTGACTTCGCGAAACAAGAATGCCGCTGACGAGGTCCCCATGGCCGGAGTACCCGTGCATGCCGTTGAAAACTACCTGATCAAGCTGCTGCGCCGGGGCGAGTCGGTGGTGATCTGCGACCAGGTTGGCGACCCGGCTGACAGCAAAGGTCTTGTGGAGCGCAAGGTGACCCGGATCATCACGCCCGGCACGGTGACCGAGAGCCAGCTGCTCGAGCATAACCGGGAAAACTACCTGCTGGCCGTATGCCCGACCGGAGATGCCGCAGGACTGGCCTACCTCGATCTCAGCACTGGCAAGTTCATCGTGCAGACCTGTCCCAGCGAAGCGCAGCTTGGCGGCGAGATCGAGCGCATACAGCCCGCCGAAGTACTGCTGCCCGAAGACGCCGAGCTCGTGCTGAAAAACGGAATTGCATGCAGGCACTTGCCGGTCTGGCACTTCGAGACCGAAAGCGCGGTCACCTCCCTGTGCAAGCAGTTCGGTGTGCATGACCTTGGCGGTTACGGATGCAAGGAGCAACCCCTTGCGATCGCCGCTGCCGGGGCCCTGCTCCAGTACGTCAAGGATACGCAGAAATCCGCCCTGCCCCACATCGACGGGCTGCAGCTGTACAAGGATGACGAGTACCTGCAGATCGATAGTGTTTCGAGGGCCAACCTGGAGATCGAGCAGTCCACGCGGGGACAAAAGACGCACAGCCTCATCGGCGTGCTGGACCGCAGCGTATCGACCATGGGCGCACGCCATTTGCGTGGCTGGCTATGCCAGCCGACCCGCAACCGGGAGGTCTTGCAAAAGCGACTCGCAGCCATCGAACAGCTGATCGAATTCAACGAAATCGAGTCCCTGCAGGATAGGCTGCGTGGAGTGAACGACATTGAGCGCATCCGCAGCCGCATCGCCCTGCGCACCGCACAACCCCGGGATCTCGATGCCTTGCGGTCTACCCTGGCAGCAGCTCCCGGGATTCGAAAGGCCATCGTACATTACAGCGAGGCGCTGCTGCAGGAATGCTCGCACATGCTCGATGGACTGGAGCCGCTGACCTCCGTTCTGGAGCGCAGCCTGGCCGATGACCCGCCTGCGCTGATTCGAGACGGCGGTGTCATCCGCCCGGGCCACGACGAAGAACTGGACCAGTTGCGCAGCATGCACACGGATGCCAGCCGGTTCCTGCTCGACCTGGAACAGCGCGAGAAACTCGCCACCCGGATCGCATCGCTGAAGGTCGCCTACAACCGTGTGCATGGCTACTACATCGAGGTCTCACGTTCCCATGCAGACAAGGTCCCCGAGCATTACACGCGCAGGCAGACCCTGAAAAACACAGAGAGGTACATCACGAGCGAACTGAAAAGATTCGAAGATGAAGTCCTGAGTTCACGGGAGCGTGCCCTGAAGCGGGAGAAATACCTCTACGAGCGACTCCTGGATGAACTGATTGAAGAACTGGACACCTTGCGAACCTGCGCACTGGGACTCGCGCAGCTGGATGCGCTGGTCACGCTGGCAGAACGGGCCCGGGCCCTGAACTACGTACGACCGCAATTCACCGATGAAAACCGCATCGACATCAAGCAGGGAAGGCACCCGGTGATCGAGCAGGTCCAGGAAGGCCCCTTCACGGCCAATGACGCCTGCATGAATGACTCGCGCAAGATGCTCATCATCACTGGTCCGAACATGGGCGGCAAATCCACCTACATGCGCCAGATCGCACTGATCAGCTGGCTCGCCCATACCGGCAGCTACGTGCCGGCCGAGTCGGCCACCCTGGGTCCCCTGGAGGCCATCTACACACGTATCGGTGCCTCGGACGATCTCACTGCCGGCTACTCCACCTTCATGGTCGAGATGACGGAAGCAGCCAACATCCTCAACAATGCCACCGCGTCCAGCCTGGTGCTCATGGATGAGATCGGACGCGGTACGAGCACCTACGACGGGCTTTCCCTGGCCTGGTCCTGTGCCGAGCATCTCAGCACAGTCAACCGCTCCTACAGCCTGTTCGCAACCCACTATTTCGAGCTCACGCAGTTGCCGGAACATTTTGAGAACATCTGCAATGTGCACATCGACGCGGTGGAGCATGGCGACCAGATCATCTTCCTGCACGCCGTCAAGGAGGGCCCGGCCAACCAGAGTTACGGCCTGCAGGTGGCCCAGCTGGCCGGCATCCCCAAGTCGGTGATTGCCGGTGCCAGGCTCAAGCTGAGGCAACTCGAGCACGCCACTGAAAAATCCACGAAGCCTGCATCCGTAGCGCAACTGGGCCTCAGGCTCGAAGACCGGCTGAACCACCCGATGATCGAATTCCTGGAGGACGTGGATCCGGATGAACTGAGTCCCAACGATGCCCTGCAGGTGCTCTACAGGCTCAAGCACCTGGTGCAAGAACGGCCATGAACGGGCAGCCTCACAGTTTTCTCATCCCTCGCGGGGCAGATTTTTGCAGTTTTCCAAATTTGCTACCATGCGAGCCGGGTACAGCATTCGCCCGTTCCAAAATCCCATGACATTCGTAGTTACTGAATCGTGCATCAAGTGTAAGTACACGGACTGCGTGGAAGTATGTCCAGTCGATTGCTTTCATGAAGGACCGAACATGCTGGTCATTGATCCCGAAGACTGCATCGACTGCGCCATGTGTGAAACGGAGTGCCCAGTCAATGCCATCTACAGCGAAGAGGACCTGCCGGAATCACAGCAGGAATTTCTGGCTCTCAACGAACGGCTGTCCCTGAAGTGGCCGGTTCTGGCCACCACCATCCCAGCCCCGGAGGATGCCGGTCAGTGGGAGACGGTAGAAGGCAAACGCCAGTACCTGGAGGAGTAGCCCGCGCCAGGTACTGGACCTCGAAATTCAGACGGGTTTTTCTGCAACGATGCAGGCACGCAATGGTGCCGGATGCCCCTCGATGGTCTGCCCGGGATCGTTCGGGTTCAGGGCATGCACCAGAGAGTGCCCGCTCATCCAGCGCGTCGGACGCTGTTCCTGAGTGGTGGTCCGGGACTGATCCAATAACCGGACCTGGTCGAAGCCGGCTTCCACCAGCCAGGCTTTCAGGAGGGTGTAGCTTGGGATCACCCAGACATTCCTCATGTTGGCATATCGCCCTGGTGGGACCAGTGCCTCGGCGCCCAAATCCTCGATGATCAGTGTCTCCAGCACAATCCGGCCTCCCGCCCTCAATGCATCGAACACGCGGGCCAGGTGCTCGCGGGGCTGGCGGCTGTGGTACAGCACGCCCATGGAGAACGCCAGGTCAAACCCTGACAATGCCTGCGGCAACTCCTCGAGCCTCAGGGGCAGGACAAAGATACGTTGCGGTTGCGGCAGGAACCTGTGCAGCGCCGACCACTGGAACACGTGCACCCACATGGGTTCAAGGCCCAGTACCAGTTGCGCTCCGAGGCCCTGCATGCGCAGCGTGTAATACCCGTTGCCACAACCAATATCCAGAACATTGCAGTTTTGAAGACTGCCAAGGTGCGGCGCAATGCGCGCCCATTTCCAGTCACTGCGCCATTCCGCATCGATGTCGATACCGAACACGCTGAACGGCCCCTTGCGCCAGGGGCCCAAGGCCTGCAGGCCTTGTGTCAGCAAGGCACGGTGCTCGCCCGTGCAATCCGCTGCCCGGCCGATCACGGGGGCTGCACGATCCAGGTCAATGAACGATGGTGCAATACCGGGCAACGAATCAACGCGATGCTGCCACTCATCGAAGTGGCGGTGCCTGGGGTGTGCGTACCTGTCCTGTGCCAGCTGCAGCAGTTGCGAGTGTGGGCCTTTGAGCCCGGCACGCTCAAGCGACGATGCCAGCGATGAGAGCCCTGCCATCACTTGATCGCGATGTAGGTGATGAAATTGAGGTGCTGCATCAAGACGTGGACCCGGGAGAAGCCGGCACGGTACAAGCGCGCCCTGTGTTGCTCATGGGTGTCACGGATCAGTACGTTCTCAAGCGCCTCCCTTTTCCGGGTGATTTCAAGAGCGCTGTAGTGCTGCCCCTGCTTGAAATTCTCATGCAGGCTTTGCATCAGTGCATCCTCGTCATGATCCGGGTACCTGATTTTTTCGGACAACAGCAAGGCCGCATCTTGCTGCAACCCCGAGTAAATCTTCTGGATGAGAGAGCCTCGCCTTGCAGGATCAACGAACTGCAAGGTGTAGTTCAGAATGACGAGGGAAGCGTTCTGGATTTCGACCTCGGTGATATCCGCGCACACTGGTCGGATCTGGTCATCCGTTGGCATCTCATCGAGCCTTTGCTGCAGTCGACCGATCATGGCCTTGGAGTTATCAACGGCGATGATGTTCACGCCGGCATGAGAGATCGCCTGGCAGACGCTGAAGGATGCTGCCCCCAGTGAGCAGCCGAGATCATAGACCGAGCTGTCCTTGGTAACGAATTTCCTGGCCACGACCTGCACCAGTCGAAGAACCGATTCATACCCGGGAACAGAGCGTGTAATCATGTCCTCGAAGACTTCGGCAACGGCTTCGTCGAAGACGAAGTCACCCGGATGGGTGGGCCTTTGCAAATAGATGCGGTCTTTTCTTGAAGCAGACATGGGTACAGGTTCCAGGGCCTGATGCACGGATGATGTCGCTAATCGATCACGCTGGCGTGCTCTCGCGTTGCACGAAATTCGATGTCCGGCCATTTCTCCATGACGATCTGCAGGTTGACACGGGTCGGGGCCATGTACACGAGTTCACCGCCGTGGTCCACGGCCAGGTGAGCCGCCATCCTGTTTTTGAATTCGAGCAACTTTTTCGGATCATCGCACACCACCCAGCGTGCTGCCTGAACGCTGGCCTGGTCAAACCGGCAGTCGACATTGTATTCATACCTGAGCCGGTGCTGAACCACATCGAACTGCAAGGCACCAACCGCACCAAGTATCAGGTCGTTGCTGGTTTGCGGCTGGAACAGCTGGGTTGCCCCTTCCTCACAAAGTTGTGTAAGTCCTTTTCTCAACGCCTTGATCTTTAATGGATCATTCAGAAAGGCCCGCCTGAACAGTTCCGGTGCAAAACTCGGAACCCCGCTGAATGCCAGCTTTTCGCCCTGTGTAAAGGCATCCCCGATCCTGATCGTGCCGTGGTTATGCAGGCCAATGATATCTCCGGGATAAGCACGCTCCACCTGTTCCCGGTTCGAGGCCACAAATGCCAGCGCGCCGTTGACCTTGATATCCCGGTTCAGGCGTACATGCTGCAGCTTCATGCCCTTGTAGAAGCTGCCCGAGCACACGCGCAGGAAGGCCAGCCGGTCCCTGTGATTGGGGTCCATGTTGGCCTGTATCTTGAAAACGAAGCCTGAGAATTTCTCCTCGCTCGCGTGAAGTTGCCTGTCTTGTCCGCCTGGACGGCTGACGGTCCTCGACTGCGGGGCGGGCGCGTACCTGACAAATCTTTCCAGCAACTCGGCGATGCCGAAATTGTTGATCGCGGAGCCGAAAAATACCGGGGTCAGCTCCCCGTCGAGGTAGGCCTGATGGTCAAATTCGTGGCTTGCACCCTGCACGAGCTCAATTTCATCGCGCAGCGGCTGCGCCTGCTCTGCGATCAACTGGTCCAGTTCCGGATTGTGCAGGCCTTCAACCACCTCACCCTGCATGACCCTGCCACCGTGCTGTGCATCGTAAAGATGTACCGAGTCATTGAGCAGGTCGAAGACTCCCTTGAAATGCTTGCCCATGCCAATCGGCCAGGTCACCGGTGCGCATTTGATTTTCAGCACCCGCTCGACTTCGTCCAGCAGCTCGATGGGCTCGCGCCCGTCGCGGTCCATCTTGTTGATGAACGTCATGATCGGAGTGTTACGCAGCCGGCACACTTCCATCAGCTTGATCGTGCGCTCCTCCACGCCCTTGGCATTGTCGATCACCATCAGGACGGAATCGACCGCGGTCAGTGTGCGGTACGTGTCTTCGGAAAAATCGGCGTGCCCCGGCGTGTCCAGCAGGTTCACCACATGACCCTCGTAAGAGAACTGCATGACCGAACTGGTCACAGAAATGCCGCGTTGTTTTTCCATTTCCATCCAGTCCGATACCGCATGACGGGCAGCCTTGCGGCCCTTGACCGTCCCCGCCAGCTGGATGGCGCCGCCGAACAGCAAAAGCTTCTCGGTGATCGTCGTCTTGCCGGCATCCGGGTGGGAAATGATGGCAAAGGTCCGTCTCTTGTCGACCTCGTCGAGAAAACTGTCATCCTTCATGGTGGCTTTTCCTGGGGAACAGACAGGACCTGCTGCTTCGGAGCATCTTCGGTTCGCGTAGTTTGCTGAAAAACAGGCCGGAGTACGGGGGTCTTTCAAAGCCTCTTGGCAAGAATCACGGCATCTTCCCGACCCAGCTGGGCCGGATAGTAGTTCCTGCGCGTGCCGATTTCACGAAAACCTTCCGACAGGTACAAGGACAGCGCCTGAAAATTGGAGGTGCGCACCTCGAGAAATGCAGAATCGGCCTCATGGACACGCGCGATGATAAGCAACTCCTCGAGCAATTGCCTGCCCTTGCCCTGGCCACGGTAATCAGGGTCCACACACAGGTTCAGGATATGGCATTCCTGCACGAGCACGGACATCACCCCGTAGCCGATGATGCCATGTTCTGTTTCAAGCACCCAGGCGGAATGTCCGTGGCGCAGGCAGTCGAGAAAGATGTTCCGGGTCCACGGAAACTGGTAGCTGCGCCGCTCGATGCCGACGATGGCTGACACATCCTGTTCGGTCATCCGGCGAAAACCGGCGGCCGGGTGTTGCAGCGCTGCGCTCATGATCCCGCAGGCACACCGGGTGGGAGCGGCTTTACTACCCTCTCCATGGCTGCAGTCTTTGGCTTCACTCGCATGACTCCCTGACCCGCACGGCAAGCTGGAGATCCTCCCAGGCCTTGCGCTTTTGCTGGGGGCTGCGCAGCAGGTAGGCGGGATGATAGGTGACGACCACGGGAATCCGGGTATCCGCATAGTAATGTTCGCTGCCGCGAAGGCGCCCGATCGATGTATGTGTATCCAGCAGGGTCTGGGCCGCGATCCTGCCCATGGCCAGGATAATTTTTGGCTGGATCAGCTCGATTTGCTGCCTCAGATAAGACAGGCAGTGCCCGATTTCCTGCGGCTGGGGATCCCGGTTGTCCGGTGGCCTGCACTTCAGGATATTGGCGATGAACACCTCTTCGCGTGCAAGATTGATGGCCAGAAGCATCTTGGTCAGCAGCTGGCCCGCCCGCCCGACAAACGGCTCCCCCTGGCGGTCCTCCTCGAAGCCCGGCGCCTCACCCACCACGAGCCAGTCTGCACGGGGATTGCCCGTCCCGAAGACTGTCTGCGTGCGACCACGGTGCAGTGCACACAGGGTGCAGGCAGCAACCACATTCCTGAGTTCATCCAGGCCGGCAACCGGACCCGTCCCGGCAGGCGCATCCAACGGTGTCGGTGGCCTTGCCTGTTCAGTCACAATCCCCGGATCGGACTGGCTCGGGACATCTTCCGGTTGGGAAGTCCGGGTCACCCAGGTCTGGATGCCCATCTTCTCCAGGTAATACAGCCGCCTTTGCTCCTCCATTACCGCATGCACCTGCATTCAGACGTCATGCTGGGGATGCGCGCGCCGGTCCGGGATGGCAAGCCGGTTCAGTGCATGCAGATAGGCCTTGGCCGAGGCCATGATAATGTCGGTGTCCGCACCATGCCCGTTGACGATCCTGCCGGACTTGTGCAGGCGCACCGTGACCTCTCCCTGGGCGTCCGTGCCCGTCGTGATGTTGTTCACCGAATACAGCTGCAACTGTGCCTGGCTGTCGACGATTTCCTCGATGGCACAGAATGTGGCATCGACAGGCCCGCCACCTTTGGCACTGGCCACTTTCTCCTCGCCGTCGACCTGCAGGATGACCTGCGCACTCGGGGTTTCACCGGTTTCGGAATGCGCCGTCAAGGACACCAGTTTCCAGTATTCATCGTGGTCGTAACTTGTATCGGATACCAGGGCATGCAGATCCTCATCGTATATTTCATGCTTGCGGTCCGCCAGGCCCTTGAAATTTGCGAAGGCGTTGTTGAGTTCTTCCTCCGTGTCAAACGTAATACCAAGCTCATCCAGGCGCGTGCGAAATGCATTGCGGCCCGAGTGCTTGCCGAGCACGATCTTGTTCGAGGCCCAGCCGACGTCCTCTGCGCGCATGATTTCATAGGTCTCCCGGGCCTTGAGCACGCCATCCTGGTGGATGCCTGCCTCATGCGCGAAGGCATTGGCACCGACGATCGCCTTGTTGGGCTGCACGGGAAAGCCGGTGATCGTTGAGACCATGCGCGAGGTCGGCACAATCTGTGTCGTGTCCAGACCCGTGATGCATGGAAACACATCCTGTCGCGTATGCACGGTCATGACAATCTCTTCCAGGGAGGCATTGCCGGCACGTTCGCCGAGGCCGTTGATCGTACACTCTACCTGGCGTGCACCCCTCAACACCGCCGACAGGGAGTTTGCCGAGGCAAGTCCCAGGTCGTTGTGACAGTGCACGGAAAACGTGACCTTGTCCGAAGCGGGAATATTCTCGATCAGGCGACCGACCAGGTCGCCGAACTGGTGCGGGATGTTGTACCCCACCGTGTCAGGAATGTTGATCGTCCCGGCTCCGGCCTCGATCGCCTTTTCGATGACCCTGCACAGGAACTCGAATTCCGAGCGCCCGGCATCCTCCGGTGAAAACTCGACGTCATCGGTATACTGCCTGGCCAGGCGGACCGCAGAAACGGCCTGCTCGACGACCTGGTCCTCGGTCATGCGCAGCTTGCGCTGCATGTGAATCGGCGACGTCGCGATGAACGTATGAATCCTGGCCGATGCCGCAGGCTTCAGGGCTTCGCTGGCACGTTCGATGTCCCCCTTGAGTGCGCGCGCAAGACCACATATGGTGCTGTCCTTGACCACCTTGGCCACGGCCTGTACCGCTTCAAAGTCGCCCACACTCGCGGTCGGAAAACCGACCTCGATAATGTCCACGCGCATGCGCTCCAGTGACTTGGCGATGCGTACTTTTTCATCGCGCGTCATCGAGGCGCCCGGGCTTTGTTCCCCGTCGCGCAGTGTCGTATCAAAAATTTTAAGTTTGTCCCTGTTCACCATGTGCCTCCTGCGGCTGCAACAAAAATTTCACGAGTTCGAAGCTCGTATGGAAATTCCTAGGTAAATGAGTTGATGGTGCGTTTAGCCTCGCCAGGTACAGGTGGTGCCGCTACAGCGGCAGCAGGAGAAGTGAAAGGCAGTACACGGCAGCAGGTCCAGAGACTGGAACTGCAGTCGTTGCAGTGTTTTTGAATGACTCTTTCATGTCCGTAACATACCCAATTCCGCGGATTTTCCCAGAAAGTACAGTAACCCGTCAACTGCAATCCCGCACCCAGACCGCCGCATGGCTGCGGCCATCATGGCCGGTCTTCGATATTCACCGTTGTACGTGCACCGCGTTTTCGTTTCAGGCGGACGATATAGATGACCGGACCGGACAATGCGTACAGGGCGAACACGATGAATACCAGTTTTGGCGGGTCGATCGATACCAGGATAAAGCCAAGCACTACCGCAAGCATGACGATATAGGGGATCCGGTCCGCGAGGTTGACGTCCTTGAAGCTGTGGTAGGTGAAATTGCTGACCATGAGTGCACCAAGAACGATGGTGACCACCAGGGCCGCAATGGCAACGTCTTCAGGGGAAAGCCGCATGTCGTGGCAGGCCCAGATGAATCCAACCAATGCTGCTGCTGCTGCAGGGCTTGGCAATCCCTGGAAATAGCGTTTGCTGACCACCGTGACGCGAGCGTTGAACCGGGCCAGGCGCAAGGCTGCCGCCGCGGTATAGAAAAATGCCGCGAGCCATCCCAGCTTTGACCAGATCCAGGGGAAGCCCCCGAAATGAAACAGCGCCCATTCGTATACGACGAGTGCGGGTGCCACACCGAATGACACCATGTCGGACAGGCTGTCGTACTGTGCGCCGAACTTGCTGGTGGTATGGGTCAGGCGCGCGATTCTCCCATCGAAGAAATCCAGAAACAGGGCAATAATGATGGCAATCGCTGCCTGGTCAAACAGGTCCGTGGTGGCCGCAACGATTGCATAGAACCCTGCAAACAGCGAACCGGTGGTAAACAGGTTCGGCAACAGGTAGATGCCCTTGCGCAATTTCTTTTCTGGTCTGTTCATGGGTGTGCAGATGGTGTTCCTGCCTCATGTACGAATTCTGCCAGTTTATCACTGCCGGCGCGAACCGACTGATTCACCCGAACACTGACACTGCTCGTCTGTGGCAGGTAGACCACGACATCACAGGCAAGGGCCATGAACCCGCAGCGCTGTCCCTGCCCTAGTTTCTCGCCTGCGCTGATATGACAACTGGCATGGCGCAGTGCGGAACTCAGATTAGCCACCATCACGACATCATCCTGCTCGTCCGTTTGCACCCATACTGCAAGCTCGGATTCGGCATGTCCTGTTGCCGAGCGCACCCAGAGATTCTGCACCTTACCTTCGATCGGACTGTGCACATTGAACTCGCCAAGCGAGGCCTGCCGCAGGCTGACCGATTGGGCCATGCGTTTCAGGTACGGATCGTGTACAGCATCCCTGACATCGGTGATGTGCCCGTCCACCGGAGAAACCACGGCCAAGGGGATCGCGGGAATGGTACGCTTGAAATCCCGAAACAGGAGCAGCAGGACCGCAAACACCAGCCAGACGGGCCACACCGCCGAAAACCCGAACAGATACTGGGCCAGTGCGATGGCCAACCCCAGCACCAGCAGCACGAGCTGCACTTCTCTAGCAATGGGGATCATTGTAGCCAGTTCACAACATGGACATGTTATGCAAACTGCAGGTCTAGTTTTTGCTTTGATCTACGATCTTGTTGGACTTGATCCAGGGCATCATGTCTCTCAATTCAGCGCCCACTTTCTCGATGGGATGCTGGCGCCCCTGTTCGCGCAGGCTTTCCAAATTGGCCCCACCGGACTCGGTCTCCCGGATGAATTCCTGTGCAAACTCGCCGGACTGCACCTGTGCCAGGATCCGCTTCATTTCCGACTTGGTGTCCTCATCGATCACCCTGGGCCCGCGTGTCAGGTCGCCGTATTCGGCGGTGTTGGATATCGAATAGCGCATGTTGGCAATGCCACCTTCATACATCAGGTCAACAATGAGCTTCAATTCGTGCAGGCACTCAAAGTATGCCATCTCGGGTGCGTACCCGGCATCCACCAGCACTTCGAATCCCGTCTGCACGAGTGCCGTCGCACCCCCGCACAGGACCGCCTGCTCGCCAAACAGATCGGTTTCGGTCTCTTCCTTGAAGGTGGTCTCTATGATCCCGGCACGCCCGCCGCCATTGGCCGAAGCATAGGACAGGGCCGTGCTCTTGGCATTGCCCGATGCATCCTGGAAAACCGCGATCAGGGTAGGCACTCCGCCGTTCTGGACATAGGTGGAACGCACCAGGTGACCCGGACCCTTGGGTGCGACCATGATCACATCCAGGTCTTCCCGGGGTGCGATCCTTTCGAAGTGGATATTGAACCCGTGCGCGAAGGCGAGCGTGGCGCCCTTTCGTATGTTGGGCTCGATGCTTTCTTCATACAGCCGGCTCTGGTGCTCATCGGGGGCCAGCACCATGACGACATCGGCCTGTGCCACTGCGGCCTCGATGGATACGGCATTGACTCCGGCCTGCTTTGCCTTCGCAAAGGACGACGACCCGTCACGCAGTCCCACCGATACGTCCACTCCCGAATCCTGCAGATTGTTTGCATGCGCATGCCCCTGGGAACCATAGCCGACAATGGCAACCCGTTTACCCCGTATCACCGAAAGATCAGCATCTTTGTCATAATAAATATTCATGCGCATTCTCCATTTTCTTAGCGGCCTGTCTCATGCAGACTCTGGTTTCAACGCCACGTTGCTCCTGCCCGCGGCAATTCCCAGGACACCGGAACGTACCAGTTCGTGGATAGCTTCATCCGGGACAGACCCGATGGCACGGTCAAGTTTCTCTCCAGTCCCCGAGATCTCCACCACTACCATGTCGCCGGTACGGTCCACGACCTTGCCCCCGTAGTTGCGGGTCAAGTCATCAAGGGTGGACTGGCTGATTTCCGTGCTGTGCAGTTTCAGCAACACCATTTCCCTTTCAATATGCTCATCGGCGGTCAGATCAATGACCTGGACTACATCTATCAGCTTGTTGAGCTGTTTCTCTATCTGCTCGATGACGTTATCGCTGCCGGCCGTGACCACCGTGATGCGTGAAACGGTCGCATCATTGGTCGGTGCAACCGTCAGTGATTCGATATTGTATCCGCGGGCCGAGAACAACCCCGAGACTCTGGACAGGGCCCCTGCCTCGTTTTCCAGCAAAATCGAGATTATATGACGCATCGCCGATGTGTAAGTATGCATGCCTTCGTGCAGGCATGCATGCCCTCAGCAAATGCCTGTCTGCCGGGCAGCACCCGCACCTGCCGGCACGAAATGTGGTTGTGCTAGATTATCCGGCGAAGCACAAGCCGCCGCAACCAGTGTTCCTGTGATTATTTTTTCTGGATGCGGAAATAAAACTTTTCCCCGTCTTCATTCGAATCCAAAAGCGCATTGCCTGTCTGCTTGGAAAACGCCTCGAAATCCTTTACCGAACCTGGGTCAGTAGCAATGATCTGCAGCACCTTACCCGAATCCATACCAGACAATGCTTTCTTTGCGCGTAAAATTGGAAGTGGGCAGTTCAACCCACAGGCATCTAACTCTTGGTCAAATTCGGCCATTACAACAACTCCTTAGAAATTCATCACATAAAAGCTTGCAACTGGCGGCCAACACAAGCCTGAACCGCAATATATATTATAATATCATAATACTTTAATAATAGTGATTGTAATAAAGTTTCACCCATCTTCGGGTTTTGAGCTGTCCCAATACTGTTACAGTACCGTCATTACCCATGCTGCATCACTCCTACCGCAAGAACGTGCCTGACACGTATCTCCCCTGCCTGAAACGCCTGTGGCTTGGCCTGCTGCTCATCGCCCTTGCTCCCCTCTCGATAGCTGACAGTGACCTGCCCAACATCGGCGACTCCGCCAGCACGGAGTTGAGCCAGACCAAGGAAATCGAGCTCGGACGTGTCTTGCTGACAGAGATCCGAAGAGGCCTGCCGGTCTCCAACGACCCCGAGTTGGTCCAGTATGTCCAGGCGCTTGGCACGCGGATCGTCTCAGGAGGCCTGGAGTCGAACTTTCCCTTTACATTCCTGCTAGTGGAAAATCCCAGCATCAACGCATTTGCGATGCCAGGCGGCATCATTGCCATCAACAGCGGCCTGCTCACCCTGACCACGCAGGAAAGCGAACTGGCCAGCGTAATTGCACACGAGATTGCGCATGTCACGCAGCGCCACATCGCGCGCAACCTGGAAAATGCAAAATCATTCAATGTGGTCTCGGCATTGACCTTCCTGGGCGCCATTCTTGCCAGCATCTACAATGTTGACCTGGGACAGGCCGCACTCATGACTTCCCAGGCAGGACTTCAGCAGGCCACACTCGCCTACTCCCGCGCCTTCGAACAGGAGGCCGACAGAATCGGTATGCAACTCATGGTCAGCGCGGGCATCGATCCATACGGGATGCCGCTTTTTTTCAAGCGAATGCACAAGTACACGCAGTTGAACCATGGCAAGCTTCCCGAATTCCTCAGGACCCACCCCCTCACCCTGGCACGCATCACCGAATCTGAAGCACGGGCCCGGCAATACCGTGGCGCCTATGCCTTCAACAGTATTGATTACAATTATGCACGGGCACGGACCCTGGCACTCAGCACACCGCATACCGAACTGATCGAACACTACCGGGCAAAAGGCAGGACACCCGGCGGACTCAGCGATGTGGAGCACTACACCTATGCACTGGCACTGAGCCGTGCGGGCAGGCACGAGCAGGGGCTGCGGCACCTGGAAGAAATCACCGTGAACGCGGACAACCGGCTCACCGTGAGACTGGCCGATGCCCAGATTCGCCTGGCCATGGGACAAACCGCCACGGACGCACTGGAGGCCCTGGACAGGATCTATCCCGGAAGTTTGCCGGTCACCTATTACCTGGCGATGAGCCTGATCAAGGAAGACAGGGCACAGCGCGCCCTGGAAAAACTCGATCAGTTAAGCCGCGTCCAGGTGCAAAACCCGCTGATTGACAAATTGACGGCCAAGGCTGCCAGCAAGGCCCAGATGCCCTGGCGCAGTCACGAATCCCTGGGAAATTTTTATGCGGCACACGGCCAGTACGACATCGCCATGGAGCAAGTGCAGTTGGCACTGCAGTCCCCCGGCATTGACGCTAGCTCCAAGGCCCGCATCGAGGCCCGGGGAATCCAGTTGCGCCAACTGGAACAACAGCGCGAACAATTCAAGTGATCACGGCGCTCGCATGCTGACCCCTCACAGCAACTCACCAATATCCACCACGTTCGCATAGGCAAAGTCCAGGGCCGACATGGCCGTTCGGTGGACATCTGCCGCCGCCACGGTCTTGCCCTGAAACTCTACATCCCGTGTCGCACAGGCATCCTGCACAACAGTGCACTTGAAGCCGTGGTCCGCAGCCGCACGTGTCGTGGCTTCAACGCACATGTGGCTCATCGCCCCACAGATCACCAGGGTTTTGATCTCCTTTTGCTGGAGCTGTTCCAGCAGGCGCGTGCCACGAAAACTGTTCGGGTAGTGCTTGTGTATGATGGTTTCACCAGGCAGCGGTCCGACACATTCATGGATCTCGGCGCCCGGGCTGTCGGGCATGAAAAATCCCGGCCCGCTGTTTTGAAACGTGTGCTGGACATGAAACGTTGGCAGGCCCTGGTAACGGAACCTGTCCAGGAGTTTTCTGGCATTTTCGCTGGCAGCTTCCATATCGACCAATTCCATCTTCCCGCCCGGGAAATAGTCATTTTGTATGTCAACCAGTAGCAGTGCGGGTTTCATGTCTGTCTCCTTGAAACACGGGCACAGGCAAAGCACATGCCCTTGCAGTCCAGGGCCTCGGGGCTAGTCCCCTTGCCGGTTTTCGATCAGGTCCTCGATTACTGAAGGATCGGCCAGGGTCGTCGTATCCCCCAGGTCACTGACCTCGTTCTCCGCGATCTTTCGAAGGATGCGACGCATGATCTTCCCGGAACGGGTTTTCGGCAGTCCCGGCGCCCATTGAATGACATCCGGTTTCGCAAACGCCCCGATTTCCTTGCGGACCAGCTGTACAAGTTCGTCTTTCAGCGCATCGCCGGTCGAGATGTCCAGCATGGGAGTCACATAGGCATAGATCCCTTGTCCCTTGATGTCATGCGGGTATCCCACCACGGCCGCTTCCGCAACGGATGGATGCAGCACCAGGGCGCTTTCCACTTCTGCGGTGCCCAGCCGGTGTCCGGAGACGTTCAAGACGTCATCGACACGGCCCGTGATCCAGTAGTATCCGTCAGCATCGCGCCTGCAGCCGTCCCCGCTGAAATACTTGCCTGGGTACTGTGAGAAGTAGGTGTCGATGAATCGCTGGTGATCCCCGTACACGGTGCGCATCTGCCCGGGCCACGGATGCTTGATCGCCAGATTGCCCTTGCATTCACCCTCAAGCTCATTGCCGTTTTCATCCATGATGGCCGGCTGTATGCCGAGAAACGGTTTCGTTGCCGAACCGGGTTTAAGGGGCGTGGCTCCCGGCAGCGGAGCGATCATGAAACCGCCGGTCTCCGTTTGCCACCAGGTGTCGATCACCCGGCAACGACCCTCCCCGACGACATGGTAGTACCACTCCCACACCTCGGGATTGATGGGCTCCCCCACAGAACCGAGCAGGCGCAGGCTTTGACGGCGGGTTGCCTGTACCGGTTCGTCTCCCATGCTGATCAACGTGCGCAGCGCAGTCGGCGCCGTGTAAAAGCTGGCAACATTGAACTTGTCACAAACCTGCCAGAAGCGGCTTGCATCAGGGTATGTAGGAACGCCTTCAAACATCAGGGTCGTCGCGGCATTGCACAACGGCCCGTAAACGATATAGGAATGCCCGGTGACCCAGCCGATATCTGCACTGCACCAGTACACTTCCCCGGGGCGGTAGTCGAACGCATACTTGTGGGTAATGGCCACGTATAGCAGGTAGCCTCCGGTCGTATGCAGCACGCCCTTCGGCTTCCCGGTCGAACCCGAGGTATACAGGATGAACAACGGGTCCTCCGCTGCCATGGGCTCGGGCGCGCAGACGTCGCTGGTGCCCGGCTTGAGTTCGTGGTACCAGCAGTCCCGCTGCGGGTGCCAGTCGACCTCCCGCCCGTTCGCCTGACCACGAGCACGGTGCTGACCTCCGGACAGTTCTGCAAGGCGGTATCCGTATTGGCCTTCAGCGGAACCTTTCTTCCGCCCCGGATGCCTTCATCCGCCGTGATCACGGTGCGGCAATCGGAATCCAGGATGCGTTCCGTCAGGGCGTCCGGGGAGAAGCCGCCAAAAACAACGGAATGGACCGCACCGATGCGCGCACAGGCGAGCATGGCAAATGCAGCCTCGGGAATCATGGGCATGTAGATGCAAACCCGGTCCCCCTTTTTTACCCCGCGTGATTTCAGGATGTTCGAAAATATGCAGACTTCCCGGTGCAGTTCGGCATAGCTGATGACCTTGTCCTCACCGGGGCTGTCTCCCTCCCAGATAATTGCAGTCCGGGACCCGTGCGCCTCAAGATGCCGGTCCACGCAGTTGTAGCAGGCATTGAGTGTGGCACCCTCGAACCACCGGATATGGCCGCGGGGATAATCCCAGTCCAGAACGCGGTCCCATTTCTTGAACCAGCTGACGAACTTGTCGGCCTGCTCGGCCCAGAATCCGGCAGGATCATCCACCGACTGCCGGTACAGGCGGTCATATTCGGCTTGGTCGATGTGGGCTTTTGCAGCAACGCTATCCGGGACGGGATAGATTTTTTCATCGGACATGACTGCTTTGTTCTCTTGCCTTTCTTGTTTTGCCCACGATTCTACTATCTATTCTCGATTGAATCGAAGATACGGTGCCCCGATTTATCCCTGTACATATAAACCCCAATCGCTGCCTGTTAGATACATGCCCAGCCTTATCGCCGGCAATCATGGACAGGATCGATCAATATATGACGACGCAGGCACGCCCCGACACGGAATATGCAGGCAAGTCCAAGAATAATTATATTTGCAAATAGTAATGATTCTTATTAATATTCGTATACAGCAACTGCATGCGAAACCCCTCTGAGGCCCAAATACCATGACCAACCTACCTGCCTCCGCTGCCACCAAGTCATTGATCCAGCGTTCGCTGGTCAATTTCCAGCCGGCAGAACTGGAACGCATCAAGGCATGCATATTCAAAAGCATCGGGGTTGTTGCACGTGCTTTTTGCGAGTCCGAGATGAGCATGCTGTGTGCTGTCCGGGAAGGTAGGGCCGAAATCGGAACGGTGGACAACTATAAAGGCCAGTTCTGTATTTTTATAGAGTTCGAGGGCTTGCAGGTGCTCAAGCCCGTGCATGCCATTCACTAGTCCCGAGTTGGCAGGAGCAACCTGGATGCGGGTTACCTGAAACCCACGGCGATTCATCCAGGATCAAACTGGTAACCCTCTTTCAAAAACCAAATTTGAACCCTTTATCTATTTAAAAATAGTGACTTACACAGTATTCCTCTCTGAACCTGTAACTTACTCCTCAGTTATCTGCAGCCCGCCATTCCTGCATGCCAGCCTGAGCCTGGCCTAGCCAATTTGTGCATCTCATACAGGGCGTCTCTGAAGTCTCCCAAGCAGTTGCAGCTAGACCCCTGTGCTACTTCACTGAGCTAACCACGCAGCTACCTGCCATCATTGTGATCATCCCTTCGAGGCTTGATGGAAAGCTGGAGCGGTTGATACTCTCCGACTCACTAGGTCGCTTTTGCACCAGACCTTTCCAATACTGACCTGCTATGAGAATATCGCATCAAAGCCCGGATCAGGCTCAGGGAGGACAGGACATGGTCCAACAAGCAAGCAACCCGCAAGGGATGCCTCCAAATCCTGTCGAGCAAACATCAGCCGGTGATCTCATGTCTACGATTGAATGCAAGTCACTCCTCATCACGTTCGCATTTCTCACCGCACTGGCAGGCAGCATTCCAGCCACTACACTCGCTGAAGAAGATGATCCTGTTGTCGAACTCGGGGAGATCGTGGTCACCGGTTCACACATCCAACGCAGGAACCTGGTCAGTGCCAGTCCTGTTACCTCGGTGGATGCCGAGGAACTGCTGTACCAGGGCACGGTCCGGGTAGAGGACATGGTGCGCACCCTGCCCCAGGTCTATTCCGCCCAGAACACCAGCCAGTCCAACAGCGCCACCGGTACCGCCACCCTCAACCTGCGCAACCTGGGTACAGAACGCACCCTGGTGCTGATCAACGGCCGGCGCATGCCGGCCGGTTCACCGCTGCAGGGCGGCATCGGCAGCGACGTCAACCAGATCCCGAGCGCGCTCGTGCAAAACATCGAGGTGCTGACCGGCGGTGCCTCGGTGACCTACGGCTCCGATGCGGTGGCCGGGGTCGTCAACTTCCTCATGAAGAAGGACTTCGAGGGTGTGCAGCTCGACTACCAGTTCAGCCAGTACTCGCATCACAACGATTCTAATCGTTGGCAACGAATCGTCACGGATGCCGGCTACCCTGTCGCCGACGGCACCGAGACGGACGGTGACACATCCAGCGTGTCGCTGATCGCCGGTACCAACTTCGATGGCGGGCGGGGCAATGCAACGGCCTACGCCACCTGGCGTGACATCGAGGCGGTATGGCAGCGCGACCGCGACTACGGTTCCTGCGCGCTGAGCGACGATGCCGGCGAATGCCTGGGTTCATCGACCATCCCGCAGGGACGGTTCACGAATTTCGGACACGCGAACTACCTCTCCTCCGTCGACTTTATCGTGCAGGGCCATGAATTCGTTCCGCGCCAGGGCGAGACCTACAACTTCGGTCCCCTGAACTACTACCAGCGCCCGGACGAGCAGTACACTCTAGGCGCCTTTGCCCACTACGACCTCAGCGAGCAGACGCAGGTCTACACGGAGCTGATGTACATGGACAACCGCACGGTCGCGCAGATCGCTCCCTCAGGCGCATTCTTCGTGACGGAAACGCTGCATTGCGGCAATCCACTGATGTCCGAACAGCAGTTCCAGGTGCTGTGCGCCTCGATCGGCAGGACCCGCGACGATGTGCTCGACCCGTTCTGGATCGGCCGTCGCAACGTGGAAGGCGGCAACCGCCAGCACGACCTGCAGCACTCCTCGGTTCGGGGAGTACTTGGCATACAGGGTGAACTCAGCGCCAACTGGAGCTACGACGCCTCCCTGCTGTATGCAGAAGTGCGCATGGACAACACCTACCTGAACGATCTTGGCACGACCAAGATCGAGCGCGCCCTGGACGCGGTGCGCGACCCGGCCACCGGAGAGGTCGTCTGTCGCTCCGTGCTGGACGGGACGGATCCCGAATGCGTACCCTGGAATATCTTCGAGGAAGGCGGGGTCACCCGGGAGGCGCTCGACTACATCGTCTTGCCGCTGACCGCCCGCGGCACCACGGACCAGTTGGTCGCAAGCGGCTTCCTGTTCGGTGATCTGGATGAATACGGCCTGCGTCTGCCTGCGGCAGACACCGGCATCGCCGTCGCGCTTGGTGCCGAGTTCCGTGACGAGAACCTCGACTTCAAGCCCGATGAAGCCTACCGCAGCGGCGAGGGCGCAGGCCAAGGAGGAGCGGCCCGCCCGGTCTCGGGAGGCAGCAGCGTCACCGAGCTGTTCCTGGAAGCCAATGTGCCGCTGGTCGAGGCGCGGCCGTTCGCCGAGGAGTGGGTCCTTGATCTCGGGCTGCGTTACTCCGACTATGAATACGGCGGGAGCGTGGAGACCTACGGGCTTCGAAGCGGCTGGGCGATCAACCGGGATTTCAAGTTGCGCGGCAGCTTCCAGCGGGCCATTCGCGCCCCGAACGTGCGTGAACTGTTTCAACCCGAGGGCTTCAACCTGTTTGACATGAGTGCCGATCCCTGTGCCGGGGAGGTCGCGGACGGTGTAACGGAAGCAGGCCGCACGTTCGAGGAGTGCGCGCGCAGCGGGGTGACCGGGGAGCAATGGGGCCGCATTCCCGACTCGCCGGCCAACCAGTACAACTTCCTGCAGGGCGGCAACACCGACCTGAAGCCGGAATCCTCCGATACCTGGACGCTGGGCATCGTGTTCTCGCCACGGGCCATCGAAGGGCTGACCCTATCGCTTGACTACTACAGCATCGAGGTCGAGAAAGGCATCAGCAGCCTGACACCGGAGTTCGTTCTCACCGAGTGCCTGGACGGTGATCTGGCACTGTGCCAACGGATCAACCGTGGCTCGACCGGAGACCTGTGGGTCGGTTCGGACGTTGAGAAAAGCGGCCATATCGTCTCCCGGCAGGAGAACCTGGCAATCGAGAAGGTGGTGGGCTACGACCTGATCGCCGACTATTCCCTGGGACTCGGCGCCTGGGGCCACGTCGACCTCCGCAACGTGCTCTCGCTGATTGACAAGTGGGAGCAGCAGGAGGTTGCCGGAGCACCGGTCGAGGACTGCGCCGGCAAGTGGGGATTCATCTGTGGAGCGCCAACCCCCGATTTGCGCAACCAGATGCGGGTGACCTGGACCACGCCCTGGAATCTCACCGCGACCCTGATGTGGCGCCATATCGGCGAGGTGGATGACCTCAACGCGAGCGGAGTGGACCTCGAGGATATCGACTACTTCGACCTGTCGACCCTGTGGGAGGTGAAAGACGGCATTCAGCTGCGTGCCGGCATCAACAACCTGTTCGACAAGGAGCCGCCGATTGCCGGCAATGCTGCGGGGCCTACGACCAGCGGTAACGGCAATACCTACCCCGGCCTCTACGATGCCTTGGGCCGGTACGGGTTCCTTGCTGCCAGCCTGTCCTTCTAGACGCCCTGTAAACTCACACGACAGGTCCAGCGACGAGATCGTACGACCCTATGAGCCCCGGACGAATGGATCGTATAGGATTCGAGCCTATGACCACCGGGTTAAAAGCCTCGAAATAGAGAGAATATTTATTTATCAACCAGCCATTCTGGATGCAGTCCTTGAAGAGTGCTGACCAGATCACTGGCCTGACAAGAATGTCCAAGAAACCTGATAACCCCTCTGGTCTTGATATCGTCTACGAGTATCACGATCGAACCAAACATCATCTTCAGCGCTATGCACGCGCATTGGGTTACATGGACTGGAAGAATCAACCTGATCCGTTCCGGCGTTACCACCAGGCATTGACTCTCCCACTAGACCATCCACACAGTATAGAGACGCCAAGCTATGACTCGCTGTTTGAGACATGCCAAACTCCTGCAGCACCTATAAACCGGGATTCCATCAGCCGTCTCTTCTATGAAAGTCTCGCAATTTCTGCCTGGAAACAGGCGGGTGGAAATCGCTGGTCTTTGCGAGTCAATCCCTCAAGTGGCAACCTCCACCCCACCGAGGCCTACTTGATCACCGGGCCGATTCAGGATTTAAGTGAAGTACCCGCTGTGTACCATTACTCTGCCTATGGACATGCACTGGAGCGCCGGGCTGTCCTGGCGAAGGAGGAATGGCGTGCCTTGAGTCATGAACTGCCGGCGGATTCCCTGTTGATTTCGTTGACCTCGATCTATTGGCGTGAGTCATGGAAATATGGTGAACGGGCCTTCCGTTACTGTCACCACGATGTTGGACATGCCATCGGCGCAGTCACTTTCGCCGCAGCGGCCCTTGGCTGGAAGACCAGGCTGATTCATTGTGTGACAGATGCTGACCTGACAACGCTGTTAGGACTGCATCAGCAAGAAGGCATCGAGGCGGAACATCCGGACTGCCTGCTGGCAATTTATCCATTTGATGCAGACAGAACATGGAAAGATCCCGTCATTGATCTCTCCGCTGAAGTACTGGAACGTCTTAAAACAATCGAGTTTGAAGGCAGTTCAAATGTATTAAGCGATGAGCATCATGACTGGCCCATCATTGAGCATGTTGCGAATGCATGTCGGTCCAGCAGTCCTCGCCCGCTGCATCACAAACATGATTCCCGAACGGCACATACCCTTGAAAATGAGTTTGATGCAGACCGGGGGATATCTGCCAGAAGAATCATACGGGAACGTCGAAGTGCGCTGGCGATGGACGGGCATGGGACGATCAGTAGCGACACGTTTTACAGGATGCTGATGCATGTCCTCCCGCATGGAGGAAAAAACATTATCGAGGTGTTGCCCTGGAAAGCATGTGTATCGCTTGCAATCTTCATTCATCGTGTAGAGGGTTTGTCAGCGGGACTGTATATGCTCGTGCGCGACTTAGCCCATGAGACTTCACTAAAAAAGGCATTACGTTCAGAACTATGCTGGGAAAAGCCCGATGGATGTCCGAAGACGCTCCCCTTGTATCGGCTGCAGGAAGCCGATGCACGCGAGGTCGCGAAAATCATCAGCTGCCACCAGGACATTGCAGCAGACGGGGCCTTTGCACTTGGGATGCTGGCTGCATTCGATGTCAGCCTTAAACAGCACGGCGCACCGTTTTATACGCGTCTGTTCTGGGAGACAGGATTAATCGGGCAAATCCTGTACCTGGAAGCTGAGGCTGCAGGAATCCGATCCACCGGGATCGGCTGCTTTTTCGATGACGCCATGCATGAAGTGCTTGGCATCCATGATCACAGTTGGCAAAGTCTGTACCACTTCACTGTCGGTACGCCCGTGGAAGATTCACGCCTACAACCCCTGCCTGCATACTGGCACCTGAAGTAAGGGGTTAATGGTGGGCGTATACCTACCGAAAAACAACCATAGTCATCTGATCTATGGGAAGTTGTCGACTGATAGATAATCCAGTTGCCCCCAGACGCTGCGATGTCGAAATCTTAGCTAAACGGAAAGCAGATTTTCCGTGACGAAGTGGCACAGGATGGTATACTGCCCGTAACAGTTTTGTACCGGGGCCATGGCGGTATATCCATGGCAAAGAGGCGCCTCCGGACCGCGAAACAGGTGCCCAGCGGCAACCGCCGCCGGTCCATATTCAAGTACAGCCTGTAACTCTGTAAAAGGGATGCAGGCCATCGGATTCAGGTCCCTTGGGCTCGTCTCCATTCTTCGATACCAGGCATTTTGCCTGCAGGCACCTGCAGGTTGTACCTGTGCGTGTCATGGATCATATCCCGTGCGTGGCACCCCGGTCTGACTTTTGGGTCAGGCAGGCGGCAGCTTTGCACTGGACTGGTTATTTCAATCCGGGATTTTCTAGTTCAAGGGATTAATTTATCGTAGGAGATAAGCTAGATTATTCCCATACGCAGCGGCTGTTTACCACTGCGGTTTTTCGCGAGATGCGGGCGTTACGCGAGTCCCCGGCCAAGGCTTACGGGGATTTGACCCGAAAGCCGGACCGAGGGGAAGATGAGCCTAACAACCTCAGCTCTGACTATAGAGCAGTCTTCCCGCTCCCGCAAGGGAGACAGGCTGGCCACCTGCTCGGCAAACGGCCCAGTCACCAACTGGCATGCCAGCGTTTCCCAGGTTTTTCGGCAAAGTCTGCGAACAACACTTTTCTCTTTACCAGCCTGCCCTATCAAAGCTATGCACACCAGGTGAAGTGCCCAGCTGGCTGCTAGTTGTTAGCTGCCCTAGAGAAAAGTGGGATCACCTCGCCTGAGGTCCGTAGCTCGTCCAGGCAATCTGCCTAGACTTGCATCATCTTTCTGCGCTCCAGCAGATGGGCCGGGCGGGTCGAACCCGCCGAGAACCCGTTTATACCGAAAAAGTGTTAACCATGTCTCCGGTATAAAACGTACACCATGTCCCCGGGCAGGACCCATTGTGAAATGGTGGGTCGTATAGGATTCGAACCTATGACCATCGGGTTAAAAGCCCGGTGCTCTACCAACTGAGCTAACGACCCACAAGGCGCGCTATCGTACATCAAATTCCTGTCTGGCTCTACGCTCATTGTCACTCACACTTACGATCAGTTGTACCGGGTCGGGTCGTCAATGCCGGCCTCGGCAAACCCCTGTTTTCGAAACCGGCACGCATCGCATTTCCCGCAGGCCCGCCCCTGCGCATCGGCCGAATAACAGGAAACGGTCAGGGAATAATCCACGCCCAGATCATGGCCCAGCCGGATGATTTCAGACTTTGACAGTGACACCAGCGGGGCATGTATGGTCAGCCCATGCCCTTCGACCGCATCCCGGGTAGCCAGGTTTGCCATGTCCTGGTAGGCCTCGACATATTCCGGCCTGCAATCGGGGTAGCCGGAATAATCCACGGCATTGACTCCGATGAATATATCCCTGGCATGGATGACCTCGGCCCAGGCCAGTGCAACGGAGAGAAACACCGTATTTCGTGCCGGCACGTAGGTCACCGGGATACCCTCGGCAGGATGTTCTGGAACCTGGACTGCATGATCGGTCAGCGCGGAGCCACCAAACATGGAGAGATCGATCTCGAAGGTCCTGTGCTCGCAGACATTGAACAGCTGCGCGATCCGCTCAGCAGCTTGAAGCTCCGTGCTGTGGCGCTGTCCGTAGCGAACGCTCAACGCGTAACAGTCATACCCCCGGGACTGTGCCAGGGCAAGTGTGGTGGTGGAATCAAGCCCTCCGGAGAAGAGGACAATGGCTTTGCGACCCTGTTGCAATGAATTTTGCAAAGCCCGTCAACGCCCTCGTTCATCTCCCCAAAGCAGCTTGTGCAACTGTAGCTGAAAGCGTACAGGCAGCCGGTCTTCCAGTATCCATTCTGCAAGCTGGCGAAATTCCAGGGACTCAAACGCAGGGGAAAACAACACCTCGCAGCGATGCATCAAGTCATGTTCCAGCAAGACCGACTTGGCCCAAACATAGTCCTTGCGATCGCACAGCACAAACTTGACCTGGTCCTGTTCACGCAGGTACGGGATATTTTCCCAGCGGTTTCTTGCGGATTCACCCGATGCCGGCGTCTTGAGGTCCATCACTTTGATCACCCGCGGGTCAACCGTACTGATATCCAGTGCACCGCTGGTTTCCAGTGAAACGACGTAACCCAGGTCGCAAAGTTCCCGCAACAGTTCCAGGCAATTTTTTTGCGCGAGAGGCTCGCCTCCTGTCACCGTGACATGCCGGAGATTGAAGCCGGCCACGCGGGCCCCGATCTGGTCCAGGCCCATCCATTGGCCTTCGGTAAACGCATACGCCGTATCGCAATAGTGGCAACGGAGCGGGCAGCCGGTGAGCCGCACGAAGATGGTCGGGATACCTGTACTTGTCGATTCGCCCTGGATCGAGCAGAAAATTTCGTTAACGCGCAGTCGCAGAGGCCCGGGCCCCACATTCAGTGGAGTTACAGACTCCGCCACCTCGTCAATTGCCCTCTCGCGACATTCTTTCAAGCCGCTCTTGGGCCAGACTTGCAACGCTCGAATTCGGGAACTGTGCACGCAGGCGGGTCAGTTCGGCACGCGCCTCCTGGAACTGGCCAAGTTCGTAATGGGTGAACGCCAGCTTCAACCGTGCATCTGCCAGCTTCGAACTCGCCGGATATTTACTGACGACCACGGAAAATTCAACCAGGGCCTGCGGGTACCGCCGGGTGACATAGTTGGCCTCCGCCAGCCAGTACTGCGCGTTGGCCGCATACTTGCTGTCCGGGTGCTTGCGCAGGAAAGATTCATACGCGGCGATGGAATCATCGTACTTCCCGCTCTTGAGGAGGGTAAAGGCATTTTTATAATCCTCGGCCACCTCACTTGCCGTTTCAGGAGAAACCACCTGTCCGGAGAGGGTCTCGGCCTCAGGCTCCGTGGGGATGGCGACCAGTGAAGCCTCCGCCCCGGGGGTTCCCGAAATGGCAGTATCCGCAGTCTGTCCAAGTGCGGTACCGTCCGGACTTCCGGCAGTATGGGATGGTGATGGCCCGGATTGCAGGCGGCGCTCAAGTGCCAGGTACTGTTCGCGCTGAAGGGTCTTGATACTGTTCAGTTCGTATAACAGCCTCTCGTTCTCGCCGCGCAACTCCCGCACTTCGCGCTGCAAGGTGGCTACCCGCTGGGACATCTCCAGCAATGCCTGGTTGTTCAGGGCCTGCTCGATTTTCTGCATCCTGGCGGAAAGTGCACTGATTTTTGCATCGGTGACCTCCTCTGCCATAGCCGTGGCTGCCATCGAAAACAGCAGGCTTATTATCAAGATCTTGACTGTACGCATTCTTTGTATCCGGTTTCGGGCTGCAGCCTTTCCCCTAGTAAGCCAGTTCTACCCTTCGATTGAGTTCCCAGGAAGCCTCTCCGGTTCCCGGCATTGCAGGCTTCTCCTCGCCATAGCTGATGATATCCACCTGGTTCTCTCCCACACCCTGAAGCAGTACCAGGTTACGCACTTCCTGTGCACGGCGTTCCCCGAGTGCAAGGTTGTATTCGCGGGTACCGCGTTCATCCGCATGCCCTTCCAGCCGGGCCTGCATCCTCGGATTGTCCTCCAGGGTTTTGGCCATACGGATGATCAAGGGCAAAAACTCATCGCGGATTTCGCTGCTGTTGTAATCAAAATAGATGGTGTTGGGGCGATACGCCGATGCTGTGGCAGCCCCGGCCTTCCCTTCTTCATCCAGGATGTCGATGGCCAGGTTGCCGTCGCTGCCAAGACCCGTTGCATCCGGACCCCCCTCACCTGCCGCACCCTCCGTGCTGCCTGCCTGACCCGTGCCATCTGCACCCTCAAGCAGTTGTTGTGTAGGACCCGTCGCGCAGGCTCCAAGCATCACGAGGACACCCGCCATGAGAACATTCAGCAGTCGTTGCTTTAGCATAATTCCGTATTCCTTTGTATAAACTTGCTGTCAGTTGCGAAAGGGCGACCAGCTCGGTGCACGTACGTCGCTGCCGGCCGAGCGCAGTTTACGTTTTGCCCGGCCATTCGCACTCACCGCAGCCAGTACCCCGCCATCGCTCTCCGAGGCCGCATAGATAATCATCTTACCGTTCGGGGCATAGCTGGGTCCTTCATCCAGATGACCCTCGGTCAGGATGCGCATGGCTCCGCTTCTCAGATCCATGACTGCGATACGAAATCCAGAGCCATTATTATGTACAAAGGCAAGCTGGCGTCCGTCCGGTGAGATATCAGGCGCGGCGTTGTACGCACCTTCAAAGGTAACACGTTTTGGCTTGCCGCCTCGAACGGATACCCGGTATACCTGAGTCTCATTGCTGCGATCGGACGTAAATAATAACGCTTTACTGTCAGGCATCCAACAGGCTTCAGTGTCAATACTCGAATCCCGGGTAAGGCGTTTGAGCCTCCGGGTGCGGGTGTCCATGAGATAGATATCCGCGCTGCCGTCGATGGAAAGCGTGAGTGCCAGGTACCGGCCATTCGGTGACCACGCCGGTGCACTGTTGATGCCAGACTGCGCAGAAACCATGAAGCGCCTGCCCTCTTTCACATCCTGTACGTAGATTGCCGAGTTTCCCTGCTCGAACGACACGTAGGCCAAACGTGTACCATCCGGTGACCACGCCGGCGACATCAGTTGTTTGCTGGACGAGAATACTGTCCTTGCGTTATGGCCATCGGCATCGGCAATCTGCAACTGGTACTTTTTGTTCGGGGCACTGCCGCTGGTACTGATGTAGGCAATCTGCGTGCTGAAGACGCCACGAATCCCGGTCAGACTCTCAAAGACGATATCACTGATCTTGTGCCCGGCCTTGCGGATATCCTCGCGACGCACCGACGAGATCGCGTGACCGGACAGCCTTTTCTGCCGCACCAGGTCAAACAGTCGGAATTCTATCCGGTACAGGTTATCGCCTGTCTGGATGATCTCTCCGGTGAGCAGGCTTTCAACCCCGGCTTCACGCCAGAGCGAATACTGCAACTGCGAGGTACTGCCAAGATCCTGCGGGAAGTGCCGTTTTTCGAGCACATCGAAAAACCCGCTGCTGCGCAGGTTGCTGCGCACGATATCTTCCATCGCTTCGGGTGCAGTGTAGGTATCTCCGGTAAACGCCGCGATGGCAATCGGCAGTGCGCTCTCGACACCCTCCGTGATCTCGATCTCCAGGACCGCGTGGCTGTTTTGCACGAGTCCGCACAGGGCGAGCAGCCCGAAAATTTTCAAAATGCCTCTCACTATGCCCTCGGATCAAACGTGAAGCGCAACTCCTGGTGGAACAACTCCGGCGCAGGAGGCTCGGGCAAGGGTGCAGCCTTCCAGACGGCATTTTCCACGGACTTGCGAAAGGCATCGCTGCCGATGCATTCCTCGACCACTACATCCTTGATCGCCCCGCCTGCATCCTGCTGCACGAACACCCTGCACCAGGCATTGGGCTGATAGTCCGGTGGCCGGCGCCAGTTACGCTCGATCTTGTTGCGGATGGCATCCTGGTATTGTGCGATCAGGCGTCTCATTTTTCGTGCTTTCTGCATGCGGCGCGCATCGAGTTCGGCCGCCCGCATTTCTGCCTCTTCCTTTTCCAGCCGGGCCAGCCGTTGCTTGTCGATCGCTGCTTTTTCCTGCTGGCGTCTCTTTTCCTCTGCCCGCTTTTTGGCCTCGGCCGCTTTCTTCTTTTCGGCCAGCTTCCTGGCCTCAGCTTCCTTTTTCAATCGTGCAGCTTTGCGGGCTTCCTCGGCACGTCTTTTTTTCTCAAGCGCTGCACGCTTTCTGTCCTGCTCGGCTTTCAGTGCGGCCTGTCGTGCCTTCTCGGCCTCCCGCTTCGCACGCTGTTTCTTTTCTTCCTCTTCCTGCTGGCGGCGCTTTTCCTCGGCAAGCCGCTGCTTGCGTTTCTGTTCCTCTCGACGCTGCGCCTCGAGTTTGCGACGCTGGATCTCTTCGAGTTCCTCGGCATCGACCACCTTGGCCTTGACCGTGTCGATGACTACATTCGGTACCGGAATGATCCTGTCACTGGCCTTGTAGCCGACTGCAAGCAGGCCCAGGACCACCACATGAACCATGACTGCAATCACCATGGAAAGCGGCAAATGACGATCGGGTTTTTTCACAGCCCGTCAGCGTTCAGCCCTTTCTGCGGCAGGGTCAGTGATCAACCCGACATTTTCTGCCCCTGCATCCTGCAGCATCACCATGACGGAAACCACCCGCCCGTAGTCAACATTTTTATCCCCCCGCACGTAGACCAGGTCATCCTGCTTATCAGACAACAGTTCCCTGATCTGGTTTCGAAAGGATTCGTCTGCAACCGGTCGCTTGGGTGCGTCCGAGCGATTGACGAATATCTGCCCAAAGCGATCGACCGATACGATCAGGGGGTCCTGGTTCTTCTCGATCTGTTCAAGTTGCTGGGCCGGAGCCCTGGGAAGCTCCACCTCTACCCCTTCATGGAACAGGGGTGCAGTGATCATGAAAATCACGAGCAGCACCAGGGTCACGTCCACGTACGGGACGACGTTGATCTCTGACATGTACCTGCGGCGCCGGGGTCCCGTGGAAGCCATGATCGTTCCGCCCGCCTCAGGATTTTTCCATGTCTTTGGTGATCGCCTGGCGCTGCAGCAAGGCCGTGAACTCCTCGACGAAGTTGTCGTAGCGAAGCACCAGCCGCTCAACATCGCTGGAGTAGCGGTTGTAGGCAATTACTGCAGGTATTGCCGCAAACAGCCCCATGGCCGTGGCGATCAGCGCTTCTGCAATGCCCGGCGCCACCGCAGCCAGGGTGGCCTGCTGCACATCGCTCAAGGCGCGAAATGCGTTCATGATGCCCCACACCGTCCCGAACAGGCCGACGTACGGAGCGGTCGACCCAACGGTGGCCAGGAAAGAGAGGTAATGCTCCAGCTCCTCGACCTCGCGCGACATGGCGACCTTCATGGACCGCAGGGCGGTATCCGTGATCGCAATCGCAGAGACTCTCTGCTTCTGGTGCAGGCGCACATACTCCCTGAAACCGGAGGCAAAGATATGCTCCATGCCCACCGGCTCGCCTTTTTGCTTGACGTTCTCATACAGGGTCGCAAGGTTGGAGCCGGACCAGAACTGGTCTTCGAACTGGTCGGCATGGCTGCGTGCATCCTTGATCGTTTTCCACTTGCTGACGATCATGGTCCAGGAAACGACAGAGGCTACCAGCAACAAAAGCATGACGAGCTGCACCAGGATGTTCGCTTCGATGATCAGGGCCAGGATACTGGTGTCAACACGCACTTTTGATCTCCTTAAACAAGTCCTTGGGGATGGGTTGCGGTGAAAAGCTGTCCGCCTGCAGGCACGCTATGTTGACATCGGCATCGGCAAACACGAGTGTCTCGTCGTGCCGGCCCGTAATGGCCTGCCGGATCGAAAGACTGGCCGGCCTGATGGCAACCGGCTCGACGCTCACGTCCAGTGAATCATTGAATCGTATGGGCCGCTTGTACTCGATCCGCACCGAGCGCACCGCAAACAACACGTTCCTGTCCTGCATCAGCTTGTCCTGCTCAATTCCCAGTGCACGCAACCATTCCGTTCGCGCACGCTCCATAAATTTGAGGTAGTTGGCATAGTACACCACGCCCCCTGCATCCGTATCCTCGTAATAAACCTGAACTTGCCAGTGGTAGGGTTTCATGTGCAAACGCCTGGATTCAGGCCGTACCGGACGCTGTATAAATCACTTTTGCGCTTTTGAGAACAGGTCAGGCGCCGACTGCGAAGCCGGGCCAGAACCGCCCTCGGGAGTCTTGAGGCCGAAATGCCGGTAGGCGTTTTCGGTGGCTATGCGCCCGCGCGGCGTGCGCATGATAAACCCCTGCAGGATCAGGTACGGCTCGATGACGTCCTCGATGGTACCCCGCTCCTCACCGATGGCCGTCGCCAGGCTGTCGATGCCAACCGGCCCGCCACCAAATTTCTCGATGATGGCGAGCAGCAGGCGCCGGTCCATGTGATCAAAGCCGTGCGTGTCCACGCTCAGCATGTCCAGTGCCGCATTGGCGTTTTCGCTGTTGATCACGCCATCGGACTTGACCTGCACGTAATCCCGCACCCGTCTCAGCAGGCGGTTGGCAATCCTCGGCGTGCCCCGCGAACGGCTCGCGATCTGATCTGCGCCTTCGGGGTCGATCTCGACCTTCAGTATGTCCGCGGAACGACGGACGATCACGGCAAGTTCCTGCACGCTGTAGAACTCAAGCCGCTGCACGATGCCGAAACGGTCGCGCAGGGGTGAGGTCAGAAGACCTGCGCGGGTCGTCGCCCCGACCAGCGTGAACGGTGGCAAATCCAGCTTGATCGATCTTGCCGCAGGCCCTTCACCGATCATGATGTTCAGCTGGAAATCCTCGAGTGCCGGATAAAGCACTTCTTCGGTCACCGGGCTCAGGCGATGGATTTCATCAATGAACAGTACGTCCTTGGGCTCCAGGTTGGTCAGGATGGCTGCCAGGTCGCCCGGCTTTTCAAGGATCGGGCCGGAGGTATGCCGCAGGTTCACCTGCATCTCGTTGGCCACGATACGGGACAACGTGGTCTTGCCAAGCCCCGGGGGACCGAATATCAGGACATGATCGAGCGCCTGTTTGCGCTGCCTGGCCGCGGTGATGAAAATCTCCATCTGCTCGCGCACCTTGGCCTGCCCGACGTATTCGTTCAGGTACTGCGGGCGGACCATGTTCTCGATGGCCACCTCATCCTCTTCCCTGCGGGTGTCCACCAGCCGTGATGCTTCAGTCTCGCTCATTGAATCCATACCACCCCGGCTGTCACGACAGGCGGGTCTTGAGGGCCAGGCGAATCAGGTCCTCGCTGTTTTGACCTTGTGTATCCAGCTCACCGACCATGCGGCGGGCATCCTTCAGGCCGTAGCCAAGCGTGACCAGAGCGGAGACGGCATCCTTGACCGGAGTCCCGGGACCCTCTGCGCCCTGCCCGTCGTGGTCTGAATCCGGCTCTGCGGTGATCTGCTGGAGTCGGTCGCGCATCTCGACCACCAGACGTTCTGCCGTTCTGCGGCCCACCCCCGGCAGGCGCATCAGGGCTTCGCTGTCGCCGCGATCGATGCAGCCGGCAAATGCCCGGACATCCATGCCGGAAAGTATCGCCAGGGCAATCTTCGCCCCTACGCCGCTGACCTTCAGCAAGTCCCGGAACAGTGCGCGGTCTTGCAGATGTTTGAAGGCATACAGGGTCTGGGCATCTTCGCGTACCAGCAGATGGGTGTACAGCACAACGCTTCCGCCCGGGTCGGGCAGCTCGTAAAACGTCGACATCGGGGCTTCCAGTTCATACCCCACGCCCTGCACGTCCAGCAGGAGATACGGGGGGTGTTTTTCGATGACGTCGCCCTGCAGGCGTCCGATCATGCGTGGCTCCCGGATAGTGATCTTCGGTACGTGCCTGACTGCATGGAGGTGTGTGCATGGCACAGGGACACCGCCAGTGCATCCGCTTCATCTTCCTGCAATTTGCCGCGCAATGCGAGCAGGCGCAAAACCATGTGCTGGATCTGTTCCTTGCTTGCCGCGCCGTTCCCCACGATTGCCTGCTTGACAGAACGCGCACTGTACTCACTTACGGGGACCTGCAACTGCACGGCTGCGCTGATGGCTGCACCGCGGGCATGGCCGAGTTTCAGCGCCGAGGACATGTTGCGCGAAACAAACACTTCCTCAACGGCCGCCTCCATGGGCCGGTACTCTGAAATGACATCGGTCAGTTCCCTGAAGATTTTTCCAAGGCGCTGGGCCATTCCCGTTTCCTTGGCAGAGCCGCGCACACGGATACTGCCGCTGTGAACGTAGCGGCTGTTGTGCCCGTCGCTCTCGATGATCCCGAACCCCGTAATATTCAGTCCCGGGTCGATGCCCAGGATCCGATGGGGTTGTCTTGCCTCTGTCATACAGCCTGTACCCGTGCTAGGCCAGGGCCTCGAACAACGCCTCCGGAATGTCGGCATTGGAATACACGTTTTGCACATCGTCGAGGGCATCGAGCGCATCCAGCAGGCGCAGCATGACCTCGCCGTCGTGGTCGGAGAGAACCACATCCGAGCTTGCACGCATCGTGACTTCCGCGTGATCGGCCACCAGAGCCGAATCCTCCAGTGCCTGTTTCGTGCCCAAAAAGCCCTCTACCTCGGTGATCACTTCAAGACCACCGTCCTCCGTGTCGACGACATCCTCGGCACCGGATTCCAGGGCAATTTCCATCACCTGGTCCTGGTCGACACCCGCTGAAAACCGGATGACCCCGGCGGCCGAAAACAGGTAGGCGACCGAGCCCGACGTACCGAGGTTGCCGTTGAATTTTGAAAAAATGTGCCGGATCTCCGAGACCGTCCGGTTCCGGTTATCGGTCATACAGTCAATCAGGACCGCAGCCCCGCCAGGCCCGTAGCCTTCGTAGCGGACTTCCATGTAGGCCTCACCGTCGAGTTCGCCCGCGCCACGTTTCGTGGCACGCTCGATGGTGTCTTTGGGCATGTTGGCGGACAGGGCCTTGTCCACGGCGGAGCGAAGGCGCGCATTGGCATCGGGGTCGCCACCCTCACGGGCCGCTACTGTAATCTCTCGGATTAATTTGGTGAATAATTTTCCGCGCTTGGCGTCCTGTGCTTTTTTGTGGTGCTGGATATTGGCCCATTTGCTATGACCGGCCATTGAACCCCCTCTCCTCGATCAGTGACATTATCTTAGCACTTCCTGATTTCAAGTGATATTTCCGGTCCGTAAAAACTCGTCGACCATGGCGGCTACCGGCTTGGCCAGCAGCATCTCCGCGTGGCTGTACGGAATCAGCTTGTGGATGGTACAGGACCTCACCCTGGTCTCCGATACGGCCACCGCCCCGTCGTTGGGCTGGTCCAGGGGCACGCCCAGCATCTGCCGGATCCCCAGACCGCGGGTGCCCGCCAACACGGCCAGAGGGCGGGTTCCGTTCCAGCCCGGAACGTTGCCAAGCAAAGAACTGGAGCTTGCCCCAAGCAGCACGTCCCGGAAGAACCTGCTCCTCGACATGTACCGTGCGACACTGCTTCCTTTCAGGGGAGGACCCAGCATGACCACCCGGCCGGGCCGGGCCGTGTCAAAGATCTGGAAATAGTGCAGCAGCACGATGCCGCCCAGGCTGTGCGCGACAAAATGAATGACGTCCGCATCCAGCCCATCCGTGTACGCACCGAGCAACTGCGCATTGCGCTGGGGTGAATACCTCAGGCTCGGATAGGAAAACCGCTTGCATTCATGCCCGAAGCTGCCCAGGTAACGGCACATCGGTCTCATCAGCCAGCCCTTCATCCAGAGCCCATGAATGCAGACGACGATTTCGCGCATGCACGCTCCTTCCTATTCCGGCACCCAGCGCAGGATCGCTGCCTGATTGGTATGTGAAGAAGCCAGTTCGGCGGCCTGCATGCGGGGCAGCCACTGAAACTCCTCGTGCTCATTGGGGTCGAGCCGGATGTCCACTCGCTCCGGGAGTTCCAGCCGGTACACATGCTCCTGGTTCATGACCACTCCCGGCGCATAGCGCTTGCGCCAGATCGAGTAAATCTCGAAGCTCTGTACACAGTGACAGTCACAGACTGCCTGATCGGTGAGGCCGGTCTCCTCTCGCAATTCACGTACCGCGGCATCGCCGGGCTGCTCGTCCCACTCCAGGCTGCCAGTCACCGATTGCCAGAAATCGCTCGGGTATCTGCGCCGCAGCAGCAGTACCTCGCTTTGTCGCGTGTAGACGATGATCAGGACCGACTCGGGACGTTTATGATCCATGCGATGACACCCCAAAGTGCAAACAGGAAGCGACAGACCTCCGACCCATTTATTGTAATGCAAATGGGTGCCTGTGGTTAAAGCCTGTGATGGTCCACCCGGGCGTGGGCGGACATGCTCCTGCAAGTTGGGAGACTACTGTGTACCAGACGTACCCGGGCGCAGCCGGATGTGCAGTTCCTTGAGTTGTTTTTCGTCTGCCGGGGAAGGTGCATCCGTAAGCGGGCAGGTTGCGTTCTGGGTTTTCGGAAACGGGATGACATCGCGAATGGACTGGCTTGCCGTCATCAGCATGACCAGGCGGTCGAGCCCGAAGGCGATTCCACCATGCGGGGGCATCCCGCAGCCCAGCGCGCGCATCAAAAACCCGAATTTCTCCTCGGCCTGTTTTGGGTCAATCTGCAGCACCTCGAATATGGCCGCCTGCATCTCGGCCTTGTGGACACGCACGGAACCTCCCCCCACCTCGGTACCGTTGAGCACCAGGTCGTAGGCACGCGACAGCGCTCCCCCTGGATCGCTGAGGAGCTCCTCGGGGCTGGCGCAGGTCGGTGCCGTGAACGGATGATGCAGGGCGGACCAGCCCTTGGCCTCGGCATCCCTCTCGAACATCGGGAACTCGATCACCCAGAGCGGTTGCCAGCCAGGCTCGGCGAGGCCAAGGTCATGGCCCACCTTGACCCGTAACGCGCCCAGGGCCGCATTCACGGTCTGCTTCTTGTCGGCGCCGAAAAACAGCAGGTCCCCGTCACTGGCGCCGGTTCGCTCGATCAGCTGGGCAATGACATCCTCGGGCAAGAATTTCAGTATCGGTGACTGCAGGCCGGACGGGATGTCCGCTGCCCGCACACACTTGATGTAGGCCAGTCCCCTGGCCCCGTACTGGGCAACAAAATCGGTGTATTCATCGATCTGCTTGCGTGTCAGTGCAGCGCCCTGGGGCACCTTCAAGACGGCAACCCGGCCTTGCGGATCCCCGGCAGGCTCACGAAAGACCTTGAACTCGACCTCGCGCATCAACTCGGTCAGGTCCACCAGTTCAAGCGGTATGCGCAGGTCCGGCTTGTCGCTGCCGTAGCGGTGCAGTGCATCCGCATAGCGGATGCGCGGAAACGGTTTCTCCAGCGTGACGTCCAGGACCTCTGCAAACAGGTTGCAGATCATGTCCTCCATCAGGGACAGGATCTCGTCCTCGCTCATGAAGGACGTCTCGATGTCGAGCTGCGTGAATTCGGGTTGACGGTCGGCACGCAGGTCCTCATCGCGAAAGCAGCGGACGATCTGGTAGTAGCGATCGAAGCCGCTTGCCATCAGCAACTGCTTGAAGAGCTGCGGGGATTGCGGGAGTGCGAAAAATGAACCCGCCTGGGTACGGCTGGGGACCAGGTAGTCGCGCGCACCCTCCGGTGTCGCCCGGGTGAGAATCGGTGTTTCGATATCCAGAAATCCGTGGGCATCAAGAAAATTTCGCAATACCCGGCCGACGGTTGCCTTGGTACGGATACGCTCCTGCATGAACGGGCGGCGCAGGTCAATGTAGCGGTAGCGCAAGCGAGTTTCCTCGTGCACGTCTTCATCATCCAGCTGGAACGGGGGTGTCTGCGAGTCGTTCAGCACCTGCAACGCCGAGGCCAGGATCTCAATCTGCCCGGTAGGCAGGTCCGGGTTGACGGTTCCCTGCGGGCGTGCCCGCACCCGTCCTGTGACATGCAGCACATATTCGTTGCGAATCTGTTCGGCGACTTCAAATATTCCGGACTGCTCCGGGTCGAACACGACTTGCACGATGCCGTCGCGGTCACGCAGGTCCACGAAGATGATGCCTCCGTGGTCACGCCTTCGGTTTACCCAGCCGCACACCGAAACTTCCTGCTCGATAAGCGACTCGGTGACCTGACCGCAGTAATGAGTTCGCATGAGGGGTGTGTTAACGGTACCGGTCAGGCCTGGATACAGCAGCCTGTCCAGGTCGCCTGACGTTGCAGGCCGACCCGAAGCGGGCTCCCTCAGGCACGGGGAACCGGGAGGTTGTCAAAAATTGCAAATGCTGCGCTGCTCAAGATGCCCTCCCGCCCTGCTGCTGTCCCGATGCCGCAGGCTTGGCCTTCGCCGGCTGGCTGGAAGAATCCTTTTTCTTGGCAGTGCTGTCGCTTTTTTTCTGGGAATCCCCGGAGGCCAGGTTGCGCTTGTTGTCCGATTTGAAATCCGTTTCATACCAGCCCGAGCCACTGAGTCGAAAGCCTGCCGCGGATACCAGCTTCCTCAGGGAAGGCTGGCTGCACTGCGGGCAATCGGTCAATACTGGATCACCTGCTTTTTGCAGGGCGTCGAAACGATAGCCACAGGCATCGCATTGGTATTCATATATAGGCATGGCTAGGGAATTATATACTTAAGTTCGCAATGAACGATCAGTATCCGTTTGACGCTTCACAGGCCGAGTAACCCCGCCGCCTCCACGTCCAGCAGCCCCATTCCCGAAGGCCAGTATGTTCAATGCAGCGTTCACATCTGCATGAGCCCGATACCCGCAGGCCACACACTCATGGTAGGCCCGGGTCTTCCTGTTATGTTTGTCTGTGTGTCCGCATGCATGGCAGGTCTGGCTAGTGTAATACGGTGCAACCTTCACGACGTTCGACTTATATTTCAGGCACTGCTCCAGCTTGCCCCAGCCTGAGTCCAGAATGGAATGATTGAGGCCTGCTTTCTGTTTTACGCCCTTGCCGGGATGCTCCTGGGTCCCTTTGGCCGATTTCGTCATAGCCTGGGTGTTCAGATCTTCCAGGTAGACCTCGTTATACTCGTTGGCGATTTTCCTCGATACTTGGTGGCACCAGTCGGTGCGCGCTTGCACGATCTTCTGCTGGGTGCGGGCATGGAGATTCTTTGCCCTGAGATAGCGGTGGCTGGGTTTAATGCCTTGTTTCCGATTGCCGCACCGCCTCCTTGACATCATGCGCTGATACCTTCGTTTCCTGGCCTCCAGCTTCTCTATGTCCGGGGTGTAATGCACCACGCCGTCGGAGCGGGCGACCTGGCCAACATTGCGGTCCAAGCCTACAGAATTGATCTTCTCAGGTTTCTTCGTGACTTGTACTTCGTACACGATGTAGGCATACCACTTACCGCACTCGTACTTGATCGTGCCGCTCTTGGCAATGCCATGGGGATAGGAATTGCTCCCTGTCAGCTTGAGTTGACCAATTTTCTGAACATGAAGCCAATCGCCGTTCAACTTGAATGTACCTGC
The DNA here is from genome assembly GCA_965205685.1 of Gammaproteobacteria bacterium. GTDB lineage: Bacteria > Pseudomonadota > Gammaproteobacteria > UBA4575 > UBA4575 > WTFY01. The sequence continues at coordinate 929,162 of OZ242174.1, read as the reverse complement.
AGGCAGCGGCATCGATGGAGCATGCGTGTGCTTGCCATGAAACTTCGGAAGACCACCCTGTCCTTTCCAGAATTGCCTGTAGGCGGTTTCGATGGGTTTTAGGGATTGCCGCACAATGGCACAGGAATAGTCCTGTAACCACGGTACCTGCTTTCTGAGATTGACAAAACGGGGACTTAACGAATACCAGCGCGGGTCACATATTCCGTAGGCGATATATTCGTCCTTGAGAACTTCAATAAAGTTATTCCAAGCGAAGCGGCACGCGCTCGCGAGCCCATGCAACTTGCGGGCCTTGGTCTGTGTACAGGGATGCAGGCGATAGCGGATGGTGCGGTGCGTCTTCATTAGTAGGCTTAAATATATAATTCCCCATGACTACAGTATTTGAAAATCCGGAAAATGTTCCATCGTTACTGGCTCACAGCTGACGGTGTGCACGCGGGCGAGGTCCGGGCCTGTGTGCAACCACTTCCTCAACTGGGTCAGGGCCGCAACTTTACCACAGGCAATCACTTCCACACTTCCATTCGCCAGGTTTTTTGCATAGCCTGCAATTCCGAGCCGGCGCGCTTCATCCCGTGTGGATACGCGGAAAAACACACCTTGCACGGTTCCCGAAACGATACAACGCACACAGGCGTGGTCAGGCGCATCAGTCATCAAAGGCAGTACATTCCATGTCCGTTCAGCCGGTACAGTAGACGGATCAAACATCCACGAGTACCCTATGGCGGACACAAATATAACTGGAAATGGCATGGAGAATAAAGAGATATGGATGATCCCAAAACTGTTATTTACTACAACCCCCGATGCTCGAAATGCCGCACGGCACTGAAGCTGCTGCAAGAGCAGGGAGAACAGCCAGAGATCGTAGAGTACCTCCAGGCGACTCCTTCTCGTTCTGAACTCAAGGAAGTGCTGTTGCTGCTGGGTATAAGTGCCGGTCAGTTGCTGCGTAAAAAAGAATCCGCGTACCGTGAAGCCGGGCTTGACGATGCATCCAGCGAAGACGAGATACTGGATGCGATGATGAAGCATCCCATACTCATCGAGCGCCCGATCGTGGTTCACAATGGAAAGGCCGTGATCGGCCGCCCGCCGCAAAACGTCCTGCAAATCCTATAGGGCCCGGGCTGTACCTGCAGCGCAACCCCGTGCACCCGGCCTGCTAGATGCCCGCAAGCACCGAGCGTACGAACGGGACCGTGATTTTCCGTTGCAGTGCCAAGGAGTATTTATCAAGTTTTTCAATCAGTTCCACGAGCTTTTGCAACTCCCTTGGGTAATGCCTGAGCAGGTAACTGCACACTTCAGGCGAAATCTCCAGACCGCGTGCCTTGGCATGCAGGTGGATGGCGATCCTTTTCTGCTCGTCCGTCAGGCCAGACAGGCAATACACGAGCCCGCCTGCCAGACGGGATGCCAGGTCCGGTAATTGGATGTCTAGGTCCGCAGGTTTGCTGGACGCCGAGACCACCATGCTCTTGTTGCCGAGCCACATGTCGTTGATGATCCGGAACAACGCGCGCTCCCAGTCGGCATTGCCCAGCACGCAATCGATATCGTCAACGCAGACGACGTCGAGTAGCTGCAGGTCATTCAGCAGGTTCGGATCCGATTCGGCAAACTCCTTCATGGGCAGATACACAGCCCGCAGGTCGGAATGGGCCAGGTGATTGCAGACGGCCTGCAGCAGATGGGTCTTGCCGCTTTGGTCGCTGCCCCACAGAAAATACTGCCTGGGTTCTCCGAGTGCCTGCTGCAAGCCTTTCAGCAGGAATACCAGTTCGTTGTCCCTGGGGCTGACGAAGGTGTCGAACGTTGCATGCGGGCGCAGCACGATATCCAGCGGGCGCTGGGTAAGGTAGAGCGAAGATGTGTTCACACGCGCTTGTGAGTGGCGGGACAGAGGCCGGGGTCAGACCGGCTTTTCCGGGTGCCGGGCTCCCAGCTTGTACCTTTCCTCCATCAGGTAATCGAGGCCGCTGGCAAACGTGGTAAAGAGGGTCAATCCGATCAGGGTCTGTATCAATAGTTCAGGAATAGCCACTAACTGGTTGTAAATTATGGCAACAACCAGAACGATCTGGACCACGGTATTGAGTTTACTGACCCAGGTGGGCTGGATTTCCAGACGCCGGGTTGCGAAATTGTAGGCGAGGGCTCCGGCCAGGATCGCAACATCCCTGAGGATCACGACAAACACCAGCCAGCCCGGCAACAGGTGAAGTGCGCCCAGGGTTACGTAGGCACCGATCAGCATGATCTTGTCGGCCGCCGGGTCCAGATAGGCACCCAGTGCCGTCCTCCACTCGAAGCTCTTGGCGAGATACCCATCCAGTGCATCGGACAACCCCATCAGGACAAAGAGCCAAAGGGCATTGTTGTACTGCCCGTCGTACAGCCACCAGATGAACAGCGGAACCGCGGCAAGGCGTGCGGCCGTGATAAGATTGGGAAGGTATCTCCAGTTAGACATGATATAGCTGTCTGTTTCTTAGTATATAATCCGCAAGCCGTATCGTTAAATATCTGCTGCTCCAGTCCCGATGGTATAAGCAAGCCGATAGCGAAGCAATGAGCAATCCGGTTGGCCCTTGCACAATATCTTCAATATCCCAGTATTATAGCGGTTTAAGTAGTCTATCTAATAATCATTAGACGGTATGAGCCTCACGTACAAGAAAGCCGGTGTGGACATTGACGCCGGGAAAAGGCTTGTAGACCGGATTGCACCCCTGGTGCGCGACACCCAGCGCCCCGAAGTCATCCCCAACCCCGGGGGATTCGGTGGCCTTTTCGCTCTGCGCCAGAACGCCTATGCAAACCCTGTACTGGTGGCAGGCACCGACGGCATCGGCACGAAACTGTGCCTAGCACAGCAACTCAACGACCACTCGACCGTCGGCATCGATCTCGTGGCCATGTGTGCCAACGATGTCGTTGTGCAGGGAGCAGAACCCCTTTTTTTCCTGGACTACTTTGCCACGGGCGTACTCTCCGTTGAGCAGGCCGAGGCAGTCATCGCGGGAATTGCACGCGGCTGTACACAGGCAGGGGCCGCACTCATCGGAGGGGAAACGGCCGAGATGCCGGGAATGTACCCGCCTGGTACCTATGACCTGGCGGGCTTTTGCGTGGGCGTCGTGGAGCGTGACAAGCTGATTGACGGGTGCAGGATCACCGAGGGTGACGCAGTGCTTGGCCTGGCCTCCAGTGGCATTCACTCGAACGGCTATTCCCTGGTCAACAAGATTGTTGAGACGAGCCAGACCTCACTCGATGAAAAGCTGGGAAGCCAGACCCTGGGGACACTGTTGCTGACTCCGACGGTGATCTACACCGGGCTTGTGCTGCAACTGATCAAGGCCCTGGATGTGCGAGGCCTGTGTCACATCACAGGAGGCGGACTGGTAGAGAATGTACCGCGCATGATCCCGGAGGGCCTGCTCGCCCGGATTGATACCAGGGCATGGGAACGTCCTGAAATATTTGACTGGATACAACATGCCGGTACCATCGAGGATGCGGAGATGCATCGGGTCTTCAACTGCGGGATGGGCATGCTGGTAGTAGTGCCCGAAGATCAGGCGGATGCGGGAATAACAATGTGCCGGCAGTCAGGCCAGCCGGCAGAAATCATCGGTGAAATCATGCGCTCAGACTCTGAGGACAAAGTACGCTTGACGTAGCCATGCTCAATAATCAGACTCCCATTGCAGTCCTGTTCTCCGGAAACGGGACCAACATGCAATCCGTCATCAAGCATGTCGGGCAGGGGCGGATCAATGCCCGGATCGCATGTGTGATCAGTAACCGGGCCGATGCCTACGGCCTGACCCGAGCCAAGAATGCGGACATCCCGGCCCATGTGGTCGAGCATGGCCAGTACCCGTCGCGGGCAGCGTTCGAGACAGAGCTCATCCGCATTCTCGAAAGCTATGGCGTCGAGACCATCGTACTGGCCGGTTTCATGCGCGTATTCAGCGAGGTTTTTGTCCGGCGGTATGCAAACAGGATCCTGAACATACACCCTTCCCTGCTGCCCAAGCATCCGGGTCTTGGGACCCACCACAGGGTGCTGGCCGCGAAGGATGCGCAACATGGCTGCAGCGTCCATTTTGTTACCGAAGAACTGGATGAGGGTCCGCTGGTACTTCAGGCCAAGGTACCGGTGTTTGAAACGGATGATGTACACAGCCTGATCCGGCGCGTGCTGGAAAAAGAGCACATGGTTTTCCCGCTCGCCATCCGCTGGTTCTGCGAAGGCAAGCTGTACTGCAATGACGGCACGGTATATTTCAACAACAAGGTTCTGGAGCGACCCCTGCAACTTACCATTGCGCACAAAACCGAGCTGGTATGAACAGGCTATCCGTAGCACTTACAACATCTTTTCTGCTGATTACACCGGTCAACGCCGCCACGTTGACCACACAGGAGCTTCCACCGGAATTCAAGGCGGTATACGAGGTCAGGAAAGGAAATATTGCCGTCGGCGAAATGCAACTGAGCCTGAAGAAGCAGGATGGCAAGCTGGTGTATGAGTCCCGAACCTATCCGGTGGGGATTGCCGCTTTTTTCCTGGGCTCACAGGTCGCTACCTACCGCACCGTACTGGAGAAGACCGAAGACCGTTACCAGGCGGTCGAGTTTGAATACGAGGTCCAGGGAGCGGACAAGGACCGCAACGAACATTACATTTTTGACTGGAACAACCACACGGCACTTTCCAAGTACAAGGGCAAAACGCGCACCTTGTCGATCACACCTCACACCCTGGACAGGTTCTCCGTCCAGCTTATGCTGATGCGCAAGCCGGATGCCGGGACTGCCCGCTACGCATGCTCGGTCGTCTCAAGGGGTCGCCTGAAAGAGTACGTGTACGAACTTGAGCCACATCAGCCCGTAGAGACCCGGCTTGGTAACCTCTCTGCGCACAAGTACGTGCGGGAGAAAAACGACAGGAAAGGCACCCGGTACACCGAGTGGTACGCTGAGTCCCTTCACTACATCCCGGTCAGGTCAGACAAGACCCGGAACGGGAAAACCGAAATCTCGGCCCGCATCACAGAGGTGCACTGGCTGTAAAGGCCGCTGCACCGATCAGCTTCCCGCGACCGTCATCTCGTCGATCAGCACAGACGGCGTGATGATACTGCCGCGTGCATCGGTATCATTGCCGATGGCTGCGATTCTCTGAAAGATCTCCTTGAGGTTGCCCGCGACCGTGACTTCCTCGACGGGGTGCTGGATCTCGCCGTTCTCGATCCAGTATCCCATTGCACCACGCGAATAGTCCCCGGTGACGCCGTTCACTCCGTGGCCGATCAGTTCGGTCACCAGAAAGCCGCGCTGCATGCCGGACATCAAGTCATCCAGCGTCTGTTCGCCCGGCTGCAGGGTCAGGTTGTGGATGCCCCCTGCATTGCCCGTAGTCTGCATTCCGAGTCTCCGGGCCGAGTAGCTGTTGAGCACATAGCCCTGCAACACTCCGTCGGCAACCAGGGTGCGTGGTCTCGTAGCCACGCCTTCCAGGTCAAAGGCACTGCTGGCAAGGCCACCTTTGATATGCGGGTCTTCAACCAGGGTCACCAGATCTGAAAACACTCTTTTGTTCAGGTGATCCAGCAAAAAAGAGGCCTTGCGGTACAGCGCGCTGCCCGAGATGGCCGAAACAAAGTGCGACAACAGTGAGCGGGCCATGCCGGCCTCGAAAATGACCGGGGTGGTCTGTGTGGCAATCTTTCTGGCGCCAAGCCGACTGATGGTACGTTGTGCTGCCTTTTCCCCTACCTCGGTTGCAGACTGCAGTCCTGCCGGGTCTCGCGAGGTCGTATACCAGTAGTCACGCTGCATGCCGCCATCCTGTTCCGCAATGACCGAGCAGGAAAGGCTGTGACGAGTTGATACATACCGGCCAATAAAACCGTGTGAATTCCCGTAGATGTGTGTGCCGCGCCCGGTGCTGACACTGGCGCCCTCCGAGTTCGAAACCTGTTCGGGTTCGCGCGCCTTGTCTTCACATTCGATCGCGATCTCTACGGCCTCGTCGGGGTTCAGTGGCCATGGACGATCAAGCCCGAGGTCTGCCACTTCGGTGACGATCTGATCCGGATCGGCCAGGCCCGCACATTTGTCCTGTTCGGTGAACTTTGCAATGTTGCGTGCCGAGGTAACCGCATCGCGGACTGCGGGAAGATCAAAATCGGTGGTGCTAGCGGTGCCTTTCCTGTGATCAACATAGACGGTGACACCCAGTCTTCGGGCATTGTGATTTTCCAGGGTTTCCACCTCACCGAGCCGAGCCGTGACGGACAGGCCATGTTCGATGTCAATCGAGGCCTCGGCACTTTCTGCCCCCAACTGCCTGGCCTCGTCCAGACAAAACTGGACCAGCTGTTCAAGCTGATCTTTGTGGGTGGCGAGGCCCTGACCCTCCATCAACCCGCGGTCCCGCCCACAGTCAGGCCGTCAACGCGCAGCGTGGGCTGACCCACGCCCACCGGGACACTCTGGCCCTCCTTGCCGCAGGTGCCGATGCCGTCATCCAGGCGCAGATCATTTCCGACCATGCTTACCTTGGTCAGCACATCCGGGCCGTCACCGATCAGCGTGGCCCCCTTGACCGGCTTGGTGACCTTCCCCTTTTCGATCAGGTAGGCTTCCGAGGCCGAAAACACGAACTTGCCGGAGGTGATGTCCACCTGTCCGCCACCGAAATTCACGGCATAAAAACCCGAGTCCACTGAACTGAGGATTTCTTCCGGGTCATGTTCACCCGCCAGCATGTAGGTATTGGTCATGCGCGGCATGGGCAGGTGTGCGAAGGACTCACGCCGGCCATTTCCTGTGGGTGCCGTTTTCGACAGCTTGGCGTTCAGCCTGTCCTGCATGAAGCCCTTGAGAATCCCGTCTTCGATAAGCACGGTACACTGGGTGGTCGTGCCTTCATCATCGATGTTCAAAGAACCCCGCCGATTTTCAAGCGTACCGTCGTCCACCACCGTGATGCCCTTGCTGGCCACACGCTCCCCGATGCGCCCGCTGAACACCGAGGTGCCCTTGTAGGTAAAGTCGCCTTCCAGGCCATGACCGACCGCCTCATGCAGCAGCACGCCCGGCCATCCCGGACCCAGCACGACGTCCATCGTTCCCGCCGGTGCATCCACCGCCTCGAGATTGAGCAGTGCCGTGCGCACCGCTTCGCGCACATAGGACTGTGCACGCTCTTCCTGGTTGAAGAAATCGTAGCCGACACGACCGCCCCCACCGGCACTGCCCTGTTCAAGGCGCCCCTTGTGTTCGGCGATGACGGACACGTACAGCCGCACCAGCGGGCGGATGTCGGCCGCCAGCTGGCCATCGCTGTTTGCAACCAGCACCATCTCGTGTACGCCGGCCAGCGACAGCATCACCTGCTTGACCCGGGGGTCCTGCTTTCGCGCCAGGCTGTCGAGGTGGCGCAACAGGTCGACCTTGTCGGATTCGCTGAAGGAGTCGAGCGGATTTCCGGATGGGTATAGATTGTTCCCGGTACAGAACTTCCAGCTCTGAACCGACCCGCCGTGGCCGCCGCGAGCAATCGCACGCGCTGCCTTGCAGGACTCCAGCAAGGCGGGCAGGACAATTTCATCGGAATAGGCAAAACCGCTTTTCTCGCCCTTGATGGCCCGGATGCCAACTCCCTGGCTGAGATCATGGCTCGCATCCTTGACGATCCCGTCTTCCAGCGACCAGGCTTCCGACTTGCGCAACTGGAAGTAGATATCCCCGCTGTCCGCGGCGGAATCCAGCAGGATGGAAAAAGCCTGCGTCAGGTGGGTTTCGTCCAGTCCGGACGGAGCCAGAATGGTTTCTTGTGCCAGTGCAAGTGGGTTTTCCATAGGGTTTAACCGTCCGTCATGCAGTATGTTCAAAATTCATTTCAGTCTTCGATGCTGGATGCAGGGAAAGGTTTTCCGCCGCGACTCAAGATACTCCAGGTTGACGCCGCCAACGGCAATGCCCGCACCTTGCTTGACCCGGTTCAGAATCACCCCCCACGGATCCACGATCATGCTGTCACCGTACGTCGTACGGCCACTTACATGATAACCGCCCTGTGCGGAGGCGATAACGTACATGACATTTTCGATCGCACGGGCGCGAATCAGGCTTTCCCAGTGTGCCTGACCTGTTGCTGCAGTAAATGCAGCAGGAAAAACAATAACTTGCGCACCCATGTCCAGTAATCCCCTGAACAGTTCGGGAAAACGCAGATCATAACAAACCGCCAGGCCTATTCTCCCGAAGGGTGAGTCAATGACCTGCAGCCCGGTTCTTCCGTATTCGATGGTTTCCGACTCATTGTAGCTTTCACCGGTCTCCACGAGGTTGACATCAAACAGATGGATCTTGTCATAGCGCGCCACGCACTGGCCCCGGTTGTCATACACCATGCAGGCTGCAAAAATCTTGTTGGGGTCCTCGCATTCCAGCGGCACCGTACCTCCTACCAGCCAGATGTTGTGGTGCCTGGCCTGCCCGGCGAGGAAGTTCTGTATGGCCCCGCTGCCGGGAGGTTCCCGTACCTCGACCTTGTCTTCCTCCTTGACCCCCATGATGGCAAAATTTTCCGGCAACACGACCAGGCCTGCACCGGCATCCACGGCCTGGCGAATCAGGCGTCCTGCCTCGTGCAAATTGGCATCAACATTGGGCCCGGAGGCCATTTGTACGGTAGCAACTTTCTGCATCATGGTCCGTCAGTATCCTTTCAATAGTTCTCGTGATTGGCCCGGTGGCCACACAACCTGTCCATGCGGGGGTTCGCCTGATTCAAGACATCGTCCTGCCATGGACTAGGGAGTTTCTTGAAGTGGTTCGGATTCCGCAATTTTCTGTGCCACGGGCTCGATCAGTGGATCGTCCCAGCTCCCGGTCATGTGATACTTCACTTCTACAACCTTGTCCACAACCTCGTCTACATCAATTCCGACCTTTTCGCCGATTTTCCCCAGAATATAGATTCCTCCCACACCCACCGGCCCGAGACCGATGCCAAGCCACGGCAACCCGCCGGTAACGTGCGGTGTCACGGTAATGATCTGGTCGTAATCCCTGGCCACGATCCCTGTTCTTCCGGCAATCTGCATGTCCGCAGATGGACCATCGAACCGCAAATTCTCGGTGGTCATGTTTCCGTCCTTGAACACCAGGGTGCCACGGATTTTATCAAACACGTAGCCTTCGGAGAAAAAGTCGGAAAAATCGAGTGTCAGCCTCCTCGAGACCTCGGCCAGATTGAGCAGCCCCACCAGGCGACCGGCATCACCGGGGTCGACCGTCGTGATCTCCCCGTCCTTGAGTCTCAGGGTCGCGGTGCCCGCAAAAGATTCCAGCGAAAACTGGTCGGGCATGCCGGGCCAGCTGAGCTCTGCGGAAACGACGCCCTTGCCCTTGTCCACGGCGGTCTCTTGACCAAAATCGGTCAATGTATCGTGCAGGTTGCGCACGGCCAGCTCAAGGGCCATGTCCGTGCTGTGAATCCCGCGAACATCCATGTCCCAGGTGCCGTTGGCCTCAAGCCGGTAACCGTCCCCTTCCGCGGCCAGTGAATTGATGATCATCCCCCGGGCAGAAGGTTCGGTTTTCAGGCTGACATTGCCCATAAGAAGACCGTCCGACTCGAACTGCTCGATGGAAATGTCCAGTGCCGGAAGATCACGGGGATTTACGTCAAACGTGAATTCCTCATCGAGATAATCGTAGTGCAGGTAATCAAGCCTGGCGGCAACAATGCTTTCGGCATCATGCTCCAGCGGATATTCGAACGTTCCCCGTACCGTCTGGGAATGGACCGCTCCGGTCCAGGACTCCACATCCTTCTCCAGGCTCAGGCCCACGTCGGTCAGCGTCATATCGGACAGGGAAATCGTACTCGCCCGGATATCGACTTCGCGCAGCTCAAGAGAGCCTCCCATGTCTGCAGGCCCGAGCAGGTCCTGCCACCGGTTCATATCCAGTTGCCCAAAGGTTCCGGACACCCGGATGCCCTGTGCAGGCAGGTCAAAGCGGTCATCGCCCACCCTGATTTCCAGTGCGCGAAACTGTCCCGACCCCGTATCCAGCAGGCCCTGTGCAAATATCCGGTCTCCGTAGCTGAACGATAGTGTATTGGGCCTTCCGGCCAGGTATTGCGAATGCATGCTCAGGGTCATGGGCGTGCCCGCCTGCTTGCCAAACGGCTCGGGAAGCGCGAGGGCGATGTCCACCAGATCACTCTCCATGCTGATTTCCAGCGGCTTCTCCTGGCCCGTGTCGCCCGGTGGATGGAGGTCTACGGTCACAGACACCGGGGCCTTGCCCCGTACGTGCGGGGCCAGCCAGAGATCACCGGCGGCCAGCCAGGTATCGAGGTCCAGCTCGCCGCGAATCTGCACTCGTGTGACGCCATCCTCGAGGATGAAGGCATTCGCATGGAAATCCGAGCCGTGCAAGCGGGCACTCAGGCCTTCGCTCTCAATGCCGGCATCGCTGAATGCCAGTGTGCCGCTCAGGTCGGTAAATGCCAGGCCCATCGTCAAGTCGACGTCTTTGAACTCGATCGTGCCCGCAACGCGCGCCTCCTCTTCAACTGCATCGGTCAGGGGGAGACTGAGGTCCAGGCCCAGGTCCATCGTACCTGCCATGGAAACGTTGGCCGCTGCCTCGTCGTCTTGCGGGATCAATGATGACTTTTGCAGGACTTCCAGGATGTCCGGGGCGGGCCCGTGAATGCTTCCCTGCACTGCCAGGCGCGGTTGCAGGATGTTTTCAATGGCAATGTCCAGAGCGCGGATCGATGCATTCGATACCTGTCCCTGATTCCCATGAATGTTCAGCCGCTGGTTTCTGACCACAAGATGCGCCCCAAGATCGTGGACTTCAGGCCGCTTCTCATGGGCGCCCAGGGAGACCCCCTGGATGTCGGCGCGGATTTCGAGCTGGCCTGGATGATGCTCGAAAGGAATGTGCCTGGGGTCCCCTTGCAGCAAAAGTCTGACATCGTTCAGAGAACCACCCGTCTCGTTCTGCTCAAGCCAGGATGCCAGTTCAGGCCCCGGTTTCTCATCCGGCAGCCAGGCCTTGAGGGCTGCAATCTGCACCTCGGCAAAGCCGGCCTGGATATCCACATGGGAACTGTCCGCTCCCACGTTCGCAATGCCCTGCAAGTCCACCAGCAGCCCCTCGGCCTTCAGCGAGACATTTTCCAGTGCAACCACTGTGCCGTGGTCCGTAAACTCCCACAGAAGCCGCCCGGTGATACCCTGCTCCGGAAATGCGTGCTCCTTGAGCTGCCGTGCACGAATCCGTATGGCCGGTGAATTGATCGAGAAGCTGCCGTGCAGGTGATCGCCTGCGACCTCGCCGGACAGCGGGGACAGTTCCAGCCCATGCGCAGGCGCCGACACGTCTACCCCCTGCAAAACGGTTTGGTACGTATACTTCACCGGCCGTTCGTCTTGCAACTGCAGCTGGACCCGGGTATCGGTGAACTCCCCGTCGATCCGGGCCTCCGTGAGCAAGGCCTGCAAGGGCTTTGAGAAAGCGGGAAAGTGCTGCAGCGTTGCCAGCAGGTTGGCCGAATCGAAATGCTCCAGTGCAACGGCTACCGCGGGTTCTGCGGCATCGCCTCCGCAACCGATACAACGGACCTCATACTCCTCCCCCGCCCACTTCTGCCCGGCGCTTCGTATATCACTTTCGATCAAAGCCAGGTGCCAGGTGTCCTGTGATCTTTGCACCCGAAACCGGGTATCCAGCGCGGTGATTGCATGGCCATCCTCCACCAGCGAGTCCGTCACGGGATGGTATTCGAGATCCTGGAATGCCAGCCTGCCCTCAAACGACCAGTCATGTTCTGACTCCAGGTCTCCCCAGACCTCAAAGGTGGAACGGCCGTCGTGAATGGCGAGCCTGAGTTGCGGGAAGAAGTCGCCGAGCAACTCGAGGTTGATATTTTCGCCTTTCGTGTACAACTCTCCGCGGATGTTGTTCAGTCCCTGGTCAAGATCTTCCAGGTCCGCACCGAGTGACAGCGAATCCCCGAGTGCATCGGGCAGCGACACTTTCGACGAGATCCTGAGCTTTTCCTCGTGAAACCGCAAAACGATGTCGACCTGGTCGAAATGATAGTCGTGTCCCAGGACTTCATCCTGGATGGAAATCGTGCTCGACAGCAGGCTGAAACGGATGTCCTCGGTCCTGCCGGCCTCTTTCCTGCGGGCAATGCGCTCACTGATGTCAATGCCGTTCAGCACGATCCTGTGATCCTTGTCCCGCACGGCTTGCAGGTCGCTGCCACTCAGCTGCAACTCCTTGATGACAAATTTCCTGCTCATCAGACTGCCGGGCAGATCAAGTGAGATCGTTGCTTTTTCGACAGCCAGCAGGTGGCTGGATTTCGTGTCATCGGCATACACGGACAAACCCTCCACCTCGATCAGCGGGGTGTAGCCGTACCAGTTCACGTGGATCGCCCGGATGTGCACGGGCTTGCCGATGAGAGAGGTAATATTTTCCTGGATTACCGGAAGATAATCCTGGTACAGGGCCGAAGGCAGGCGGGCAATACTGCTGACAACCGCAGTGAGAACCAGGATCAGCGCAAGCACATACCAGCTGGCAAGTAACAGTCGGCGCCCCACTGGATCATCCCGACTCACAAGGGCACGACATCAAACTGTTCCTGCGAATACAGGGACTCAACCTGTAACTTGATGGCCTTGCCGATATGGTCCTCGAGCTCGGCGAGACTGGACGATTCCTCGTCCAGCAAGAGGTCGATCACGGATTGCGAGGCAAGCACCAGCAGCCGGTCGGTTTCGTACTGCCGTGCCTCGCGCGTGATTTCCCGAAACAGCTCAAAGCAGACAGTTTCAGGCGTCTTGATGTAGCCGCGACCTGCGCAGGTGATGCACGGCTCACACAGGATGTGCTCCAGGCTCTCACGGGTGCGCTTGCGCGTCATCTCAACCAGACCGAGAGGCGATACGTCATACACCTGGCTCTTGGCACGATCCTTCTCCAGGAATTTCTCGAATGTGCGCATGACCTGGCGCGTGTGTTCCTCGTTTTCCATGTCAATGAAATCGATGATGATGATGCCCCCCAGGTTGCGCAGCCGCAGCTGGCGCGCGATGGCCTGGGCGGCCTCCAGGTTGGTCTTGTAGATCGTTTCCTCGAGATTCCGGTGACCGACGAAACCACCCGTGTTGATATCGATGGTGGTCATCGCCTCGGTCTGGTCAAAAATCAGATAACCCCCGGACTTGAGCTCCACTTTTCTGTGCAGGGATTTCTGCAGTTCCTCTTCAATGGAATAAAGTTCGAATATCGGGCGAGGCCCCGAATAATGCGAAATGCGATCTGCAATTTCGGGGACCAGTTTTCTGGAAAACTCCTGCACGGCCTCAAACGCGGAACGCGAATCCACCCTGACCACGTCGAGATCCTCCACAGAAAGGTCACGCAGGGTGCGCACCATCAGCGGCAGATCGGAATACACCTGGTTAACGGATGTCATGCGCATGACCTTCTCGACGATCGTGTCCCAGAGATCCAGCAAGAACTTCAAATCCCTTCTCAGGTCCGACTCGCTCATGCCCTCTGCAGCCGTTCTCAGGATACAGCCACATTTCGCGTTCAACTCATCCAGCAGGCCCTGGGTGGTTTCAACCAGGCGACTGCGCTCTTGCAGGTCCTCGATGCGCACGGACAACCGGATGTCGTTCGAGTATGGCAACAGCACCATGTAGCGGGAGGGAACGGTGATGCTGGTGGTCAGGCGGGCGCCTTTCGTACCCAGCTGATCCTTGATCACCTGGACCAGCAATTGCTGCCCTTCGTGAAGCAGGTTCGCGATGGACTCGTTCTGGGGTGGCTGCAGGCCCTCTTCGGGCGCCGACAGCAGCACCGAGCTGCTGCCCGAAGGCTTGGGCAGGTAGGCGACATCGGAACTGTGGAGAAAAGCGGCCTTGGGCAGCCCGATATCGACAAACGCAGCATCCATGCCGGGCATGACCTTGCTGACGCACCCCTTGAAGATATTCCCGACCAGACCCTGCTTGCCGACGCGCTCGACCTGCACTTCCTGCAGCAGGCCGCCTTCAACGACAGCAACCCGCGTCTCCTGGGGCGTGACGTTGATCAGGATTTCTTCACTCATGGTGATGTTCTCCATGCCCGGCGGTATGCCGCGATGGCCGCATCCTGCCGGATTTGCAGCGTATGCGGCTCATGCCTTCGAGTCCCGGTACAAATCATGTTTGCGGATATAGTTCCATACATTGCCAGGCAGCAGGTAGCGGGGCTGTCGGCCTTCTGCAACATACTGGCGGATCGCGGAAGAGGAAATCTCGAATTCCTGTTCGTCACTGAGATAGATCGATCCATGGGGAACCTCGAGAACTTCTGTTATCTGGTCCGTAGCGTGCTTTTCATAGAGCTCGTGCTCGCAACCCCTTCCCGCAAGCCTGTAGCCGGGACGACGCAATAACATGATATGACAAATTGACAGGATTTCATCAAATTTGTGCCAGCTGCAGAAATTCGAAAAGGCATCGATACCGAGGATCAGGACCAGTCCCTGTGTGGCACCGATCTCTTCGCGAAGTTCCCTCAGCGTATCGATCGTGTACGACGGGCCGGGCCGTTGCAACTCGCGATCGTCTACAACAAATTCGGGAATTGAGTGGGTCACAAGACCGAGCATGTCGCGCCTGTGCTGCGCACTTGCACCGGCGGCTTTCTTGTGGGGAGCCTGCCGGCAGGGATGAACCGGATTTGCTCGAAGCCAAAACGCTCCTGCAGCGCCAGTGCCGGCTTTATGTGTCCGAAGTGAACCGGATCAAATACGCCACCGAATATGCCCAACACATCTGTATTCCGGTCAATCTGATCCGAACCGGGTAGATGGGTCACCCGGTCCGAAAGGAAACCCCCTGATACCGGTACGGCTATTCACGTATGTTGCCGTCGCCGAGCACGATAAACTTCTGGGAAGTCAGCCCCTCCAGGCCGACCGGGCCACGAGCATGCAGCTTGTCCGTGCTGATCCCGATTTCTGCACCCAGGCCATACTCGAAGCCGTCCGCAAAGCGCGTCGAGGCATTGACCATCACCGAACTCGAGTCCACTTCACGCAGAAACTTCTGCGCGACCTCGTCATTGTCCGTGACGATCGCATCGGTGTGCTGCGAACCGTAGGTCTCGATGTGATCGATGGCCTGTGTCATTCCATCAACAATGCGGACAGACAGCACCGGTCCCAGGTACTCTTCATACCAGTCCTCCTCGCTTGCCGCCGAGACCCCCGTCAACAGTGCGCAAGTCCTCTCGCAGCCACGTATTTCCACGTCCTTTTCGTTCAGCTGTGCCTGGATCCGCGGCAAGATTTCGCCTGCGATCGCATGGTCCACCAGCAGTGTTTCCATGGCGTTGCAGACTCCGAAACGGTGGGTCTTGGCATTGACGGCAATGGCAACGGCCATGTCCGCATCCGCTTCTTCATGAATGTAGACATGGCAGACTCCGTGCAGATGCTTGATCAGCGGAATCGCAGAGTCCCGGATGATCCGCTCGATGAGACCCTTGCCCCCTCTGGGAATCACGATATCGATGTCCTGCCGGGCCTTCAGCAATTCTCCGACCGCCTCGCGGTCCGGCGTCTCAATCACCTGGACGACATCCCTGGAAAGTCCTGCCCGGTCAAGGCCGGCATGGATACAGTTCGCGATGGCATGATTGGAATGCAGGGCTTCGGACCCCCCTCGCAGGATCGCAGCATTGCCGGACTTGATGCACAGGGCGGCGGCATCTGCGGTGACATTGGGACGCGACTCGTAGATGATCAGGATCACGCCGATGGCCACGCGCATTTTTCCAACCCGGATTCCGCTGGGACGCGATTCCATCGAAGTCATCTGGCCCACCGGGTCAGGCAACGAGGCCACCTGGTCGAGGCCTTCGGCCATGGCACGGATCCGGCCGTCCGTCAGTTCCAGCCGATCCAGCATAGCCTGACTCAGGCCGTGCTCTTTGCCTGCCTGCAGGTCCCGCTCGTTTTCTTTCCTGAGCATGTCGCTTGAGGCAAGAATCTGCTGGCCGATCTCTCTCAGGACCCGGTTCTTCGTGTCCGCACTGGCGTGCGCGATCTCGCTTTTCGCTGCCGTTGCACGCCGGGTGACCTGTGCGATATAGCGCTGGATCGACCCGTTTTTGTCCTGTGCAGTGTTGTCCATGATTTCGTGAAGTATGTCGATGGGTGCCGCTGTACCGGCGGCGAGCCGGCTACCCGGCCATTTGTATGGCGATGCCCAATTGTATCAGTTCATGCCATGGATTTCCGTCACCGCGGCCCTTGATGACCCGGTCCACCCAGGCACATTGCTTGAGCAAATCAGCACTCCCCGGGGCCCGTGTACCTTTGCCCACATCAATGCATTGCCGATGAACACGGCTCAGGCGGGTGAGAGGATCCGGGGTACGCGACGAGGTTGGAGTCGTAGATGAGGACTGCCGGGTTTCAGCAATTTTCCTGGCCTGCTCTGTCATGGCCCACAACAGCAAGGGCGGCTTGACGTCTTCTTTTTCAAGCCCGTGCAGAATGCGTACAAGCCGCGCAACTTGCCGGGTAGCCAGTACCTCCGTGAGTTCCTTCAGGGAATAATGGCTGCTGTCTGTCAGCACCCGGCTCACGGTTTCAAGCGTCAGTTCCTTGTCTTCAGCAAGCAGTGCGATTTTCTCAAGCTCCTGGCGGGCGGCCAGCAGGTTCCCTTCCACCTGCTGGGCGATGAATGCAACGACATCGCGACCGGCCACAAACCCTTCGCTGCTTAGCTTTTTGCGAATCCAGTTTTCCGTTTCCGCATAATTCAGGGGCCAGACCCGCACCAGGACGCCTGCCTTATCGATGGCCTTGACCCATGCGGAATGCATTGCACTGCGGTCCAGGCGGGGTGCCTGGACCAGCAAGGCGACGTCCGGATGAAGATCCTGGACAAAGCCTACGATCGCTTTTGATCCACTGGCCCCGGGCTTGCCGGTAGGAATCCGTAAATCGACAAGCGTTTGCTCGCCGAACAGGGACAATGCATGCCGGGCCGCCTCCAGTTCGGACCAGTCAAACCCGGGTTCGACGGTGAGTATTTTCCTGTCGGTAAACCCCGATTTTTCCTTGTGACTGCGAAACATGTCCACCGCGAGCATGTGCTGGTACGGCTCATCGCCTGTGACCAGAAAAACCCCGACCTCGGTCCGTTCAAGGCAGGCTTTCAATTGTGAAAATCGTATTTGCATGCGCAAAATTCCCGAGGGCTGGCATACCCGAAACCAGGCACAGACGTTACATGAAAGGCTACGGGGTTTATATACTAGATTACCCCAATCTCGGATTAATCAACCCTTCTTCAGATAGTCCCAATCCTTCTTTGGGGATCCTTGTAGAATGGACTTCGTGTTGTTCTCTAAAGAGTCAGGTATTTTCGAAGGCTCCTGCTTGGTTACGGGCCTACCTAGCTTCTTGTTTTTTTTAGAGGTTCCATACAAAAAATTTTAGGGCTTTAGCCCCTATTCGTAAATCTGTGGATGGATGCTGTATGTGTTTGAATCAACAAACCACTGGCTTTTAGTTGTTTAGTAACCGCCTTGTCGTTATCTGAATTCAAATGCTTCAGTGTGAATCCTGGTACGCTGAACACCTTCTTGCTTTAAGCCCTTCATAAGACTGTCGACCATCGGTTTGGGACCACAAATGAAATACTCGTACGATCCCAGCGGTTCCGGCAATTTTTCCTTTGCCACATCGACACGTGCAAATTCTCCCTCATCTGAGAACAATGGATATAAGATTATGTTACCAAGTTCTGCGGCGCGGGCTTTCAGTTCATCCAAAAAAATGGCTTCTTTTTTGTTGCGCGATGCGTAAACAAAATGAATTTGGCGATCATCGCCCTTCTCCATTGCACGTATTTTTGACAGGAACGGTGTCAGACCTATACCGCCCGCAATCCAAATTTGCTTTTTGCCCCTTGCCTTTGAAGCATCAAACCGCCCGTAGGGTCCACGGACTAAGACTTCGCCGCCGGGCTGCAATTCCTCACGCACTTTTCTGGTCCAGTCACCGAGAACCTTCATGGTAAATCGCAAGCGATCTTCACCAGGAGCACTCGAAATCGTGAAAGGATGGGGTTCTGACCATCCCTTACCTTGAATTTCAACAAAGGCGAATTGACCAGGCTTGAAGTGCAGCGTGTTCTTAACAGGCTTCAGTACAACCTCTGTTGCTCGCTCCAATGGATTAACGGCTTCGATGGTGAAAGGTACAGCGGTACGCTTGTTCAAGCCAAACATAGTGTAGATAAGTGAAGCAGTTCCAATTAGGGCAGCCAAGATCAGGAGGATGCCAGATGCACTAATTGGCTCAAAAAAGATGGGGGGCGCATTCATGAAATGGCCAACGACTAGTATGTAGACTAATGCCATGACTTTGTGCGGCATCCGCCAACTGGAATAGCTGATTTTCCGGTTCAAGGCAACGAACACCCCAACAACCAGAAATACCATTGATGCTATTCCAAGTGGTACCGATGGAATCAGTGAGTTTTTCTCTGGGTCAGCACCTTGCGGTAGTTCTCCTGGAACGCCGATGAAATGGACCAATGCGACGATTGCCACAAGTGTACCTGCCACACGATGGACTTGATACATACGGTCGAGCCCGCCAAACATCTCCTCAAACACCTCAAGTCGTGTAGCTAGAACTACCGAGCAGGTCATTAATAGAAACGCAATGCCTCCGAGCATCGTGGTCACAGTTGTTCTGACAGTATGTTGCTCTGGAGCAAAGCTCAGATGCAAAATGGCGAACAAAACAAGCACAGCGACGATGGTGTTAACACCTTGCAGACGTAACATACTCACGTTTCCCTAATGGTTTTTGTCAGTTTTTGCGTAGCCTGCGCTTACCGCACAGAAACAACCCAAGATCGCTGCTACCGTCCGTATCCAGTGAATTTGCTGCCATTGAACCAGTTCCTCGGAGATTTCCGCTGCACTGAGTGACCCCGCTGCAAGAGTGGCGTTAGCCCCTACAAAATAAAGCGGAAACGTGATGAGCATGCACACGGCACAGACGGCGGCTACGGAGAGCCAATACCGCGTTGGATGTTTTTTCCACAGGGCCAGCACTGTCACAAACAAAATCACCGCTGTTGATGAGAAACCAAGCGGTTTCATTGCATCAGCAATGAAGGGTACATTCGCGCTGAATAGTTGCGTGAATTCAGACGGATCAAGTGACTGCCAGTAAGGAAGAAAACCCAGCCCCAACAATAATAATCCGCCTCCGAGCAAGCCCAGCAGGACGGCCGCAATCTGTGTAAGTGTATTCAATTTTCACCCTCCTTTAGTTGTTGAGTGTTAATATGCTGTCAATATAGTTTTTTTGGTTATAACTGAACTTAAAGGCCAGTATGACAGTATACTAACATAATGAGGGTAGAGTTACAATGACACAGCGTACTGCTAAAGGTGAACTTTTGAACAGTATCATTCATGAAACTTTTCAATTGAATGGAACCCTCCTTGCAAGAGGGAACGAGATTGCAAAACCATTCGGGCTGACGAGTGCTCGATGGCAAGTATTAAGCGCGATAGATCTGGAAGGCAGGCCTCTGACGGTATCCCAGATTGCCCGCCGAATGGGTCTGACAAGACAATCTGTTCAGCGGATCATCAATGATTTAACGGAACTCAGTATGGTGACTTCAAGTCTCAATGTGGATCACAAACGCTCTTTGCTTTTTTCACTGAGCGAGCTGGGTGCTGAATCTTTGCAGAAAACTGAAAATGTTCAGATGACCGTAGTTAATGAGATCGCAGAAGTCTGCAGTGTAGATCAGTTAAGTGAAGTGCTTCGAGTGATGGAAATTATGAAACAACGCGTCGCTGAAGTGGCCATTGATCACGAACTACAGAAATAGTTGTATCGCGCATACGGCGCGTCCGAGCAGTAAAACTCCAACACGTCTAGAAAATTTGTTATTTCTTCAAATCTACTTCCACCTAGGCGGGCTGGACCTCCATTCCGAAGCCGTCAAACGATGAATCTACCCATTTGATCTAGGAAAGAGCCATAAAATAAGTGTGATACTGCTCCGCACGTGTTGGTTTTGGGGTAAACAGGCATGCAAACCTCAAAGCCGTTGACAATACAATCCTCGTGGTAAGCTTTGCGCTTTGCAAAGTGCAGGCGCCTCGAACAATGAACATTGAAACGATCGGCATGATTGGAACGGGCATCATGGGCCGGCCCATGGCCATGAACCTGCTCCAGGCCAACTATACCCTCGCGTTCTACGCACGCAGGGCGGGTTCGCTGCAGCCTTTCGAATCCCGGCCGATACGCAAATTCGAAACGCCTGCGGAACTGGCGCGACACTGCGATATCACCATCACAATGGTCTCGGACACTCCCGATGTTCGGGAAATCATCGCCGGGGACGCCGGCATCATTCACGGTGCGCAGCCCGGCCACCTGGTCATCGACATGAGCACGATCTCCCCGGAGGAAACACGGAGCCTTGCCATGCAGTTGGGTAACGGGAATATTGAAATGCTGGATGCCCCGGTCTCGGGCGGGGAACAGGGCGCCATCGACGCCACCCTGTCGATCATGGTCGGTGGCAAGGACGAGCAGTTCGCCCGGGCATTGCCGGTACTCCAGTGCCTCGGCAAAAACATCACGCACGTTGGTGATCACGGCGCCGGACAGGTCGCCAAGGCCTGTAACCAGATACTTGTCGCGCAGACCATGTCCGCGGTGGCCGAGGCCTTCCTGCTGGCAAGATCCTCGGGGGTCGACCCCGCCAAGGTGCGCGAGGCCCTGATGGGTGGATTCGCATACAGCAGGATTCTTGAGGTGCACGGCCAGCGCATGCTGGACAATGCCTACCGTCCAGGCTTCAAGGCCGCATTACACCACAAGGACCTGGAGATCGCCCTGCGCAGTGCACGGGAGAACGGCGTGTCCATACCCGGCACGGACCTGGTGGCGGATTATCTGGAAAAGATCGTCGAGACAGGCAACGGCGAACTGGATTCTGCAGCCATTGCCAAAATCATTCTTGGCGAGATCAAGTAGGGAAAAACGTCCGGTCTTCGCTAATCCGGGGCGATTGCCCGCACGCGTTGCACGATCCGTTGCGCGGCCTCCTGTCGCATCTCGTGGAGCAGTTGCTGCTCTTCTTCACCTGAGCCGAGTACATCGTGCTTGTCGAACACCAGCACCCGGTGGATCCGGACCTTTTGCCGGGACAGTGCATCATCGCTGTTCGCACCCCGCACCTCGAAGACCACATTGAGCATCAGGTCATATTCGCGTGCCTTGCCGCTGGCATCCAGCGAAAGCACTTCCCTGGCCGTCTCCTCCGACAAGATATCCAGATGGATGCCGGCATGGTCAGGCTCCACGCCATCGGTTAGGCCGGCGCCCAGGGACTTGCGGACAAAATGTACCAGTTCATGATTAGCAGACCCGCCTTGCACGAAGACGTTTTGCAGGTGGGCTGGATCTTCGCTGCCAGCCAGCCGGAATCCGCAGCCCGGCAGCAGGCTCAACAGGACCAGGGTCAATGCCATGAATGCCGTGATATACCGCATGGCGCTAGTGTACAACGATATTGACGATGCGATTTGGCACAACAATCACCTTCACAATCTTTTTGTTCTCGATAAAACGCATGACGCTCTCGTGAGCAAGGGCCGCCGCCTCGATGCCGGCGTCATCCGTACCCACGGAAACCTGTATGGCTGCACGCTTTTTGCCATTGACCTGCACCACCATCTCGATGACGTCCTTTTTCAGGGCCTGTGTATCCACGCTGGGCCAGACTGCCCGGTCGACCGGCTCCTCATGGCCCAGCCGCTGCCATAATATATGACAGACGTGCGGCAGGACAGGTGCAAGCATCAGCACTACCGACTCCAGTGCCTCCTGGCAGATGGCGCGCCCGGCCAGCGACCCGTCCTCAAAGCTGTTCACCTCGTTCACCAGTTCCATGTTTGCGGCAATGGCCGTGTTGAAGGCATGGCGCCGGCTCATGTCATCGGTGACTTTGCGGATCGTTTCATGGACCTTGCGGCGCAGGCTCACCTGCGCTTCGCTCAATTCCTCCGGGTTGACGCTGTCGGTGCGGACCGTTCCGGATTCCGCATGCTCCTCGACCATGCGCCACAGCCTGTTGATAAACCGGTACGCACCCTCGACCGCGGAGTCCGACCATTCCATGTTGTGTTCGGGCGGCGCTGCAAACATCACAAACAGGCGCACGGTGTCCGCCCCGTAGCGATTGATCAGTGCCTCGGGGTCCACGGTATTGCCCTTGGACTTCGACATTTTTGTGCCGTCCTTCAAAACCATGCCCTGGGTCAGCAGCTTGACGAAGGGCTCGTCGTTTTCACACAGCCCCAAGTCGCGCATCAGCTTGTTGAAAAACCGGGCATACAGGAGATGCAGCACGGCATGCTCGATGCCGCCGACATACTGATCCACCGGCATCCAGTACTGCACCCTGTCATCCAGCATGGAGGTCTCGTTCCCCGCGCAGCAATAGCGTGCGAAATACCAGCTCGACTCAAAAAAGGTATCGAACGTGTCCGTTTCCCGGGTGGCCGGTGCCTTGCACTTCGGGCACTGGACTTCATGAAATGCCGGCAACGACTTCAGCGGCGAGGCTGCCCCGTCGAAGTCGACCTCTTCCGGCAGGCGCACCGGCAAGTCCTCGTCCGGCACCGGCACGATCCCGCAGTCATCGCAATGAATCACGGGGATCGGGCACCCCCAGTAGCGTTGCCGGGATATGCCCCAGTCGCGCAGACGGTAGTTCACCTGCCGCTGCCCCGTGCCCTCGGACTCGAGCAGGCTGGCAATGGCATCGAATGCCTGGCGGGAATCCAGGCCGTCAAACTGGCCGGAATTGTGCAGCCAGCCTTTCTCGACGAAGGCACCCTTGGAGAGATCGATGTCGAGGCTGTCCTTCTCCGGGAACACGACGGGCTTGATCGGCAACTCGAATTTGCTGGCAAACTCCCAGTCGCGCTGGTCATGGGCGGGCACCATCATCACGGCACCCGAGCCGTACTCGATCAGCACGAAGTTCGCGACCCAGATCGGAATTTTCTCGGAAGTCAGCGGATGCACTGCGTGCAGGCCCGTGTCGACCCCCTTTTTCTCCAGCGTGCTGATCTGGGCCTCGGAGGTCCGGGTCTGCGCACACTCCTTCAGAAAATCGGCCACCTGCGAAGAGCTTTCGCCGGCATGCACGGCCAGTGCATGCTCGGGGGCGACGGCCATACATGTGACGCCAAACAGGGTGTCTGGGCGCGTGGTGAATACCTGCAGATCCTGCTGGCCTTCCACGGGAAAAATGATTTCGACACCTTCCGAGCGGCCGATCCAGTTGGCCTGCATGGTTCTGACCCGCTCCGGCCAGCCGTCCAGCTGTTCCAGGTCGTCCAGCAGCTCCTCGGCATAAGCCGTGATTCTCAAAAACCACTGGGTCACTTCCTTGCGCTCGATCACGGCACCGGAGCGCCAGCCGCGCCCGTCGATCACCTGCTCATTGGCAAGCACGGTCTGGTCCACCGGGTCCCAGTTGACGATGGCCTTCTTCTTGTAGACCAGGCCCTTCTCGTAGAGCCGGGTGAAAAACCACTGCTCCCAGCGGTAGTATTCCGGGCTGCACGTGGCAAGCTCGCGGCTCCAGTCATAGGCAAAGCCCAGCCGCTTGAGCTGGTCACGCATGTAACGGATGTTCTCGTAGGTCCACTTGGCAGGCGGAACCCGGTTCTCGATGGCCGCGTTCTCCGCAGGAAGGCCGAAGGCATCCCAGCCCATCGGCTGCATCACGTTCTTGCCCTGCATGCGCTGGAACCGGCTGATGACATCGCCGATGGTGTAATTGCGGACATGCCCGATGTGCAGGTGCCCGCTGGGATAGGGAAACATCGACAGGCAGTAGAACTTCTCTCGATCCTCGTCTTCCACCACCTCAAACGAACCCTGCCGTTCCCACTCCTGCTGGACCAGCGGCTCGAGATCGTGCGGGTTATACGTTCCTGCCATGCTCAGCGCCCATAGGCGTCTTCGAAACGTACGATATCGTCCTCGCCCAGGTAGGAACCGGACTGCACTTCGATGAGTTCGAGCGGCTCCGTGCCCGGGTTTTCCAGGCGGTGGCGGGTGCCTGCAGGAATATAGGTCGACTCGTTCTCGCCCAGCTGGAACTTGTCTTCACCGCGGGTGACCAGCGCCTGGCCCTTGACCACCACCCAGTGTTCGGCACGGTGACGGTGCATCTGCAGGGAAAGCGCCTGGCCCGGGTTGACCGTAATGCGCTTCACCTGGAAGCGGTCTTCCATATCGACGGTTTCGTACGCGCCCCAGGGCCGGTACACCTTGGGGTGAATCTCCACCTCGCCGCGTTCCTCGTCCCTCAGCCTGGCAACGATGCCCTTGACCTCCTGGGCCCGCTCGCGGGGGGCCACAAGAATCGCGTCCGCGGTTTCTGCCACGACAAGGTCCTCGGCACCCACCGCAGCCACCATGCGGTGACTCGCGTGGATGTAGCAGCCCTTGCAGTCCTCGGCGATCACATCTCCCGACGTTGCATTGCCGCTCGAATCCTTCTGGAACGAATCCCAAAGCGCATGCCAGGAGCCGACGTCGCTCCAGTCACTGTCCAGTTGGACCACGGCCGCCTTGCCGGTTTTCTCCATGACTGCGTAATCCACGGAGATATTGGGAGCAAGCGCAAAGGCCTGCGAGTCCAGATGGATGAAATCAAAGTCCTGCCTGCTGCCTTCATGGGCTTCGCGGCAGGCATCAAAAATGTCCGCGTGCAAACGCCTGATTTCCTCAACGTACAGGCGGGCGGGAAACAGGAACATGCCGCTGTTCCACAGATAATTGCCACTTTCCAGGTAGGTCTTCGCGGTTTCGGCATCGGGCTTTTCCACGAACTCCTCGATATCAAGAATCTCCCCGGGACCGCCAGCATCCGGCCTCTTGAACCGGATATACCCGTAGCCGGTTTCGGCATGGCGCGGCAACACACCGAACGCCACCAGCCGGCTTTCAGCCGCCTGGCGGGCCGCCGAGAGTGCTTGCGCAAATTTATCCAGGTCCTGCACGATGTGGTCGGCGGGCAGCACCAGCAACTGGGCATCGTCACTGTACTTCAGCGCATGCAGGGCCGCGATGGTGATTGCCGGGGCCGTGTTCCGCCCCACGGGTTCCAGGATGATGGCCGAGTGCTCCAGCCCCGACAGGCGCAATTGTTCGGCTGCCATGAAGCGGTGCTCCTCATTGCAGATCACCAGCAGGTCATCGGCATGCCCCAGCGCCTGCATGCGTTCGGCGGTGAACTGGAACAGGCTCTTGCCGTCCTTGAGAGGAATAAACTGTTTCGGGTACAGCTTCCTGGAGAGCGGCCAAAGGCGCGTGCCCGAACCCCCGGATAATATGACAGGGACAAGTGGAACCGTTGACATGATTAAGTTAAGTCCGATCGGGGGCAGTTCAGGGATTAGTGCTCAGCAGACCGCAGGGTATACCATCGATGCAGGCAGATTATAAGGAAAATACCTGACAGGATCGCGATAATTGCCGAATCCCCCCAGCGCGAGTACGGGGTCATCCCGGTATGGGGCTGGATTTTCGCACGCACGACCTCTTCCTGAAACTGGGCAGACTGCCTGACGATGGCACCGCCGGGGTCAATCACGGCCGAGATGCCCGTGCTGGTTGCACGCAGCAGGTACCGGCCGGTCTCGATCGCCCTGGAACGTGCGATTTCCAGGTGCTGGTGGGGCGCCAGGGAATCACCGAACCAGGCATCGTTACTGACATTGATCAAAAACCTGGCCTCCGGCATGGCTTCGATCACCTGATCTCCGTACACGACTTCGTAGCAGATGGAGGCACCCGCAAAATGCCCTTTCAGCCGGACCAGCGGGCGTCCTGCACCACTGCTCATGTCCGACATCGGAAGAACGATATAGTCCGCCAGGAACGATGCGATATTGCGCAGTGGAATATATTCACCAAAGGGCACCAGGTGACGCTTCGCATAAAAGCTTTGCTCCTCCCCCAGGGTCATGACCGAGTTATAGACCCTGCCGCTGTCCGGATCATGCGTGAACAGCCCGACCAGGAAGTCGACATTGCCTGCTGCGGCAATTTTTTCCAGTTCCGGAATGAACGTATCCTTCACCGATGCATAGTAGGCAGGGATGGCAGTTTCCGGCCAGATGATGATGTCGGCATCCTGGTGCGCTTCGCTGAGTTGCAGATACTTGTCCAGGATATGGCGCTTCTGGGCACGGTCCCACTTGAGCTCCTGGGGGATGTTCGCCTGGACCAGGGCAACGCTGAGCAACTCTTTCTGCGGGGTGGTCCACTTGACCTGGCCGGCCAGCAAAAGCGCTGCCACGATCGGCACCAGGCTGGCTGCACCGATGAGCCTGTGGCGGGTTGATCCGAGTACCAGGACTGTCAGAAGGCAACTGATCAGCAGGGCCACCCAGCTCGCGCCAAGGCTGCCGAGCAGGGGCAGGATACCCTGCAGCGGACTGGAATGATGCGCATGCCCGATCAGCAGCCAGGGAAAGCCCGTGAAGATCCAGCCACGCACCCATTCGAACAACACCCAGAGGGTGGCAAACGCAAGTGCACCCCAGGGGTCCACTGCACGATCACGACGCAACCACGAATACAGCGCCGCGGTCAGTGCCGGAAACAGTGCGAGCGCCAGTACCAAGAGTGCTACCAGCACGGCACTCAACAGCACCGGGGCATGGCCAAATTCGTGAATGCTGTTGTATGTCCAGGAAACTCCGAAACCGAAATAAAACAACCCGAAAACATACCCGAAGGCAAACGCATCCCGGCCGGAGCGGCCCTGGATGAATGCATACAGGATGGCGGGGCAGAGGAGCGTCAGTCCCCACCAGGAGAACGGCGCAAAGCCGCCCACCAGCACGGCCCCGGTAAGCGCCATGACCAGCGCCACGACTGGACGTGAAAGTGTGGGCATGTCAGTCATGGAACTCTGTTCCTGGTCCTACCAGTCAGAAAGGCGTGTGCCGATGGGTTCAGGTTCGCTCAGGGGTATCCGAGACATTGAGGAGGTGAAGCCTTCTACGGTCAGAACGCAGGACTTCCACGGTAAAGCGATCAAACTTGATTTTCTCACCATTCTTGGGCAGGTGACCAAACTTGCTCAGCACCAGACCTCCGAACGTCTCGAAATCCGTGTCGCTGTACTGGGTGGCAAAAAATTCGTTGAACTCCTCGATCGGCGTCAGGGCCTTCACCCCGTAGTTCCCCTTGGAGTGCTCGACGATATAACTGTCTTCGGCCGCATCATGCTCATCCGTGATATCACCGACGATCTGTTCCAGCACATCCTCGATCGTCACCAGCCCCGAGACCCCGCTGTATTCGTCCACGACGATTGCCATGTGGTTGCGGCCATCCCTGAACTCGTTCAGCAAGGTGTTCACCCGTTTGCTTTCAGGCACCACGACCGCGGGGCGCAACACGTTTTCCAGGCTGAAATCATCCTGTCTGCCACCCATGAAGTAGCGCAACAGGTCCTTGGCCAGCAAAATGCCCAGTACCTCGTCCCGGCTGTCGCCCACCACTGGAAATCTCGAGTGTGCCGAGTCGATGATGGTGGGCAGCATATCCTGCAGGCTGCTGCCCCCGTGCACGACGACCATCTGCGAGCGCGGAATCATGATGTTCTTTACCTGGATTTCGGATACCTGTATGGCACCTTCGATCATCTCGAGCATGTCACTGTCGATGATGCCGTTCGCCCTGGACCGCTGCAGCAACTGGATGATCTCTGCACGATCCACAGGCGTTTTTTCAAAAAGCATTTTGAAAAAAGCGGGAAAATTGAACCGTCGCGGGGTTGTGATGCTTGTGTCAGACATGTCTGTTCAATAGGGATTCCGTACTCCCAGTTGACCTAGTATCGCTGTTTCAAGCGCTTCCATTTCCTCGGCCTCGTCATCCTTGTCATGGGCATAGCCCTGCAGATGCAAAATACCATGCACGAGCAGGTGGGCCCAATGGGCGTGAGCGTCCTTGCCCTGCCGGGTGGCCTCCTCCGCAACCAGCGGTGCACAGATGACAACGTCTCCAAGAAAGTTCATATCCACTCCCTCTGGCAGGGAAGCCGGAAAAGACAGCACGTTGGTGGCCTTGTCCACCTTGCGGTACCGGTGATTCAGCGCCCGCGCCTCCTCTTTGTCAACGATACGCAAACAGGCGGTAGCATCGGTGTCCGAAGACTGTATCCCGCCGGCCCACCTTCTGAAATCCGACTCGGCAGGTATGCTGTGGTCCCGCGTTGCGATCTGTACGTCTAGATGAATGGCCACGCCCGTGGGAGATCAGTCACTCTGCTTCGTTGTCATAGGCCCGGATGATTTTCTTGACCAGCGGATGGCGCACGATGTCGCGGGCATCAAAGTTGCAGAAAGATACCCCTTCGGTATCTCCCAGGATGCGCTTTGCATGTTTCAGGCCGGACTCCTTGATACTCGGCAGGTCAATCTGCGTGATGTCGCCCGTGACAATCGCCTTCGAGCCAAAGCCGATCCGCGTCAAAAACATCTTCATCTGCTCGATGGTCGTGTTCTGCGCCTCATCCAGAATGATATAGGCGTCGTTCAGGGTGCGCCCGCGCATGTAGGCCAGCGGGGCAATTTCGATCACGTTCCTGTCGACCAGCTTGCTGACCCTCTCGTAGCCCATCATTTCATACAACGCGTCGTACATGGGCCTCAGGTACGGGTCAATCTTCTGCGCCAGGTCGCCCGGCAAAAATCCCAGCCGTTCCCCGGCTTCCACCGCCGGTCTCACGAGGACAAGCTTGCGGGTCCGATCGTGCTCAAGTGCAGCAACCGCACAGGCCACGGCCAGGTAGGTTTTTCCGGTACCGGCCGGACCGATTCCGAACACCAGGTCGTTCTCTTCGATGAACCGCACGTACCGTTCCTGGTTCGCACCGCGTGGCTTGATCACGCTGCGCTTCGTGTAGACCGTGCGGGGTGCGGCCTTGAGCTTCTGCTCGGCTATGCTGGCAAGCTCGGATTCCTGCAGGTGAAGATGGATGTCCGAAGACGACAGGACCTGGGTTTTGGTCGAGTCGTACAGTTCCTTAAGTACCTCGACGGCGGCATTGGTGGCCTTGGCCTCGCCGCTGATGGAAAAGGCATTGCCTCGATTGGTGATCTCGACACCCAGTCGTTTCTCAAGCTGTTGCAAGTGCCCGTTCAACGGCCCGCACAGGTTGGCAAGGCGCGGGTTGTCGGCTGGTTCCAGGACGATGTTTACGGAATAGGCTTCAGCTGGCAAAAGTTCAGTTTCCTCTACGACAGGGTTTCATGATAAACGCCCCGCAATGAATTAGGAAATGCGTCCGTGATTCCAAGGCGGACAAACTTCCCGATGACGGGCTCCGGGGATGCAAAATTGACCACGCGGTTGTTTTCGGTCCTCCCCGAGAACTCGAGTTCGGATTTCTTCGAATAGCCCTCGACCAGGACCGTCTCATCCTTGCCCAGCATGGCTTTCGAGTAGGCCATGGAAGCGGCACTGATGGTGCTCTGCAGCGACTGCAGCCTGTGTTTTTTCACCTCCATGGGAACGTCATCTTCCAGGGATGCCGCGGGCGTGCCGGGCCTGCGGCTGTAGATGAAGCTGAAGGACTGGTCAAACCCGATTTCATCCACGAGTTCCATGGTGCACTCGAAATCCCGGTCGGTCTCGCCCGGGAAACCGACGATGAAATCCGATGAAATGCTGATGTCCGGCCGGTGCTTTCTCAATTTCTTGATGATCGACTTGTACTCCAGCGCCGTGTAGCCGCGCTTCATGGCGGCAAGGATCCTGTCCGAGCCGCTTTGTACCGGCAGGTGCACGTGGTTTACCAGCTCCGGAATCTCGGCGTAGGCATCGATCAGGTTGTCCGAGAATTCAATCGGGTGGGAGCTGGTGTATCGGATTCGCCGGATGCCTTCAAGGCTGCTCACGTAGTAGAGCAGCAGGGAAAAATCGACGATATCGCCGTGGCGGTCCAGTCCCCTGTAGCCGTTTACGTTTTGCCCCAGCAGGGTGACTTCCCGGGCACCCTGGCGCACCAGCATGCGGATCTCGTCCAGCACATCCTGCAGGGACCGGCTGAATTCCTCGCCTCGGGTATAGGGCACTACACAGTACGTGCAGTACTTGCTGCAGCCTTCCATGATCGAGACGTACGCCACAGGACCCTTGTGTTGGGGCTTGGGCAGGCTGTCGAACTTTTCCATCTCTGGAAACGTGACGTCCACCACGGTCTTCTTTTCCTTTTTTGCCTGCTCCAGCAACTCCGGCAGGCGGTGAATGGTCTGCGGGCCGAACACGACATCAACATGCCTGGCACGCGCAGCCAGGGCATCCCCTTCCTGGCTCGCCACGCAGCCGCCGACACCAATCAGCAGGTTGGGATTCTTCTCTTTCAGGGGCAGCCACTGCCCCAGCTGGGAAAATACCTTCTCCTGTGCCTTCTCACGGATGGAGCAGGTGTTGAGCAGCAGCACGTCGGCCTGCGAGACATCGTCGGCGACATCAAAGCCCTGGGTATCGTGCAGGACATCGAGCATCCTCGATGAATCGTATTCGTTCATCTGGCAGCCCTGGGTTTTGACAAATACCTTTCTGGACATCGATCCGATCCCGTGTTTCTACCCCTTCAGTGCACACTGCACGGCATGCACGCGCGTGCAGCACGGACCAGCCCCGGGAACGTTCCGGAGGCGGCCTCTCTCCCGGGTGCGACCCGGTGCGCTAGAAAGGGATGTCGTCGTCAAAATCGTCAGAGGGTGAGGCAGCGGAGGTTTGCGCAGGTTCCATGTTTGACGGAGGCCCGTCCTGCATCATGGACGACCCGCCCTTGCCACCCAGCATTTGCATGTTGTTGGCAACGATTTCCGTGGAATACCGGTCTGCCCCGCTCTGGTCCTGCCACTTGCGCGTTTGCAAGCGTCCTTCCACGTACACCTGTGAACCTTTTCTCAGGTATTCGCCGGCAATTTCTGCCAGCCGGTGAAACAGCACGACGCGGTGCCACTCGGTCTTCTCGATCTTCTCGCCCGAGTTCCTGTCATTCCAGGACTCGGTCGTGGCCACACTGATGTTGCATACGGCCTTGCCGCTCGGCATGTATTTCACCTCGGGGTCCTGTCCGAGGTGGCCGATCAGTATCGCTTTGTTGATGCCTCTTGCCATTGATTTTCCCTAAGTTTGGGTGAACGCATTATTTTACGTAATTCTGAGACAGAACACACGGTCCGCAGCGGTCCTTGGCCCGTGGGCACGACAATTCCCAAAGGCCCAGGCTTGGCACCCGGGGCGGCGAAACACGTATACTAGTTCGATTGCCCAGACAAAATTGAACGCATGAAAGAAATCACGATCCGGGGTGCTCGCACGCACAACCTCCAGGACATCGACCTCGATCTTCCCAGGGACAAGCTGATCGTGATCACCGGCCTGTCCGGCTCGGGAAAATCATCGCTCGCGTTCGATACGATTTTTGCAGAAGGCCAGCGCCGCTATGTCGAGTCCCTGTCGGCCTATGCGCGCCAGTTCCTCGCGCGCCTGGAGAAACCGGACGTGGATTCCATCGATGGACTGTCGCCCGCGATCTCGATTGAACAAAAGGCAAGCGCGCACAACCCGCGCTCCACCGTCGGCACCATCACCGAAATCTACGACTACCTTCGCCTGCTGTATGCACGTGCCGGCACACCGCGCTGCCCGACGCACCACATCGACCTGCACACGCAAACGATCAGCCAGATGGTGGACAAGGTGCTGTCTCTGGAAGAAGGCAAAAGACTGATGCTGCTGGCCCCGGTGATACAAAACCGCAAGGGCGAGCATCAGCAGGTACTGGCCAAGCTGCGCACGCAGGGCTTTATCCGGGCGCGTATCGATAATGAGGTGTACGAGCTGGATGCACCGCCCAAGCTCAGCCTGAGGCGCAAGCACACGATCGAGGTCATCGTCGACCGGTTCAAGGTCCGACCTGGAATGCGGCTTCGACTGGCGGAATCCTTCGAGACGGCCCTGCGGCTTGCCGACAACATCGCCATCATCCAGTCCATGGATGATCCGCATGAAGAGGGGCTGGTGTTCTCCGCAAAATTTGCCTGCCCGAAATGCGGCTACAGCCTGAACGAGCTTGAGCCGCGGCTTTTTTCCTTCAACAACCCGGTGGGTGCATGCTCGGCCTGCGATGGCCTGGGCGTCGAGGAATATTTCGACCCCGAACTGGTGGTGATCAGCGACCAGCTCAGCCTGGCCGGCGGGGCGATCCGCGGCTGGGACCGGCGCAACCCGTACTACTTCAACCTGATCCGCTCGCTCGCCAAACATTACCGGTTCGACATCGAGGCCCCCTGGCACACGCTGGATGAGACGGTCCAGGACGTCATCCTGTACGGCAGCGAGGACGAGGAGATTCAGTTCAGGTACACCAGTGAGAAGAACAGGAGCTACCAGCGCAGGCATGCCTTCGAGGGCATCATTCCGAACATGGAACGGCGCTTCAATGAAACCGCATCGAGCGCGGTTCGCGAGGAACTCAGCAAGTACCTGACCACGCAGGTGTGCCAGGCATGCGACGGGGACCGGCTCAACACGGAAGCCCGCCACGTGTTCATCAACAACCAAAATCTGCCGACCATCACCTCCTGGTCGACCGAGCAGGCGCTCGGGTTTTTTGACGGGCTCAAGCTTTCCGGCCACCTGGTTGCCGTCGGGGAGAAAATCATCAACGAGATCGGTGAGCGGCTCAAGTTCCTGGTGAACGTCGGGCTGGACTACCTGGCCCTGGACCGCACGGCAGAGACCCTGTCAGGCGGTGAACTGCAAAGAATCCGCCTCGCCAGCCAGATCGGCTCGGGCCTCGTCGGCGTGATGTACATTCTTGATGAACCCTCGATCGGCCTGCACCAGCGTGACAACAAGCGCCTGATCGCAACCCTGAGCTCCCTGCGCGATCTCGGCAACACCGTGATCGTGGTCGAACACGACGAAGAGGCGATACGAAGTGCCGACCACGTCATCGACATGGGCCCGGGAGCCGGCATCCACGGCGGCAGGCTGGTGGCCCAGGGAACACCTCCGCAGATTGAAAAAAACGCGGCTTCGCTGACCGGGCAGTACCTGTCCGGGAAGCGGGCGATCCCCGTTCCGCAGATCCGCCTGCCCCTGCAGCAAGGCAAAACCATCCGCATCATCAAGGCACGGGGAAACAACCTGCAGAACATCACGGTGAACATTCCGCTGGGGCTGATGACGGTGGTCACCGGTGTGTCCGGTTCAGGAAAATCCACACTGGTGAACGACACCCTGTACAGGTACTGCATGCGCTACCTGCATAGCTCCGGCACCGCTGCGGCACCGTGCAGGGAAATCACCGGGCTCGAGCAGATCGACAAGGTCGTCGACATCGACCAGAACCCGATCGGGCGAACGCCCCGTTCCAACCCGGCCACGTACACCGGCCTGTTCACGCCAATACGCGAATTGTTTGCGAACATTCCCGAAGCGCGCTCACGCGGTTACACGCCGGGACGGTTCAGTTTCAACGTGAAAGGAGGACGCTGTGAAGCCTGCAGGGGTGATGGGGTCATCCGGGTGGAAATGCATTTTCTGCCGGATGTCTACGTGCCGTGCGATGTGTGCCAGGGAAAACGCTATAACCGCGAAACCCTGGAAATACACTACAAGGGCAAGAACATTCACCAGGTACTGCAGATGACCGTGGAGACGGCATTCGACTTTTTCGAGGCCATTCCCGTAGTCAGGCGCAGACTGCAAACGCTGATGGATGTCGGGCTGTCGTACGTCACCCTGGGGCAAAGTGCCACGACGCTGTCCGGCGGGGAGGCCCAGCGCGTGAAGCTATCTCGCGAATTATCCAAGCGCAGCACCGGAAAAACCCTGTACATCCTGGATGAGCCCACCACGGGTCTCCATTTCCATGACGTCGAACAGCTGCTGAGAGTGCTGCACTACCTGCGTGACCAGGGCAATACGGTCATCGTGATCGAGCACAACCTCGATGTCATCAAGACCGCCGACTGGATCATCGACCTGGGACCCGAGGGAGGAAGCCGGGGTGGACAGGTCATCGCAGTGGGCACACCCGAAGACGTAGCCCTTTCAAAACAGTCATTTACAGGACAATATTTAAGCCCTTTCCTGAATATCAAGAGCCTTCAGGAAGAACGCTCGGCCTGATTCCCTTCTCAGCCTGCGGCATCGAAGCCAACCGGGTCTCCTATCTTGAGGTCGAGCCTTTCGGCGGCAGATCCTTCCCGTATGGCGACCTCGATGAGGCCATTGGAATTGCCATACCAGAAGCTTTCTCCCGGTCCCACGCAGTGGAAAGCCGGCGCATACCGGACCTTCTCCCCATGGACTTTCAGCATCCGGTCCTGATCGGATGGCCGGTACCGGATGCCGGTCACTCCATTGCCAAAATGATCGACCAGTACGATTTCGTGAAGATCATCGGGCCACTGAATCCCGATCCGGTCCTCGGCAGGCACAGGCGCGAGCCTTGGTGTTGAACCCGAAGCCAGCTGTACGGCGACCGGTGCGAAGATGTCACGTCCATGGAATGTATTCGATGCGGGTTCACTGGATAAAAGGATCTCGGACCAGCGGGCTTTGGACAGCTTCCTGGCCACAATCGAGAACAGGCCATTGTCCGGCCCGGTGAAGATGTAGCCATCCCCTTCAAGGACGACCGGCAGTCGGGCAGACCCCACACCGGGATCCACTACACCTACGATCACGGACTCCGGGGGAACGTACTCCAGGAAACTTGCAAGCAGGTAGGCCGAGGCCCTGGGATTGAATTCAGGCAGTTCATGGGTGAGATCGATGACCCTGGCATCAGGGGCAGCCGTGTAGATGGCAGACTTGAGTTGGCCCACGTAGGCACCGGAGGTCCCGTAGTCTGTTGCGAGTACAATCGGCCTCATGGCAATCGGACACCGGGACAGTCGTTCCCGGCTTGCACGTCTCGATGGTGCGGGGGACTACTCTTCCTCAACGGGACGGTCGACAAGCTCCACCAGTGCCATGGGTGCGTTGTCGCCCCGGCGAAAGCCGCATTTCAGGATGCGCAGATAGCCACCTGGTCGGGTCTTGTAACGGGGCCCAAGCTCGGAGAAGAGCTTGCCCACACTGGCCTTGTCGCGCAATTTTGAAAATGCCTGGCGTCGGCGGTCGACACTGTCTTCTTTTGCCAGCGTGATCAGCGGTTCGGCATAGCGGCGCAACTCCTTTGCCTTGGGCAAGGTGGTGCGGATGACTTCCTGCGAGAACAGCGAAGTGGCCATGTTGCTCATCATCGCCTTGCGATGCGGGCTGTTTCGGTTTAACCGACGTCCTGACTGGCGATGTCTCATGCTCTTTCCCGGTTAATGGTGTTCAGACCAGCACCTTGCGGTCTTCGCGCAAGTTGGCCGGCGGCCAGTTTTCCAGACGCATCCCCAGCGACAGGCCGTGCGTGCCCAGCACGTCCTTGATTTCCGTGAGGGATTTCTTGCCTAGGTTCGGGGTTTTCAACAACTCAACTTCGGTGCGCTGGATCAAATCGCCAATGTAGTAGATTTTCTCCGCCTTCAGGCAGTTGGCTGAACGGACGGTCAGTTCCAGGTCATCGACCGGACGCACCAGGATCGGATCGATTTCGGGCTCGGCCTCGTCAGGCTCCACCTGTTCGTCACCCTGCAAGTCAACAAATACGGAGAGCTGCTGCTGGAGCACACCCGCGGCCTTGCGGATGGTCTCCTCCGGGTTGACGGTACCGTTTGTCTCCAGGTCAAAGATCAGCTTGTCCAGGTCCGTGCGTTGTTCCACACGCGCACTTTCAACCGAATAGGCCACCCTGCGCACCGGGCTGAAACTCGCATCCAGCAGTAGGGAGCCGATCGCACGATCCTCGTCATTGCGACGCTGTGCAGCCGGCTGGTATCCGCGGCCCTTGGCAACTTTCAGGGTCATGTTCAGCGATCCCCGCTCCGTCAGGTGGGCAATGACATGATCCTTGTTCATGATCTCCACGTCGTGGTCGACCTCGATGTCCCCGGCCGTGGCCACACCCGGCCCCTTCTTGTTCAGGGTAAGGGTGGCTTCGGACCTCTCGTGCATCACCACCGCAATGCCTTTCAGGTTCAGCAGTATGTCAACGACATCCTCCTGCACACCCTCGATCGCCGTGTACTCGTGCAAAACCCCATCGATCTGCACTTCCACCACGGCACATCCCGGTATGGATGACAGCAGTATCCGTCTCAACGCATTACCAAGCGTGTGCCCGAAACCACGGTCCAGCGGCTCCAGCACGACTTTTGCACGACATTCGTCAACCAGATGAACGTCGACCACTCTTGGCTTCAGCAACTCATTTGCACCCATTTATGCTAACCCCTTAAATACTCATTACTTGGAATACAGCTCGACCACGAGAGACTCGTTGATATCCGGCGGCAGTTCATCACGCTCCGGTATGGACTTGAACTTGCCCTGCATCTTCTTGATATCGACCTCCACCCATTCGGGCAACCCGATCTGTTCGGCTGCATTCAGTGCATCCTGGATCCGAAGTTGTTTCCTCGACTTCTCGCGCACTGAAATCACGTCCTCCGGAGACACGTGATAGGAGGGTACGTTCACGGTCACCCCGTTCACCTCGATCGCCTTGTGACTGACGAGCTGTCGGCACTCGGAGCGCGTGACCCCGAAGCCCATCCGGTAGACCACGTTATCCAGCCGGCACTCGAGAATCTTCAGCAGGTTTTCACCGGTGGAGCCCTTGAGGCGTGATGCCCTCTTGTAGTAGTTCCTGAACTGGCGCTCGAGCACACCGTAGATGCGGCGCAGTTTCTGCTTCTCGCGCAGCTGCATCCCGTAGTTGGATACCCGGCCTCGCTTGTCGCCGTGCTGGCCTGGGAGCTTGTCGATCTTGCATTTTGAATCGAGCGGGCGCGCGCGACTCTTCAGCATGAGGTCCGTGCCTTCGCGACGGCTGATCTTGCATTTGGGTCCTAAGTAACGTGCCATCTTTGCTTACCTTATACTCGACGACGCTTCGGTGGACGACAGCCGTTGTGCGGAATCGGTGTCACGTCATTGATGTTGGTGATCTTGTACCCCATGGCATTCAGGGCACGTACGGCAGATTCGCGTCCCGGGCCGGGACCCTTGATCCTGATCTCCAGGTATTTCAGGCCGTATTCCTGGGCAACCTGACCGGCGCGCTGGGCTGCCGTTTGCGCAGCAAACGGTGTGCTTTTGCGTGAACCACGAAATCCTGAGCCCCCCGAGGTAGCCCAGGCCAGTGCGTTCCCCTGGCGGTCTGTGATCGTTATGATCGTGTTGTTGAAGGATGCGTGAATGTGCGCCACGCCGTCCGTCACGACGCGTTTCGCCTTCTTTCGTGCGCGTGTTGGTGTTTTTGCCATAGTAAATCCGATACCTGCCTGTTTATCTCTTGACCGGGCGTCTTGGGCCCTTGCGGGTACGGGCATTGGTGCGGGTCCGTTGCCCATGTAACGGCAGTCCGCGGCGATGCCGGATTCCGCGGTAGGTGCCAAGATCCATCAGCCGTTTGATGTTCACTGTAACTTCACGACGCAAGTCGCCTTCCACCCGGTACTTGGCCACTTCCGTGCGCAAGCGGCTGACTTCATCCTCGCTCAAGTCCTTGATCTTGGTGCTTGTCTTGACGCCTGCTGCAGCACAGATCTTGCGGGAACGCGAACGCCCGATGCCGTATATCGCCGTTAAGGCGATCTCCGCATGCTTGTGCACCGGTACATTGATCCCGGAAATACGTGCCATTTAATGTTTCCTCAAAAAATATCCCGCGGTTCGAAAACAGCGGATTCTATCAGCCCGGCAGTTCAGGTACATACCTTCTCCAACGCCTGACATTAACCTTGCCTTTGCTTGTGCCGGGGGTCCTTGCATATCACGCGCACCACTCCGTTGCGGCGAACGATCCTGCAGTTCCTACACATTCTCTTTACAGATGCTCGTACTTTCATCGTTCTCTCACCTTGGCTTAACGCAAAGTTCCTGCGCGGCCATAGCCCTTCAGGTTAGCTTTCTTCATCAGCCCCTCGTACTGGTGCGACATCAGGTGCGCCTGCACCTGTGCCATGAAGTCCATGACAACGACCACGATGATCAGCAGCGAGGTTCCGCCGAAGTAAAATGGCACGCTGTACTTGAGAATCAGGAATTCGGGCAACAGGCAGACCAGGGTGATGTAGATCGCGCCCACCGCGGTCAGCCGGGTCAGCACACCGTCAATGTAGCGTGCCGTCTGGTCTCCCGGGCGAATGCCCGGAATGAAGGCGCCGGAACGCTTCAGGTTGTCCGCCGTTTCCCTCGAATCAAACACGATCGCGGTATAAAAGAAACAGAAGAACACGATCGCGAGCGCATACAGCATGACGTACAGGGGTTGACCGGGCGAGATGGCATTGGCCATGTTCTGCAGCCAGGAAAAACCGCCCTCCGAGGTGCTGGACCACTGCAGCAGGGTGGCCGGAAACAGGATGATGCTGGAGGCAAAGATGGGCGGGATTACCCCCGACATGTTGAGCTTGAGCGGCAGATGGCTGGACTGGGCCGCGAACATCTTCCGGCCCTGCTGGCGCCGTGCGTAATTTACCGTGATTCGCCGCTGCGCCCGTTCTGCAAAGATCACGAAGGCCGTGACCGCAATCGCCATTATGAAGAGGAACAGCGCAAACCCCTCACCCAGGGCGCCTTGGGCGACTAGGTCCAGGGTACCGCCGATGGCAGCTGGCAATCCCGCCACGATTCCTGCAAAGATGATGATGGAAATGCCATTGCCTATGCCTCTTTCGGTGATCTGTTCACCCAGCCACATCAGGAACATCGTTCCGGTGACCAGGCTTATGGTGACGGTAAAGGCAAAGCCGATCCCCGGGCTCAGGGCAACCTGCTGGTTCTGCAGTGCGATGGAAACCCCGATCGCCTGGAACGTGGCCAGGAAGACCGTACCGTAGCGCGTGTACTGCGTGATCTTGCGCCGGCCGGACTCGCCTTCCTTTTTGAGCTCTTTCAACGAAGGCACCACGGCGCTCATCAGCTGCATGATGATGGATGCGGAGATGTACGGCATGATGCCAAGCGCAAATATGCTCAGGCGCTCCAGCGCTCCGCCGGAGAACATGTTGAACATGCCGAGAATCGTGCTGCTCTGCTGCTCGAAAAATCTGGCCATCGCGCCCGGGTCGATCCCCGGGACGGGAATGAACGTGCCGATGCGGTACACCACCAGGGCCACCAGCACAAAAATCAGGCGCTTTCTGAGTTCGCTGACCTGGCCCAGCCCGGCAAGCTGTCCAACCGCATTTGCGCCCGAACGTGCCATCAGTCCTGAATACTCCCGCCTGCCGCTTCGACAGCCTTCCTGGCACCTGCCGTAAACCGAAGGCCCTTGGTTTTCACCGCGGTCTCAATGTCTCCGGACAGGATCACCTTGACCCGCTTGGCCGCCGCATGAACCAGCCCGGCAGCCTTCAATGCATCGATATCCACCTCGCCGGACCCCATGGAAGCCAGCTCGTGCAAACGCAGCACAGCCGTTTCCGCGGATTTGCGTGAACGGAATCCTATCTTGGGGAGACGCCTTTGCAACGGCATCTGGCCGCCTTCAAAGCCGACCTTGTGATAGCCGCCCGATCGCGAATGCTGGCCCTTGTGCCCGCGCCCGCCGGTTTTTCCATACCCGGAACCGGTCCCGCGCCCGACGCGCTTGCGCCCGGTTCGGCTGCCCTGTGCAGGTTTCAGGTCGTTCAGTTTCATATCCCTCAGGCTTCCTCAACCCTGAGCATGTAATCGATTTTCCGGATCATTCCACGGTTTTCCGGAGTATCGGCCACGGTCACCGGATTATGGATACGCCGGATTCCAAGGCCACGCGCACATGCCTTGTGCGCGGCAAGCCTGCCGCTGAGGCTCTTGGTCAGTGTTACTTTCAGTTGCTTGCTCATGGGTCAGCTCATACAGACGGTTACGACAGGATCTCTTCGACGGTCTTGCCGCGCTTTGCGGCGATATGGTCCGGCTCCTGCATGCTGCACAGCGCATTGACCGTCGCCTGCACCACGTTGATCGGATTTTTCGAACCGATGCATTTCGACAGGATGTTCTTGATTCCGACGACTTCAAATACGGCTCGCATGGCCCCGCCGGCGATGATACTGGTACCCACGGAGGCCGGCTGCATGAAAACCTTCGCAGCGCCATGGCGCCCGACCACCGGATAGTGCAGCGTGCCATCCTTGAGCGGCACTTGTTTCAGTTCCTTGCGTGCTTTTTCCATCGCCTTGCGGATCGCCAGGGGCACTTCACGGGCCTTGCCATAGCCGATGCCAACCTTGCCGTTGCCATCGCCCACCACGGTCAGTGCGGTAAATCCAAACTGACGTCCACCTTTGACCACCTTGGCAACCCGGTTGACTGCAACCAGTCGCTCCTCAAGGCCGTCAGGAATTCTTGCCGGTTCTTTCGCTACCATCGGAATATACGTACCTTCTGTTTAAAATTTTAAACCTGCTTCTCGCGCAGCATCCGCCAGCGCCTTGACGCGGCCGTGATACCTGAACCCGGAACGGTCAAATGCGACGTCCACCACGCCTTTCTCCTGTGCACGCTTGGCAACCGTCTCGCCCACTTTCTTGGCAGCTTCCACGTTGCCGGTATGCTTTACGGCCTTGCGCAACTTGGCCTCCAGGGAGGAGGCGCTCGCAACAGTGACCCCCGTATCCGGCGAGATCACCTGTGCATAGGTGTGCCTGAGCGTGCGGTGCACGCACAGGCGATGAACCTTGAGCTCGGCAATCTTGCCGCGCGTCTTGCGTGCCCTTCGTATTCTTGAGACCTTGTTAGCCATCTCCCTACTGCCTACTTCTTCTTCGCTTCTTTGCGGACCACCCGCTCATCGGAGTATTTGACGCCCTTGCCCTTGTACGGTTCCGGTTTACGGAATGCGCGGATCTCCGCGGCCACCTGCCCCACTTTCTGCTTGTCCGTTCCTCGCACGATCACCTCGGTCTGGCTCGGGGTCTCGATCGTTATCCCTTCGGGTACGGGATACTCGATTGGATGGGAGAAACCCAACGTCAGGTTCAGCACCTTGCCCCTGGCCTGGGCACGGTATCCCACCCCGACCAGTTCGAGCTTGCGCTCGAAACCCTTGCTGACGCCGGTGACCAGGTTGTTGATCAACGCGCGCATGGTACCGGCCATGGCGCTGTCACCCGTCTTGCCCATCACGACATTGATCTGGTTGTCCTTTTGCTCGACACTCACGTCCCGGTGGATGTCCATCGACATCTCGCCCACGGGCCCCTTCATGGCCAGATGCTGGCCCTGCAGTTTCACGTCGACTCCCGCGGGAATCTCGACAGGTTGTTTGGCGATGCGTGACATGGTTGGTTCAGACAGGTCTGCTGTTGTTTATTCGATCGTGCACAGCACTTCACCGCCATGCCCCATGGCCCGTGCCGCGCGATCGCTCATGACACCCTTGGAAGTGGAAATCACGGCAACGCCCATCCCGCCGATGACTCTCGGCAGGTCCTCGGCACTCTTGTACCTGCGCAGTCCTGGTCGGCTGACACGGCTGAGACGGGTAATCACCGGCTCGCCCATGTAGTACTTGAGCCGTACCGTGAGTTCCGCCTTGCCGGCCTCATCGCCGACGGAAAAATCCTCGATGTATCCTTCGTCCTTGAAGACACCGGCAATCGCCTCCTTCACTTTCGAGGAAGGCATCGTGACAGTCACTTTCCTGGCCTCCTGGCCGTTTCGGATACGCGTCAGCATATCGGATATCGGGTCACTCATGCTCATGGCGCTTTAACCTGTACTCCTTGAAAATATCCGTGTCACCAGCTGGCCTTGACCAGTCCGGGAATGTCTCCGCGCATGGCGGCTTCGCGCAGCTTGTTGCGGCCCAGTCCGAACTTGCGGTAGTAGCCCTTGGGACGGCCCGTGAGACTGCACCGGTTGCGCAACCGCACCGGGCTCGCGTTGCGCGGCAGTTTCTGCAACTGCAGCATGGCTTCCTGTTTTTCCTCGTAGCTGGTCGTCGGGCTCTTGACGGTTGCCTTGAGCCTTGAGCGCTTGTCCGCGCAACGGCGCACAACCTTGTTGCGCTTTTTCTCTCTCTCCAGCATGGATGATTTTGCCATGGGCTACCTACTCTCTATCTCTTGAATGGAAAACTGAAGGCTTCCAGCAACGCTTGCGCCTCTTCATCGGTTCTTGCGGACGTGGTGATCGCGATATCCATACCGCGGATCGCGTCAATCTTGTCGTAGTCGATTTCCGGAAAAATGATCTGCTCGGTAACGCCCATGCTGTAATTGCCCCGCCCGTCAAAGGCCTTGGGACTCAGGCCACGGAAATCGCGCACCCGTGGGATGGCGATGCTGATCAGGCGATCCAGGAACTCGTACATCCGCGTTCGGCGCAAAGTCACCTTGCAGCCGATCGGGAAATTCTCACGGATACTGAATCCGGCAATGGATTTTCTCGCCTTGGTCACCACCGCTTTTTGTCCGGCAATTTTCTCAAGGTCGGCAATCACGTCCTTGATGGTTTTCTTGTCGCGTGCAGCCTCGCCCACGCCGATGTTCAGCGTGATCTTCTCGATACGGGGCACCTGCATGAGGTTCTTGTATCCCTGCTTCTCCATCAGCTGGGGACGTACCGTGTTCAGATAAAAATCCTGGAGCCTGGACATATGCGTTCCTAAATATCGACCACTTCGCCGTTGGACTTGAAGTAACGGACCTTCTTGCCGTCTTCCAGCGCCCTGAACCCGACCCGGTCGGCCTTGCCGGTGACCGGATTGAATAGCATCACGTTCGAGACGTGAATCGGCGACTCCTGCTCGTTGATGCCGCCGGACACGCCGGCGTTCGGATTGGGTTTCTGATGCTTCTTGACCACGTTGATGTTTTCCACAACGACGTGATCCTCGCCCACTTTCAGCACCGTGCCGCGCCGGCCCTTGTCCTTGCCGGCCACCACGATCACGTCATCTCCCCTGCGAATTCTTTGCATGTTGGCCAATCCTGATAGTTGTCTCACGGTTTCCGGCTTACAGCACTTCGGGTGCCAGGGATATGATTTTCATGAAGCGTTCGGTGCGCAGTTCACGGGTCACCGGGCCGAAGATGCGGGTACCCACGGGTTGCAGCTGGTTGTTCAGCAGTACCGCCGCATTGTTGTCGAACCGGATCGTCGATCCGTCGGCGCGGCGTATGCCCTTGGCCGTTCGCACGACGACCGCATTGTAGACCTCGCCCTTCTTGACCTTGCCCCTTGGGATGGCATCCTTGACGCTGACCTTGATGAT
Source organism: Gammaproteobacteria bacterium (assembly GCA_965205685.1). Lineage (GTDB taxonomy): Bacteria > Pseudomonadota > Gammaproteobacteria > UBA4575 > UBA4575 > WTFY01. Next base: position 885,585 of record OZ242174.1, on the reverse strand, counting down.
GTCGCCAATGCCCGCGTAACGGCGCTGCGATCCGCCCAGCACCTTGATGCACTGCAATTTACGCGCCCCGCTGTTGTCAGCCACGCCCAAAGTAGATTGCATCTGGATCATATCAACCTCTCACGCCCGGGTATCTTCGCTGCGCTTGACAACCTCGACCAGTTGCCACGATTTCTTTTTCGAGACAGGACGGCACTCCCGGATCGAGACCTCGTCCCCTATCGAACATTCGTTGTTCTCGTCATGGACGTGCAGTTTCGTTGAGCGGCGTATGTATTTCTCATACAGGGGGTGCTTGATCTGTCGTTCAAGCAGCACCACGGCCGTCTTGTCCATCCGGTCACTGACGACCCTGCCATGCAGGGTGCGGATTTTTTTGCTTTCCTCTGACATTCGAAACCTATGCGCCCTTCTCTGACTTCTGATTCATAAGTGTTTTTACCCGCGCGATGTTCTTCCTGTTCACCTTGAACTGATGCACACGCGTCAACTGGCCGGTACCCAGCTGCATGCGCAGGTTGAACTGTTCCTTGCGCAACTCAAGCAACTCCTTGCCGAGCTCGTCGTAACTCTTGTTCTGCAGTTCCTTGTCCATGGCCGCCATCACATCACGCTGCGCGAGACGAAGGTGGTACGGATCGGCAGCTTGGCATCCGCCAGGCGAAACGCCTCCCGGGCAACCTTTTCATCCACGCCTTCCATCTCGTAAAGCACCTTGCCCGGCTGCACCTTGGCCACCCAGTACTCGACGTTGCCCTTGCCCTTGCCCTGGCGCACTTCCAGGGGCTTCTTGGTCACCGGCACATCCGGAAACATCCGGATCCAGATCTTCCCGCCCCGCTTGATGTGACGCGTCATCGCGCGTCGTGCCGCCTCGATCTGCCGGGCAGTGATCCGTCCACGGGTGACGGCCTTCAGCCCGTATTCACCGAAGCTGACCTTGTTGCCGTTCTGGGCGAGCCCGCGGTTGCGGCCCTTCCTTTGCTTGCGAAACTTTGTGCGCTTGGGTTGTAACATCTTGGCTCAACTGAACTTGTTCGACGGGACGTGCGCTACTGCTCCGCGCCCTCTTCTTTTTCCTTGGCATCCAGACCGAACACGTCACCTTTGTAGATCCAGGTCTTGATGCCGATAATTCCGTACGTGGTCTTGGCTTCTGCAAAACCGTAATCGATGTTGGCACGCAGGGTGTGCAGCGGCACCCGGCCTTCCCGGTACCACTCGCTGCGCGCGATCTCGGCGCCGTTCAGGCGGCCCGCAACATTCACTTTCACTCCCAGCGCACCGAGGCGCATGGCGTTGCCCACCGCGCGCTTCATGGCCCTTCGAAACGTGATCCGCCGCTCCAGCTGCTGGGCGATGCTTTCCGCGACCAGCTGCGCGTCGATTTCAGGCTTGCGGATCTCCTCGATGTTGATCTTCACGTTGTTCACGCTCAGGCCGGTTCGCCGCGCGATCTCGCGGCGCAGGGCCTCGATGTCCTCGCCTTTCTTGCCGATCACGATGCCGGGGCGCGCCGTGTGGATGGTGATGAAAGCCGCGCGCGCAGGCCGGTTGATCTGGATCCGGCTGACGGAGGCCTGCGAGAGTTTCTTCTTCAGGTAATCCCGGATTTCAAGATCACTGCTCAGGAATTCCGCATAATCACTGCCGTCGGCATACCACTTGGACGTCCAGTCGGTGGAGATTCCGAGCCGCATTCCTGTTGGATGTACTTTTTGTCCCATATCTAGCAATCAACTCCTAGCAAATTTCGTGCAACGCCCTGCCTCCAGGACACTAGGCGTCACTGACCTCCACGGTGATGTGGCTCGTTCGTTTCAGGATCTTTGCAGCACGGCCCTTGGCGCGCGCCCTGAAACGACGGTGGGTCGGACCGTCATCCACAAAAATTTTCGAAACCCTGAGTTCGTCGATGTCCGCACCCTCATTGTGCTCGGCATTGGCAATCGCCGACTCCAGCACCTTGCGGACGATCCCGGCAGCCTTCTTGGGGCTGAACTTCAGGATCTCGAGTGCGCGCTCGACCGCCTTGCCACGCACCTGGTCTGCCACCAGCCGGGCCTTTTGCGGTGCAATGCGGACAAACGTATGTTTCGCTGAAACCTGCATCATTATCGGGCCTTCCTGTCCCCCGAGTGACCCTTGAACGTGCGGGTAATGGCAAATTCGCCGAGCTTGTGCCCGACCATGTTCTCGCTGATCAGTATCGGTACGTGCTGGCGGCCGTTGTGTACGGCAATCGTGACCCCGACCATCTCCGGCACCACGAAGGAACGCCGCGACCACGTCTTGATCGGCTTGCGGTCATTCGTAGCCGCCGCCTTTTCCACCTTCCTCATCAGGTGGTGGTCGACAAACGGGCCCTTGCGTAATGATCTTGGCATGTGGTGAATCCCTGTAATTCCTTAACGTCGCACTCTATTTCTTCTTTCTGCGCCGCACGATCAGGCGATCGGTACGGTGATTCTTGCGGGTCTTGTAGCCCTTGGTCGGCATCGCCCACGGCGATACCGGATGGCGCCCGCCGGACGTGCGCCCTTCACCGCCACCATGCGGGTGATCCACCGGATTCATGGCCACACCCCGTACCGTTGGCCGTACTCCGCGCCAGCGCTTCGCACCGGCCTTGCCCAGCTTGCGCAGGTTGTGTTCGCTGTTGCCGACTTCGCCGATCACCGCACGGCAATCCAGCAGCACCTTGCGCATTTCACCGGAACGCAGTCTCAGCGTGGCGTAATTCCCTTCACGAGCCACCACCTGCACGGCAGCCCCTGCGCTTCGCGCGATCTGCGCGCCCTTGCCCGGCTTCATCTCGATGCAGTGCACCACCGTGCCCACCGGGATGCTTCGAAGCGGCAATGCATTTCCGACCTTGATCGGTACGCGCACACCGGAGATGACCTCGCTGTCCACAGACAGGTGCCGGGGTGCAATCATGTAGCGGCGTTCGCCGTCCGCATACTTCAGCAGTGCAATGTTGGCACTGCGGTTCGGGTCATATTCGATCCGCTCCACCCGCGCCGGGATGTCATCCTTGTTGCGCCTGAAATCGACGACCCTGAAGCGCTGCTTGTGCCCGCCGCCGCGGTGCCTGGTGGTGATCCGCCCGGCATTGTTGCGCCCGCCGCTTCGTTTCTTGTCGCACAGCAATGGCTTGTAGGGCCCGCCCTTGTGCAGGCCTGGCGTGGTCACCTGTACGACGAAACGTCGGCCGGCGGAGGTGGGTTTTGCTTTTACTACTGCCATGACAACATCTAACCGTTAGCTGAATCCGCCGAAATCAATATCGTTGTCGGGTTCCAGGGTAACGATGGCCTTCTTCCAGTCCGGTCGCTTGCCGGGCCGGCGGTTGAACATCTTGCGCTTGCCCTGCATGTTGATGGTGTTGACCTCGGCCACTTTCACATCGAACAGCTTTTCCACCGCCTGCTTGATCTCACTTTTTTTCGCACCCCGGGTGACCCGGAATACGTGCTTGTTGTTCTTGTCCGCACCGGTTGCCGTTTTCTCCGAGACATGCGGGGCCAGCAGTACGGTCATCAGGCGCTCCTCGTTCATTGCAGCCACCCTTCGATCGCCTGCAGCGCATCCTTGGTGACCACCACGTGCTTGTGCCTGAACAGGCTGACCGGGTCGATGCCGCCCACTTCCACGACCTCGACATGGGGCAGGTTGCGCACGGAGAGGTACAGGTTCTTGTCGGCTTTTTCGGTGATGATCAGTGCGGAGGTGAGGTTGAGTTTTTGAAGTTGGGCGAGGGCTTGTTTGGTCTTGGGTTCGGTGACGGTAAAGTCCTTGATGACATGCAGGCATTCCTGGCGGATCAGTTCCGAGAACATGCTGGCATAGGCTGCGCGTACCATTTTCTTGTTGAGCTTCTGGCTGTAGTTGCGCGGCCTGGCAGCAAAGGTGACTCCGCCCGAGCGCCACAGTGGACTGTTGGAGGTCCCCGCCCGTGCCCGCCCGGTGCCCTTTTGTCTCCAGGGCTTGGCGCCGCCGCCTTGAACATCGCTGCGGCTCTTGTTCGCCTTGGTACCGCTCCTGGCGCCTGCCAGGTACGCCGTTACGGCCTGGTGGACCAGGGGTTCGTTGAAACTGCGCGCGAAAATCTCATCCGATACCGTGACTGAGGACTTCGTATTGGCGATGGCGAGTTTCATACCGGCTCAATCCTCAGGCGTCTTTCGCATCCGCGGCCGGTGCATCTTCTGCCGCGTCATCCTGTGCCGGCAGGTTGATCTCACCGGCATGCACGGGGCGTATCATCACGTCGCCGCCCGGTGCCCCGGGAACCGCACCCTTGATCAGGAGCAGGTCCCTGCCCTCATCGATCTGTACGACCTTCAGGTTTTTCGTGGTCACGCGGACGTTACCCATCTGGCCCGCCATTTTCTTGCCCTTGAAAACGTGCCCGGGATCCTGGCACTGCCCGGTAGAACCCAGTGCGCGGTGTGAAAGCGAATTTCCGTGCGTGGCATCCTGCATGCGAAAGTTGTGGCGCTTGACCGATCCTGCAAAGCCCTTGCCCTTCGAGACGCCCGATACGGCCACCTTCTGGCCCACGGAAAACAGTCCCACGCCCAGTTCCGATCCCACCTGCAGGGTCTCGAGCTGCTCCTTGGCCGGGCGGAATTCCCGCAATCCTCTTCCTGCGCGAACCCCTGCTTTTGAAAAATGGCCCGCCATCGGCTTGTTGATGCGTGAAGGCTTGATCTCTCCGTAGGTGACCTGCACGGCATCATAGCCATCGTCCTCCTGACGGCGCACCCGGGTGATGCGGTTGCCGGGCACGTGCAAGACAGTCACGGGCACGGACTCACCGGCCTCGGTGAAGACCCGCGTCATACCCACTTTTTTTCCTACCAATCCCAGAGACATTTTTGTCCTTTCGTACCGTTCAGGGGTTACAAGAATTTCACTTGACCGGATAACTGCGACCCGGCATGGGTCTCCCCAGGCCGGGTCGCAGGTAATCAACTATTATCCCAAATATCAGGGTCTTAAGAAACCACTTTCTTCACCTGTCTGTTGCCATAATTTCGGTCTAAACTCCTCCAGAACCTTGCCTCAAAACCCGCTTCGCCAAGGCCTGGATCTTCTAGTTCAACTTGATCTGGACATCCACCCCGGCTGCCAGGTCCAGCTTCATGAGCGCATCCACGGTCTTATCCGTCGGGTCGACGATATCCATGATCCGCTTGTGGGTGCGAATCTCGTACTGGTCGCGGGCATTCTTGTCCACGTGCGGTGAGATCAGCACGGTAAAGCGCTCTTTTTTGGTGGGCAGCGGGATCGGGCCTTTCACCCGGGCACCCGTGCGCTTGGCCGTCTCCACGATTTCGCTCGCGGAGCGGTCGATCAGGCGATGATCAAACGCTTTCAGGCGAATCCGGATTGTCTGTCCTGCGGCCATCGTTCAGTCTGCTTGTGTGTTCGTATTACTCGATGATCTTCGAGACTTTTCCGGCCCCGACCGTGCGACCGCCTTCACGGATGGCGAAACGCAGTCCCTTTTCCATCGCAATCGGGGCGATCAGCGAGACCACCATCTGCACGTTGTCGCCCGGCATCACCATCTCGGTGCCGCTCGGGAGATCAACCGCACCGGTGACGTCCGTGGTACGGAAGTAGAACTGCGGCCTATAGCCGTTGAAGAACGGGGTATGCCGTCCACCTTCCTCCTTGCTGAGGATGTAGACCTCGGCCTCGAACTTCGTGTGCGGGGTAATGCTGCCGGGTTTGCACAACACTTGCCCACGCTCGACCTCGTCGCGCTTGGTGCCACGCAGCAGCACGCCGACGTTGTCGCCTGCCTGACCCTGGTCCAGCAGCTTGCGGAACATTTCCACACCCGTACACGTCGTCGTGGAGGTGTCGCGTATGCCGACGATCTCAATCTCATCGCCGACCTTGACGATACCGCGTTCCACGCGTCCGGTAACCACGGTGCCCCGTCCGGAGATCGAGAAGACGTCCTCCACCGGCATGATGAAGTCGCCGTCAATGGCCCGCTCGGGCTCGGGGACGAAGGCATCCATTTCTTCTACCAGCTTGACGATGGAAGGAATGCCGATGTCCGAGGTATCCCCCTCCAGGGCCTTCAGGGCCGAGCCCGTGATGATCGGGGTATCGTCTCCCGGGAATTCATAGGTCGACAGCAGGTCGCGGACTTCCATCTCAACCAGTTCGAGCAGTTCAGGATCATCCACCTGGTCCGCCTTGTTCATGTACACCATGATGTAAGGCACACCCACCTGGCGTGCCAGCAGGATGTGCTCACGGGTCTGGGGCATGGGACCGTCTGCGGCACTGACGACGAGGATGGCACCGTCCATCTGTGCTGCACCTGTGATCATGTTCTTTACATAGTCGGCATGGCCCGGGCAGTCCACGTGGGCGTAGTGGCGGTTTACGCTCTCATACTCGACGTGGGCCGTGGCAATGGTGATACCGCGCTCACGTTCCTCCGGCGCATTGTCAATCTGGTCGTAGGTCCTGTACTCGCCACCATGGGTCTCACCCATCACCTTGGTCATGGCCGCTGTCAACGTCGTCTTGCCGTGGTCTACGTGACCAATCGTACCGACGTTCACATGCGGTTTAGTACGTTCGAACTTCTCTTTGGACATCTTTCTCTACCTCTTGAAGTATCTTAATGACAATGCCGCGGCTTAGCCATTTTTTTTGATGATTGCATCCGCAAGGTTCCCTGGGACTTCTTTGTACTTTTGAAACTCCATCGAATAGGTTGCACGACCCTGTGTCGCAGAACGCAGGTCGGTTGCATATCCGAACATTTCAGCCAGCGGGACTTCCGATGAAATCACCTTGCCCGACGGGCTGTCCTCCATGCCGCCCACCATGCCGCGGCGACGACTCAGGTCCCCGACAACATCCCCCATGTGCTCCTCGGGGGTCACGACCTCGACTTTCATTACCGGTTCAAGCAATACCGGGTTGGCCTGCCGGGCCCCGTCGCGAAAGGCCATCGATCCTGCAATCTTGAAGGCCATCTCGGAGGAGTCCACGTCATGAAAGGAGCCGTCATACAGCGTGACCTTGACGTCGACCACCGGGTAGCCGGCAATCACCCCGTTGTTTATGGCTTCCTTGACGCCTTTTTCCACAGCGGGAATGTATTCCTTCGGCACGACGCCACCGACGATTTTATTTTCAAACTCGAACCCGCCTCCGGGCTCCTGCGGCTCGATCTTCAGGTACACGTGACCGTACTGGCCCCGACCGCCCGACTGGCGGACAAACTTGCCTTCCTGATCGACATTGCTGCGAATGGTTTCGCGGTAGGACACCTGCGGAGCCCCGACATTGGCCTCCACGCTGAATTCCCGTCGCATGCGATCGACGATGATGTCGAGATGCAGTTCACCCATGCCTGAAATAATGGTCTGGCCCGATTCCTCGTCCGTTCGCACCCGAAACGATGGATCTTCCTGAGCCAGCTTCTGCAAGGCGATACTCATCTTCTCCTGGTCCGATTTCGTTTTCGGCTCGACCGCCACGGAGATCACCGGCTCCGGAAACTCCATGCGTTCGAGGGTGATCGCCTCGTTGATGGCACACAGGGTCTCGCCCGTGGCCACATCCTTCAGGCCAACTGCGGCCGCGATGTCCCCGGCACGCACTTCCTTGATTTCTTCACGCGAGTTCGAATGCATCTGCAAAATCCGCCCGACGCGCTCCTTCTTGCCCTTGACCGGGTTGTAAACGGTATCCCCGGAATTCAGCACCCCGGAGTACACGCGGAAAAAGGTCAGCGTGCCCACGTACGGGTCGGTGGCAATCTTGAAGGCCAGCGATGCAAACGGCTCATCGTCCGAAGGTCCACGCTCCACCGTGGTGTCCTCCCCGTTCTCCAGCATGCCCTGGATGGCGGGCACGTCGGTGGGAGACGGCATGAACTCGATGACGGCATCCAGCAGCGCCTGCACGCCCTTGTTCTTGAAGGCCGTGCCGCACAAAGCGGGTACAATCTCGTTGGACAGGGTGCGTATTCGAAGCCCCTTGCGGATATCCTCTTCCGACAGGGTTCCGTTCTCGAGATAGCGCTCCATGATGTCCTCGGAGGACTCCGCCGCCGCCTCGACCATCTTTTCATGCCATTCCTGAGCCTCGGCCTGCAGTTCCGCTGGAATCTCAGCTTCCTCGAAGGTCGTGCCCTTGTCCTCTTCGTTCCAGTAGATCGCCTTCATCTTGATCAGGTCGACCACGCCCTTGAAGTTTTCCTCGGCACCGATCGCCAGCTGGATCGGCACGGGGTTGGAACCGAGCCGTTCCTTGATCTGGCCGACCACGCGCAAGAAGTTCGCACCGGTGCGGTCCATCTTGTTGACGAATGCCATGCGCGGCACCTGGTACTTGTTCGCCTGGCGCCAGACAGTCTCAGACTGCGGCTCAACACCTCCTACCGCGCAAAACACGGCACAGGCGCCATCCAGGACGCGCAGCGAGCGCTCGACCTCGATGGTGAAATCCACGTGACCCGGCGTGTCGATGATGTTGATGCGGTGCTCGTCAAACTGCTTTTCCATGCCATCCCAGAAACAGGTGGTGGCCGCCGAGGTGATGGTGATTCCGCGCTCCTGCTCCTGCTCCATCCAGTCCATGACGGCTTCCCCGTCATGCACCTCGCCGATCTTGTGCGAGATGCCGGTGTAGAACAGGATGCGTTCCGTGGCCGTGGTCTTGCCGGCGTCGATATGAGCCATGATCCCAATATTGCGATAACGCTCGATCGGTGTTTTACGTGCCACGATTAAGATTCCTGAAGCTGCGCACTACCAGCGGTAGTGCGAGAATGCCTTGTTGGCCTCAGCCATGCGAAGCGTGTCTTCACGTTTCTTGATGGCCGCGCCTTTTTGTGAAGAGGCATCCATCAACTCGCCCGCAAGCTTGTTGATCATGGATTTCTCGCCACGTTTTTTCGCTGCATCGACGATCCAGCGCATGGCCAGGGTGGTCTGTCGCACCGGGCGCACTTCCACCGGGACCTGGTAGGTCGCACCGCCCACGCGCCGCGACTTGACCTCGACGAACGGGCGTACATTCTCGATCGCCTTCTTGAAGATGTTGATGCCTTCCTGCCCGCTCTTGCGCTGAACGTTGTCAAACGCCTGGTAGAGAATTTTCTCGGCCACGGACTTCTTGCCGTTTTTCATCAGCATGTTGACGAACTTGGCCACCAGCTGGTCCCCGTATTTGGGATCGTCCAGGATCTTGCGCCGGGGAATTTCTCTTCTGCGTGACATGGCTAGACTGCTTCAGTAAACGATGGGGTTACGACTTGGGTTTCTTGGCGCCGTATTTCGAGCGCGCCTGCATGCGGTCCTGCACACCCTGGGTGTCGAGGCTGCCGCGAACGGTGTGGTAGCGCACGCCGGGCAGGTCCTTGACACGACCGCCGCGGATGAGCACCACCGAGTGCTCCTGCAGGTTGTGGCCTTCGCCACCGATATAACTGGTCACTTCGAACCCGTTGGTCAGGCGTACGCGGGCCACCTTGCGCAAGGCCGAATTCGGCTTTTTCGGGGTCGTCGTGTACACGCGCGTGCACACGCCGCGTTTTTGCGGACAGCTGGCAAGCGCGGGGACATTGCTTTTTTCCACCTTGCGCTTGCGCGGTTTTCGCACCAGTTGATTGATTGTAGTCATAAATTTTCGTTACCTAAAACAAACAACAGGCCGATGAAACATCGGCCTGCGTGTTAGCCGCGAAATTGTAGAAACCATCCGACTTACTGTCAAGCAAGCCTTTCGGTCATTCGGCGCCCGATCCGACCCCGACTTCCTCGCTTTTTCCCTCCGCAGCGGTGAGTTCCTCGGCCAGGGCTGCCTCGACCTGCTCGTCGGATGCGACCTCGCCTTCTTCCAGTTCACCGGCGTCCATGTCCGCGACGGCATCGCGCCTGCGGCCTTCATGGTAGGCCAGGCCGGTACCGGCCGGGATCAGCCTGCCGACGATCACGTTTTCCTTCAGTCCGCGCAGCATGTCCTTTGAGCCACGCACCGAGGCTTCGGTCAGCACCCGCGTGGTTTCCTGGAAGGATGCGGCCGAGATGAACGACTCGGTCACCAGGGACGCCTTGGTCACGCCCAGCAGTACCGGCTCGAACTTGGCCGGTTCCTTGTCATCGGCCTCCATTTTTTCATTCATCTCCAGTACGCGCGATTTCTCCACCTGTTCGCCCTGCAGGAAACTGGTGTCCCCGGGCTCGATGATTTCCGCCTTGCGCAGCATCTGCCGGGTAATCACCTCGATGTGCTTGTCGTCGATGTCCACGCCCTGCAGGCGGTAGACGTTCTGGATCTCCTTGACCAGGTACTCGGCAAGCTCGGTCACCCCGAGCAGGCGCAGGATGTCGTGCAGGCTCATCTCGCCGTCTACGATGACCTCGCCCTTCTCCACGTACTCGCCTTCAAACACGTTGATCTGCCGCCATTTCGGGATCAGCACTTCCTTGGATTCGCCGTCTTCGTTGGTGATCACCAGACGCTCCTTGCCCTTGGTGTCCTTGCCGAAGGAGACGATGCCGGTCTGCTCGGCAAGCACCGCAGCTTCCTTGGGCTTGCGCGCCTCGAACAGGTCAGCCACCCGCGGCAGACCGCCGGTAATGTCGCGGGTCTTGGAGGACTCCTGCGGGATCCGCGCGATGATGTCGCCGACGCCCGCGGTGTCGCCGTCGGCCAGGCTGATGATGGCTCTAGGTTGCAGCGTGTAGTGCACCGGCTTCTCTGTGCCCGGGAACTTCAGCGGCTTGCCCTTGGCATCCAGCAGGTTGACGGCCGGTCGCAGGTCCTTGCCTGCCGCAGGACGGCTTCTCGGGTCCAGCACGACGGCAGAACTCAGGCCGGTGACCTTGTCCGCGAACATATCGACCGTGACCCCGTCGGCGAAATCGACCAGCTGGATCCTGCCGCCGACCTCGGTGATGATGGGATGGATATGCGGGTCCCAGGTGGCAACCGTCTGCCCGGTTTCCACCGCATCCCCGTGGTTCACGGAGATCGATGCCCCGTAGCCGATCTTGTAGCGTTCCTTCTCTCGTCCCTGTTCATCGACCACGCTCAGCTCACCGGACCTGGACACCGCGACATTGTGCCCGTCCTTGTGCTGCACCAGCTTCACGTGGGGCATGCTGATCGTGCCGGAGGACTTCACCGTGATGCCGCTGGTGGATGCTGCACGGTTGGCCGCACCACCGATATGGAATGTGCGCATCGTCAGCTGGGTACCCGGCTCACCGATGGACTGTGCTGCAATCACGCCGACGGCCTCGCCGATGTTGACCAGGTGACCGCGTGCCAGGTCCCGACCATAGCATTTCGAGCAGACCCCGTAGCGGGTCTCGCAGTTGATCGGGGTGCGCACCTTGATCTCGTCCACGCCGAGATCCTCGAATTTCTTGCACCAGCCCTCATCCAGCAGGGTGCCTGCCGGGATCAGCACGTTCTTGCCCTTGGCATCCATCACATCGGCGGCCACTACGCGACCAAGCACACGGCTTTGCAGGGTCTGCACGACATCGCCACCCTCGATCACAGGCTTCATCACCATGCCCTCGGACGTTCCGCAGTCATTCTCGGTGACCACCAGGTCCTGGGCCACGTCCACCAGGCGCCGCGTCAGGTACCCGGAGTTGGCGGTCTTCAGCGCGGTGTCAGCGAGTCCCTTGCGCGCACCGTGCGTGGAGATGAAGTACTGCAGTACGTTCAGGCCCTCGCGGAAGTTCGCGGTGATGGGGGTCTCGATGATCGAGCCGTCCGGCTTGGCCATCAGGCCGCGCATGCCCGCCAGCTGGCGAATCTGGGCGGCGGATCCCCGCGCCCCGGAGTCGGCCATCATGTAGATGGAGTTGAACGATTTCTGTGAAATCGGCTTGCCTTCGGCATCCTCGACCTCTTCGTTGCCGAGGCGGCTCATCATGGCCTGGGCCACCTGTTCGTTGGTGTGCGACCAGATATCGATGACCTTGTTGTAACGTTCTTCCTTGGTCACCAGGCCGGAGGCATACTGGGAGGCGATTTCCTCGACCTCCTTCTCCGCTTCACCAAGGATCGACTGCTTCTCTTCCGGGATGACCATGTCATCGGCGCAGAAGGAAATGCCGGCACGGGTAGCAAAATTAAAGCCCGTGTACATCAGCTTGTCGGCCAGGATCACGGTGTCCTTGAGACCGGTGCGGCGGTAACACTCATCGATCAATGATGAGATCGCGCGCTTGTCCATGTCGCGGTTGACCAGTGCAAAGGGCATGCCTTCCGGCAACACCTTGGAGAGAATCGCACGCCCGACGGTGGTTTCCGTGACACGGCGCACGGTCTCCGTGCTGCCGTCCTCGCCTTCCACCACATCCTTGACGCGGATCTTCACCTTGGCATGCAGGCTGACGGCACCGCTGTCATAGGCGCGCTGTGCCTCCCCGATATCGGCAAACAACATGCCGGCGCCCTGCTCGTTCACCTTTTCGCGCGTCAGGTAGTACAGGCCGAGCACGATGTCCTGGGACGGCACGATGATCGGGCTGCCGTTGGCCGGCGAGAGCACGTTGTTGGTCGACATGATCAGGGCCCGGCTTTCCAGCTGGGCCTCGACCGACAATGGCACGTGAACGGCCATCTGGTCGCCGTCAAAATCGGCGTTGAACGCGGTGCACACCAGGGGTGCAGCTGAATGGCCTTGCCTTCGATCAGGATCGGCTCAAACGCCTGGATGCCCAGGCGGTGCAGCGTGGGTGCGCGGTTCAGCAACACCGGGTGCTCGCGAATGACTTCCTCGAGAATGTCCCAGACCTCGGGACCTTCCTTCTCGACCACCTTCTTGCAGGCCTTGATGGTCGGGGCGATGCCGCGCATGTGCAGCTTGCTGAAGATGAACGGCTTGAAAAGCTCCAATGCCATCTTCTTGGGCAGGCCACACTGGTGCAGCTTCAGGGTGGGTCCAACGACGATCACCGAGCGCCCGGAATAATCCACCCGCTTGCCGAGCAGGTTCTGCCGGAACCGGCCCTGCTTGCCCTTGATCATGTCCGCCAGGGACTTCAGCGCGCGCCGGTTGGTGCCGGTGATCGCCCGGCCGCGCCGGCCGTTGTCCAGCAAGGCGTCGACGGCTTCCTGCAGCATGCGTTTTTCGTTGCGCACGATGATGTCCGGCGCATTCAGCTCGAGCAGGCGTTTCAGGCGGTTGTTGCGGTTGATGGCCCGGCGGTACAGGTCGTTGAGGTCCGACGTGGCAAAGCGACCGCCATCCAGGTGCACCAGCGGGCGCAGGTCCGGTGGCAGCACCGGCAGGACCGTCAGCACCATCCATTCGGGCTTGTTGCCCGACTCGATGAAATTCTCGGCCAGGCGCAGGCGCTTGGACAGGCGCTTGAGTTTCGCCTCCGAACGGGTCTCGGTGATTTCCTGGCGAAGATCCGCCACTTCCTGTTCCAGGTCCACCTGCTTGAGCAGTTCGTAGATGGCTTCCGCCCCCATGCGCGCATCAAACTCGTCCCCGTAGGTCTCGATCGCTTCCAGGAAGGCTTCATCGGAAAGAAGTTGTTTGTGCTCAAGCCCGGTCATGCCCGGGTCGATGACGATGAAGGCCTCGAAATAAAGTACGCGCTCGACATCGCGCAGGGTCATGTCCAGCAGCAGGCCGATGCGAGACGGCAGCGATTTCAAAAACCAGATGTGGGCTACGGGACTGGCCAGCTCGATGTGGCCCATGCGCTCACGGCGCACCTTGGTCAGCGTGACCTCGACGCCGCACTTCTCGCAGACCACCCCACGGTGCTTGAGACGCTTGTACTTGCCGCACAGGCACTCATAGTCCTTGATCGGCCCGAAAATCTTGGCACAGAACAGCCCGTCGCGTTCCGGCTTGAAGGTACGGTAGTTGATGGTCTCGGGCTTTTTGACCTCGCCGTACGACCAGGAACGGATCATGTCAGGGGAGGCCAGACCGATGCGGATGGCATCGAAATCGACTACTTCACCCTGGTTTCTCAGCAAGCTTATCAAGTCTCTCATAATCTTCCTCGTACCCTAGTCAGACTTCCTGTTCAAAATCGATGTTCAGGCCCAGCGAGCGAATCTCCTTCATCAGTACGTTGAAGGATTCCGGCATGCTGGCATCGATGCTGTGGTTGCTGTCGACGATGTTCTTGTACATCTTGTTGCGGCCCATGACATCGTCGGACTTGACGGTGAGCATTTCCTGGAGGGTGTACGAAGCCCCGTAGGCCTCCAGTGCCCAGACCTCCATTTCGCCGAAGCGCTGGCCGCCGAACTGCGCCTTGCCGCCCAGCGGCTGCTGGGTCACGAGGCTGTACGGCCCGGTCGATCGGGCATGCATCTTGTCGTCCACCAGGTGGTTGAGCTTCAGCATGTACATGTAGCCCACGGTGATCTTGCGGTCAAAGCGCTCGCCGGTGCGCCCGTCCCACAGGTACGTCTGCCCGTCCTCCGGCAGGTCCGCCAGTTTCAGCATGCGCTTGATCTCGAATTCCTGGGCACCGTCGAACACAGGTGTGGCCACCGGCACCCCCTTGCGCAGGTTGCCGGCCAGGTTCCCGAGCTCCGCGTCGCTGAACTCGTTGAGCTTCACCGATATACCCTCATCCTTGTTATAAACTTCATCCAGGAAACTCTTCAATTCCTTGACCTTTCCTGACTTGTCCAGGATCTGGCCAATCTTCAGGCCGAGTCCCTTGGCCGCCCACCCAAGGTGCGTCTCGAGCACTTGGCCGACATTCATGCGCGAGGGAACCCCAAGCGGGTTCAGCACGATGTCCACCGGGGTGCCGTCCTCCATGTGTGGCATGTCCTCGACCGGCACGATCATGGACACCACGCCCTTGTTGCCGTGGCGCCCGGCCACCTTGTCACCCGGCTGCATGCGCCGCTTGACCGCAAGGTAGACCTTGACCATTTTCAGGACTCCCGGGGCGAGATCGTCGCCCGCGGTGATCTTTTGCTTTTTCTCTTCCAGGCGCTTCTCGAAGGACTCGCGCTGGCTTTTCAGCTGCCCGGAAAGTTTTTCCAGCTGGGCCGTGACTTTCTCGGCGCGCATGCGGATCTCGAACCAGCGGTCGCGGTCGAGTGCTTCCAGGTAGGTCTTGGTGACCTTGGCGCCGGCCTTCAGCCCTTCCGGCCCGCCCTCTGAGACCTGGCCGGTGATCAGGCGCGCGACCCGGCTGTAGATGTCGTCCTCGTAGATGCGCAGCTGGTCGTTCAGGTCCTTTTTCACCTGGTCGATTTCAGCTTCCTCGATCTGCAGGGCACGCTTGTCCTTGCTCACGCCATCGCGGGTAAACACCCGCACATCGATGACGGTGCCTTCCATGCCGGAGGGCACGCGAAGCGAAGTGTCTTTTACATCCGAGGCCTTCTCGCCGAAGATGGCGCGCAGCAGTTTCTCTTCCGGGGTCAACTGGGTCTCGCCCTTCGGGGTCACCTTGCCGACCAGGATGTCGCTGGGGCGCACCTCGGCACCCACGTACACGATCCCGGAGTCATCCAGCTTGGCCAGCAGGTTCTCGCTGACATTCGGAATGTCCGCGGTGATTTCCTCGGCGCCCAGCTTGGTGTCCCGTGCGAAACAGCTGAGTTCCTCGATATGGATGGTCGTAAAGCGATCCTCCTCGACGACACGTTCCGAGATCAGCACGGAATCCTCGAAGTTGTAGCCGTTCCACGGCATGAAGGCAACCAGCACGTTCTGTCCGAGCGCGAGCTCGCCGAGGTCGGTCGAAGGCCCGTCGGCCAGCACATCGCCTCGGGCGATCATGTCGCCGGGGCGCACCAGCGGTCGCTGGTTGATGCAGGTGTTCTGGTTGGAGCGCGTGTATTTGGTCAGGTTGTAGATGTCGACGCCCGGCTCACCGGCCTCGGCCTCGTCATCGTTGACCCGCACCACGATCCGCCCGGCATCCACGGTGTCCACCTCGCCGCCGCGCCTTGACACCAGCGCCGCACCCGAATCAATTGCCACGACGCGCTCGATGCCGGTGCCGACCAGCGGTTTTTCCGCGATCAGGGTGGGCACCGCCTGGCGCTGCATGTTGGATCCCATCAGTGCGCGGTTGGCATCGTCGTGCTCCAGGAACGGAATCAGTGATGCCGCAACCGAAACGATCTGCTTGGGCGAGACATCCATGTATTCGACCTCTTCGCTTGGCACCAGCGAAAACTCGTTTCGATGACGCACCGAGACCAGCCCGTCGAGGAACCGGCCCCTCTTGTCCAGCCGTGCGTTGGCCTGTGCAATGGTGTACTGGCCTTCCTCGATGGCAGACAGGTATTCGATGTCTTCACTGACCTTGCCCTTGACCACCTTGCGGTACGGGGTCTCCAGGAACCCGTAATCGTTGGTGCGGGCGAAAATGGCCAGCGAGTTGATCAGTCCGATGTTCGGACCCTCAGGGGTTTCGATCGGGCAGACCCGCCCGTAGTGGGTGGGATGCACATCACGAACCTCGAATCCCGCACGCTCTCGCGTCAGGCCGCCCGGGCCCAGGGCAGAAATCCTGCGCTTGTGGGTAATCTCGGAAAGCGGGTTGTTCTGGTCCATGAACTGCGAAAGCTGGCTTGAGCCAAAGAATTCCTTGATGGCGGCTGCGACCGGCTTGGCGTTGATCATCTCCTGGGGCATCAGTCCTTCGGACTCGGCCAGGGTAAGCCGCTCCTTGACGGCACGTTCGACGCGCACAAGACCCACGCGGAAGGCGTTCTCGACCATTTCCCCGACGCAGCGCACGCGCCGGTTGCCGAGGTGGTCGATGTCATCGACCATGCCCTTGCCGTTGGGGATGTCGATCAGGGTGCGCATGACATCGAGGATGTCTTCCTTGCTCAGGGTTCCCTCACCGGAGATCTCCTCCCGACCCACGCGCCGGTTGAACTTCATGCGGCCCACCGGAGACAGGTTGTAGCGCTCCGGCACGAAAAACAGGTTCTGGAACAGGTTCTGCGCCGCATCCTTGGTCGGCGGCTCACCCGGTCGCATCATGCGGTAGATTTCCACCTGGGCTTCAAGCTCGTTGGTGGTGGAGTCGATGGCGAGCGTGGAGGTGATGTACGGGCGCCGGTCGATGTCGTTGGTGTACAGCAGCTCCAGCACATCGACGGAGGATTCCAGGATCTTCTCGACATTCTCTTCGGTCAGCTCATCATTGGCCCTGCACACAAGCTCGCCGGTGTCCGTGTCCACCAGGTCCCGGGCCAGCACCTTGCCCAGCAGGTATTCCACCGGGACCTCGAGTTTCTTGATGTTCGCCTTCTCGATCTGGCGCACGTGGCGCACCGTGATGCGCCGGCCGGCCTCGACGATCACCTTGCCCCCGGCGCGGATCTCGAACGGCGCGATCTCGCCGCGCAGGCGCTCGGGAATCAGGTCCAGGATGAAGCCGCTGTCGGTGATATGCACCGTGTTGGTATCGAAAAAGATGGAGAGGATCTCCTCGCTGCTGAAGCCCAGGGCCCGCAGCAGGATGGTGGCGGGAAGCTTGCGGCGCCGGTCGATGCGCACGAACAGGCAATCCTTGTGATCAAACTCGAAATCCAGCCATGAGCCACGGTAGGGAATCACCCGGGCCGAGTGCAACAGCTTGCCCGAGGAATGGGTCTTGCCCTTGTCATGGTCGAAGAAGACCCCCGGGGAGCGGTGCAACTGGGAGACGATGACCCGTTCCGTGCCGTTGATGACGAAGGCCCCGGTATCGGTCATCAGCGGCAGCTCGCCCATGTAGACTTCCTGCTCCTTGACGTCCTTGACCTTCTTGGTGTTGGCCGGGGCTTCCTTGTCATAGATGACCAGGCGCAGCAGGACTTTCAGCGGCGCATGGTAGGTCAGGCTACGAAGCTGGCATTCCTTGACCTCGAACGGAGGCGGCTCAAGGCGATAGCTGACATACTGGAGTTCGACATTTCCCGAGTAGCTGATGATGGGAAACACCGACTGGAAGACGCCGTGCAGGCCTTCGTCCAGACGTTCCTCCTTCGGCGTGTGGTCCTGCAGGAACCGCCGGTACGAGGCCAGCTGAATCTGCAGCAGGTAAGGCGAGGTCAGAATTTCCGGGCGCTTGCCAAAATCCTTGCGAATTCGTTTCTTGCTAGTGTAGCTGTATGCCATCGAGATCACCCCATTATCAAAACGCGCATGCAAAAGGACCCGACAGCATCGGCAGATACTGGCTGATCCGTCTCGGGATTGGATAGAGCAACGATTACTTGAGCTCTACGGTCGCACCGGCTTCTTCAAGTTGCCCCTTGATTTCTTCGGCCCCGTCTTTTGCCACGGCCTCCTTGAGCGTGGAAGGAACGCCTTCCACCATGTCCTTGGCCTCCTTGAGGCCCAGCCCGGTAATGGCACGCACTACCTTGATGACGGCAATCTTGTTGTCGCCAAAGCTGGTCATGACCACATCGAACTCGTCTTTCTCGGCCTCGGCCGCAGCCTCGCCGCCGGCCACTGCCGCAGGTGCGGCCACCGCCGCCGCGGACACTCCGAACTTCTCTTCCATGGCCGAAACCAGATCAACCACTTCCATCACGCTCATTGACGAGATCGTCTCAAGAATATCTTCTTTCGTAACTGCCATTTTCATCTCCTAGTCAAATCAAACCCAGATTCTTTGAGCCCGAAGGCCCCACACAACACCTCGCTAGCGCTAACCAGCCTCTTCCTTCTGGTCACGCACGGCCGCCACGGTTCGTACCAGTTTCCCGTGGGGCGCCGCCAGGGTGCGTACAAATTTCTCGATCGGTGCCTTCATCACCGCCATCAACAACGCGATGGCCTGTTCCTTGTTCGGCAGGCTGGAGAGTTTCTCCAGCGCGGAGGCCTCAAGAAGTTCACCGTCGACGGCGATCATTCTCACGGCCAGTAATTCGTTTTCCTCGGTGAAGTCCTTGACCAGGCGCGCAGCAGAACCCGGGTCCTCCTGGGAGAACATCAGCATCAGCGGCCCGCTCAACTCCTTGCTCATGCATTCGTAGGATGTCCCTTCCAGTGCACGCCGCGCCAGCGTGTTCTTGATCACCCGCATGTAGACGCCCTGCTCGCGTGCCTGTGCGCGAAGCCCGGTGAGCTCGCTGACGGTCAGGCCGCGATACTCTGCGGCGATCACCGAATGTGCACTCGCGGCCACCTGCGCGACTTCGTTCACGACCTCTTTCTTTTGCTCAATTCGTAATGCCATGGCAACGTTCCCTAAGACGAACTCCGTTTCGCAACCCGTTTAGGCCAGTGTGGCCTGATCCACCTGCACCCCGGGGCCCATGGTGGATGAAACGGTCACCTTCTTGATGTAAATCCCCTTGGCGGATGCGGGCTTGGCCTTGACCAGGTCCGCGAGCAGTGCGCTCAGGTTCTCCTCCAGCGCCTTCGCCTCGAACGTGGCCTTGCCGATCGTGCAGTGGATCAGCCCGGCCCGGTCCGTCTTGAACCGCACCTGGCCCGCCTTCACGTTCTCCACGGCAGCCTCCACATTGGGTGTGACGGTCCCCACCTTGGGGTTCGGCATCAGCCCGCGTGGCCCCAGGATCTGTCCCAGCTTCCCGACCACCTTCATGGTGTCCGGCGTGGCGATGGCCACATCGAAATCAATCTGCCCCTGCTTGACCTGCTCCGCCAGATCGTCCAGGCCGACCAAGTCGGCCCCGGCGGATTTCGCGGCCTCGGCCTGCTGTCCCTCGGCAAACACGGCCACCCGGACCTTCTTTCCGGTGCCATGTGGGAGCACGGTAGAGCCCCGCACGACCTGATCCGATTTTCGCGGGTCCACGCCTAGCTTCACACAGACATCCACGGTCTCATCAAAACGGGCGCCCGCACAGTCCTTGACCAGCTGCAGCCCCTCACCCGGAGGGAAGACCTTGCCCTCTCCAATTTTCTCGCGTGAGGCACGAATTTTCTTGCCCGGTTTCGCCATGCTGTTATACCCCTTCCACTTCCAGGCCCATGCTGCGGGCACTGCCTGCAATCGTTCGAACGGCAGCATCCATGTCCGCGGCCGTGATGTCCGGCATTTTCACCTTGGCGATCTCCTCGAGCTGCGCACGGTTGACCTTGCCGACCTTTTCCGTATTCGGGCGCCCGCTCCCCTTGTCCAGCTTGGCCGCCTTTCTCAAAAGCACCGAGGCCGGCGGGGTCTTGGTAATGAAGGTGAAACTGCGGTCGTTGAAGACCTCGATCACCACGGGCACCGGCATGCCCTTCTCCAGGCCCTGGGTCTGGGCATTGAATTCCTTGCAGAAATCCATGATGTTGACGCCGTGCTGCCCCAGCGCGGGCCCAACGGGCGGGCTGGGATTGGCATCGCCTGCGGGGACCTGCAGCTTGATGAATGCTTCTGTCTTTTTCGCCATGGTTCTTTTTCGTCCGTGCTAACCTTTAACCTTTCTCGACCTGGCCGAAGCCCAACTCGACCGGTGTGGAGCGCCCGAAGATCTGGACGGCCACGAGCATGCGGCTCTTCTCGTAGTTCACTTCCTCGACAACCCCGTTGAAGTCGTTGAACGGTCCGTCTGTAACACGAACCACCTCACCGGGCTCGAACAATACCTTGGGCTTGGGCTGATCCACCCCTTCCTGCATGCGCTCCTTGATGTTCTGTGCCTCTTTCTCGGTGATCGGGGCCGGCTTTTCGGTGGAGCCGCCGATAAAGCCGAGCACCTTGGGGCAATCCTTGACCAGGTGCCAGGTGTCATCGTTCATTTCCATCTTCATCAGCACGTAGCCGGGAAAGAACTTCCTCTCACTTCGTCTTTTCTGGCCTTCACGCATCTCCACGACTTCCTCAACCGGTACGAGGATCTCGCCAAACTTGTCCTGCATCTCGAACCGTTCGATGCGCTCCGCCAATGAGCGCTTGACCTGGTGCTCAAACCCGGAGTACGCATGCACGACATACCAACGCATTGCCATCAGTCCGCCCCTACCTGATCACAAGCTGGATCAGGGAACTCAGCCCTCGATCCACAAGCCACAAAAACAACGCGAGGATGATGACCACCACGAGCACCACAAGCGTGGTCTGCAGGGTCTCGATCCGCGTCGGCCACACCATCTTGCGCACCTCGGTGCGTGCATCCTGCATGAAGCCTGCGAACGAGCGGCCGCGCTCGGTCGTCAGGGAAATCCCGGATGCCACGACCACGGCCGCAACAATCGTCAACACGCGGTACAGCAGTGCCAGGTCCGCAAAGACATAGAACGCGAGCACACTGGCAGCCAGTATCGTGCCCGATACCGCCAGTTTCAGGGTGTCCACGCCGCTCATGGTGGCGTCAGGTTTTGCTGCCATGTCCTGCCTAGAATTTCTGCCTGATCGATGTGTAGCCCCGGGCCGCATCCATCATTGGCAGGCCAGGAGGGAATCGAACCCCCAACCTGCGGTTTTGGAGACCGCCGCTCTGCCAATTGAGCTACTGGCCTTCACTCAGTGCGCTAGCAATTGCCAAACATGGCACTATAGCGTGATTTTGGGGTGTTTGGAACCAATTTTTGGGGCATATATACTTGGTTACTCGAATTTTTTTAATCCTTTAACTGGAACTTATCGCATCCCCTCGGAATGTTCCCTGAGCAACTTGTGATTTTCCCAGTTTTTGGCTCCATACAAACTTCTTTCATTTTTCCATCTATTGTTCCTGTGACACACCAGTCAGAATGCTCTTCCCAATACTGGATCTCAAAAAAGTCATATGCATAAGCTAATTTGTTTTCACACCAGATTGCATACCGAGTAATCAGACCATCTTTGAACCCATTCACTTTAACTGTGTCAAGCCGTCGACATTCAAAGTCCGCCCTTTCAATGATATTCAATAACCAAACTTCCTGATCTTCAGTCGCTCCAATGATCGTGACGCTACAAAGCGACAAGATAACGAGTATCTTTTTCACAATAGTCTTAAGTGATTTACATTCTTGTTTCATCCTTCTGAAATCTCCTTTTCAAGAATTAACGCTGCCCTATTTGCAAAGTTAGCTAACTTTTTTACTTTAGCCTCAAAATCAGATTGATTTATTGTAATGCTTTGCAAGTGCGAAGGTGGCGGTGCGCTCAATCGAGCAGCCGGGCCAACTCGTTGAGGTCAACGTAGGTGTTTGAAGCCAGGCATCCGACCGAGGTTGTGGCTGCTTGATCCGGTTCTCCCAGGTGATCCAGCACAAGGCAGGCGCCACTAAAATCATGGGTCTGGGTGTACTGGTTGGTGGTCACGACCGTCTTGAGCTCGGCCCCCAGTGAAGCGCGCAGCCCGTTCTCGGAATCCTCGATCGCCAAGCATGAGTCGGGACTGGCCCCCAAGGCTTTCAAAGCGTACTGGTACACATCGGGTGCGGGCTTTTTTCGGAGCACCACGTTCCCCGCGGCGATGACATCGAACCAGCCGGGAGCTTTCGGGTCCAGGCTGGTCTCCAGGAGGATCGTGACGTTGCTGGCCGTGGTCGTGGTGGCGATCCCCAGGCGCACCCCTGCCTCGCGTGCCTCGCGCACCAGGCGTTTCACTCCGGGGCGCAACGGGATGTGTCCTGCCAGCAAGGTCTCATGGAATTTTTCTGTCTTTGCCTGATGCAGGTCAGCAATGAACTCCGTAAGGTGGTCCGGTTTGGAGAAGGCTGGTGAGTACTGGTCGATGAAGTACCGGATGCGCTCCTTGCCGCCGGTCACCGACAGCAGGTCGCCATACAGAAGGCGTGACCAGTACCAGTTCAGCCCCGCCTTGCGGAATGCATGGTTGAATGCATGGCGATGAATTTCCTCGGTCTCGGCAATCGTGCCGTCCAGGTCGAATATCAGAGCAGCCAGTTTCAAGGTGTTGGCAGGGTATGGTGCCCGATCAGGCTAGGCCCGGAGGATCGACGGGCTCGTCACGTCACACCTGTCGCTACCAGCTGTAGCGAGCGCGGGCGTAGTAGAACCCGCCCGAGTATCCCATCGGCGAGGATTCGGGATACTTGGAGCCGAGGTTTTCGGCGAACTCGTTCCTGTCCGGGAAGTTGTCGAAGATATTTTCCACCCCGACGCTCATCTCAAATCCGTTGGGCACACGGTAACTCACCTCAACGTCCAGCGTGAACTCCTCATCCGGTTCAATGATGAAATCTGCACTGTCCGCATGAAACTCATCGTAGCCGTCAAAGAAATTCACCCGTGCGAAACCGCCCCAGCGGGTCTGGTCATGTCGAAGCGTCACGTTGAAGCGAAGATCCGGCAGTGCGTCTTCCAGTTGCCGGATACGCTGCTCGCCAATGAACTCCGGATTGTGGCTGGTGACTTCGGTGTCATTGTAGTTGCCCACTAAGGCAAGCTCGGTCTTGCCACCATGCAGCAGGGGTAGCCTGTCCGTCACATCAATGCTTGCCACCAGGTCGATGCCGCGGGTGCGCGTATCAAACCCGTTGCCGAAAAAGCGGAAATTACTCACGTCGGTGGCAGGGAAACATCCGCTCGCACCGATCGCTGCTTTCTGTGCAGCGCTCAGCGTCTTGTCCTCGGACAGGCCAAGACGGTCATCCACCTCGATGTTGTACATATCCACGGTGAGCGAGATGGAATGCATCTGCAGGCCAAAGCCCGCCGTGTACGTGACGGACTCCTCAGCATCGAGCCTCTGTGCTCCAACCGCGGTAGCTTCCGGGCATTTCGAGGGGATCGTGCCCCGCTGCGTCAGCTGGTTTCTGCCTTGCGAATCCAGGATGAACGCGGTTGTGACGTTGGCGACATTCTCCTGTCCCACGGTCGGTACACGAAAGCCTGTACTGACCGAACCACGCAGACTGACGGCCTCCGTGGCCTTGAGGATTGCACCGATCTTGAAGTCCTCGGTCGTGTCGTAATCCTCGTGATCCTCAATACGACCCATCACGGCAACGGTGAGCGCATCCGTGAAATCCGCTTCGAACTCGACATAGGTGGCAATGTTGGAGCGGTCCCACTTGCCAGCCGCAGCCACCGGTGAGAATCCCGAGAATCCGTTGGCGCCGACTCCGGTGTCCGGAATCTGCCCGTCCACCCAGGAGGCTTCCTCGCCCGCCTTCACCTCGAACTGCTCTTCGCGCCATTCAACCCCGAACGCGGTGTACAGGGGCGATGCCAGTGAGGCCATTTCGATCGCACGGGTCATGTCCAGGCTCAGGGTCTGGTCAGTCTGCGTGTAGCTGCCCAGACTGAACTGCGTCGGGGTCGAAAGTCCCAGGCTCGCATTGATGGTATTGCGAATGGTGAAATCCGCCTCGCTCTCGCCAATCGAGTAGCTGGCATCATAGGTCAGGCCCGAATCCAGCACTCCGCGAAAACCCGCAATGCCCGAAGCGTCGCTGACTTCAGCACCGAACTTGGGCGTGAATCCGCCCGGGAAACGCTCGTTGAAGAAACATCCCGGGTACGGCGTCCAGTCAAACTGTTCGGTCGCATCCGTCACCCGTATCCGATCGGATGGATTGGCATATCCCGGACAGCCCGGGGCAAGCGGCAGGCGAAAGTTAGCCTGACCATCCTCTTCGCCGACAAACACGCCAGTGCGGGTATTCGGATTACGGAAGAAAAAGCCACCCTCGGTTTCGCGCTCCGAGGTGTTGCCAAAGGCGTAGAGCTCTGACTGCTCGCTGAACTTCACTGCGGAATTCAGGAACACGGTGTAGTCATCGTCGACATCGGGCTGCCCCCAGACCTGCGTATACGGCTGGCGAACGAAGGTATTGCCGTTGTCGATCAGGGCTTGTGCATCGGCACGCTGCACGCTGCGGGACGTGGGTCCCATCTCGTGCCACTGGGCACTGATGTTGGCGAAGCCGTCGGTGCCAAGGGGAATCCCCAGGTTGCCGGCGACCCGGTATTCATCGCCGTCGCCCGTGTAGGTCTGGCCCCACTGCGCTTCGAGGGTGCCACCCTGCGGGCGGTCCTTGAGCACGAAGTTGATCACGCCCGCGATGGCATCGGAACCGTACTGTGCGGAGGCCGTGTCACGCAGCACCTCGACCCGCTTCAGGGCAATTGCAGGAATGACACTGATGTCGGGACCCTGCGCACCTTCCGAGACCCCGTTGCCAAGCCACGAGATGACCGCTGCACGGTGGCGTCGCTTGCCATTCACCAGGACCAAGGTCTGGTCGGCAGCAAGGCCACGCAAGTTGGCCGGGCGAATGAAGGTCGCAGCGTCGCTGATCGGTTGGGTACCGACATTGTAGGACGGCACCAGCTTGC
The DNA here is from genome assembly GCA_965205685.1 of Gammaproteobacteria bacterium. Lineage (GTDB taxonomy): Bacteria > Pseudomonadota > Gammaproteobacteria > UBA4575 > UBA4575 > WTFY01. The sequence goes on along the minus strand of OZ242174.1, from coordinate 860,371 downwards.
GCATCAGTTCAGGCACCTGGGTCGTTCCCTGGTTGTTGAGATCCTCTGTGCTGAGGATGTCCACCGCCGAGGGTGTATCCACAGCGGAGCGGTCCGGCCGTCTAGAACCAATCACGCTGATCTTGCGAAGATCGATGGGTTTCTCTACATGCTCTTCAGCCTGCAGACCTGCAGGCATGTACAGTAGCGCTGCAAGCAGCACTCCTCCCGCACAAGACAGGATGAAAGCAACTGGCTTGGAATCCATATTAATCACCTCCGGCTGACTATCATGAATTCACAGAGATTATTATTATGTCTCACTTCAAAGAGTAACACAGGCTGCCCTGGTGCTGTTGCAACCAGTATTCGAGCACGATCAATCCTGTTTGTTACATACCCCGAAACTTCACACAAATTCTTCAGATAATGTCTCTGCCTGGGTTAATACCAACTCAACCGCACCTTTCTGCTGGTCAGGGGGATACTTGTATTTTCGTAATAGTTGACGAATAAGAATCCTTAGCCTTGCCCGAACACTTTCTCGAACAGCCCAATCCACAGTCAGATTTTCTCTCAGCTTTTTCGCGATCTCCCGTGCGATCTCTACGAGCACTTCCTCGCTCATCAATTCCTGTGCAGATTCGTTCTGTGCAAGTGCATCATAAAAGGCCTCTTCCTCATCTGAAAGATTATGGCTTTTCCTTCGCTCGAGGTCTTCCTTGAACTGTTTGGCCATGGCGATGAGCTCTTCAATCACCTGTGCTGCTTCAATCGCACGGTTTGCATACCTACCTATGGATTTCTCAAGGAGTTCACTGAATTTGCGCTGCTTGACAACATTGGTGCGGAACTTGGTCCTTACCTCATCCTTGATGAGTCTTTGCAGAAGTTCTACTGCTAAATTCTTATGCGGCATCTTCATCACTTCGTTCAAGAAGTCATCCGAGAGAATGGAGATATCTGGAGACTCCAGACCTGCGAGTTTGAAAATATCCGAAACGCCCTCGCCAACGATCGCCTGGGACAATAATTGCCGTAATTCAAAGTCCGTATCTCGAGGTGGCTTTTCTCCTCTCCCGCCTTTTACGAAGAGTGCACGCACTGCCTGATGAAATGCCACTTCAGGGGCCAATTCCATGGCCTCATCCAAGGTCCCACACAATGCATAGGCCTTAGTCATTTGAAGTACAGTATCACAGTACCTGCGCTTGCCATCTTCCTGCTCAAGTACATGGTCCATGCAGACCGGGATGAGCTGGAGCGCTCTTGTCTTGTACTCGCTCCAATCCACAGGGTGTAGCAAGTCTCGTGCGATCTGGATTTTTTCTTTGAGTATTCGTAATACTTCAGACGAATCAATTGTCGGTCTACCCTTCCCTTTTGCTGCACTGTAGGTTTGCAGAGCTTCCTTAAGTTGAGGTGCAATGCCAATGTAGTCCACCACCAACCCACCTGGTTTGTCCTTGAAGACACGATTCACCCTTGCAATGGCCTGTGCTAGGTTCGCACCCTGCATTGGTTTATCAACGTACATGGTCGCAAGACAAGGAACATCAAATCCCGTCAGCCACATGTCACGAACAATAACAATCCTGAGTGGGTTTGAAGAATCCTTGAACCGTTTCTCAAGGTCTTTCTTCTGTGCCCGGCTAGTATGATGGGGTTGAAGTTCTGGCTTGTCTGATGCAGATGCCGTCATTATGACCTTGATCACTCCGGACATGTGGTCATCAGTATGCCACTCGGGACGAAGCGCCACGATCTGGTTGTATAGCCTGACACAGATCTCACGGGACATGGTGACGATCATAGCCTTGCCAGGCTGTGTCAGACTGCGCGTCTCGTAGTGGTTTATCAAATCTTCTGCCACTTCTTTGAGACGTGCATCCGTTCCCACGATAGCCTCCAGCGCAGACCACTGGCTTTTTGCCCTTTCTTTCTCCTCCTCATCTGAAGTCTCACTGCCCAGGATCTCTTCCACCTCCTCATCGATCTGGGGCAGTTCTGCTTGGTTTAAGTTGATCTTAGCCAAACGCGACTCATAGTAGATGGGAACGGTTGCACCATCATCGACGGCCTGTTGGATGTCATAGATCGAGACATAATTCCCAAAGACTGCCTGAGTATCCCGATCATCGTGTGAGATGGGGGTTCCTGTAAATGCGAGAAACGTTGCATTGGGCAATCCATCCCGTAATGACCTCGCCAAACCGTATTTGATGGAACCGCTCTCACGGTCGATTTTTGCCTTGAACCCATACTGGGTCCGGTGTGCTTCATCCGCAATTACCACGATGTTATGCCGATCAGTCAGAATGGGATATCGGTCTTCATCTGCTTCCAAGCCAAACTTCTGAATGGTTGTAAAGATGATGCCACCTGAAGGACGGTTCATGAGGTGCTCTCTGAGTTCTACACGAGAGTTGGCTTGTCTGGGTGTCTCGCCTAAGAGTTCACCTGCATTCGCAAAGACGTTGAACAGCTGGCCATCCAAATCCTGTCGATCTGTGACCATGACAACTGTAGGGTTTTCAAGACGAGGCTCTGAGATTAAGCGTCCTGCTAAACACGCCATCTCGATACTTTTGCCTGCACCTTGCGTGTGCCAGATTACGCCACCTTTCTTGTCTCCATCGACTTGACTCGCCATGACAATACTTTCAACGGCTACCTGTACGGCATGAAACTGGTGGTATCCGGCAATCTTTTTGACAGTGCCCTCGTCTCCTTCTTCAAATACGCAGGAGTACCGCAAATAGTTCAGAAAAATTTCCTTGCTGAAAAGACCCTTGACCAAAGTCTCAAGCTGCTGGTTCTGGCCGAGAGGGTCCAGTTCAACGCCATCAATAGTGCGCCACCGCATGAACCGTTCCTTGTCTGCAGAGACTGACCCCAAACACGCATAGATGCCGTCTGAGATGATCATACAGACGTTATAGTTAAACAGATCAGGGATATCGGTCTTGTACGTCTGTAGTTGATCGAATGCCGTCCAGATATCTGCATCCTCATCTGCAGCATTTTTGAGTTCGATTACAGAAAGTGGCAATCCATTCACGAACACCAAAACATCTGGTCTGCGGTTATGTTTTAGTCCCCGAACTGTAAATTGATTGACGACTAGCCAGTCGTTGTTTTCAGGGTTCTCGTAATCAACAACCTTGAGTAGCTTGCCGACCTCCTCATTGCCCTCATGGTAGGTAACCTGGACTCCTATGGTCAGCCACTGATGTACTTGCCGATTGCAGGACATCATGGAAGGTATGTTGGGATTGGTTACCTGAGATAGCACAGTGTTGATTGCGTACTCAGGTATGTCAGGATTGATGCGAGACAGTGCTTCTTGTAAGCGGTCTTGAAGGATGACTGAACGGTAGTCTGTACGCTCCGGTTTCTCACCGTCTGGGACAATTTCATATCCACACTTGTACAGGTAACCAAGTTCTTTGAACCAGTCGATACTGATCTGTTCGACTTGGTCTTCAGTTATCAGTGCCATCAGATGCCTACCTTTTCGAGGAATCTTTCAGTATCTGGGATTCGAAGTTCGCCTGATATGAGTTTTGGAAGAAGAGTATCTCGAAGCTCTGCAAGTAAACTGTTCTCTAATACAAGAAGCTCCCGTTTATTCCAAAATAACACTGACAAATCGTTGTATTTTTTAAGTAACAAGATCTGAGGGAGTACAAGTCGTAGACTGGGAATATTTTTTACGTTTAGCGCATCAAGAATAGTCCCTGTATCTGTCCTGAGTTCTTTTTCAAACTTGTATAGAGGAGACAAGAAGTAATCAGCAATAAATGCACCGCAAGTTGCTTTCTCCAAAGGTCTTACAGCAGTGATATTTCTACCTATTGCACCCTTAAATTCAGCGGGTATCCGTGCAAATGCACCAACTCTACCTACATTAGTTATGATGCAGTCACCTCCACAGACTTCGATCCTTGAAATCCATTTCTTATATGACTCCTCTGAAATTTTTGAGATACCGTTCCAGTAAAGCAATCCATCTTCTCCAATCTCTTTTAGTTGAATAAAATTAAAACCTTGCTCAATCAAATCAGGCTTTTTTGAATGCAAGCAATCAATTACTTCACAAAGGTCACCAATTTGTTTTACGTCCCACCCCTTCGGTACCTCACCAATCTCTGAACTTACAAACTCATCTGGAAATAAATCACTGATTTCAGGAGGAAGACCGGTGGGACAACCTTCTACTTTTGCTCGAACAGGATCAAAATCAACAAACCATGACTTGAAGATTGTTTTGGCAATCTCTTCAAGGGTTTGGTTTATTTTTTGGTTATGTTCGATTTTGTCATCTAGCGCCCCAAGGATGTGGGCAATTGCTTTTTGCTCATCAATCGTAAAATCAGGAATTTGATGTTCTTGTGCCACTGCCCACTTTGCTCTTGGCATTCGTGTTCCTTCACTAGCAACATCAACAAAATTCACAAAGTCCCAGCTAGAACACCAATAAAAAAGAAACCTTGAATCAACACAGTCTTTTGATCGAATAACCCAAATATCAGTTGAACAAATGCCACTAAAATTGGGACGTACTACCTTCCGAAAGTATGGTCGTAACTTTCCAAATAAAATGTCCCCACTTTGGAAATACTGTTTAGTACTTATTACGTCTGTTGATTCCCCAATACCAACTAGCTGTAACTTTTCTTGTGCTATGTGTTCAAGCCCGATATAAGGTACAGAGCCATTAAAGCTAGATGGGTTAACAATTTCACGTGTCAAAGATGCATTATCTTTGAACAACAATTTAGAATCCTCCAAACAGCTTTTTCAAAGAAAGTTTAATAGCTTCGTCTAAAGTTTTTGACTTATCTTGAAGTGAAAGCAAGTCAGACGAAAGTAGAGTAGTTTTCTGAAAAAAATCTTCTTCCTCTTCGTCAACTTTATTGAAACCAACATACCGCCCAGGTGTCAAAACGAACCCATTTCTCTCAATCTCTTCAAAAGTTGCGGATTTGCTGAATCCCGCTATATCCTCATATCCTTTACCTGACCTCCATGCATTGGCTGTGTCTGCAATTTTAGCAATGTCTCCATCGGTCAAGACTCTGTTGACTCGTGTCTCCATTTTTCCCAATTGACGTGCATCAATAAACAAGGTTTCACCACTCCTGTCACGACCGTTTTTGGTCTTATCATCACTTAAGAACCATAGGCATACAGGAATCTGTGTGTTCAGAAACAGCTGACCCGGCAGTGCGACCATCACTTCCACCACATCCCCACGTATCATCATTTCACGTATTTGACCTTCACCGCCTATGTTTGAACTCATAGAACCATTTGCAAGAACGACACCCGCCTGTCCACCTGGTCGCAACTTCCATAGCATATGCTGCAGCCATGCAAAGTTGGCATTCCCTACAGGTGGTCTACCGTACTCCCAGCGAATATCATTCTCATACTTCTCTCCACCCCAGTCAGATATATTGAAGGGTGGATTTGCCATGATGTAGTCGAATTTCAGATCAGTGAATTGGTCTCGTGCAAAAGTATCCGCCGGTTCTTTACCCAAATCTGCTGCAAATCCTCGAATCGCCAAATTCATTGCAGCCAGCCGCCAAGTTGTTGGGTTGCTTTCCTGCCCGTAGATGGAGATATCGTCTACACGGCCACCATGTGACTGCACAAACCTCTCACTCTGGACAAACATACCGCCTGATCCACAACAGGGATCATAGACCCGGCCAGAATGCGGTTGAAGGACAGCCACAAGGGTTTTGACCACATGGGAAGGAGTATAGAACTGTCCACCTTTCTTACCTTCTGCAGATGCAAATTGACCCAGAAAGTACTCGTAGACCTCCCCCAACAGATCACTGGAGTCGTATTTATCACCGAATCCAATGGTGGAGATCAGATCAATCAACTCACCCAACACACCTTGGCCTAATTGTGCCTTCCCAAAACGTTTATCTAGCTTTCCTTGCAAGGATTGGTTTTCGTTCTCGATCAAGGTCATTGCACTGTCCACCAGGAATCCAATATCGGGTTGCTTTGCCTTGGCTCTAAGAGATTCCCAACGTGCCTCTTGTGGCACCCAGAAGACATTGTCTTGTGTGTAATAGTCACGCTCCTCGAGTGCTTCTTCGTACTCAGCAGGAATTTCGCTTATGAAATATTCAGACGAGGACTCAGACACCATGCGACGAATTTTATCCTGCTGCTCAACGAAGGTGTCTGAGATGTATTTGAGAAAGATTAGGCCCAGCACAATGTGTTTGTACTCTGCTGCATCCATCTGTGCCCGAAGCTTGTCGGCAGATAACCATAATTTTTTCTTTAAATCATCACCCATGTCAGTATCTTCAAATCCCTAAGATCAGGTCAGGTAGAACAAGATAACCCTTTACAACAAGATACTATGGAAATTTAACCGAACTTCCTAGATCGAGATTTTTCAAATGCCGCATGAAAAGCATCAACAATGTTCCTTGCTGTTCCCTTGCAGCCGGCCCTGCCAAATCGACTTGGGTGTTGGACACAAAAAAGTGAGCTGGAAAAACGAAGACACTGTGCTGCTCTTTGTGCCCAGCATCCTTGTGCGATCACAGCAACTGGCAGTGTGACATCCGGCAGTTGTTGGCAAAACGGTATATTTTCATTAATTGCCTTCATACTAGGTTTCACACCGTATGTACCAGAAGCAACCCACAGGATTATGGCAGATTTGGGAATCCCTAGCCGATCATAGAGCGATTTGCACCATTTGGCAGTTTGATCATCGTTTTCTATATTGACGAAGCCCGAAACTACTGCAGCAGAACCAAGCGTTTAGACATTGCCACTAGGGTCTTGCAAGAGACTAAATATCTTACGGGGAAACCCTGCTGATCTTCTCCGATACGTGGTATCACAACGCCCCGTTGTTTAGCGCTTTGGCAACTATGACTTTCAACTTATCGCGCATTATCATACGAGCTGGCAAATAAAATTTATGGTTCTATCATCCTAACAAGCTAATCAATATCAGTATCGGAAGAGCAGATACTGCAGAAACATCAAAATCTAAGATAGCTTGCCATCACTTGTTCGCGTTTATCAGGCTTGGTTTACTTGGAGAAGATGAGGCGAGACTGCTTATGCACAACAAGAACTATGAAGGCAAGTCGTGTGATGCCGTCGTAAGAGCCATTGAGAAGCGAACGGGTGAGAAACGCACACAAATTCGCCGCCCCGAAGTGGATGGCGAAGGTCCGCCCGTCGACCTGCGTTTGAAATTGGATGATCAGGAGTATGCAATCGAGCATACGCTGGTTGAGCCATATGACAACCAGATCAAGACTGGAGTGATCATCAAAGAGATTCTCGACTATTTTAAGGAAAACATCTTACTGCCATTCCCGAGCCCGGCGTACTACGAATTGCAGTACCCGTTTGATATTTCTTTGCCAGACGGAAAAGTCAAACGCAATCGTGCCTTGAAGGGCCTCGCGAACTGGGTTTGCAAGAATGAACTAGTGTTGCGAGACAAGATGAACTGTTGGACCGGGGGACCCTATGATCTCTACCATTCTGATCATTCCGTGCAGAGCAAGCCAGACGGGTTCAAGTGTGTTTTCAAGTTGCGCCGCTGGCCATATGCCCTCCCTATTAGGCAACAACCTGGTTCTCTTTGGTTAAGGGCTATTTATCTGGAAGATATGGCATCTCTGCGAAGAAAAAGACTGATGCGGGCATTTTCCAGGAAATGCGCAAAGCTTCAGGCGTGCAAGGCAGAAGGGGCACGAACTGTTTTGGTGCTGGAAAGCAGGGATCCAGCACTCACAAGTTTTAAGTTCAGAGGTGACCTGCTTCCTGAGATATTGGCAAAGTATCCGAATGCGCCGGATGAAATCATTTTAGTCGAAACGTATTCTGATTTTTGGCACATATATCCTTTGAAACATGGTGACAATCATTGGCCAGAAAAAGGCATGCCGGAACTGAACCAAACTTATTACGACCCTAACAACTCTGACATCCCAAAATGGTTGGATACCATACCCCGGCACATGCGTGAGGGGCTCCAGTTGGACCAAATGTACACGCCCTATGACCAGGGATTTGCGCTTGAAAGCTTTAAGGAAGATGAGTTGAAAGATCTAACCCAGCCTTGAGACGAACGAAAGGATTGTAGACGATGACAGTCTGGCCCAGAAGTCAAACTAACCTAGTGGAGTGGAATGTAGTTCTGGTTTGTATTCAAAATTTTGATATCCAGTACTTGGCTAGAATGGCACAGTCGAAGAGAACATTTCCTCGTAGTCTGATTCTGACTCCACAGGTACAAGCAAGTCCTGAGAGAGCTTGCGTTTTCGACTCAAAAGTTCATCTAACTTTACGTCGAAAGAGCTATCACCAAATACTGAGTGGCGGGCAATTGGTAGGTATACAGTGACTTTTTTGTCTTGCCCAATTCGATAAGCACGATCATTGCACTGGTCCTCAACTGCAGGGTTCCACCAACGGCTAAGGTGAATTACGTGATTGGCAATGGTAATGTTTAAGCCAACACCTGCCGCCCTAGGCGCTAAGATCATGACATCGAATTCACCGATTGCGCCTTGTTGAAACCGTGTTACTAACTCCTGTCTTCGCGCAGATGGTGTCTGTCCATTTATGATTGACGGCAAATTGGGAAGCTGGTAGCGATGCCTAAGTATATCTGCGAAAACACGCTGCATTTCTCTATATTCAATAAAAACTAGCGCCTTTTCGCCCCTTCTTTGTACAGAATCAAGTGTTTCTATAGCAGCATCCAGTCGCGCCGACTGTGAAATATATTTCTTGTAGGCTTCCGGTTGCCCAAGCACAGTAGACGGATGTTCGGGGTGTAGCGATATCCCTCTCATGCGTTGTAAGGCCTTCAGCATGATTCCGCGAGTTGCACCATCTGCCATTTCCATTTGAGCCGTAGCAACTGTATTCTCGTAAGCCCTAGCCTGATCTTCAGGCATCTCGCGAACAAGTGAGACAAACTGTCTCTGTGGAAGAGCTTTCCCAAGGTCTACTGCATCCTTCATCCGGCGAAGCATTACAGCACTACCAATCCTGCTGTCATTCAGTTCATCTTGCAAAATTCGAAGAGAACCGGTGTCCTCTGCCCGATATTTTTGCGAGAAACTGCGAAGATCCTCGAGTAACCCTGGGTGAAGTCGGTCCATAATGGACCACAATTCTGAAAGATTATTTTCTACTGGGGTACCAGTCAAACCAACAACAAAATCAATATTTAATGTTTTCGCAGCGTGGGTATTGATAGTTGTCGGCGTTTTCAGTTTCTGAATTTCATCAAAGACAACTAAAGGGTATCTGAGCCCTGCAAAACTAATCTGATAGTTTGCAAGTGTTTCATAGGTTGTCAAAATACACGATGTACGAAGTAACTTATCACGGTCGAGAACACCATATCCTTCAAGAGTGTCTCTTCTTGCTCTGGCATCAACCTTGAAAGTGCGGATTCCACCCCCATAAAGCTCGGTTATTGGACCAATGCCACCTCCTGCAAGATGCTTGTCGTGTTCCTCACGCCAGTTTTTGAGAAGAGCTGTGGGAGCGACAATCAGAATCGGCCCACGCTTTTTTGGAGTTGTGGCCTGATGGTTGGCTTGAAGCCAAGCTGCAAACACAAGAGTCTGTATAGTTTTCCCCAATCCCATGTCGTCTGCCAAGAGTACGCCGGGTCGCCCAATCTTCCAGCTTTTGACCAACCAATTGAAACCTTCAATTTGATGAGGAAATAGGTTTTCAGGGCCTATCAGATCTTTCGGAAGTGCTTTAGAAATATTTGTATTTCGCGGTGTCAGGCCTAATTCTAAGCACATCTCCTCAAGATTATCTTCGGTCTCTACTACATACGTGCTTTCATAACCGACATAGTTATTCTTTGGTATTTCATTTTTCTGTTTTTTCGTCTTGTGCTCAGTAACCATGTGTGCTGCCATCTCACACAGGGTGTCTATCGTCGCCAATGTTTCAGAGGTTGCAGGGATACTTTTCAGGTCCTCAAAATCGAAAGTTGCCTTAGCCTCAACAATTGCCGTTTCACATGCAATTCGCAACCCCTCAAGTTGATCAGGTGATACTTCAATATTTTTTCCATCGATGGTAAAGCCAAGCTTTTCTGGCAGCCAACTTCCTGGGGATCGGGGAAGCCATGGCAAGATCTTCGGCCTCCAGAATCCGACACCATTCACCCACTCGGCATACTGTTGCGTCTCGACAAAAAGGCCGTGAATCGCATCCATATTTCCCACATCGCCAAGTGCATCTGCAAAAGCTTGGCGTGGATTTTTGACAAATGCTCTTCGTTCAGCAGCGCTTGCACTTTGCATCGCTTTGACTACGTCAATCGCCTTCCGCAGAGGGGCATCGATATAAATGTAAGTATTACGGACAAGCGGATAGGCTTCACGACAATTTTCATTAGGTTTCAGCCGTTGCCGGATAAAAGTTTCATTTAAATCATAGGGTAAAAGTGCATCGGCCTCGTCGACGAGTGTGTCTATACCGTCGACTACCGAACTGTCACTAAATTCTATGTCAGAATCATATGCCGGATCTGCCAAAGGGTCAGATCCGAACAAGTCTTCCTGATGCTTTTTTAAGACAGCACGACCAAATAGGACTGGCTCAAATGTGATTCCTTTATCCTTACTGAGCTCAGCTGACAGAGAAAGGGACGCGGCATGGAATATCCTCATGTCCGCAAGATAGCCATCCGGCCTCACGCTACCATCCGTCGCTCGTGCCACAGCATCCTGAATGGGTTGCCAATACTCAACCCGCGTTTCACGTGTTTTCGTATCTGCAGCTTTATAGGCGTTGACCACTTTGATCACTCTGTACAGGCTTGCAGGAATCCGATAATCTCGTTTACCCTCAGATGCGATTGCACCTATGGTTGATACAGTGATAGGTGTATTACCGTGTCGTAGCCATCGAAACGAGATGGAAAACTCAGACTCATCAATCGTTCCGTGGCTCCGAAGCTGAAGCGCGTGAGGAATTGTTGGTGGCAACCCAATCAATGCAGCCTGATTTTCTTCCAATGACGAAACAGTATCATGGGGTGCGAGAACTGCGTCACCGATATAGACTGCATCCTTAGCATCAACCAGAAATCGAAGAAGATCAATCCCCGGGAATTTGCTGGAAATTCCATCCCACTCCGGGATAGGCACTGACTTGGAGCGACCAAGAAGATTTGTACTTACGCAACTGATGTAAACGCCATCTTCTTGTGTTTCAATTTTCCAAGACAGCGTCACCATCAGGTCACACGGTAATCGGAATCACGCAGTTCATACCCAGTTTTCCGTCTGATAAATTCTGCAACATCTCGCTGCCAAGAATAAGATTGTGCAGCCACATGTATTTTTTCAAAACCACCAGCAGGACGGACTCTAGGTGCGAGATCCCCAGACTTATAAGTAAATTTATAGAGTTTTGGGGCCTCAGCATGATCGGTTGGCCAAAAAATACAACGACCATTCTGGCTCCAATCTATTGCTATGAAATCACCGATGCGCATAACCAACACCGCATGTCCAAGTTCAACAGGTTTCCATGTTGGTATGATTTCCCCAAATTTAATATTCTTGCCAAAGTCTCTCCGTGCACGCTCTCCTCCTAAAGGCCCAAAGGCGACCCATGCTTGAGAAATGGCCCCAATCTCGTAAAGTGCCATCCAAAACGCACGTCGATAATTCCAGTGCTCGGGGTATGCCACATGATCAACTATTTCAAGGAACTGTCGTAAAGCGAGACGAGTAAGCCAAGTATGCGCAACCTCAGCGGCATCCTCCATGCCTTGCCATTTGTCAGCATTAGTTCGTGGGTCACCAATTCGTTCAAGTAGTACATCAAGTATCTGGTTTTTCAGGTCCTCAGATGGGCTGTGGGCACTGAAAGGCAGGAGAAGCGTTCGTGCCAATGTTGGAAAAGCGGTGTAGTACCGAGCTGGTGAAGGTTCATCGGTCCAGTTGACCGCTCGGTCTACTAAAGATGGAGAAGCTTCATGCGCTAACCTTTCAGCAATCTCACTCATGCCAGCACGGAATACGCTTACACCGAACCCGCAGGTTAAAGATTCACCACTCAATCCACACCCGCGAAGAAAATTCAGAGGTGTCGTATTATGATCGAGGCAGTATTGCGAAACACGGCTAGGTCCATCCGATGGGTCAAACACATTAAACATTTCTTGAAACTGATAAAGGCTGACTAGTTTTTCATTGACCATGTGTGAAAGTGCGCGTCCCACGAGATCAATTCCCATCCGATCCCTACGAAAATATCGAAAATAAACTGCGGCAAGGGTTCGCACTATCGATTGGCGACCAGCACTCTTAAGAACCTCGAGAAGCTTCTCTAATAGTTCTAAATGTTCTGCAATCGGGCGCTCTTTATACCAGATACATTGAGGTGAATACCTGAGCTCTCGCGGAGTAATTTGATTAATGCTGCTACCTGCCAGATGTTCAATCAAACGGCACTGAATTTCACCCAAATCAGGTGGTGTTTTCAGTTGTCCTCCAAAAGCGAACCGCTGGGAAATCTCAACTTCTCGTTCTACAGTTTTTGCTATTTTGGGTAAACTTCTGCGCACAAAAATTGGCATTTGTTGTGCCGTCAAATCTCTTGCCGTGTCACGAAGGGTCATTTTCATCAAGAGCTGATTGCAAACGCTGGTGAACACGTTTAAGTGCTTCCTTGTGTGAGACACTCATTACGAAACGGAGATCGATACGACGATTCACTTCCTTGTCTTCTTCAGTGTTGCCAGGGTTGACGGGACGATTCTCGCCGTAACCAGCAATGCTGAAAAGAAACTGTTTATTTTCATTCAAAAGTTTTGTTGCTTCCTTTGAACTACCATCAAGTTCAATAAACGTACTGATAGCACGATTTGCGGAAAGAGCCCAATTGTATTTTTGAGGGCCATCCTTGTCAGTGTGGCCCTCAACGAATACCGCATCGAGTTGAACTGTGTCCGGTATTTCAGTACGACATAATGGTGAAGCCGATGATGACACTTTATTTGCATAACATGGAAGTATCGCGTCGAGAGCCCGTGCAAGATGGCGGATAGCAGTAACTCCTTCCACAGACAGTTTGCGCTCATCCTTCGCAAAGAGAATTTCATCTGGTAACTGAAGGACGCCATTTTCTTCTCTGACAATCACGTGCACACCAACTTCGCGTAGATGATTCTCGATATCACGTAACATCTGGTTTCGGAGGCTATTCACATCTTGAATGTCTTCAATTTCCACTTTAGTGTCGCTAACCACCTGCTTTAGGTCTTCCTGTGTTTTCTGGGTATTCTCTGCAGCTATCTTTAGCATCAGTCCTAGTGCCATAAGCATGATAATAAATATAAACAGGAGGCCAACCATGATGTCGGTCATAGATATAAAATAGCTTTCCTCTGTCTCCTCTTGATCAGATCGAACTAGACCCCATTCATCGATATTAGTTATAGCCATTTGATCGGCCTACCTATTCCTAATCTCGTTTCCCTGAGAGGTAAATCTTTTCTAACGCGTCAGTGAAATCCTCTATCGCCGAATTAATACCATCGATACCACCAGACAAACTGCTCAGTGCCCTATCGAATGAACTATCCAAATTTCGGACAAATTCTTGCACATTACGCTGCTGATTCTCGACCGCCTCCTGCAATTTCGTGAATGCCTGCTCGAGATCCTCATCGATATCTTCAAAGCGTATACGGTAGTTTTCCCAAGCTGTCTCAAGCGTTTTCGAAACCCTATTCAGCTCCTCTGAAACTGTTTCTACAGTAGATGCAGCACTATCTATTTTCTCAGCCATTGATGTAGCTGACTGCTCAAGTCGACTTGACGTTTTTTCAAGACCTTGAACAACACGCTGAAATGGCTCTAACCCTTCTTTGATAGAGTTTGACGCACTTGCCATGGTGTGGGCCACTTCACGACTTTGCTCAGAAACAGAGGACAACTCACCTTCTTGTCGTTCAAGCTGAACTTGTAGCGAGATCAAGGACTCCCTGACACGATTAAGTGCTCCTTGGACACCTTCAACACCTTCACCCAGGCTCTCTCGTAGATGCTGAGCAAACCTACTGCTGCTCTCTGCATTGTCATTGGCAGAAGCAGAAAGAGCTCGAGCTGCTTTAATGATTTCCTCGGAAAATGCCGATGAAGCATCCTGACTTTGCTGGGCAAGCTGGCTAGCCAATTCCTCGCTCTGCCTAGATAGACGACCGAGGCTCTCATGCAAACTCGAACCAAAGACCTGACCTGCTTCGTCAATCTGTGTCTTAAGGCCTTCAGCAAGTGTGTGCATTGAACCAGCCAGTTCGCGCATTGTTAAATCGAGACGCTCAGAGCCCTCAGTCATCCGACGAGCAAATTCGTCTCCACTCGAATTCATTGACCCCTGCATGGCATTCAGTGAGTCCGTTAAATGTTGCAGGGTTTCTGACATATTTTTCAGATGCTGGCTTGATGATCCTTCAAGAGTGTCAGCAAATTGGCTTACGAGGTCCTCCAACCCGTCCGTTGCGCCTTGTCGAACCTTATCAGATGATATCTGAACTGCATCAACCAAAGGTTTCATCGCATCAGCAAGCATTTTGGGTACATATTCCTGAAATTGCCTCCCCACGCCTTCTGCAATTGACATTGCAACCTCAGTGTTGATTTTTTTTGTTTCTGCAAGTTGCTCTTTAATTGTGTCTCGCACGTCCACGAAAATACGTTGGGGTGTCGCAAACTCCATTCGTCGTTCAATCACATGGCATAGTGCTCCAAACTCGTTTTCAAGATAAAGAGCATAAAGCCTGAAAAAAAATGACAGAACAATTGAAGAAAGGAGACCCGCAATCGACGTCCAAAATTTAAAGGTTGCAGCTTTAAGTAGATCCCGTAAACCCTCAACTGCTTCATTCGCGCTACCTCCTATCGAGGTATTGGCAAAATGCAAAGCGGCAAGCAAACCAACAAATGTAAGCAATAAACCAACTCCGACAAAGTAGTTCGGTAGATGAGGCATAATGCGTAAGGCAGTGCTTTTGTCTTGGGCACAACTAAAATTGATGAAAGTCTGAGGGCGCGTGGTATTTTGGACGACTCTAACCCCTTCTTCCGGTTCAACTAAAGTCTCCCGGAACTCTCTCCAAGCATGTCCAATCAGGGAGTTACCCGACAGACGCTCTGAAACTTCATCAAACTTCTCGGCAAATGTCCTTTCATTAGGATATCTACCAACAGCAATACGAAGCCTCCGAAGGGAAATTACCTGAGGGGCAATAACAAGAAGCAAGTATGTGATCAGCATGATTAAAGCCACCACAACGATGCCTGCAGACAAGATTAGTGGGAACTTGTCTTCCTTGAACTGTTGAAACAACCAAACTGCCAAATCCGTCATATTCTCAGAAACTAACGTTTCCGAATGAAGGACTAGCCCAACCGCGACAGCAGCAATCAGAACAATCAAAATGCCTGCATTCTTCATATTATATTTTCCCAAGCAGATGCTGGCCTCATACAAGCGATAAAATGCTCAAGAGATGCCAGCAAATTATTTTCCGAGGCAAATGTTAACAGAGAGGTCTGGTGAAATGAGGTGTTCTAGCTTAAACATTACGGCAATAAAGCAATCCTGTCATTTCAAGTCTGAAAGAAACATGGTCGGTCGACCACAAAAGGAAATACGCAGGATTTCACGAGGACGTGTGCAACCTACATAAAATAGCTGCCGTTCTCTCGTCTCGGCGATCGTATTGCCATCTCCATCATCCGCTATGTTGAGCACTGAACTGTGTGGGAGAAATTCAGCATCACAGCCAATAATTGCAACAGCTCTAAACTCAAGGCCCTTGGCACTATGTAAAGTCCCTACTGAGATACTTCCCGGTTTCTCCCTCTGGTTAGAATTAATTGCATTACCAGGCAAACCAATTTCTTCAAGAGCTGGAATAGCGCGCTCTTCAAGCAGGTGGTAAGACCTCGCAAAAATAGCGATCTCTCCGGGCTCAACAGCCTGCTCACCAAGAAAGCAAAGCCATTCAGCTAGCTTTTTCGCTTCATCTTCGGGACTGGTGCATTGCTCAATGATTGGCTCAGGCCCTGACATCAAAGAGACTACCTCACCACTACTAAATTCCTCTTCACTACGTGGGCCGACTTTTTCAAGAGCTGCACTGGCAAAGTTCTTAATTTGGCTCGTGGTTCGATAGTTTACAACTAGTGTCGTTCCACGGCCGCGCATATCAACACCAGCGCGCGACCAAGCAAAAGGATAGCGGTAAATTCGCTGACTGGAGTCGCCAGTAAAAAAATGGCTGTATGTACCTACTGGGGCAAGCGACATCAGGAATCGTAGCTCACGAGGACCAAAGTCCTGTGCTTCATCTGCTACCACATAATTGAATGGAGTAGAGTTATGTGCTTTGGCAACACGTTGACCGGCCTCTGCCAAATCTGACCAAGTCATGCGCTTCGCATCTCGCATTTGCTCAAAAATATAAGCAAAGATCGGCCATATTGCTGTACGTCTTTCAAGTGATAAGGCATTTTCACGACCGTATCTTCCAATTTTTTGGTACTCTGACAGACTCTTGACGCCCCAATAATCAATAACTGCATCAAACTCGGTATGGAGAAAGTCTCTTGTCACTCCTACGCCGGGATACTTGGAAATAGCTGCGTCAAAAAACCTATCAAGTTCCTTAGGGTGAACAGGCGCAAACGAAAAATCTTTAGTGCTAGAGGCAATTTCATGAGCTAATTTATGCAGGTGTTCAACTCGAATACGCTGACGCAAATTACCTGTCACCCCAGCAAGCTTGTCCAAGCCCTCCTCAAGGCTCGCAACTAGGGGGCGTGAATAAGTGGTGAGAAGGACCCTTGCACTCTCAAATTTTCTTGCGAGAAAGACAGCTCGGTGCAGAGCAACCACAGTTTTACCCGTACCCGCACTTCCCGATATACGCACTGGGCCACCAAAGTTTCGCTCTACAGCGTCCCGCTGGGATGGATGCAAAAAAATGGTCCACTGATCCCATGGATAATTAAGTGCTTGCTTGAGCGCCTGTTCATCGGATGTAACCCAAAAGCGGCGTTGGGCATCCGGATGGGTAAATGGATCTGTATCTTTTGTGATCTTCTGCTGAGTTCCCTGTTCGGGACGTTCTCCATTAGCAAGCCTGAAGAGTGCCTCTGCAGCCTCTTCTGGCAGACGATCGAGGATCTCGAGTAAACCATCGGCGTCTATTTGTTTAATCCTTTCCAGCCAAGCCTCAGGCACTCCAAGTGAAAGCAAGTAATTGTCTTCTTCACTTATGAATATTGGACACTTCACAGCTTCACGCTGAACGTAGGTAACTTGTTCACGAATCACCTCCTCCAATTCAACAAGTTGCGCTGCACCCGTAACCGGATGAACTTCTACACGTCGGCGCCTTGCCCAGTCATATGCATCGTCGTGATGGCTGACATAACAAAACAAAATTCGTCCCTTGTCACGTAAAACAATCACGCGTAGGTCCATATTCACCGAAATAGAGAAAAACCGGTTTTCCTTTGTGTTCAGCTTATGAAAACGATGGCCGGGCATTTTTGGATTAAACAAAAACTCCGTCGGCAACTGTTTGACCATTGCTTGTTCCTGCTTGGTCAGTTTTGCAAGAGATTTTTCAAATGTTGAAGTGAGGCCAATCTGGTTCATACTTCCTAAATGTAGAGTAGCTAATGGTGATTGTTACGATGGTGGGTCTAGTTTGGGGCACGTACTATATAAGCACTTACTCTGCTCCTCAGAACATTGATTCGTAATAAGACATTGCCATTAAAATCCGGATCAAGTTTAGGAGGTAGAGGGCAGTGCAATTCCAACTCCACTCGTACTTATGTTTTCTAAATCAATTAGCTTAAGTACTAAGTCGTCCTTTCAAAGACTGCCAATATGTGTATAGCCGGTAAGAACAATCCATCAGCTCGTTGGACCATTATTAACGATACTGTTAGAAAAGCTAAAAAAAAGCGCTACTTGCATAGCTTCCTAGAACCTGACTCTTTGTGTTTGGTGTGGAATCGTTTTTCTTATTCAACCTGCCATTTCAACAGTATTATGCTGATCCATGCAACATAAGTATTCTTAACATATCAAATAAGCCTCATGCGATTTCATAACTCAGCTACATCCTCTAATCGCTTGGGAGACCAAATTAGTGATGCCAGTGCACTGTAGAGATCATTTCTCGCTTCTACATCACTTTTTTTAAACTCATCATGCGCAAAGAACGGTAATCCGTACTCTTCGACCGTCTTTCTGAACCCTGGATTTTTTTTATAGCATAGCGCATGCAGTGATTGGGCAAGAATGTTCTCCTTAATGTAGTGCTGCAATTTTTCCCGATACTCGGCGTCGTTCAAACTAGCATTTACTTTTTTAGGTAAAAGAATTAGACCGCCAATATTGTTTCGCTGGTCTGCAAAGTCTTTTTGCTGATCAAACTCGTCTGTATGGCGTTCATAGTGATTTGCCCAAATATGCTCTATCTCATAGGCATTCTTGCCTGAACGAACAATGTAGTCTTCATAGCGCCCTGGCAGGTTACATTGCTGTTCTAGCCAGTCGATAAATCGTGCCAGTTGACGATGCAGACTTTTGGCGCTGAACTGGTTTAGGTATGTCGGCTTTTCAAAATTTATAGATGCATATTCAGCTGCTAACTTATCAGCTAAATAACTGCATAGTTCTTCTAATGACTTCCCTCGGATTTCCTTGCCCAAAGTGAATATGGTGTATTGCACCGTCGAGTAAGAATTGGATTTAAAATTCCAAAGCCGTACATTGAGCCAACAATCTAAATAATCTGCGACAACTGCTGCTTTTTTAACCGAAAGCATCATATCGTCATCAATACAAATAGGTGCAAGTAGTAGCTGATATTGCTGAGTAAAACCATGATCAGAATTATAGCGGACACTTTCCAATCCCTTAGTGCGGGTTTGACTAGCCTTCAACAACTTGACAAATATTTGTGCAAAATAATCAAGATTTTTAACTACCCATTGGTGAAAGTCATTTCCATCTTCAAGACCAATTAGCCCCTTGTTATTCCTAACCCAGCGGTGATATTCCGTACCAATTAGGTCATAGTCTTCCGGTTTTGAATCCTTTTTGCGTTCACGAATTTTCTGCGCATATTGTGCTCGTAGCCATGCCTTAAAAAAATCTGCTTCTGTATCTTTGCCAAATT
Organism: Gammaproteobacteria bacterium; assembly: GCA_965205685.1. Classification (GTDB taxonomy): domain Bacteria; phylum Pseudomonadota; class Gammaproteobacteria; order UBA4575; family UBA4575; genus WTFY01. The sequence continues at coordinate 841,122 of OZ242174.1, read as the reverse complement.
CTGAAAATGTCGTAAGCCATCTTTTGAACAACATATCTGCCTCATGTCGTTTTTCTGCATTACTAATGTTGGCAAGTAAATAGCCTTTGAGCATATCTGTCGGGCTTAGCGACAGCCCACGATCATTCACAGTCTCGAAGATCGTATATGCATCCTCATCAGCATAGGCGATAATTTCGATTAGCTTTACTTTATTCTTCAGCCAATAAATAAAAAGCGGTAATACCACGCCTTTAAGTTCATTTGGAAAATGCTCTTCCAAGTCTTTGTAGCGTGAATGGAGATTTTCGACAGATTCAGATTTACCTTCAGAATCAAACGGCGCCTGGTTGTATAGTGCTTCCATGCAGCTATTGCGTTCAGGAACATTCAATTTGAATTTCTTTTCTCCAAAATCATCGGCAAAGATAAGTGACTGAACATCTACCTTCTTATCTGATTCTTTTTGCAGGTTATTGAGGAAAATCAGCAACAATGTCAATGTGGTTAGGCGTTGTTGACCATCTACGATATGCCTAACTTCATCGAACTTGCTGACAACAATCGAACCTAAGAAATAGTGTCCATATTTGGCAACATCTTTAGGTTTGTCGCCCTCCTGAAAGTCATCTAAGAAACGGCCAGACAAATCGTCAATTAATTCATTAAGCTGCTTAGTCCCCCATTTATACTCACGCTGATAGTAGTCAATTCCATAGCTTCCGCCAGATAGTAATTCTTGGATACTACGATCGTATCCCTTAATTTCCTGCATTATTCAATAATCTCCACGTAATTCGTTTCGAGTCACCTGTACCAGTAGTCATAGCAGCAAGGCCTACCGGCATCTTTATAATCCGTCTCCCACTACCTTAATGATATTTTCCTTTTTGGACTTGAGTGTTTCGCCAAACGTAACAAGAAAATTTATGTGATGCCGCACAAAATGGGAGCACAAAATAGCAATTTTGAGTCTCACATTTCTCACAAGATACATACTGGAAAAGACTGCAGCACGTGCCCAAACTTAGTTCCTAGACAAGCGTATAAGTTACAGGACTTCCTGCTCGAAATAATCTTCGTCGATGCGTTTGATCTCGTAATGTTCCTTAGCACGTACACCAATATTATGGGTGACCATCAAACGTGCTAATTCTTCACCATCTATTAAAACAATGCGCTTTGGACTCCGTGCCACATAATTTTTGGCAGTTTTTGTGAAGCTGGCAGTTGTAACAAATACACCCTTGGTTGTGCCTGCCGCATCAATTGCCCCAGCAAAGTTGCGAAGGGCAACTTCACCCACAGTATTGTGATCTGCATATTTTTTTGCCTGTACATACACCTCATCCAGCCCAAGAGCATCCTCCTGGATCGTTCCATCAATGCCTCCATCACCGGTACCTCCTGTGACACGTCCTCTTGCTGAGTCGCCCCCGCCGTAACCCATGGCAACCAGTAGATCGATCACGACCTGCTCAAGAAATTCTGGTGGTGCTTTGCGAACTCTGTCCAACACATCCGCCTCCAGTACATCGCGCAATTGACGGGCAACGCGACCCAACACTTCCTCGGGTGTATCTATAGAATCGTCACCCTGGGTGGTCACGGTGCCCTTTTCAGAAGGTGACACATTTGACTTGTCCATCCACTCTACATAGACCGGGTAGGAACGGAGCATTTTCCGATCGATCCGTGAGGGTGATTTTGCCAGCAATGACTTACCCTCTTCTGTCAGTCGATAGACGCCATGCTGCACCCTCTCAACTAAACCAGCGTGGAAGACTTCCGTCATCGCCCAGCCAATCCGGTTAACAAAAATCCGTTGTCGACCACTGGGAAGCAACTCCCGCACTTCTTCGGGAGTTAGCCCTTCGGCATTCGCAACCCGTGACCGGACTTCAGAAACTGGGACTTCTTCGCCATCGGCTAGTGCTTTCAGTACCGGAAGCATAAGCGACTCAAAATCGGGAACAGGCATCGTCTTTCCTTAGCGATATTACATTCTAACCTTAGTCAAGATCACTCCCTCGCTGTTAGCCTAAGCAATTTCTCACCACGCGAAGTAATGACTTTTTGGGTAACTGGCTGGCCTCTAATTCTTGAATAAAAAATTGGCCAATAAATATACACAATGCCCTTTGTTTCCCTGTCATCATCAAACCTTACCATATTGATAAACTGCTTTTATACACAAGACTCGGTTCTAACAATGCCAAGGTTTTTGTGCTTCAGTCCGACGGCAGCCACTAATTCTGGCATTTTTAGAATTGAAAAGTCCTTATAAATAGAGCCCAAAGGGCCAACGTGAGCTTAACCCTCTTCATTTAAGTGTAGGGTTATCGCCCAAGATAAACTGTTGTCACTTGCTCTCGCCCATGCCCGAGTTCCTGGCTAATGATCAACCGGGCTTCACGATCCTGTTCTTGCTGCTCCTGGCTCAGGGATTTTCTGTTGAACCCACCCGTAGCCGGACATTTCCAGCCGGTCAGTTCCTCGTAGCGCTCCTGTGCATACGCATGTCGCAGCCCGTGCAGTTGTGAGAGCCCAGCCCGCTTCGTGCTGTTCTCGTAGACATTTAAGTGCTGCACGTAGCTTCGGTGGCTTGGAATCAGGGAGCCGGAGCCTGCGAGGCCCCTTGCTTTGTCCAGGACTTCTCTCTGGCCTCCTGTTCGTACTGGAACCGTTCGAGGCCTGCCACCCTTGGTCCAACTGCCCTTGAGTCGGATATGGTTTCCCTGGTCGGCATAGCTGGGGGTGAACTTCATCGCCTCTTCCCTTCGAAGCCCAAAGGCACGCTGCAACTCCAGGCTCATGCACACGTATTCGTCCTTGATCTTGCCAAGCTGTTCTTGGGTGACTTCCTTGGCTTTACTCGTTTTTGCAACGTAGCATCTATCGGGTATGCCGTAGTGCATGTTGGAGCGGGCCACGACGCTCTGCTTGTTGATCTTTTCAGCCCACCACCGCAGTGCCGACATGCGATTCTTGATGGTCCCGATGGAGAGGTCTTTGGCCTGCCAGTGGCTGACCAGGGCCTCAACGTGCTTGGGTTTTAATGATGTGGCCCGCATTTGTCTGTAGCCGATCGCATGCAGTTCGTCGGCGATCAGGGTCAATATCCGTTCCCGGTCCGAACGCGTGGCATAACTGCCGTCGCGCCGGTGCTTGCAGAGCTGTTTCAATTGGTAGTTCAAATTGCGCATTTGTCTATTCTCCTTATCTGCTGAGTGTTTCTGGACCCCACCTGGTTGGAGGAGTGGATCACAGGCTTGTATTGCTGCTTATAAAGTCATGCGGATTAATTCCGCAGGATTGAAATACAGGTCTTGCGCACTGCACGGAACTGCCATGACCGCAAAGGCCATGGCTGTGCGCTGCACACGAAACTTCATTGCAGGGAATCACAGAAATACTGTGAGCCCTTACAGGCGGATGCCTGGTTCAAGGTGGTACAAGCCCGAGAAAGACTTGCCCTGTGTCCTATTAGGACTTTAAAAATGGACCGCAGCTTACACTGATGCACCGGTTGCACGGTCCGGGCGGTGCTTTACTTGCCACTGATATACCGCAGTGGCCCCGGTACTAGACTAATACGTATGTCGGTATAGCACTACGGTCACGGTTTTAGATACTCCTTATTCTTTGTGGAAGTTTTTCATCGCACTGTTTTAAAACTGAAGAACAGATATTGTAAAATTGTAATGTCCCGAAAATACTACAATCTCCTTACAGCCTTCATCAAACCAGATACCAGGTTGCAATTCAATTCCATGCCTTTGGTTTTCAGTTGTAATTAATCCAGAAGCCAATGATTCTTTGGGAATAGGAATTGGTGGGCAATTTGAAGTTCTAAAATAAATTCCAGTACGAAATGCTGCTTTACTGGATCTTGCCCACAAAATAAAACCGTCGCGGGAGATTACTAAAATTGCCCGGCGCTCGGTATATTCTATCCAGCGCAGCGTTGCAGCAATCAGTGAAACTGCATATCTGTTAGCACAGTGCTCAATCATATCCAGATCTATAACAGTCTTGGGGCTGATTTGTTTGCGGTAATCATCTAGTGGCATTAGCAAATTTGCTGCAAACATATTGGCTTCATGTTCTATCTTTCCGTAGGTAGAATCCCACTGAACCATGTCTTGTTCACTACACTCAATTCCATCCGGATAGTCCAGTCTATGTAGTAGATAATGACCAAATTCGTGAGCCAAGGTGTAATTGATTCGCCCTGTTGATCTCATCGAATTATTATAAATTATTCCCCAGCCCTTCCTCCCCTCAGGCGCTTTAAAAAGACCACCATCAAATCCTGGGAGTGACGAGCCCTTGATTTTAGTAATCGGATCATCAGGATATTTATGGTGCGAAAAATCGTTTGCTATGGCTTTAACATTTACAGGGAAGCGCTCACGGCCTGAAGCATATGCATTCAAAATATGGGTCAACTGATAGGCCCATTTTTGGGGCGTCATTCTATCCGTCGTCATCCTCATCCCATAAGTCTACAAATGACCGAATTTTGGCTTTAGTCTTATCATTCATTTGCTGGTACTTACGGTAAAATCGCGCATCTGCGGCATCGTTAACTGTAATAATTGCTTGTTCATCCAATAGGTACTCAACAGTGACACCTAATTTCTCAGCAATTTTAGAGATTTTCTCAGCAGATGGTCGGGGTGGTGCTTTATTCTCCAACTCCCAAATGTAGCTTTTACTTGAGCCAGTTAGATCTGCTAGTTTTTCAAGGGTATACCGCTTTTTTTCTCTCAGCTCTCTAATCTTTGCTCCTAAAGAAGTTTCTGCCATATAGCCTCCAACCGGGAAAGTTCAGAGTACACATATATAATATCCTTGACTTCCGGAAATATCCATGCTTTATTACGTTCAGAACTCTGAACTTTAAGTATGTCTATATAGGTAAGCCATGTCACGCGAACACATTGATCACAACGACATCTCGAATTTCGCACAAGCCAAAGTAAACCTTCCAAAAACTGAGAGCGATAAATACCGCGCCCAAGCAAGGAGGCTACGCGAAAAGCTAGAGAGTTACTTGAATGACCACCCAGATTTTTCTCTCAAAAAAATAATGATTTCAGGCAGTCTAGCAAAAGGCACTGCGCTGAGAACACTCAATGATATAGACGTAGCGTGCTATGTACGCGGCGCAGATGCTCCATCTGATGTACCGAAGCTACTGGAATATATTGTAGAGAAGCTAAGGAAGGCATTTCCTAACTTTTCACCAGATCAGGTGAAGCTACAAACATACAGCATATCAGTATCCTTTAAAGGGACAGGGCTGGACATTGATATCGTCCCGATTCTGTATTTTGGTGATGCCAACTGGTATGGCAACCTAGTAAGTCAGGATGATGGTTCATTTTTAAAAACCAGCATACCTCTTCATCTTGAGTTCATAAGAAACCGAAAACAAAAGCATGACCAGCATTTTAGCCAAGTAATTCGTCTGGCCAAATACTGGGCACGCAAAGAAAAGAGAGAAAAGGATGGATTCAGGTTTAAATCATTCATGATTGAATTGATATTCGCCAAGCTCAGTGACAATGGAGCGAATTTCTCTGATTACCCAGAGGCCCTTCAAAGCTTCTTCACCTATATTGCCACAACCGACATGCGCGAACTCATCGTGTTCAGCGATTATTATTCTCCTGACATAGTAGGTCCTGTAACAACACCGGTCAAAATTATTGATCCGGTCAATGAAGAAAATAATGTCAGCAACTTATACACCAACGCACAGGCAGATATGATCGTTGATGCTGCACTTGATGCTGGTGACGCAATTGATTCAGCACTTTCAGCCACCACCAAGCAGGATACCGTTTATTACTGGCAAAAAGTCTTTGGTCCATCTTTTCAGGTGTGAGGTATGAAATGAGCTATACAACAACAGAAGCAAAGACATTCACAATTACTCATGCAAACTACCTTGCATCTAAAGTGGCAACCGATCTAAAGCGCATGCAACGATTTTATGGTAGTCCTAACGACAGGATGATAGAAAACTATGAAAGAGAAATTGCACTGTATTTAAAGCATGGATATCTGGAAAAAGTATCTTACGGGTTTAAAAAAGACGGGAACTGGACAGAACCAACTTTGATATACCATGCCAGTGATATTGAATATTCGGCTAATGACGATCCGGGGAAAGTTAGACCGGGTTGCGATATTTCTGGTGCTTCATTTTACAGTTTTCTTGAATATTCAAGTAAATGGTTTGAGCTTACAGAAAAAGAAAAAGAGCTGTTTAAAAATAGTTTGCCAATTAATAGAAGCACGGCGGACACACCTGGTATTAATGGCTATCTTGAACATGACCGCACTTATTCAGCTGGGGGAAAAGCATTGTCACGTTCCAGTGTAAGGAGTTATGTATGAGCACATCATCAGCAATGAATGGTCTTTTTGAGACAGCCATTTTGTATCCTGATTTGGATGCACAGGAACGGCTGAGTCGGTTAGTAGGCTTAGATGATCATAAGAAACGATTAACCAAAATATTGTCTCTTCTTATTAATCCACAAGGATTAAAACAATGGGCTTCAAAACATCATGCTGACGCTGATCAATTAGTTAATATAATTCTACGACGCCCACCACTCGTAGTTTTGGCTGGAGATGTTGGTTCAGGCAAATCAGAGTTAGCGGAAACCATCGGCGATGCGGTTGCCCGACATGAAGATGTTGACTTAACTCTACTGCCTTTAAGCCTTTCCAGTCGTGGGCAAGGACGAGTGGGAGAAATGACACACCTTATTTCCAGCGCATTTGAATATACGGTTTCTGAGGCACAAAAACTGAAATCATCCAATGGTGCTTCGAGAGGTGGTGTAATTTTACTTGTTGACGAGGCTGATGCCTTGGCGCAATCCAGGGAAGAAGCACAGATGCACCATGAAGATAAAGCAGGGGTAAATGCATTTATCAGAGGTATTGACCGGATCGCTAATCGACGACTGCCTGTGGCAGTAATTATGTGCACTAATCGTATAAATGCTCTGGATCCCGCAATCAAGAGGCGTGCGGCAGACATACTCAAATTTTCTCGTCCGGAGACAAAGCAACGATTTTCCGTATTGAGTTCCCCTTTATCTCAGCTTGGCTTCACGCAGACACAAATCAATTCCTTGGTAGAAGTGACAGGACCAACTGGTGACAGGGAGTATGGATTTACATTTTCTGACCTGACCCAAAGACTAATTCCAGCAATCGTCTTAGATGCATATCCCAATCAATCTATTACACCTGACCAGGCACTTAGGGTTGCTCAAGCGATTGAACCTACTCCACCGTTTGAAGAGCAGTGAAAATGAATAAATGGTCACTCCCGGAACTGCTCAAAAATCTTCACAAGGACATAGAAGGCAAATTATCAATTGTTCGCAGTTCGTTTGCGCATCCAGGCGCAAAGGGAGATGGAAGTGAAGCTGTCTGGCTAGAACTTCTAGAAACGTATCTGCCTGAAAGGTATCAAGCTGCAAATGCTTTTATTGTCGATAGTAATGGCATGTTTAGCGACCAAATAGACGTTGCAGTATTTGACCGCCAGTACTCGCCATTCGTATTTAATTTTGAGGGACAGACAGTCATTCCCGCCGAGAGCGTTTACGCGGTTTTTGAGGCGAAACAAACATTAAACTTAAATATGGTTAGATATGCGCAAGAAAAAGCAAGAAGTGTGCGGAATCTTCATCGGACTTCTCTGCCAATACCACATGCTGGAGGCGTGTACCCTCCCAAACCTTTAATTCCAATAATAGGTGGTTTACTCACATTAGAGAGTGACTGGAATCCAGCTTTAGGTGGTTCTCTGCTAAACCAGCTAGAGTCAGAGAAGGATGGTGCTTTGTTAAATATCGGATGTGTTGCGAGTCATGGTTGCTTTTTCCATGACAGAAATAGTAACCAATTTGATCTGTTGCCAGAATCGAAAGCAGCTACTGCATTTTTATTTAAATTGATCTCTGAATTGCAACTTAGTTCAACTGTACCGATGATAGATATAAACGCGTATGGCAAATGGCTACTCGAAGAATAATCAAAATGAGTCTTGCTCTATTTGTTTCCCCCATAAACTATTCCAAAGCATTTGTGGAAATGGTTTGATTGTGGCTCTTGCCCAGAAATTGGTCCGGACTTTATGCGAAATTCTGACTTAAATGGGCCTATTTCTTCGTCTCTTTGTAGTGCATTTCAGCGAATTTTACCAATGTCTTATACTTTAGGTGACTGTTAGGACGTTCTTGGACTGTTCAAATGGAGCCCATAACCGGACTTGAACCGGTGACCTCTTCCTTACCAAGGAAGTGCTCTACCGTCTGAGCTATATGGGCTATAAACGTGTGTGCAGTATACAATCGTATTGTGGCAGCATGGAGCGGGTGATCGGGATCGAACCGACATCATCAGCTTGGAAGGCTGAGGTTCTACCATTGAACTACACCCGCAGAACCTGAAACAGGACCATTTCAGTGCCGGATTCTAAACTTTAAATGGTGGAGGGGGAAGGATTCGAACCTCCGAAGGCTGAGCCGGCAGATTTACAGTCTGCTCCCGTTGACCGCTTGGGTACCCCTCCAAAGGGCAGGGATTGTGTGGCATATATCCATGTACTGTCAATATTGTATGGCAAGGCCCAGATTCCTTGATTAAGCATAGCCTGTATCAAGGCACCAGGCAGCATCCTTTCGGATTCGAAGTACTATGGGCTTGGGCTGAATTGGAAAAACAGTGCACGGTTCGCATTCGAGATGAGCATACTCAGTTGATCGCCTTCCATGAAGGATGCACCCTCATAGTCCCCCGACACTGATCCACATCCCCTGACCTGCACGTCCACCTCGTACGCATTGTGATCGGGGTCGATGACATCCAGCATTCCCAGGTATTCACAGTTTCTAGAATCATGGCCTTTGATTTGACCCCCAGAGTCAATCTGGAATTCAATCGTCTGGTTATTCCTGTCAATGTATGACCAGACACCGGAAAGCCTGCGCAAAGAGGAAGGTGTGTCATAGGCCGCATCGTAGGCAAGGTCCAATGCCCCGGTATTGCGTCCGTTCATGGTTACAAAGCGTGAGGCAATCCTGTTTCTTTCTTTCAATTCCCCTGTGATTATTGCGGCATCCAGCGGGAAGCCACCTCGCAGGAACAGCGTGTAAGTGGAAGTCACAGTCTCCCCATCCCTTTCCACGCTGCCTGAATACAACGCTCCTGCACGCCGGCTGTAGGCGAACGCCTTGCCATTAATATGCAATGCCGTAAAGTCAAACGGGCCTCTTCCTTCGATATCAAAATCCCCTCTCCAGATACCATCTAGTGATGCAGGTAAAGGAGACGTCGAATCCTGACCGACACCTGAATGCTCGGGGACACATGCACTTGCCAGGCAAGCAAAGGTTGCCAGGCAAAGCATATGCTTTACTGTGTGTCGACAGGACAAGAGGACGCTCCTTGGTGCGCAGGTCCGTTGGCTGGAATTAAGGTGGTCCCAGACGTTGTTCAATTCCATCTCTATTGCAAGCCTTTGGGGCCGGAGGGACCTGTTTTAATTGGAGCTGGCGATTGGATTCGAACCAACGACCTGCTGATTACAAATCAGCTGCTCTGCCAACTGAGCTACGCCAGCAATTCAGTGCCTCAACGAGTGTAATGACTTCCCAAATATCAGGCAATGGCTCACTCTGCATCCAGACTCTTGGACACATGCCTCAAACCCTCCAGCACCCAGTGGGGCTCGTGGATGACCTTTTGGGCAAGTAGCGGCATCAGAAGTTCAGCATCCCCTCCAGTCAGTATGATCTGATCGAAGGCTGCGCCCTCAGTCTGCATGCCATTCACGGCCCGGCTGATGCCACCCGCAACTGCACTCAGGCACCCGCTATAGATGGCATCCCGGGTAGATGTCGCGGGAACTGCAAAACTATCCGCCTCCTCCTCGACGTCCATTGCGGTATCCATTTCAAGTGCCGCACGCATGCTGCCAAACCCAGGGAATATGACACCCCCGCGATGCACGCCACTCTGATCCAATGCATCGACTGTGACTGCCGTTCCACTGTCCACAATACATGTACTGCCCTGATAGCGCACCTTGGCCGCAATCAATGCGGCCAGCCGGTCTGCCCCCAATGTCCCAGGATTTTCGTACGCAGACGTGACACCGAAACAGTTCTCGGAAGGATCCAGAAAATAAAACCTGCTTGCCGGAAACCGTTCCTGCAACCGGTCATTCAATCCCAAGCCAAGCACGGAACAGACAATGATTCCGTCCAGTTGCTCATATGGCTGCAAAACGGATGCGATGACTTCCAGCCTGTCTTCATCTTGGTACGGCAAGGCTCCAAATGTGTCCTCCGCTTCTGGATCGAGGATTGCAAACTTGCAACGGCTGTTGCCGAGATCAAGAAGTGCCTTCACGACCGCAGCTCCCGTACATGAGCACTGTGCAAGTGTAAGTCTTCGCCATTCACGCGCATCACGATAGAGCCCTGGGCATCGATCCCCTTGGCCTCCCCAAACATGTCACGGTCCTTGTACAAAAACCTCACCTTTTGATTGCTCAACGAATCGTACCGGTCCCAGGCGGAACACAGATCTTCGGGGTCACTATCATCCAGTGTATCTAGCACACGGGTTAAAATCGTGATCACGTGAGCCGCCAGCTCGTTCCTGAACAGGCTCCAGTCGGGATAAGCGCTGAGTAGGTCTATCCATCCAGATGTTTCCTGGAATTCCTTGGCCTGCGACATGGCCACATTGAGGCCCACCCCGATGATCAGGCTGTGTTGCACCGAGGTCGCCTTCCGCTCAATCAAGATTCCACCCAGTTTCTTGCCGGCCACACAGATGTCATTCGGCCACTTGAGCCTCACACCATCGACTCCAAGCTGTTCCAGGAGTTGTGCAATGGCGATTAGCAGCCTTAACCCAAGCACTTCATACTGCGTTCTCCATTGCTGCAGGCCCCACTGCATCGACAGGTATAGGTTCACCCCTGCCGGAGACCACCAGGAGTGCCCGAACCGCCCCTTACCCTGCGTTTGTTGATCTGCGATGCATACGGCTACACAGCCCGTACCCGCCAAGCCGAGCTCTGCCAGGTAATCGTTGGTGGAGGTCACGGTTGGCAAGACATCGATACGATATTGACTGCTGACACCCTGTTTGGTCAGAAAGTCCCGTATGCTGTCTGCCTTCAAGAGCTCAAGGGCCATTGCCGGGCTAGCTGTCTTGTGGTTCTGGGAAATCAATTTTGATCAGGCCGGAATTTTCGGGCAGACCCATGGTGCACACTGCAAAGCTGCATGGGCCAGACACACAACATCAATTCTTTACAATTCAGGTTTATTGGGTTCTGATACATTCCAGCGAGCGTACCCCGACCATGCAAAAATCTCCCGAGCCGGTTTGCGACCGAAAAGCCGTTCAGATCTGATGAACAACCGAACTGAAGAACCCCCGAAGAACTTTATCCGCCAGATTATAGATCAGGACCTGACAGATGGGAAAAACGACAGCAAGGTCCTCACCCGCTTCCCACCCGAGCCCAACGGCTACCTGCATATCGGGCATGCCAAGTCCATTTGCCTGAATTTCGGCGTCGCCGGGGACTATCAGGGCCTTTGCAACCTGCGTTTCGACGATACCAACCCGGACAAGGAAAGCCAGGAATACATTGATGCGATCCAGGAAGACATCCGCTGGCTAGGATTTGAATGGTCGAAGCTTTGCTACGCTTCGGATTACTTCGAGCAGCTCTATGACTACGCGGTCCAGCTGATCGAATCCGGCAAGGCCTTCGTCTGCAGTCTGGATTCCGAGGAAATCCGCCGCCAGCGCGGAACGCTTACCGAACCCGGTGTGGAGAGCCCCTACCGCAACCGCACGGTGCAGGAGAACCTGGACCTGTTCAAGCGCATGCGTGAGGGTGAATTTCGCGAAGGTGAGCATGTCCTTCGCGCCAAGATCGACATGGCATCCCCGAACATCAACATGCGCGACCCCGTGCTGTACCGAATCAAGCATACGGTACACCCGAGAACGCAAAATGCGTGGTGTATCTACCCGATGTACGACTACACGCACTGCATATCCGATGCTCTGGAGACCATCACGCATTCCCTTTGCACCCTGGAGTTCGAGGATCACCGCCCCCTGTATGACTGGGTGCTCGATACACTCGAAACCCCCTGCCACCCCCAGCAGATCGAGTTTGCACGACTGGCGCTGGACTACACGATCACGAGCAAGCGCAAGCTCAATTCCCTGGTCCAGGAAAAGCACGTCTCCGGCTGGGATGACCCGCGCATGCCGACGCTGTCGGGCATGCGACGGCGCGGCATTCCACCGGAAGCCATTCGGGATTTTTGCGATCGTATCGGCATTACCAAAAAAGACGCCCTGATCGAGATGAGCGTCCTTGAGAACTGTATCCGTGAATTCCTGGACCCCTGTGCTGCACGCATCATGTGCGTGCTCAAGCCGCTCAAGGTGGTGATTGAAAACTATCCCGAAGACCAGGTGGAGATGCTGGATGTCGCCAACCATCCGAAAGACCCGGACATGGGAAGGCGCTCCGTTCCGTTCTCGCGCACCCTGTACATTGAGCAGGACGATTTCATGGAGGACCCTCCCCGCAAGTTCTTTCGCCTGGCGCCCGGGCGAGAGGTGCGCCTTCGCTACGCGTACAACATCACCTGCACGGACGTCATCAAGGACGAGGCCGGGGAGGTGACGGAATTGCGTTGTCGCTATGATCCGGAAAGCCAGGGGGCCGCAGGAAGGAAAAAGAAGGTCAAGGGAGTCATCCACTGGGTTTCGGCCAAGCATGCCATGGATGCTGAGGTGCGCCTCTATGACCGGCTGTTCAATATCCCGGATCCCGGATCAAGCCCGGAGCTTGCAGCATCCCTGAACCCGGATTCCCTTAAGGTACTGCAGGATTGCAAGATTGAGCCTGCAGCCCAGGCGTTAGCCTTGGAAGACCGCGTACAGTTTGAGAGGCAGGGCTATTTTTGCCTGGACCGCGTACACACTCGAAAGGAGCACCCGGTGTTCAACCGCATCGTCACGCTGCGTGACAGCTGGCAGAAGCTGGAAAGGAAAGTATGACTCGCCAAGCACGCTGCACGCATGCCCTGATGGAAGGCTACTGAACTCCCAGGGGCGGTGGTTCCACCACGCAAGCCCCGTGCACACTGCATACCTTCGCCGGCATCGACGAAGGTATGAGTCGCAAAAATTTCCTGTCAGCGCCTGAAGGCTGCAGCAAACTTGGACAAGGTCTGCAGCGATTGCTGCAGCTCGGGGTCTTTCATCGTATTGACCAGACCCATCAACGTCGCCGGCGGCGGCGTGCTGGGCTGGGCATTTTTGACCTCGGCGGTCGCCTTGCACAGGGTTTCCAGTGTATCAATCACGTCATCCTGCTCCAGGAAATCCAGCAGCCTGTGCAGGTTCTCGTTATTGGCCAGTCGGTCTGCCAGCAGCAGCAACTCGTTGAGTACCCCGCCAAGGCGCCCGACGATATCATCGCCCAGGGCATCGCCTGCCGCACCCAGTACGCGCATGAGGCTGGCCGCTCTTTCCAGGTCCCCGGAATTAACCAGCTCATTGATGACAGGAATGGCCTTGTCGAGATTGCTGTGACTGACCTGGTCGAGGAGGATCAGCCCCTCTCCCATGGTGGAGCCCAGCCGTGCGACGATGTCGTCAGAGAGTGCATCAGCAGCCCCCTCGATGACGCGTTCGACTTCTGATTGTATGGACGTCTCACTCATGATCCACCCCGCTTACAGCAGGCCACGCGCGCTGGCCCAGTACATCTTGTTATAGACGGTCTTGAACCAGTGCATGCCCTTGGTCGGGGGTTTCGGATCCGGTGGATTCTGGTAGTTGAACATGGCGTACGTGGCCCGGCCTTCACCGGCTTCGATGAAGCAGAAGACCTTGCCGTCATAATCACGGACCGGCGTGCCGATCTTGATGGTCGCGGCAATGTTTTCCGCCAGGGCCTCAGCCTCGAAGTGGGCCGTGGAGCCCGCCTTGCTGATCGGCAGGTTGGTCGTATCACCAATCACGAAGGCATTGTCATGACCCTCGATGTTGAGACGCTGGCGATCCGTCGGGATAAACCCGCCGGCTCCCAGTTCGTTCTCCTCGATCACCGCCATGCCCTTGTGGGAAGGAATGGTCACCAGCAGGTCATAGTCTGTTTCCGTACCTTCCTCACTGATCACCTTGTCCGCGGTCACCTCTTTCATGTTGAACAGGGTTTCGTAGGTGACGCCCACGCGCTCGAATTCCGGCACCGCCCAGTTGGCGACCGGCTCCAGGCTGTGTACCCGACCGATCGGGTAGGTGTAATGCATCTGGACCTTGTCCATGATGCCGCGTCCCTTGAAATAATCGATCAGCATGAACGTGATTTCCAGTGGAGCCATGGGACACTTGTGCGGAACCCCGACCGCTACCACGACGCGCCCGCCTTCAAATTCCTGCAGGCTTCGATACATGTTAAGGGCATCTTCCTCGGTGTAGAACTGCAGGGCATGCTCGGCAAGCCCAGGGGTTCCCTCAGCATGCGGTCGCGATCCGGTCGCAACCACGATGATGTCGTAATCATGGCGCTTGCCGCTTTCCGTGGTTACGTTGTTGCCTGCAAGATCAAACTTGGTCACAGGATCCACTTCGAAGCGGATGCTGGACTCCAGCAGGCTCGCCTGGTCACGGTACAACTCGTCCGGGGACATCTTGCCAACGGCTACATACAACAGGCCCGGCTGGTACATATGCTGATCGCTTGCCGACAGCATCGTAATGCTTGCCTTGCCGGTCTTGAGCTCGCCCCTCAGGCGCCTGGCCAGGTTATTGGCCAGAATTGTACCCCCCATTCCTCCACCAACTATCAGTATCCTCATCTGTTTACCTCGCTTTTCTTCTTGTATGCCTATGCCAGCCCCGCACAGGTCACTTTGTCTTTTTCACCACCAAATGCAAGACACCATCCTCCTCGAAGGTGTCCAGCAGTTCGTGTCCAACCTTGTTGATCCATTCCGGGATGTCACTCGCCGAACCCTTGTCCGTCGACAGCACTTCCAGTTCGTCCCCCACCTCTGCAAGCTTCATCTGCCCGATGAGTTCCATAAGCGGACCCGGACAAAATGTGTTTTTTGCATCAACCAGTTTTCTTTCCACGATATCGGTTCTCTTGTGTTAGAAGTGCCAGACCTGACCTTCCGATGCATCGCTCAGGAAGCTCGTCAGGCCCAAAGGCTCTGAAATGTAGGCCTCAAGGTCATCCTGACCGAGCCCGAGTATATCAACTGCCATGGAGCAAGGGAAAATTTTTGCATCCCCGTACTCGACGGCCTGCTGGAACAATTCCTTGAAGTCCGGAACATTTTTTTCCTCGATCAGCTTGCCCATGTGGCCTTCCGTTGTGGCTTGCTCGGAGGAGCCTTTGACAAAGAAGTTCAGGGAATTCATGGACAAAAATACGGAGACATCATTGCCGCTCACGGCCCCCACAGAGGCCACCATGGCAGCCATCTGCAACTGCTCACGCTTGTTTGAAGTCACCATCACACTAATTTTTTCAGTCGACATACCTACCTCTCAATTCAGACCCTTGGTTTTGCAGATCACACACTCTGTTGGGCCGAATCCATGTTGCGGTCACTCGGGCCGGTAGTCGGGCGTGAACTGGAAACCGCTGGAGGCAGGAATCGCGAACGTCTCCATCTCCGCGGCGGTTTATATTATTATGACAGCACACGCTAACGTCCAGATCCTCGAAAGCCTTTGCTGCCTGGCTTAAAAATGCCAGAGAGCATCGAGTGCCGTGGGCCAAGTTTGACCCACTAGAATCGATATGCGCCATATCCCGAATGAACGATGTTTAGAGCGATTATTGTTACAACCCTGGCTGTTTTAATTTCCGGGTGCAGTTGGTGGAATGCATACCAGGAAATGGCTGAGGGCTATGAGCCGACCCCACCATCTGAAGCCGAGGCCCAGGCGCACTATAATTTGCTTAACAACCCGCCGCCTGGGTGCGAGGATGATCCGGTCTGCAAATCTGACCAGATTTGGGCCACACACCGGATCGGAGAATACGAACGCGAGCGCCGGAAAAGACAGGAACTAATGGCAGATGATTATGAGTCTGGGTCAATATCCGATGCCGAGGCCCAGGCGCACTATAATTTGCTTAACAACCCGCCAACGGGTTGCGACAGTGATCCGGCTTGCAAATCTAATCAGGTTTGGGCCACGTACAGGATCGGGGAGTACGAGCGCGAGCTCCGAAAAAGAGAGGCCCGCGAGCACTGCATGAGAGAGCTTTACAGCGAACGCAGGGCCCGTCTCGGTATCCCGCAATGCACGGGGGAGTAATATGACCCATAGCCTCAAATATGACCGCTGTTGGCTTAGCGGTGTGAAAGTTTGGTCAACCGTCCTGCCTTTACTTGCGATAGTGTGGGTCCTGACGGTCCACAGCCCGTCAGCTAACGCTGCCGAAGAGCCTCAAGAATCTGCAACCCGCCTCCCCGCAGCCCAGGCGAACTCCTCCGGTTTTAACCCCTACTGGAGCGCAGGCGTAGCTTTCATGCGCAAGCAGGATACCCGGTTCGTCGACGGCGGGGACTCCGGGCATGCCGCGCTCTACGGAGACGAGGAGACCTTCGATGCCGGGGAGATCGACAACGGGGTGCAATTCCACCTCTCGGCAGGCACCCGGCTGCCGTACCGGCTGCGCGCCGAACTGCAATTGGGCTTTGCCCGGGCCACCAGATGGCGGGGTAACACGAATTACCGAAACTCAGGGGAGCACCAGCCATCGAAGGCAAGACTTGACACCCGTCAGATCCTGCTCGCGGGCTTCCATGATTTTTCGGGATGGAATCTTGCTCCGGGCTTTCATATCCAGCCCTTCCTTGGCGCAGGGCTGGGGGTCACCGACTACCGATTGCGAGATTACATTCAGCGCTTTCCCGAACCGGACGACCCGAACGGTTACCTACGCAGGGGCCCGGGCGGCGAGATACCTCTCACTGCCCTGCCCCGGGGAAGCGGGCAGAACTTCACCTGGATGCTGACCGCCGGGGGCGCGATACCGATCCGCAGCCACATCAACCTCGATTTGAGCTACCGATATACCGATGCGGGAGAGATCCGCACCTCTACCGGCGACATCACCGTCGTACGTTACCGGGAGGATGGCACCCGCAGGGATATCGTGGTCCCGATCAACCGGACCAAAGCCGATTACCGAACGCGCTCACTGCTGGCTGTGCTGCGCTTCAGATTCTAGGATATCAGTGCGACTTTGCTGCGGGGGTCTTCGACGAGCGTCTCCTGAAACGTCGCCCGCAGTAATAGCAAACGATGGTGTCCTTTTTGCCGAACGGCAGGTAGACCAGCGGATGCCCGTAAGCGCCGCCGCCGTCACAGGCCACTTCCTCCACGTCCGCATCCACCTGGATGGTGGTGATCACTGATGAGCTTCTTACAGACATGGGGACTCCAGATCACAGTTTCGTGGGATTGGGTGCATCGCCATAGACCTCTTTCGGATCAAACACCTTTTCATGCTCGCGAAATTCCAGCTCGATCGGCGCATCCTGCGGTTGCTCGCCGGTGCGGATGACACGGTAAAAGCAGGAGCGATAGCCCACATGGCAACTGGCCCCGCCTTCCACGCTCACGCGAAGCCACACGGCATCCTGGTCATCGTCGATACGCAGCTCGACGATTTTCTGCACCAGCCCGCTGGTGGCACCCTTGTGCCACAGGCATTGGCGGCTGCGGCTCCAGTAGTGTGCTTCTCCGGTCTCGATGGTTTTCTCAAGCGCCTCGGCATTCATGTAGCCCAGCATCAGCAACTCACCGGACTCGGCATCCGTGGTGACGGCCGGCACCAGACCATGCTCGTCGAACTTCGGTGCTAGGACGGTTCCTTCTTCCACCGCTTCGACCTGTTCGCGTTTTCCAAACCATTTGTGATGTGCTGGCATGCCGATACCTTTTTTCGGTTGCGGGCTAGTCAATGAATTATACAGGATCACCCTTCCCAAAGAAGCTTGCCCGGTAGACGGTAGTGTATCCGTTTGTAATTTCGGGTGGGACTGTACACAAAAGTCAAATGTGGTACTCACAATTTTTGAATAGGTATATGGATTGTTGGAGCACTAATTGGATTTGCTGCCCACTCAGGGGCACAACGATTTGTTTTATTTGATACCCTTTGATTATTCGATAGCCTTGGTTACTGTTAGAAGAAAGGAAAACTCATGGACAAAGAATCAGTTGTTGATGCCACAAAAAATGTGGCAGAAGTGCTTCTTGGCTGGCCAGTAGCATTAGGTATGGTAATTTCCGTATTGCTTGTTATCGGCTTGATAATCTATCTGGAAAGTCAAAGACCAGAAGGTAAAAAGGTGGTTTTAAGAACGAATGTTCTTATCTTATTGCTAGCCGCATACGGTGTGGTATCTCTACTGTTTTTCTTCTTAGTAAGTGAAAAAGGAGGGCTTCCAGCTAATGAAGCCTGGAATATTCTTGAAGCGCCACTAATGACTCTAATAGGAGGGACCCTGGCTATATCCAAGGATCTTATTCAGGATGACGATGAAAAACCTACTACTCCGTAGTAGCAGCAGCTAAACCATAAGCTATAAACGGATCAAGAAGCAGTATCCAAATCGAAGTTATAACAATCAAACAAAGAAATCCATCCTGCAGGCTGTGCCGGTGATTACTTTTGACAGATGCCACGCCTGCACGAGGCACACCCGATGACAATGACTTCTCCTTCAATCCAGCCCATTGGCGAGCATGCCAGTACCTACACCGACCTGTTCGTGCATGACATCCCGTTGATCGATGTGCGAGCGCCCGTGGAATTCAAGCGCGGCGCCTTTCCGATGGCCCAGAACCTGCCGTTGCTGGATGACCGCCAGCGCGAGACGGTCGGCATCTGCTACAAGCACCAGGGCAAGCAGGATGCGATCAAAAAGGGCCATGAACTTGTGCAAGAGGAGGCGCGCGATGCCCGGGTCTCGGCATGGGTCGAGTTTGCAAACCGCCACCCAAACGGCGCCCTGTACTGCTTTCGCGGCGGGCTTCGTTCGCAGATCGCACAACAGTGGATGCATGAGGCCGGCACGGATTTTCCGGTGGTGGAAGGAGGTTACAAGGCCTTGCGGACCTTCCTGTTAGGTGCGCTTGAGACCATCCCCGGGCAATGCGCGTTCACCCTGGTGGGTGGGATGACCGGCAGCGGCAAAACGGCACTCGTCGCCAGCCTGGAGCAGGCTATCAACCTGGAGGCCGCAGCACATCACCGCGGCTCGAGTTTCGGGCGCCATGCGAAAAGCCAGCACACCCAGATCGATTTCGAGAACCGCCTGGCCATCGATCTTTTGAAATTGTGGCACAAGGATGTCCGTGCCATCGTGCTTGAGGATGAGTCGCGCACCATCGGGCGCGCAGGGCTGCCAAAACCGCTGTTCGAGAAGATGCGCAGTTCCCCGATCGTCGTGATCGAGGAGCCGTTCGAGGCTAGGCTGCAGCGGCTGATAGACGAATACGTGGTTGGCATGCAGGCGGAATTCTGCGCACTTGGTAATGGTGATGATGGGTTCGATGCCCTGTCCGCCTACCTGCTAGATGCCTTGGAGAGAATCAAAAAAAGGCTGGGGCCTGCCCGATACCCTGGTATTCGTACATCCCTCAAGCAAGCGCTGGCCCGACAGGCCAAGAGCGGAGAAGTGCAAGGGCACCACGACTGGCTCGCTGGCGTGCTGAACCACTACTATGATCCGATGTACGAGGACCAGTTGCGCCAGCGAGAACACTTGGTCTGCTTTCGAGGCGACTATGCCACCTGTCAGGACTACCTCCTGCAGGCCAACATACCAACAGTTTCGAAGGCGTGTGGACCCTGCTCAAGCGAGCACTGGTGGATACCTTCCACAAGATGAGCAAGAAGTTCAAGGACCTGGTAGCCTGAAGCGCATAGTTACGTGCCCAAATCACTAGACGACATATTGGCTGAAGATGAATGGGCGATAGTGCGCTATTGCCAGTGCGAGCCCACAAGCGATATGGATGCGGACACCCTGCGCAACTATTTCCCTGTTCTGGACGCCCTTGATCCGGACGGTACAGATCCACACTGCCAAGACTTCAGGCAAGCCGCTGAAACTTACCTGAAGTACGCAGAAGGAGAGATTACCGAGCGTGAACTGGATGATTGGGAATCTGCGAAAAGGCAGGAAAAACTGAAAGAAGTCTTGGGACTGGCAAGGCAGCGATTAAGAGACCGCTACGAGGAAACAGAATGATACTGTGTCTTTTGCCACCAGAGACGTGCGAGTCCGCAGAGGAACTGAGGGACTAAAGAAATCTCATGCTGGATGTGTCCCCTTGTGAAGAAGTAAGCATTTGACCGCCAAAATACTGAAATTTCCGGAAAGCCGCTGGCGGCCCCTGCAGCTTGAGTTGCCACTGGACTATCCGCCGGTGACCGGGGAGCAAATCCTGTACCACTTCAGGCACTTCTCGGGCATGAGTCTTCGCCCCATGCAGAAGATAGAGCTGGTGCTTTGAAACGATTTCCCAAGGACATTCACCCAGCCGCACAGATCGCCTTCTTTGTGTTCCTGTTCTTTGCCGCGATCGGACTGACGTACCTTGCCGAGATAGTGGTGAATGCAATAGGCGGTTCCATGTGGGCAATACTTGATTTCATCTTCAAGTGATCAGTTCAGGGTTTTGCTCCTTCCTATCCTTAGATTTCCTTGAACAAAGGGCTTTGCATTGACACAATCCAGGCACGCACCTGCACTTGGTCAAGTACGTAATCCTCAATAAAAAAGCCCCGTCCTCTTTCGAAGACGGGGCCTTTTGGATCGACGCCTGACAGTGTCCTACTCTCACACGGGGAGGCCCCGCACTACCATCGGCGATACGCCGTTTCACTTCCGAGTTCGGGATGGGGTCGGGTGGTACCAGCGCTCTATTGCCGCCAGGCAAACTGTAATCTGGAATTCAACTAGACGAGGTTTGGGTTTTACCTGTCACACTCAATTTGCTTGAGTGTTATATGGTCAAGCCGCACGGGCAATTAGTACTGGTTAGCTTCATCCATTACTGGACTTCCACACCCAGCCTATCAACCTGGTAGTCTTCCAGGGCCCTACAGGGGAATCAAGTTCCCGGTGAGACCTCATTTCAGGAGGGGCTTCCCGCTTAGATGCTTTCAGCAGTTATCCCTGCCGTACATAGCTACCCGGCAATGCCACTGGCGTGACAACCGGAACACCAGAGGTACGTCCACTCCGGTCCTCTCGTACTAGGAGCAGCTTCCTTCAAGTCTCAAACACCCACGGTAGATAGGGACCGAACTGTCTCACGACGTTCTAAACCCAGCTCGCGTACCACTTTAAATGGCGAACAGCCATACCCTTGGGACCTGCTTCAGCCCCAGGATGTGATGAGCCGACATCGAGGTGCCAAACACTGCCGTCGATATGGACTCTTGGGCAGTATCAGCCTGTTATCCCCGGAGTACCTTTTATCCGTTGAGCGATGGCCCTTCCATTCAGAACCACCGGATCACTAAGACCTACTTTCGTACCTGCTCGACATGTCTGTCTCGCAGTCAAGCACCCTTATGCCTTTGCACAAACCGCACGATTTCCGACCGTGCTTAGGGTACCTTCGCGCTCCTCCGTTACTCTTTAGGAGGAGACCGCCCCAGTCAAACTACCCACCATACACGGTTCCCGACCCGGATAACGGGCCTGGGTTAGAACTCCAAACATGCCAGGGTGGTATCTCAAGGTTGGCTCCACAACCACTGACGTGATTGCTTCGAAGCCTCCCACCTATCCTGCACAAGCAGGCCCAAAGTTCAGTGTAAAGCTGTAGTAAAGGTTCACGGGGTCTTTCCGTCTAGCCGCGGGAACACTGCATCTTCACAGCAATTTCAATTTCACTGAGTCTCGGGTGGAGACAGTGTGGCCATCGTTACGCCATTCGTGCAGGTCGGAACTTACCCGACAAGGAATTTCGCTACCTTAGGACCGTTATAGTTACGGCCGCCGTTTACCGAGGCTTCGATCAAGAGCTTCGTCCGAGGACTAACCCCATCAATTAACCTTCCGGCACCGGGCAGGCGTCACACCCTATACGTCCACTTGCGTGTTTGCAGAGTGCTGTGTTTTTAGTAAACAGTCGCAGCCACCTGGTCACTGCAACCCCCGCCAGTTCACAATGTACATTGATCGCCGGCAAGGGCGCACCTTCTCCCGAAGTTACGGTGCTATTTTGCCTAGTTCCTTCACCCGAGTTCTCTCAAGCGCCTTAGGATTCTCACCCCACCCACCTGTGTTGGTTTACGGTACGGTTCCGTATTACCTGAAGCTTAGAAGATTTTCTTGGAAGCATGGGATCGGCCACTTCGCTCCTAAAAAGGTGCTCGTCATCGTGTCTCGACATTGAGAACCCGGATTTACCAAAGTCCTCTGCCTACGCACTTAAACCAGGACGACCATCGCCTGGCTGGCATTGTCTACCCTTCTCCGTCTCTCCGTCGCAGTAATACGAAGTACTGGAATATTAACCAGTTTCCCATCGACTACGCCTTTCGGCCTCGCCTTAGGAACCGACTAACCCTGCGCCGATTAGCGTTGCGCAGGAAACCTTGGGTTTTCGGCGTGCGGGTTTTTCGCCCGCATTATCGTTACTCATGTCAGCATTCGCACTTCCGATACCTCCAGCGAACCTCTCGATTCACCTTCACTGGCGTACGGAACGCTCCTCTACCATGCAATAAATTGCATCCGCAGTTTCGGTACACAGCTTAGCCCCGGTATATCTTCCGCGCAGGCCGACTTGACCAGTGAGCTATTACGCTTTCTTTAAAGGATGGCTGCTTCTAAGCCAACCTCCTGGCTGTCTGGGCCTTCCCACATCGTTTCCCACTGAGCTGTGATTTGGGGACCTTAACTGGCGGTCTGGGTTGTTTCCCTTTCCACGATGGACGTTAGCACCCACCGTGTGTCTCCCGTGATTGAACTTCTAGGTATTCGGAGTTTGCAATGGTTTGGTAAGTTGGGATAACCCCCTAGCCATAACAGAGCTCTACCCCCTAGAGTTAGACACGAGGCGCTACCTAAATAGCTTTCGAGGAGAACCAGCTATCTCCGAGCTTGATTAGCCTTTCACTCCTATCCACAGTTCATCCGATAATTTTTCAACATTACCCGGTTCGGGCTTCCAGCAAGCATTACCTTACCTTCACCCTGACCATGGATAGATCGCCCGGTTTCGGGTCTACTCCCAACGACTGATGCGCCCAATTAAGACTCGGTTTCCCTACGCCTCCCCTATGCGGTTAAGCTTGCCACTGAAAGTAAGTCGCTGACCCATTATACAAAAGGTACGCAGTCACCCGCCGAAGCGGGCTCCCACTGCTTGTATGCATACGGTTTCAGGTTCTATTTCACTCCCTTAACCAGGGTTCTTTTCACCTTTCCCTCACGGTACTAGTTCACTATCGGTCGGTAGAGAGTATTTAGCCTTGGAGGATGGTCCCCC